>PMDS01000077.1 GCA_003155655.1 Melioribacter sp.
ATTAAATTATGCGTAACGTGAGTTACTAAAATATTTGAAAGAAAATTTGTTTAATGAAATGCGGGTCTGAAATGAAAAATAATTATATCAAGCTTGTTTTAATTATTTGTGTTTCACTATGCATTACTTCATGTTGGAGTGAATTTGGTTCTCTAAAGGAAAGTTTCAGAAATCGTAATATTCCTTTGTATAAAATCCATAGCATTGGTTTAATGCCGATGATAATGGATGATACAACGGATAGCGGTACATTTTACTCCACTAATTATTTCCTCAAATCATTAAAGCAAGAATTCCCTAAATATAAAATTAATGTGGTTGATGTTGGCGGTTTTGTTGAATCAGACTCGCTCTTCATTAAAAAAGTAGTTCAAAAAATCAGGAGTGACCAAAAACTTAGTAAAGAAACGTTATTGTATACAGGATTGGATTCTGTATTTCAAAAAGATTCATTAGATGCAGTCATTATTGGTACTATTAACAAAATAAATCATCAGAAATATTATCAGGTTGAAAATCACGTTCTTATAAATTGTAAAATGACTAAATGTGATTTCACTTATTATCTGATCTCGTTAAATGATGGAAAAATCCTCTGGCGGGCACAGACAACAGGCAAGTCTGTATATGCAAATATACCGGATTATCCTCCTTTGGATGTAGCAATATCTAGCGGCATTGATGAATTTTTTGATTCAATCCCTCTCTAAATATAAACCACACTCCGGAGTTTAACGGATTATTAAAATCAGCATATCTTTAATGAATTTATTAACCTTATAAATTTAGGGTCTTACCAAACATATTTTAACGTATATTTGAGCTCTGAATCCAAATTCATTAAATTTGCAGAAAAAATAATTTGAGTTGATATGGCTGCTGACACCAAAAATCCTGAAAATGCAAACGATATTGTTAAATCCAAAAATTTCATTTACGAGATAATTGACGAAGATCTTAAGACTAAAAAATGGGATGTAAATATCTGTACAAGATTTCCCCCTGAACCTAATGGCTATCTTCATATAGGTCATGCAAAATCTATTTGCCTGAATTCCGGTATAGCAAGAGATTACAGCGGAAAATTCAATCTTCGTTTTGATGATACAAACCCGGAAAAAGAAGAACAGGAATATGTAGATTCAATTATTGAAGATGTTAAATGGCTTGGCGGTAATTTTGAAGACAGAATTCTCTATGCCTCGGATTATTTTGATAAAATGTACACTTGGGCAATAGATCTTATAAAAAAAGGGAAAGCCTACGTTTGTGATCTTAATGCAGATGAAATTCGTGAAACCCGAGGCACGCTTACTGAACCGGGAAAACCTAGTCCATATAGAAATAGAAGTGTTGAAGAGAACTTAAGTTTGTTTGAGAAAATGCGTAATGGTGAATTCCCTGATGGTTCCAAGACATTGCGCGCAAAGATTGACATGGCTTCTCCGAATTTTAATCTGCGTGATCCCATTATGTACCGCATACTGCATGACGAACACCACAGGCAGGGAAATAAATGGTGCATTTATCCTACTTATGACTGGGCACATGGTCTGGAAGATTCGATTGAAAATGTAACTCACTCTATTTGCACACTTGAATTTGAAAATCATCGCCCATTGTACGATTGGTTTCTAAATGAATTAGGAATTTTCCATCCACAGCAGATAGAATTTGCCCGTCTTAATTTGACTTACACTGTAATGAGTAAGAGAAAACTTTTACAGCTTGTTAAAGAAAACTATGTTGACGGCTGGGATGACCCCAGGATGCCCACAGTAAGCGGATTTAGAAGAAGGGGATACACACCTGAAGCAATACGCAATTTTGCCGAGATTATTGGAGTGGCAAAGAGAGATGCTCTAACAGATATAGCTCTTCTGGAATATGCAATTCGCGATGATCTAAACAAGCACGCTCAAAGAGTTATGGCTGTGCTGCACCCGCTTAAGGTTACAATTACAAATTATAATGGTGAAGAAGTGCTTGATGCTGTGAACAATCCGGAAGATGCAGGTATGGGTAGCAGAAAAGTACCGTTTTCAAACGAGATTTTTATTGAGCAGTCTGATTTTATTGAAAATCCGCCCAAAGGCTATCATCGTTTAATTCCGGGCGGGGAAGTACGTTTGCGTTATGCTTACATAATAAAGTGTGAAGAAGTAATAAAAAATGAAAAGGGGGAAGTTGTTGAATTACGCTGTACCTATGATAAAGAAACAAAAAGCGGTTCAGGAACAAGCACGAAAAAGGTAAAAGGAACTATTCATTGGGTTTCAGCAAAACAAGCACTTAATATTGAAGTTAGATTATATGATAGACTTTTTACTGTTGAAGCGCCGGATGCAGGTAAAGAAAAAAACTTTCTTGATTTTCTAAACCCGGGTTCATGTGAAATTATTCCAAACGCTTTAGTCGAGCCATTTATTAAAGGTTCAAAGCCCGGTGCCCGTTTTCAGTTTGAACGGCATGGATATTTTTGTGTTGATACAAAATATACCACATCTGAAAAATTAGTCTTTAATAGAACTGTTACACTTAAAGATAGTTGGGGAAAGACAAAATAAATAACATATGGATTGCAGTTGAAGATAAAATATTTAAATATTTTAAATTATCTTCATAAATAAATTTCATATTTTACATATTAATAAAAATAATTTTTTCCTTTTACGAAAATAGGTCTATGGAAAGTTCCTCCTCTAACCAAGAACCAGCCTCAAAAGTAAAAGCAATTATGTCTTCATCTGATCAAGCTCCTGAAGCTATTAATGAATTAGAAGTATTAACTTATGCAATTGCCGACCTGAAAAAAACCCAGGATGCATTACATGAAAGTGAAGAAAAATATAGGTTACTGTTTTCTCATGTTCCGCTGGGTATCCTGCATTTTGATTCAGAGGGTAAGATTACTACTTGCAACGATAATTTTATTTCAATTATTGATTCGACAAAAGAAAAGATTGCCGGTGCATACCTGGCTGATATTATTGATATTCATCTAACTTCTGCAATTGAAAACGCGCTTGCTGGTAATGTTGGTCATTACGAAGGTGATTTTATTTCGCGTAATTCAGGTAAGATTACTCCTGTAAGAGTAAATTTTGCCCCGATTATTCTTGATGAAAAAATGATAATTGGAGGAGTTGGTATTTTTGAAGATATAACCGAAAGAAAACAAATAGAGAGAATTTATTTCCACGACATAATTAACACTGCCGGTAATCTTTTAAATCTTACTGAATTACTTGAAGATGAAATTGATTCGAAAAAAAGATCAGAGTTGATTCATATTTTAGGACAGCTTGCCAAACGTATTATAGATGAAATAAATACCCACAGACATCTAGTTATATCCGAAAAAAGTAAAATTAATCTGAGCTTAAAAAAAATTCACTCTTTGGATTTCATTAAAAATATTATTGGAAGCTACAACCAGGCTGATTTATTTGAAGCTCAGTCCATTGTTATTAAAGAAGACAGTGTTGATATTGAGTTTGAAACCGATGAAACTATTCTTGGAAGAGTTTTAGGTAATATGATTAAAAACGCAGTAGAAGCTTCTGCACCCGGGCAAACTGTAGGTATAAAATGTTGTTTGGAAGGTGATTTGGTAGTTTTTTCAACTCATAATTCCAGTTTCATTCCAAGTGATATTCAAGCGCAATTGTTTAACCGTTCAATATCTACTAAAGGTGCAGGTCGCGGACTTGGAATTTTCAGCATGAAATTTCTAACTGAAAAATACTTAGGTGGTACTATAAGTTTTATATCAAATAAGAAAGATGGTACTATTTTTAAAGTAAGCTATCCACGCCAATTGAATTTATTGGTGTAAAATATCTCACTCAATTATAAGACTATAGAAGAATTAATTATTTAGGCAGGTTTATTAGTTTAAGGGCAGTATCAATTCTTTTTAGTACTTCATCCTTACCAATAATGAATGCAATATCAAAAATACCCGGACCTGTACTAATTCCTGAAAGCGCAAGTCTCAGAGGATGAATAAGCTTGCCTTTTCCAATGTTAAGTTTTTCAGAAACCCTGGCAAGTGCATGCTCATAATCCTCTTTGGAAGGATTTTCAAGTAAAGAGAATTCCAATTTCAATTCTTCTAATTGCTGCGGAGTCTCCCGATTCCAATTTTTTAATACTGAAACTTCCTCATATGCTTTAGGAGCTTCAAAAAAATATGGAGATTTTGAAAGATATTCGTTGACAAAGCTTACGCGTTCTTTCATCGCTGAAATAATTTGCAGCAAATAAAAATCTTTGTAATTGAAAGTTGAGAATTGAGAATTGAGAATTGATTCTTTGAGCATCAAAAGTATTTCATCATCAGTTTTTTTTCGTAAATGTTCTGCATTTAACCAATTTAATTTATCGAGGTCAAAAACGGCTCCGGCTTTATTAACTCTTTCAAGTGAGAATTTTTCAATCAATTCATTTAAATAATAAAATTCTTTGTCATCACCCGCATTCCATCCAAGAAGGGCTACAAAATTTACTAAAGCATCATTCAAAAAATCTTTTGACCGGTAATCTTCAACCGCAACATCACCCTGACGCTTACTCAACTTGGAACGATCGGGGTTTAAAAGCAGGGGAAGATGGGCAAATATTGGTCTTTGCCATTTGAATGAATCATATAACAAAACATGTTTTGGTGTTGATGACAGCCATTCCTCGCCCCTAATTACGTGGCTTATTTCCATTAAATGGTCATCAACAACATTTGCAAGATGATAAGTGGGATACCCGTCACTTTTAATTAATACCTGGTCGTCAATGTTATTACTTTCAAATTCAACCCGTCCACGCACTATATCTTCAAAAGTTATTTTGTTATTTGGCTCAACATTGAGGCGGATAACGTAGGGGATCTTTTCATTTAATTTTTTTGTAATATCATCTTTATTTAATCCAAGACAATGTTTATCATATTTTGCTTGAGGTAATTTTTGTTTTAGCTGTTCTTCGCGCAGTGCTTCAAGTCTTTCCTGGGTACAAAAACAATAATATGCTTTCCCCTCAGTAATCAACATCTGAATGTACTGCTTATAGATTTCAAGTCTTTGAGATTGCAAATAAGGACCAAACTTACCTCCAATATCAGGGCCTTCGTCAAATTGTAAATTGCACCACTTAAGAGCCGAAATTAAATTTTCAACTGCGCCTTCCACGTAACGGTTCCTATCTGTATCCTCTATTCTTAAAATAAATTTACCGTTATTTTTTTTCGCAAAAAGGAAATTATATAAAGCTGTACGCAGTCCTCCAACATGAAGGTAACCGGTAGGACTTGGTGCAAAGCGAACTCGAATATTTTCCAAATTATTTCCCATATTGATCAATAACAATTGCAAATATAAGAAAATGATAGGAGGATTGTTAAGAGAGATTGCTTTTACAATAAAGAGTTAATAATAATAAAGCCACTGTAGAGTGGCTTTATTGAAAAAAATATTCCTATAATACAATTAAGCCGTTGTATAGAATTTTACTTTATCAATGAATTCTTTACTATCAATTGGTTTTGGAATATAGTCAGTTGCACCGGCTTCAAGACATTTTTCTCTATCTCCTTTCATAGCAAAAGCCGTAAGAGCAATAATTGGCGTGTTTTTATATTCTGATAGTTCGCGTATTTTTTCAGTGGCTTCAAATCCATTCATAATCGGCATTTGCATATCCATAAGAATCAAATTGAAAGTTTCCTGCCGGGCCATTTTTAAAGCATCTTCACCATTTTCAACTACAACAACATTTTCAAAATTATTTTTCTTTAGTAGTCGAGTAACAATAATTTGGGAATGCTTATAATCTTCTGCAAGAAGAATTTTAATTACATTATGTTTAATTTTTACTTCTTCCGCAGTAGGAGGGGTTTCATATTTATTGATCATTGAATTAATAACATCTGCAAGATCTTCAATGTTAGTTGAGCGTTTATCCAGAAGATCTTCAAATAATCCCTCAATTTTATAAAGATCATCTTTGTAGTTTTCTTTGCCTGTATAGATTATTATAGGAAGTTTTGCAAATTTCTTCTCAGATTTAATAAGTCTTATCAGTTCAAATCCATTCGGATCCGGCATATCCAAATCAACTATAGCTAAATCAATGTCTTTATCTTTAATTAGCTCCATCACATTTGCAGAAACATTTTCAGCTACAGGTATAAATCCTGCAGTTTCAATTGCCTGCCGTATTAAATTCAAAGTGGGTAAATCATCATCTACGCAAAGAACATTCGAATTTTTTCTTAGTTTATAACTTGTCAATACTTCAACTAAGAAATTATAATTAATTGGTTTAATAAAATATTCAACAGCGCCTAACATAAATGCTTTTTGCTGCTCGGGTTCAACTGAGCATACAATTACAGGGGTATTCTTAGTATTATGATGTTCATGAATTTTCTTAAGAAGTTCTAATCCATTAATGTTTGGGAGCTCAATATCCAAAATGATTGCAAGAATAGGTTCTTTCTCAATCATCTTAAATGCTTGATCTTCATTCCCAACAATTGTAGGATCATAACCCCACTTGTTCAAATAATTACTAAGCAGTTTAGAAGTGGCATAATCATCTTCAATAACTAACACTTTATTCTTTGAGGATGGTTTTGGTAATTGGGAAATCCTATTTTCTAAATCAGACATCACTTCTCCCTTAATCGTGAATTTAAATGAATGACCTTTTTCAGTATTGCTTGATGCCCAAATTTCACCCCCTAAAAAATTAATATAATTTTTTACAAGAGTTAAACTTAACCCGGAAAGAGGGGATTGTTTAAATTCATCTTGTTTAGAAAGTGAAAAAGGGTCAAATATTTTATTAAAATCAATATTACTGATTGCTTTCCCTGAATCAGTAATTAAAAAACCTATTTTATTATCGTTTGTTTGCGTAATTTTTATAGTTATTTCGCCTTGAATTGTTAAAGTAGTTGATACAAATAGAAGCGTACTAAGAATATAACGCAGTTTTTGATCATCGATATTTATTGGTTTAGAGAGATTATTTGAAATATCAACCACTAATTTTATTTTTTTACTTCCAAGCCTGCTCTTAAATAATTCAACAATTTCATTAACAATCACATGCAGTTCAACATTTTTCAGGGTTGATGTAGCAGTGTTAGAGCCTATTTTGGATAATTCATTTAAATCGTTAATATTCATCAGAATACTTTGCGCATTTTTTTTGATTGCAGAAACGTATTCTGCCTGAGACGATGATATATTCTCAGTTGAAAGCATGGAGGTAAAACCTACAATTGAGTTCGAACTTGCCCTTAGTTCATTTGCTGTTTCATTTATTATTTCGGTTAAAGATATTGATACTTTTTCACAGTTGCGGTTCTCAGTCCATATAAATAAAAATGATGTAATGAATTGGATAGACTTTTCAAGTGATTCTTTATCATTCTGAGTAAAAGGTGATTTGCGGGCAACTTTTATAAGCATTTTATTTGAAGCAGAAACGTCTAGAACAGCACAAGCTTCATTATTTATATTCCCGGAAAGTGGTATGCTGCAATTTAAATCTTGTTCTAATTTATAATAATTATTTTGGGAAATTGATGTACATGAAGCACAATTAAATGATGTTTCTTTCTGAAAATTATTCCCTGTGCCATTTGATTTGCCAACAACAATTAAATTACCATTTTTAATTTCGAAAATGACTGCTGATAAAAGGTCATATTCAGTTGAAAGGAAATTACAAATTTCGTCGGGTAAAAATTCTTCACCGCGACGCGCATACTCCGAAACTTCTTTCAGTCTTAACAATAAATCTAATTTAGCGCCATTCAATGCTTTATCTCTTACCTGATAATAAAATTACCATTATACTTCAAAATATACCTATTTTACAAGCTAGTTTAAAATAGAAGGGATTGAAGCGTACTGCTTTAATCCCACTTTAAAAAGATTATAAGTTATCCAAAAAATAATTTGTGATCTTTGTATACAGATGCAGCGCATCTTTACCTGAAACTCCATGACCATGCCCAATATAAGGAAAGTAATCCAATGGTTTATTTAATTCAGCGCATTTCTTTGCGAACATTAAAGTATTCTGCCATACAACAGTTGGATCGCTTGTACCCTGGCATAACAGTAATTTCCCTTGCAGGTCTTGTACATGGTTCAAAAGACTTGCTTCTTTAAAGCCATCAGGATTTGTCTGCGGTGTATCCATATAACGTTCACCATACATCACTTCGTAATATTTCCAGTCAATAACAGCACCTCCGCATGCACCAACCTTGAAGGTTCCGTTTGTTCTGCACATCAGAGATGTAGTCATAAATCCACCGTAACTCCAGCCGTAAACTCCAAAACGGGTTCCGTCTACATATGGGAGCGACTTTAAGTAATTTACACCTGCCATCTGGTCTTTAACTTCAACTGTACCGAGATGGCGGAAAATAGCTTGTTCAAATTCCAGCCCTCTATTCAGGGAGCCGCGGTTATCAAGAGTAAAAACAATATATCCTTTTTGAGCCATCATATAGAACCATAAAAAATACCGTCCTGTGCCAAAAATATTTGTTACCTCCTGATCATGTGGTCCTCCATAGACGTAAACAATTACAGGGTATTTTTTCGATTTATCAAAATCAGGTGGAGTAATCATTCTGCAATAAAGATCAATTCCTTCTTCATTTTTGATTGTGAATAATTGTGTCTCTCCCATCTTATAATCTTTAAGAGGATTTTCAGCATTGAGGAGAGTTCTGATAAGCTTTCCGGAATGGTCAAAAAGATTAATCATGCGGGGAGTTGAAACATTTGTATATGAATCAATAAAGTATTCAGAATTTGAATTTGGGAAAACATAATGTGTACCTGGATTATTTGAAAGTCTTTCCATCCTGCCGCTTTCTAAATTAACCATATAACACTGTTTTTCTAAAGGGCTAACTTTTGTTGAAGTGATAAAAACATTTTTCCCGGATTTATCAAATCCATTGAAAGATGTAACAACCCATTTTCCTTCAGTTACCTGTTTAATAAAATTGCCTTCGGTATCATAAAGATATAAATGATTATAACCGTTTCTTTGAGACTGCCAAATAAATTTATCGTTTGAGTTAGGCAGAAATACCATCGGGTTTAAAGGCTCAACATATTTTTCATTCTTTTCTTCAAAAAGAACTTTGATTAGTTCACCGTTACTAACATCATACTTCTTAAATTGCATAAAGTTTTGATCCCGGTTAAGGTGCGCAATAAAAAAGTATTTCGCATCAGGAGACCAGGCAAGGTTAGTTAAATATTGCTCAAGCGGTTCGCCGGTTTTTAACCACACTGTTTTACCGGTTTTTATTTCAAATAAACCGACAGTTACATGATGGCTTGCCTGTCCTGCCATAGGGTATTTTATATTTTTTACACGTGCTGGTGTAAAAGTTAAATCAACAATCGGGTAATCAGTTACCATGGTTTGGTCCATCCTGTAATAAGCGATATAATCGCTTTTGGGTGACCAAAATATTCCTCCATTAATTCCAAACTCATCCCGGTGAACCGACTGACCGTTTACAATATTTGCGTCTTTATCAAAGGTGATCTGTACGTTGTTTTTCCCGTCTGATGTAAAAAAGAGATTATTATTAATTGTATAAGCGATGTATTTTTTATCAGGTGAAAGAGTTTGTCTTTCTGCATCATCCGGGATATAATTTACTTTTGTAAGCTTTTTATATTTATTATTGAAAGAAAAATATTGTGTTCCGTTCCAAAAATTAAATTCGTCAGCAGAAGACCATTCAATAACCGGTAATGAATTCAGCGCTTTTTCATTATTTTTTGTTAAAAAAGTATTTAACTCGTTTAATTTTAGAAGTGTGTCTATCTCGTTTTTCTTTACTGAAGAAATTAAAATTGATGATTTATTCCCGGTACCATCAACCCAAACAAATTTATCAGTATTTGGCAGCCAATTTAACTGGCGAAGATTTGCAGGAACTAATTTTGGATAGGCATTAAGAACCACATCTTCAAGTGTAAATAATTTATTTTGAGTAAATACTTGTGTTGTAAGTATTAATAAGAGAGGAATAAAAAACTTAATACGCTTCATTGTCAGTTCTCCATGTTTACAATAATTTTTAAAATAAAAAAGGAGGCGAACAGCCTCCTTAAAAGTTGATAGTTATTTTTTATTATTGCCCGGGTTAGCCCGTTGAACTAAAATATTGTCAATTAACTTGTATTCCTTGGCTTCCTCAGCAGTTAAAAAATAATCACGCTCGCAGTCTTTTGAAATCTGCTCAAAAGTTTTTCCTGTATGGTCAACAAGGATTTTATATAGCGTTTCCCGTGTTTTAATCATTTCTTTAGCGTGTATTTCAATATCAGTTGTTTGTCCTTGCAGCCCGCCAACCCAGGGTTGATGAATTAAAATCTTTGAATTTGGTAGGGCAGAACGTTTACCTGCTTCTCCGCCTGCAAGCAAAATAGCTCCCATACTTGCTGCTAAACCGACACAAATTGTTGCAACTTTTGAGCGTATGTACTGCATTGTATCATAAATCGCCAGCCCTGCAGATACACTGCCTCCCGGTGAGTTTACATAAAGATTAATATCTTTTTCAGGATCTTCTGCTTCAAGGAAAAGCAGTTGCGCAACCGTTAAACTTGCTACATGGTCATCAACAGCAGTCCCAAGAAAAATTATTCTTTCCCTGAGAAGGCGGGAGAAAATATCCATTCCTCTTTCGCCACGACCGGTCTGTTCAATAACATAAGGAACAAGCTGATTATAAATTTCTATTTTTTTTGTTAACTGTGATTCGGTGAGAACATCATGCTTCATTTGATATCTCCTTATTCTCCTATGATTTTTCTTCGGAGTCAACTTCTTTAAATGTTGAATTATCCTTCAAGAATTTTATTATTTTTTCTTCAAGCAGAATTTCATCCTTGTTGGTGTCTTTGTAATATTTAACAAGTTTTGCAACTGAAATTCCTGTTGATTCAGATTCCTTTTTGGCTATTTCCTCAAGGTCGCTCTCATCAACTTTTATATTTTCTTTTGATGCAATGTTCTCAACAATTATATACCACTTAGCATTCCATTCAGCTCTTGGCTTATAATATTCAGAAACAGCATGTTCGTCAAAATTTGGCATTTTATATTTCTTGGCATTTTCCTTTTCCGACTCAACAAGATGACGGTGAATAGAGTTCACATATCCCGGTGGAGTAGTAAAGTCGTTATTCTTGATTATTGTGTTTAAGAGATTATTTGTCGCAATCTCTTCTGACTGCTTAGTGTAATATTCTGTAATATTGTTTAAAAGATATGAGCTAAGTTCTTCCGGTGTTGAAGCTTTATCCCCTGATATTTTTTTTACAAGTTCTTCAGTCAATTCAGGTTTGATAATTTTTTCAATTTTTACAATATCAGCTATATAACGATATTCTTCCCTGTGAAGTTCTTCACCGTGGTGATGTTCGTCAATAAATACAAAATTAAAAGTTTCACCGACTTTTTTGCCTTTTGCATTTTCCTTGATTTGTAAATTTACTTTTTCGTCAGTAAGATCAATAACCATATTTTCACTGCGTTGCCCGATAACCGGTACACCCTGATCGTCAATTCTTTGTAGGTTGGCTGTAATTCTAAAGTCAAAATTTTCAACTAATTCGGCAGGTACAAATTTTTGATGGGGTTTCAACAAATAATCTATTTCTTTTTCAACTTCTTCATCTTTTACCTTGAAAACCGGTTTCTCTATCTCAAGCCCCGTATAGTTTTTTAATTCTAATTTTGGTTTAATTTCAACTGTAACTTTGAAAGAGAGCTTAGTACCCGGTACAAAATCAATATCAGTCATTTGAGGTGTGCATATAGGTTTAATTCCTTTTTCATCAACAGCATCCCAAAATTTTTTGTTAGCTATTTTTTCACTTGCTTTATATTCAATTGCTTCACCATATAGCTTTTTCACCATTCCCATTGGTGCATTACCTTTTCTGAATCCGTCAATAGAAATGGATTTTCTTTCTTCCGCATAAGCTTGTTCTATGTCCGGCAGAATTTCATCATAATTGAGACTGACTTCAATTTCCAGCTGTGAGTCAGTTAATTGGTTTACTTTAATATCCAAAAAAAATACCTCTTATTAAATTTGAAGAAAATATTAGATTGTGCGAGACGGGAGACTCGAACTCCCACATCTCTCGATACTAGATCCTAAGTCTAGCGCGTCTGCCAATTCCGCCAGTCTCGCAAAAATGGCTTGCAAATTAGTTAAATAGCAAGAAAAAACAAAAAATGAAGATTATCAACATTAAACTATTTGTTTTAATAAAAGAAAAATCGAAAATTGCTATATTGAATTCAAAAATTAATTAAGCATATGGAAAATCTAATTGGCAAAATGATCGAAAGCTACAGGATTGTCTCTGTACTTGGCAGGGGTGGTATGGGGATTGTTTACAAGGCTTACGATACACAGCTTGACCGTTATGTAGCAATAAAAATGTTGAATTCTCAAGTTCAAGACAAAGAAAGATTTATAGAACGTTTTAAACGTGAAGCAAAAAATCAGGCTAAGCTTTCTCATCCAAACATTGTTACAGTTTACGGGTTTATTGAATACTCAGATCTCCTCGGTATCGTAATGGAGTTTGTAGAAGGAGAAAGTTTGGAAAAAGTTATTGAAAGGCAGGGAAGATTTAATTTATATGATGTAATCTATATAATAAAACAGTTATTGCTTGGAATTGGATATGCACATTCAAAGGGATTTGTTCATCGAGATATAAAACCTTCCAATATAATTTTAAACAAGGAAGGCGTTTCAAAAATTATGGATTTTGGAATTTCAAAATCTTTAGTTGAAAACAACATGACAAAGACCGGTTCCAAGATTGGAACAGTTTATTATATGAGTCCTGAACAAGTGCGTGGGGATGAAGTTACAAACAGAAGTGATATTTATTCAATTGGATGTACTGCATATGAAATGATTGTTGGTCAACCTCCGTTTGAATTCCAAAGTGAATATGAGGTGATGGATGCCCATTTGAAAAAAAATCCTCCGTACGTTAGTGATAAGATTAAAAATATACCGGACCTTGTTGATAAAATTCTTCAAAAATCATTAGAGAAAAATCCATTAAATCGATACACCACGTGTGAGGAAATGTACAATGATTTTCAGGAATTAGATAAACATGTTGCAAAGATGTACACAAGTTATTTTAAGAGATCAGAACCACGGTCAAAGAAATATAAAGCATTATCAATTTTAGCATTTGGCGGTTTTATTCTGGTACTTATAGCACTTTCATATTTTGTATATAACCAGGTTAATACTCTTTTATCGTCTAACCAATTGGATAAATTCAAGAAATATAGTATTCAGCAGCTATTTGCCAGCGACGAGAATAAAATTAAATTCACTGATATAATAAAAGTTGATAGTCATCTTTTAATAAATCTTAATTCTATCTCTTTTGCCAATGATATGTTTGCCGTTGCAGTTGGAGACAGCGGTACACTTCTTTTGTCAAGAGATAATGGCAAAACATGGTTAAAAAAAGAATTAGATCGTTCAATTTCGTTAAGTGACGTTCAGTTATTTCCGAACGGAAGGGGATTGATTGTAGGAGATTCTGCTTCACTGTATTTTACAACAAATTATTTAGACACACTTCAACAAATACCTATTGCTAAAGGATATGCTTTTTTCAGAATTAAGTTTATTGATGATAGAATTGGTTTTATCACAGGAAATAAAGGATTGATATTAAAAACTACAAATGGCGGCATTAACTGGTATAAAGTAAATACAAATACAAATGAAATTATTTTTGATATTGCATTTTTTGATGGCAAAAGAGGATTTGCAGTCGGATGGAATGGAACTATGATTAACACTACTGATGGAGGCGAACTCTGGGTACACAACTCAGAAACAATGACGGACAATTACCTCAAATCAATTGATTTAACAAAAGACGGATATGGATTGATTGCGGGTGGAGATGGAACTGTATTGAGGTCTACAAATTTTGGCGGCAGCTGGGAAAAATCCAAAATAAATGATGCAGGCGGTTTTCAAAGAGTAAAATTTATTTCTGATTCAAGATCAATGATAATTGGAAGCCGTGGAATAATTCTAATCTCTAAAGATAAAGGTGAATCCTGGGATCTTGTTGAATCGCGTATTTATTCTAACATGAACGGTATTGCTTTAAATCCTACAGGGCAAATATTTATGGTTGGTGTTAATGGAATGATCTTCAAAATTCAATAAGGATTTAATTTGGATAAGTTTGTTATTAAGGGCGGGAAAAAGCTTGTAGGAAAAGTATCTGTAAGCGGTGCAAAAAATTCAGCATTAGCTTTAATGCCTGCTACTCTTCTCAATTCAGGCGTAAATGCAATCGAGAACACACCAGAAGTTAATGATGTGTATACCATGATCAAACTTCTTAATTATCTTGGCGTTGAATCAGATTTTAAGAATCATAGATTAGTTTTAAAGACAGGAAATATTATAACTCAAACAGCACCTTATGAACATGTAAAAAAAATGCGCGCTTCAGTATATGTTCTAGGTCCTTTATTGGCAAGATTTGGATATGCAAAGGTATCAATGCCAGGAGGTTGTTCATGGGGTCCTCGCCCTATAAATCTTCATTTGGAAGCCATGAAGAAATTTGGCGCTGATATTCAACTTGAAAAAGGATATATTATTGCAAAAGCATCAAAACTTAACGGAACAAAAATAATTTTTGATGTATCTTCAGTAGGCGCTACCGGCAATGCTTTAATGGCTTCTACCCTGGCTAAAGGGAGCACGGTTATATTCAATGCAGCAATTGAACCTGAAATTACATTGCTTGCAAATTATTTATGCCTGATGGGAGCAAAGATTTCAGGATTGGGTACTACTACATTAGAAATTGAAGGTGTCGAAGAATTAAAACCGGCTTCCATTACAAATATCTCTGATAGAATAGAAGCGGGAACTCTTCTTATTGCGGGTGCAATTACTGGGGGCAAAATTGAGCTTGAGAATAACTGCGTTGAGTATGTTCAATCGATACTTACTAAATTAGAGGATAGCGGAGTTAAACTTAATATTCAAAAAGATTTAATTCATTTAGATGCATCAAATTTTAATATTAAAAATATTGACGTTACAACTGCTGTTTACCCTGGATTCCCAACTGATATGCAGGCCCAGTGGACGGCTTATATGTCATTAGCTGGCGGTACATCAACAGTTACAGATACGATTTATCATGACCGTTTTAATCATATACCAGAGCTCACTCGCCTTGGCGCCAATATAGAGGTTATTAACAATTCGGCAATAATTAAAGGCGTTGAATCTTTAAGCGGAGCAAAAGTAATGTCTACGGATTTAAGAGCAAGCGCTTCACTTGTTTTAGCTGGATTAGCAGCAAAAGGTACTACTGAAGTTCTGCGCATTTATCATTTGGATAGAGGTTATCAAAGAATTGAGGAAAAATTACTATCCTTGGGCTCTGAAATAGAACGTGTTTCAACAGTGGAATTTTAGTTTGAAACTATTTAATAAAGCCATTCAGTTTAACCTTTCTATAATTCTTGTCTTAATTATATTTATAATTAATTTATTTCTATCAAATTTACCTTTGACAAACACGTTGGGATATGAGCTTTCTGCAGTTAATGGAATTTTGCTATTTATTTTGGGTGGATTTGGAACAATTTATTATCAAAAAAAAATATACCGGAAAAGCCTTGATATTTTTTGCCTAGAAAACAAATATTTTATACTCTTTTCAATTCTAACTCCTTTGTTAATTGGTTTTATTTCAAGCCGCTTAAATTCTCATTGTCCAATAGTAGAAGGCATCCTCTTTTTTATTGTTATAACAATTCCCTCATTCTTTTTTGGTGTTATTACCGGAAACTTGTGTTTTGGAATATCTAAAAAATTTCCTGCGGTTTTATTTGTGTTTATTTTTATAATTATTATTCTTTCCTCGCTTATTGAATTCTTTCTAAATCCTCAAATTTATTTTTACAACCCTATTTTTGGATTTTATCCCGGTACTATTTACGACGAAGATTTAACAGTTGATAGGATCCTGGTTGCCTACAGACTTTTTAACATCGCTTTTTTTATAATCGTATATTTTTTGTCTTATGACTTGAGAGAAAAGAAAAGAACAATCAAAGTAGCAGTTATATTGCTGATCATTTTTACTTCATCATTATTTTCATATCTAAAACCTGAATTATACTTTGCTACAGATCAATCAAGACTCGAAAAAAATCTTCCGGCTGTAATTACTACAGATCATGTTAAAATTCATGAACCGGTTTCTGCTATTAAAAAATTCAAATACAAATATGTAGCCCTGTTGCATGAGTATTACCTTGATCAGATTGAAACACAATTAAGTGCAAAATTCCCTGATAAAATTAATTCGTTTCTTTTTGAAAGCAGTAACCAAAAAAGGGAACTGTTTGGTGCCGGAAATGCCGATGTTGCGAAACCCTGGTTAAAGCAAGTATATCTCAACATAAATGATTTTGATAGAGCATTAAAACATGAATTAGCCCATGATGTTGCCGGAATGTTTGCATATTCGTTATATAGCGTTCCATCCAATTTTAGTCCTGCACTTATTGAAGGTTTTGCTACTGCAGTTGATAATAATTATGACGGTTATCCAGTGCATTTCATGGCCAAACTAGCCGAGCTTTCAGGATATAAATTTCAGGTTGAAAGCTTATTCAGCGGTATGAATTTCTTCTCCAGGAATTCATCAATCTCTTATATCTTTGCCGGATCTTTTGTAAAATACCTGGCTGATAATTTCGGAGTAGAAAAGATAAAATTGCTTTATAAAAATGGTGAATTTGATAAAATATACAATCTTTCACTACATGATTTAGCAAAAAACTATGATGATTTTTTAAGCAACTACACAATTCATTTTAATAAATACCAGGCACAACTATATTTTGGAGGGACTACAATATTTAAAAAATACTGCCCAAGAATGGCTGCTTCTGAAGTAAAAAAAGCCTGGGAAGAATATCGAGATGGTAAAATTGACGAATCTTCAAAATTGTTTAAAAATGTCTATAATTATTCAAATTCATTCCAAGCATTAAGCGGTATTATAACATGTTTTTCAAAACAAAAAAAATATTCTGAAGGTGAACAATTCCTTAAAGATCAAATCGGTTATTTCATCAAAAGCCCTAATTATTTTAACCTCGAAATTTGGCTTGGTGATTTATATATAGAAAATGCTAAACTTGATTCTGCTTCTGCTGTTTATGATTCATTGATTTCTCAGAATCCACACATAGGATATACAAATGATGTACTTGTCAGAAAATTACTGTTGAATAAAGGAATTGATTCTCTAAAGCATTATTTACATGGTAGTGCATCGGAGAAATTTGAAATTATTAAAAATCTAAACAATGAAAGATTTGAATATTGCAGTATTCCAATTTTAATTAATCTTTCAGCACAGACTAATGGAAAGATTAATGAATTTTTGACAGCACTGCAAAAAAATATTATTGTTAATGATTTTGCATCAAGTTATGCTAGTCTTCAATTATCAAAATATTATCTTGAAAAACTTGAATATGAGAAGGCGGAATATTTCGCTGTCCGCGCTCTTTATTTCAATATGGATGATAATGAAAAATATAAAACTGTAGAAAATTTGAGAATGGTCAATTGGTTTACCAATTTTGCCAGCAAGTTTAATATAAGAATAGAGAATAAAGAATGAATTTCCTTTCTTCCCTTAAAGATTATGAATTTCTTTTATCTGCCTCAAGCATTGCTGAAAGTCGAGGGGAAGAAATATACCTTGTTGGCGGCTTTATTCGAGATCTTATTATTGGAAGAAATAGAGACGAAATGGATTTTTTAGTGGTTGGTGACGGCCCTATGTTTGCAAATCAACTTGCCGGTTATCTTGGTGTTAGTAATGTTGTAATATATAAAAACTTTGGAACCGCTCATTTCAATTATGGTGGTTTTGCATTGGAGTTTGTTGGTGCCCGCAAAGAATCTTATTCACACAAAAGCCGAAATCCAAAAGTTTCTGCCGGAACCCTGGATGATGATCTGACAAGACGCGATTTTACTATTAATTGTTTAGCTGTTTCTCTTAACAAAAACAATTATTGTGAATTAATTGATAAGTTTAACGGATTAACTGACATTGATAATAAAATTATTAAAACTCCCTTAGATCCTGTCAAAACTTTTGATGATGATCCGTTAAGAATTATGCGGGCTTTTCGTTTTGCAGCTCAGTTAAATTTCCAAATTGATGTTCAAACTCTTAATGCTGCCTCTTCAATGTCTGAAAGATTGAAAATTGTTTCTCAGGAAAGAATTACAGATGAATTCTTGAAAATACTAGCTTCTCCAATACCATCAATTGGATTAAAATTATTGTTTGAGACCGGTGTAATGAAAGTAATATTTCCTGAAATTCATAACCTCGCCGGTGTTGAACAAAGGAAAGATTATCATCATAAGGATGTTTTTTATCATACTTGTATTGTTGTTGATAATATTGCAGGTGTCAGCAATGATGTTTGGCTGCGTTTTGCTGCACTTGTTCATGATATAGCAAAACCTTTGACTAAAAAATTTGTTGAGGAAGTAGGATGGACTTTTCATGGGCATGAAGAAATTGGCGCCCGAATGATGAAAAGCATATTTGAAAGACTTAAACTTCCCCTTACAAAACTTGATTATGTTGAAAAACTTGTAAGATTGCATTTAAGACCTATTGCTCTTGTTGATGAGATTGTAACAGACTCTGCTATCAGAAGGTTGGTAGTGGCTGCAGATGAAAGCCTTGATGACCTGATCACATTATGCCGTGCTGATATTACAAGTAAAAATCTTTCTAAAGTTTCCCGTTATCTGGAAAATTACGATATTGTGATGCAAAAAGTAAAAGATGTTCAGGAACGGGATCAATTGAGGGCGTTCCAGTCTCCGGTGAGAGGAGAAGAAATAATGCATGTATGTAACATTCCTCCATCCAAATTGGTTGGTGAAATAAAAAGTGCTATTGAAGAAGCAATTCTCGATGGAAAAATCGGAAATAATTATGAAGAAGCATATACATATTTCATCAAAATAAAAGATAGTTTTCTTATGAGGGATGTTTAACAACTTCTTATCTTTGCTTTGTAACTTTTTCGGCTTAAGTAACGTCATAATGTTCAGAAAATCAAAATTGTTCTTAAAAGGAGTAGCTAATGAAAAGATATCTAATTGTGTTAATTATTCTGATAATCGCTTTGCCAAATTTCGCTCAGAAAAAACTGACGCTTCAGGAGGCTATTACTATAGCACTTCAAAGAAATAGTTCTTTAATTAAATTAAAATATAACTTGGAATCTAGCCAGACTTCATTGAAAAATGCTTGGGGTCAGTTATTACCAAGTTTAGGAGCTACAGGAACATTTCAATGGAATAGAATTGATGATAAAGGCGGACAGCAAGTATTCTATGGAGGAATTCCGGTTCAAACTGATGCATCAGTCTCAGATACTAGAACTTACGGTATTGGTATTGGCGGAAATTTTACACTATTTGATGGATTGAGTAATATAGCAACTATTTCACAAAAACAGGACAATCTTAAATCCAATGAATATAGTATCACAAAGCAAAAACAAAATATTGTATTTCAGACAACGGATTATTATTACAGTGTATTAAACGCAGATTCACTTAGAAACGTACGCGAAGGTAATGTGAAATATTTTACTCGTTTCCTCGAAACTGTTCAGGAAAAGAACAGGCTTGGCGCTGTTACTTTAGCAGATGTTTATTCAGCCCAGACTAATTTAGGAACTGCCGAATTAGCATTGATTCAGGCGCAGAATACTTATGAATCTTCATTAGCTGCTTTTCTGAATTATTTAGCTCTTAATGTTCTTGAAGATTACACTCTTGTTGATCCGATTGCAAATAATAGTATTGTTGACACTGATATTTATATGAAAGATTTTGAAAGCATGCAAGCAATGGTAAGTGCTGCTATGGATAACCGTTTTGATTACAAAAGTCAGCAATTAACTGTTTCAGCGGCTGAAAGCGGTATTACTATTGCACGTAGTGGAGTGCTTCCCAGCTTGACTGGTAATTATTCCTATAATACTCAAGCCGCAGCAACCGATCTTTTATTTAATAGAAAATCATACTATGTTGGTTTAACATTAAGTCTTCCAATATTCTCAAATTTCGCGACTGAAAACCAAATCCAATTTGCACAAACATCAATGAAAAGCGCAAAAGAAGACTTGTATGCTTTGGAAAGAAGTATTAAAATTGAAATTAAACAAACATACCTGGATTTAGTTGCTGCAAAGAAAAGTTTGGATGTAGCTGTTAAAAATGCCGAATATGCAAAAGAAACCCAAAGAATTAATCAGGAAAGATACAACCTTGGTTCGGCAACTTTGCTTGAAGTTTTACAGGCTAACAGAGATTATACCGATGCTTTAACTAGTAAAATTAATGCAGTTTATAATTTTTATAGACAACATGATAAATTAAATAATGCAATCGGCAGATTAGATTTTTCAAAATTTGAATAAATTATTTTAAGGAGTTAAGTAAAATGGCTAACGGGAAAAAATCGAAAAAGAAACTCTTCATTTTTGGCGGTTTAGGTGTTCTTCTTCTTGTTCTATTGCTGCTTGTAATATTTGGCGGCAGCAAGGAAGATATTGTTGTTGTTCAAACTGAAAAAGTTGAGAAGAGAACAATTACACAAGTTGTTTCAGCAACAGGTAAAATTAATCCGGTTTACCAGGTTAATATTAGCGCCGAAGCTACTGGTGAAATTGTTGACTTACCTATCAAAGAAGGTGATATTGTTAAGAAAGGACAAATACTCTTACGCATCAAACCTGATAATTATGAAGCAGCTAGAAATTTAGCTGCAGCAGGCTTAGATCAGGCAAAATCCGGACTTAGTCAAGTTAAAGCTCAATTGGATAAGGTCGAAGCTGATTATAAACGCGCTCAGGATCTTTCAAAGAAAAAGTTAGTTAGCGATTCTGAACTTGAAACTGCTAAATCAACTTATCTGCAAACTTATGCTAATTATGAATCTCAAAAATCCGGTGTTACTCAGGCAGAAGCCAGGTTGAAAGATGCTGTTACAAATTTGAACAAGACCACTGTTTATTCACCGCTTAATGGTACTATTAGTAAGCGTGATGTTGACCTAAGCGAAAGAGTTTTAGGAAGCGGGTATGCTCCGGGTACTGAAATGTTAACTGTTGCAGATTTAAGTAAAATGGAAGCTACTGTTAATGTTGATGAGAATGATGTTGTTTTAATTAAAGTTGGCGATACTGCTAAAGTCCATGTTGATGCTTTTGCTAATAAAACTTTCAAAGGCATTGTTACTCAGATTGGAAATAGCGCTGTTACAAAAGGACTTGGAACTCAGGATGAAGTTGTAAACTTTGAAGTTAAGGTTTTGATTATTGACCCGGAAAATCAACTTAGACCTGGTATGTCTTGTGATGCTGATATTTTAACTGAGACTAAACTAAATGTTTATTCAATACCTATCCAAAGTGTTACTGCAAGGGTTGATAAAGCAAAAGCTGCAACTCAACAGGAAACTGGTACTTCTGTTAACGAAAGTGAAGCTAAAGCAAAGAAAGAAGCTCGTTCTAATAAACCTAAAGAAGTTGTTTTTGTTGTTAAAGATAATAAGGCCAAAATGATTGAAGTCAAAACTGGTATTAGTGATGATACTTATATTGAAATTCAAAGTGGTTTGAATGGTGGCGAAGAAGTTGTTAGTGGTCCTTATAGAGCAATCTCTAAAGAATTAGATGATGGATCAAAACTTTCAGTACAAGCAGCAAAAAAAGGACCAGAAGCAGATAAAAAGTAAACTCATTAAGGAACGGGATCAAAAATGAATATTATTAATATAGAACACATAGCAAAAATTTATCAAGTCGGTAGCGAAGAAGTTCATGCTTTAGCTGATGTGTCTTTGAGAATTGATAAGAATGAGTATGTTGCTATAATGGGTCCATCCGGTTCAGGTAAATCAACTTTAATGAACATTCTTGGATGTTTGGATACTCCTTCCAAAGGTTTGTATGATTTTAAGGGTACTAATGTTAGTCAAATGAATGATAATGAACTTGCTAAAATTAGGAATAGAGAAATAGGATTTGTTTTCCAGACATTTAATTTGTTAGCCAGATCGGATGCGCTTCATAACGTTGAATTACCCTTGATTTATGCCGGTGTTTCTTCTTCCGAAAGAAAGGAAAGAGCGCGTATTGCATTAAACCATGTTGGATTGAGTGATAGAATTCATCATAAACCTAATGAACTTTCAGGAGGTCAAAGACAGCGTGTTGCTATTGCCCGTGCACTGGTTACTGAACCTGCAATTATTTTAGCCGATGAACCAACTGGTAACCTCGATACTAAAACTGGTGAAGATATTATGGCCCTTTTTAATGATATATATGAATTGGGTAATACAATCATTCTTGTTACTCACGAAGAATATATTGCTGAACATGCTGCAAGAATTATTCGATTAAGAGACGGTTTTATTGAGAAAGATGAACCCGTTTCAAAACGTTATGTACCTAAAAAGAATGGTGCATCAAAACTATAGGAAGGAATTTCTCAAATGAAAAATTATTTGTTTGAGTTGAAAGAAGGTTTAGCTATATCGTTCCGTGCCATTCGTACTAATAAAGTTCGAGCTATATTAACTACGCTTGGTATTGTTATTGGTGTCACTTCTGTTGTTCTGATGTCTACTGCTATCAAAGGCATCGATAATGCTTTTCAAACCGGTGTTGCTGGTTTCGGATCTGAAAACTTATATATAGATAAATGGGAGTGGTTTTCAAATAATATTCCTTTTTGGGAAATGCGTAATAGAAGAAATCTTGATATGGATGATTTCAAAAAATTTAAAGAAACTGCTAAACTTCCTGTTGCAATTGCACCTACTGTATGGTCTTCTCAAACAATTAAATACAAAGAAAAAAATGTCCCTTTGTTATTAGTTCAGGGTACTGATAATGAATACATTAGAACTACAAGTCTGACTTTCAGGGAAGGAAGATTTTTTAACGAATTTGAAAGCAGCGGCGGCAGAGAAGTTGTTGTTCTTGGAAGTGAGATAGCAAACAGTCTTTTCCCCCGGGGAAGCGCTATTGATGAAATCGTGAAAATTAAAGGACACAATTTTAAGGTTGTTGGCGTTTTAGATAAACAAGGTAGTTGGATTATGGGCAACTTTAATCCCGATAATCAAGCATTCATCCCTATCCAAAATGTGTTTAAATATTTTCAAGCTCAATCTTTCAGAAGTATTACTATTATTGCCCGTGCTCAAAATAAAAATATGGTCGATGCTACAAAAGAAGAAGCTATTAGTATTATGCGAAGAGACCGGGGATTAAAGTATAATCAGGAAAATGATTTCTCAATTAATCAACAGGAAACTCTCTTAAAGCAAATTGATACTGTTGTTGGTGTGATTCAGATTGCTGGATTGTTCATTACCGGTTTATCTTTATTTGTCGGCGCAATTGGAATTATGAATATTATGTTTGTTTCTGTTAAAGAAAGAACAAAGGAAATTGGTATTCGTAAGGCAATTGGCGCGAAGAGAAGAACTATTCTTACACAGTTTATTTCTGAAGCTGCAATTATTTGCTTGATTGGGGGAATGATCGGATTAATACTGGCTGTTATTTTAAGTAAAATTGTTGACCAATTTTTGCCAACTTCAGTTCAAGTGGATACGATAATTTTGGCTATTGCCATTTCTATAATTACAGGTGTCATTTCTGGATTTGCTCCTGCTTATTCTGCTGCTAAACTTGACCCTGTGGAAGCTTTGAGGTATGAATAATGAAAATTTCTGAGATCATTAAAGTTGCATTTTCTTCGCTGCGTACTAACAGGCTGAGATCTATGCTTACCATTCTTGGAATTGTTGTTGGAATTTTTTCAATTATTGCGATTAGTACAGTTATATCAATGCTTCAATCAAGCATTGAATCCGGATTATCACAGTTAGGAAAAAATACATTTCAAATACAACGCTTCCCGACTTTTCAATCTGGTTCATTAAGCGATAGAGCCAAATTTAGAAACAGACCGCTCCTTACAATTGATGAATATTATAAACTGAAAGAAAAATTAGTCGAAGCAAAATCTGTTGGTGCTGAGCAGTGGAGTTTTGGAAAAGTTGTAAAGTTTGGGAATAAAGAAACAAATCCAAATGTTCAAATTGCCGGCATAACACCTGAAGCAATGCCAAACAATAGCTGGGTTGTTGAAGATGGAAGGGGTTTAAATGATAAGGATGTTTGGAGCTATGAAAATGTTGTTCTTTTAGGAGCTGATGTTGCCAAGATGCTTTTTCCAAACATGGTTCCCATAGATCAATTTGTTACTATTAATAATCATAAGCTTAAAGTAATTGGCGTACTACAAAGTGCTGGATCATTCTTTGGTCAAAGCCAGGATAATTTTATACTTATACCGTTGACTACATTCCAGAATTACTACGGGAAGCATGCAAACAGCATCAACATTACCGTAATGTCTCCAACAAAGGAATCATATAATGATATAATAGAAATTGCTGAGGGTTACTTTAGAACGATTAGAAAAGTTAAATCTGGAGAAGAAAGTAATTTTTCAATTTTTTCAAATGAGTCTTTGTTAACTCAAATGAATTCGATTACAGCAGGCGCCCGTATTGGTTCTATTGTTGTTGCGGCTATTGCATTGCTGGCGGCAGGTATTGGTATTATGAATATTATGNNGTCGGTGGTATTGGTATTATGAATATTATGTTGGTTTCTGTTACTGAAAGAACACGCGAGATTGGAATAAGGAAAGCTATTGGGGCTAAAAAAATAAATATTCTATCCCAGTTTTTAGTTGAGGCTGTTGTATTATGTTTATTTGGTGGTCTTATCGGAATTGTTCTGGGGGTTGCTATTGGTAACCTTGCCGGCACTGCGCTAAATTCTCCGGCACTTATTCCTATTGACTGGGTTTTAATTGGTTTCATTTTGTGTGTAATTATTGGTGTTAGCTTTGGAACTTATCCGGCTTACAAAGCTGCAAACTTGGATCCAATTGAAGCTTTAAGATATGAGTAATGATTATTACTCTTTAATTGTTTAATATTTTTATCTTAAAATCGTATATTCACATCCACAAAAATATTTATTGATGAATGAAAACACTAATTATTGAATTTCAGGAAATTGTTCTTATTGCTTTAAGAGCAATTCGAGCAAACAAATTAAGATCCGTTTTAACAACTCTAGGAATTATTATTGGCATTGTTGCTGTTACAACTATGTCTACTGCTATAATAGGTTTAAAATCTGCGTTTATAAGTTCTATATCTTCACTTGGTAGTGATGTATTATACATTGACAAATATCCCTGGTTTGCAGGCGGAGATTGGAGCTTATTTAGGAATAGAAAAGATATTACATATGAGCAATACGAAAAATTGCGTGCAGTTTTAAAAAATTATGAAGCAATGGCTCCAACAAAAAACACTTTTGGAGCAGGAGTTAAATACAAGAATAATTCTGTTCAGGCAACTGTTATATACGGTACAACCGAAGAATACCAAAAAACCGGTAATGTAAATCCTGAAGACGGAAGATTTTTAAGTGAGCTTGATGTACGTGCCGGCAGAAAAGTTTGTTTAATTGGAAAAGATATCGCGGATGGACTGTTTCCTCATGAAAGCCCCATCAGCCAAATAATTAAGATAAACAATATTCCTATGCAGGTCATTGGCGTTCTTGAAAAACAGGGCAGTGCTATGATGGGTTCTTTTAGTCTTGATGGGCAGATAATTATGCCTCTAAAAACATTTGAGACTGTTATAAGTAATCGTTTTACTAGACTGCAGATTAGCGTAAAGGTTGGCGATGTTGCAAGATTGGATGATGCAAAAGAGGAAATCTCTGCTGCTTTACGTGTTATAAGAAAAGTACCGCTTGATAAACCTGATGATTTCGCTATTAACCAGCAGGAAGCATTAAAAGACATGTACGATAAAACGGTTGGTGTTGTAGCTGTTGCCGGAATTGTTATTACTGCGCTTTCACTATTTGTAGGCGCTATAGGGATTATGAATATAATGTTTGTATCAGTTACAGAGAGAACAAAAGAAATAGGTGTTAGAAAGGCAATTGGGGCAAAAACCTGGTCTATTCTTCTTCAATTCTTAACCGAAGCGGCAGTTCTTTGTATAATGGGTGGTATTATAGGATTAATCATTTCATTCCCTCTAAGTCTTATAATTAATCAATTTTTACCAACTTCAATGCCTCTTGATATTGTTCTTTTGTCGTTGCTTATCTCAGCAATGGTTGGAGTCATTTCGGGCTTTTTACCGGCATACAGGGCATCAAGATTAAACCCGGTTGATGCTCTTAGATTTGAGTGAGAAATATTATGCAAATTTTTGAAAGTATTAAACTAGCGTTAAGCTCAATTAGAGCTAATAAACTAAGATCTTTTTTAACACTTCTTGGAATAGCAGTTGGACTTTTTTCTATTATTATTGTAATGACTGCAATAAGTGCAATTCAAGCAAATGTTGAAAATGTATTCAATTCTATAGGATCAAGTAATTTTGTTGTTCAAAAATGGCCTGCAATTCAACTTGGTCCTCGCGATCACGATAAATATCGTAATCGAAAGGATATCAAATTAGAACAAGCTTATAAATTGAAAGAAATTACTCAATTACCGGTTGCTGTTGGCATTTCTATGAGTAAAAGCGGGCGGACAATTAAATTTGGTAACATAAAAACTAATCCCAACGTACCAATTGTTGGGGTTAATCAGGATCTATTCCTTGCACGTGATTTAAAAATTGGTGAGGGAAGAAATTTGTCTGTTAATGATTATGATTATGCTCGTTACACTTGTGTAATTGGAACTGACATTGTCGATAAACTATTTAAGAATATTCCTGCTATTGGACAAGAAATTAAGATCGGAGATTTTAATTTTGAAATAGTAGGAGTCTTTGAAAAACGCGGATCAATTTTCGGACAATCACAGGATAACTTTCTAGCAATTCCATTAAAAACATTTGAAAAATGTTACGGTACAGATAGAAGTGCAAATATAATTGTAATGTGTCAAAGTAAAGATATGATTCAAAGTACTATGGATGAAGTTATTGGCGCAATGAGAAAATTAAGAAAAGTTGAAAGCGGGCAAGAGAATGATTTTGAGATTGTTACAAATGAACAGCTAATACAACAGTTTAACGATTTTACTAAGTATGTAAAACTTGGTGCAGCTGTAATTGCATTCATTGCTTTGTTAGCCGCCGGTGTCGGAATAATGAATATTATGCTTGTTAGTGTTACTGAAAGAACAAGAGAAATTGGAATAAGAAAAGCAATAGGTGCGCGTAAAAAATCTATTCTTACACAATTTGTTATCGAAGCTATTTCTTTAAGCTGGGTTGGTGGCTCAATTGGCATCTTTTTAGGTATTCTTGGGGGAAATTTAGTTGCTTTGCAATTAGGGGTCTCTATTGTTATACCTATTGAGTGGATATTAATTGGATTGCTTCTTACTACTTTCGTCGGTGTAGTATTTGGTGTTTATCCTGCTGTTAAGGCTTCAAATCTGGACCCTATTGAAGCACTGCGCTATGAATAACATTGATTTATTAGGAGTATAGGTTTAGATTTATTTTACAAAATAATTTATAAATATTTTTGAAAAATAAACTTATCTATTTACTCTTTGTTTTGCCTTTAGCTCTCTCCGCGCAAAATTCACCTTTATCGGTTTTGGTAACTGATACTCTTTTCATAAATATTGATAATTCTTACAGAATATTATCACTTAACATTATTCCGCATTCTGATATAATAAGGATATCCTCACACAAGTTAAATTCTTCTGATTATAACATTGATTACTCTAAAGGACAATTTTCTTTTAAGGAAAACGTGAAATATTCTTTGCGTGATTCAGTTTTTATTTCATACCTGACAATAAAACTGAACTTGAGAAAAGAGTATAGAAGGAGAAGCCTGGTCTTTAAGTTGGATGATAAATCTGCCGATACTATCAGAATTGCAAAAGTCGAATTGCCGTTAACTGCTGATTCTTTCTTTGGCAAAGATCTTCAAAAGAGCGGTGCAATTGTTCGTGGCTTTACTCTGGGTACTAATAAAGATTTTACTTTGAACAGCGGTCTCCGTTTGCAGCTTTCCGGTAAACTTTCTGATGATATTGATGTTGTTGCTGCTTTAACAGACGAAAACACTCCTATTCAGCCCGAAGGTAACACTGAGACTCTGCAGGAATTTGATAAAGTTTTTATTGAACTACGTCACAAGAATGCTATTGGTACCTTTGGAGATTATGAACTTAGTCTTAGAGATAACGAATTTTCTCAAATAACTAGAAAACTGCAAGGCTTGAAAGGTGAATTTATTTTTGGAAATACAAAAGGTACAATTGCTATTGCTGGTTCGAGGGGTAAATTTAATACTAATCAGTTTAATGGGCAGGATGGCAACCAGGGACCTTATCACTTAAGCGGTATTAATAATGAACGTGCAATAATTATTATTGCCGGCAGTGAGAAAGTTTATTTGGATGGAGAACAATTAAAACGTGGCGAAAATAATGACTATACGATTGATTACTCAAATGCCGAAATAACTTTTACTCCTAAAAAATTGATTACTTCAGCCAGCAGGATTTCGATAGATTTTGAGTACACCGACCTTAATTACAATAGAAATTTCTTTGGGGCAGACTTTACAACAAAAGTATTGAATGATAAATTGAAAATAGGTATCGGTTATTTTCGTGAGGGCGATGATGAAACCAATCCAATTGACCTTTCACTTACTGATAATGATGTAAATATACTTAAAGCTGCCGGCAACGACCGTTTGAAGGCAACAAAATCTGGCGTATCAGTTGCTGCTCCCGACTCAACCGGCAAAGTGCAAGGAATTTATACAAAGATTGATACGGTAATAAATTCTTTACCATTTACATATTACAAATATGCTCCAGGGAGTGCAGCTTCAATCTATATAGTAAGTTTTACTTATGTCGGGGACGGGAATGGTGACTATTTGAAAGAAAGCCTGGGTAATTACAAGTTTGTTGGTCAGAATTTAGGTTCATACCTTCCAGTCGTATTTCTTCCTTTACCTGAATTGAAACAACTTGGTAATTTATCATTAAGCGCTGATATTTTGGATGGAGTGAATTTAGATTTTGATTTCTCCGGAAGTGATTGGAATAAAAATAAATTTTCTATGCTTGATAAGGATAATGATTTTGGCTATGCAAGAAAATTATTACTTAATGTCGCACCAAGAGAAGTTGCTATCGGCAATTTATCATTAGGGAAAATTGGTTTTAGTATTAAAGACAGATTTATTCAGGGTCAATTCACATCATTGGATAGGATAGATGCTGTAGAGTTTAGCCGCTATTATAATTTGCCGGCGCAATCTTCTCAGGATCAAACTTTAAGAGAAATATCTCTTAGCTTACTGCCGGCTAAAAATATCCTGATTGATTCAAAATATGGATTTCTTAAACAGGGAGATCAATTCACATCCAACAGAATATTTACACACATAAATGCCAATGGTAATAAAGAATATTTACTTGATTATACTCTTGATTATGTTAGTTCAACCAATACATTATCTTCTACAAGCTGGCTTAAACAAAATGGAAAAGCCTCTTATTCAATTGGAATGTTGAACCCGGGAATTGAGTTTATTTATGAAGATAAGGAAGATAAAAATCCTGAAAAGGATAGTTTATTGGTTACAAGTCTGAAGTATCAAGAGTTGGCTCCGTTTATTGAATTAAAAGGGATATCAAATTTCGATTTGAGGATGAGCTATTCCGTTAGAGATGAATCTGCTCCTTTAAATGGTATAATGCTTAAACAATCAAATGCTTTTACTCAAAACTACCAGGCTGGCTATAGAGGACTGAAAGAATTTTCTACTAACCTTACAGTTACATTTAGAAATAAAAATTTTACTAATGATTTTCATAATCTTGGCTATGGTGATAATCAAACAATTTTAATTATGTCCCAAAGCAGGTTTAATTTTTGGAATGGATTTATACAGGGTGATCTTTACTACCAGGCAGCTACAGAGCAGTCTGCTAAATTAGAAAAAGTATTTGTACGCGTTCCTAAAGGAACCGGCAACTATATTTATCTCGGCGACCTGAACAATAATGGTATTCCGGATGAAAATGAGTTTCAGCTTACTTCTTACGACGGAGATTTTGTTCTTGTAACAACACCAACAGATCAATTATTCCCGGTTATGGATTTGAAAACAAACACTCGCTGGCGGATTGATTTTTCCAGAATATTTAACGGTCAATCTTTTTGGGGAACTGTGCTCAAACCAATTGCAACTGAAACTTCGTGGCGCGTTGAAGAAAACAGTAAAGATACCAACACAAAACAAATATACTTGCTTAATTTTTCCAAATTTTTGAATGATTCAACAACTATACGCGGCAATCAGCAATTCCAGCAGGATATTAATTTATTTCAGAACAGCAATGAACTTTCTTTCCGTTTAAGATATATTCAAAGAAAATCTCTTAATCAATTTAGCGGGGGAATGGAACGTGGTTATTTCAGCGAGAGAGGAGTTAGAATTCGTTTTAAAATGATTGAGGAAGTTAGTAACCAGACTGATATAACCAATCAAAATGATAATCTAATTTCTCCTCCAACTTCAAACAGGGCAAGAACTGTAACTAGAAACGATTTTGCAACAGATTTTTCATACAGGCCAATTAAAGAATTGGAAGTCGGATTTAAAATAGGCAGCGGGCAGATCACTGATGCTTTTCCTGTAAAACCAACAAATGTAAACTTAAATTCATTGATCTTACGGGTTAATTATTCTTTTGAAAATTCCGGACGTCTAAGAGTTGAAGCGGAAAGAACAGAACTTACCTCCAACACAAATGATTCGAATATTCCATATGAAGTTACACGAGGAAATGTTATAGGGAAAAATTATTTTTGGAGGGCATTTTTTGATTATCGGCTTTCAAGTTTTATTCAAACATCAATAAGTTATGATGCACGTTTACAGGGCAGCAACAGGGTAATTCAAACAATGAAGGCTGAAGCAAGAGCTTTCTTTTAATATAAAGTATGAAGGGTAGAATAGAAATGAATGTTGAATCATCGTTAATTGAAGCGCATATTTTTAGAATAGTAAATGACAGGATGGAATTTCTTCTTCTCAAACGGGCAGAGTACGAAAAATATCCCGGTATCTGGCAAATGGTCACAGGTTCAATTGAAGATAATGAAAAAGCATTTGAAGCTGCTTTAAGGGAAATAAATGAAGAAACAGGCTTGACTCCATTGAACTTCTGGGTGGTACCAAATATTAATTCCTTTTACTGGGCTGAAAAAGACGTTGTCAGTACAATTCCTGTATTTGCTGCTTTAGTTCAACCAGACGCAAACGTTTTAATTTCTGAAGAGCATAGTATGTTCAAATGGGTTGATAAAAACGAAGCATTGAGTTTATTGGCATGGCCGGGGCAGCATAGATCAGTTGAAATAATCCATGATTATTTTATACAAAAGAAATATTTCTTAAATTTTGTTGAAATCAACATTCGATAATTATATATATTTCAAATAGAAATTTTTATAACAAAATTCTGAGGAAACATTGGGACTTCTAATAGTTGGATCAATAGGCTTGGATGACATTGAAACCCCGTTCGACAATGTAAAAAAAGCTCTAGGCGGGTCTACAACTTACATTTCTCTTGCGGCAAGTTATTTTACAGGACCTATAGAAATTGTCGGTGTTGTGGGAGATGATTTTCCACAGGAGCATATTAAGATGTTGGAAAATCATAACATTGATTTAGAAGGTTTGCAAATTGTTCCGGGTGCTAAAACTTTTCGTTATGGATGTAAATACCATTACGATCTAAATGTGAGGGATTCTTTATTTACAGATCTTAATGTTTTTGAAAAATTCAATCCTGTTATTCCGGGAAAAAGTAAAAAAAGCAGCTTTGTAATTCTTGGTAATATTGCGCCTCAGTTGCAGATGAATGTGCTTAATCAATTAGAAAATCCAAAATTTGTAGTTTGCGATACAATGAATTTCTGGATTGAAGGGGCTAAAGATGAATTACTCAAAGTATTGCCCCATGTTAATGTTTTAATTATAAATGATTCTGAAGCGAGGCTTTTGGCAAAAGAACCTAATTTAATTAAAGCTACGCATATTATTTCCAAAATGGGTCCCAAATATTTAATAATTAAAAAAGGCGAACATGGTGCGCTATTATTTGGCGACAACATGATTTTTTCAGCACCGGCTTATCCTATGGAAAATATTTTTGATCCTACCGGCGCCGGGGATGCTTTTGCAGGTGGTTTCACCGGATATCTTAATAAGAATAGAGACTTCTCATTCGAAAATTTAAAACGCGCAGTTATTTATGGAAGTATTATGGCTTCTTTCTGCGTTGAAAAATTCAGCACTAAAGGATTGGAGAATTTAAGCTTTCTGGAAATACATAACAGATTTATCGAATTCAGAGAATTATCAAATTTTAATTGAAATGAAAGTCCCTCTTACAGTTCAACTGAAAGACAGTAAGCTTTACATTATCAATCAAACAAAACTTCCATTGGAAGAAGAAATTATTATTACTGATGATTACGAAAGAATTGCTGTTGCAATTGAAAAACTTGAAGTACGCGGAGCGCCTGCAATTGGTGTAACGGCTGCCTATGCATTAGCATTATCTTTTAAAATCATTCAAAAAGAAAATATCGTTGGACATTTTGATAAAGTTTTCAAGAGATTGGCTTCTACCCGTCCTACCGCAGTAAATCTTTTCAATGCACTTGACGAGATGAGAAATACTTTTGAGCAATTCAAAAATGACAACTCTCTTTATGAGAGGATGATTGAAAGAGCAGTTTTAATTCATGATAATGATATAAAACTTTGTGATGCAATTGCAACAAACGGATTGAGCATATTCAAAAAAAAATGCAGGGTGCTTACTCATTGCAATGCCGGCAGCCTGGCAACCGGCGGTAATGGAACAGCAGTTAATGTTATTAGGCATGCTTTTGAGAACGGTTTTATTGAACACGTTTATGTTGATGAAACACGTCCTCTTTTCCAGGGTTCCCGGTTAACCGCCTGGGAATTAAAGCAGGCTGGAATTCCATTCTCAATTAATACAGATTCTGCAGCGGCATTTTTAATGCAGCAGGGAAAAGTGGATCTTGTAATTACCGGGTCAGACAGGATTGCAGTTAATGGTGACGCCGCAAATAAAATAGGCACGTATAACCTTGCCGTGCTTTGCAATTATCATAAAATTCCATTTTATATAGCCGCTCCAACTACTACAATTGATAAAAAATGTTCGGAAGGCAGTCAAATAAAGATTGAGTTGAGAGACAAAAAAGAATTAACAATTATAGGTAACAAGGAAATTACGGATCAAGATTTCCCAGCATATTGTCCCGCATTTGATGTTACCCCTAATAATTTAATTTCAGCGATAATTACAGAGAAACAACTTCATAAACCCCCTTTTGATTTTTCAAATGTCTGAGATCATCAAAACAGAAGCTATAGTCCTGCGCAAAATTAATTTTGGAGATACAAGCCGCATCGCCCAATTCTATACCCGTGATTTTGGGAAAATATCAGCTATTATAAAAGGCGCGCGTACACATAAATCAAAAATTGGGATGATGATCGATACTATTAATCTTGTTCAGTTAATACTTTATAAAAAAGAAACACGGGAAGTTCAACTTGTTAAAGAAGCGGATTTAATTAAGCATTATGCCCACATAAAAGATGATTTTGATAACGTTAAATATGCATCGGCTATTATTGAACTGCTTTCATATCTTACTCTTGAAAACGAGCATAATATAAGGTTATTCGATGGAACCGTAAGAATTTTAGATTTGTTAGATACCTCAAAAAATGAAGCTCAGTTTTTATTTGCTAAATATTTTTTCTTTTTCCTAAAGGAGATTGGTTATGAATTCCAGCTTAAACATTGTAACATTTGCGGTAAGGAGTTGGGAGCGGACAAAGGTGTCTCTTACAATTATGAAACTGGGTTAATGTGCAATGATTGCAGTGAAGATAGATTATCAAATTTTAACTTAAAGGAGGAACTTTTCAATCTGATTCTTTGTCTAAATTCCAGACAAAATAATTTCATTTATAAAAATGAAGATTTGAATTTTATAATTAGAATGCTTGAAAAGTTTTTAATGTATAATGTGCATGAATTTAAAGGAATTAAATCATTAAAAATGGTATAGGATGTAAGTTATTTTCTACCAGTGAATGAAATTAAATTTATAATTATAATAATATATGTTAGGAGTAAATAAATGAGAAAGAAAAATCTAATCGGAACCATATCTTTGGTCTTTATTGGAATTGTTTTTGGGGCAGTACTTGTTTCCGGTTTTGGTTGGGTGCGCCCTGGATATGGCAATGTAAGAATTGGAGCAGATAAACCCCCTGTTGAAAAATTAAATGCTGATGCTTCAGCTTTCAACAATGCGTTTGTTGAAGTTGCTGAGAAAGTAACCCCATCAATTGTTCAGGTTAATGTTGTTACATCTCTAAAAAATAAGATGCCTGAAGGCTTACATTTTTTCTTCCCGTTCAAGGACGATATGCCTAAAGAACAAGAAGGCGGTGGTAGCGGGATTATAATTTCCGAGGATGGATACATTCTGACAAATAATCATGTTGTCGAGAATGCTTCAAAGGTAACAGTTACACTGCATGATAAGAGAGAATTTGATGCAACTATAGTTGGAACCGACCCTACAACAGATCTTGCAGTAATTAAAGTTGATGCGAAAAATCTACCTACATCTTATCTTGGTGATTCTGATAAAATTAAGGTAGGTCAATGGGTAATGGCTATAGGTAATCCTCTATCATTAACATCAACAGTAACTGCTGGTATCATCAGTGCAACCGGAAGAAAAATTGGTATGAAGCAGGATAGTTATGCAGTTGAAAATTTTATACAGACAGACGCGGTAATTAACCCTGGTAACAGCGGTGGTGCCTTAGTGGATTTAACCGGGGCAGTAATTGGAATTAATGCTGCAATTGCAACAAACGGTATGACACAAAGTTATATTGGATATGGATTTGCCATTCCGGTTAATCTTGCCAAAACAGTTGTAAATGATTTAATTACAAATGGAAAAGTAAGCCGCGGCTATATTGGTGTAAGTATTTCTGAAGTTGATGCTGCAACTGCTAAAGCGGTTGGTCTAGGCGATCCGCGTGGCGTACTTATACAGGAAGTTGTAAAAGACGGGGCAGCATCCAAGGAAGATATTAAAGAAGGTGATATAATTCTCAAAGTTGATGGGCTGCCTGTAAACGAACCTAATGAACTACAATCTACTATTGCTACAAAAAAAGCAGGCTCTGTTGTTAAATTGGATATCTTCAGAGATGGTAAACAAATAGAAAGAAACGTTACGCTTAAAGCTCGTGATGATAAAAGCACAGTTACCACTACATCGTTAGACAGAAATAGAAAAGGAAAAAGTATTGATTCTAAAGAAATTACTCTTGAGAATATTGGTATAACGGTGCGAAATATGGAAAATGATGAAAAGGAACAGTACAAGGTAGAGAACGGTGTTATAGTTACTAATGTTAAAGATTTTAGCAAAGCTTACGATAAAGGAATTACAAGCGGACTTGTTATTTTGTCAGCTGATAGAAAAGAAGTATCATCAGTTAGTGAATTGAAATCAATTCTTGACAAAAAGAAAGGTGAAGCTGTATTATTAAAAGTTGTGAATGATAAAGAAAATGCAAGAATTATTGGGATTGAAATTCCTAGATAATAAATAATATTAGATAATTTAATAAAAAGCGCTCATGATTTGAGCGCTTTTTTTATATTTGCACATCAAACATAACATAGAAAAAATATGATTGAATTTACTACGGCAGGCGAATCTCACGGTAAGGGACTTGTTGCAGTTGTCTCAGGTATACCTTCAAATCTTATAATTTCTGAAGAGTATATCAACCAACATCTCAAAAGAAGGCAGCTTGGATATGGACGCGGGCTAAGAATGAAAATTGAATCCGATACTGCCGAGATACTTACAGGTGTTCGTTTTGCTAAAACATTGGGCTCACCAATTTCATTATTTATTAAGAATAAAGATTGGGAAAACTGGATTGAAAAAATGAGTGTTGGTCTGCCTGCAAAAGATGTTGAGAAAATTTCAATACCGCGGCCGGGACACGCCGATCTTGTTGGAACAATGAAATATGGGTATGATGATATACGTAACTCGATTGAAAGGTCAAGCGCCCGTGAAACAGCAGCCCGCGTTGCTGCCTGTTCGGTTGCCAGAAAATTATTAAGTGAGTTTGGCATTGAAGTCGGAAGTTATGTGGAAAGCATTGGCGGAATATATCCTAAAGAAAATTACGCCGGAAGGTATCTTGAAGGGAGTAATCTGAAAAATATGTCTGCTGATAAACTTAATTTACTTGCTGATCAAAGTGACGTACGGGTAATGGATGAAGTTCAAGGGAAAAAAATTATTAGCAAAATTAAGCAGGCAAAAAAACTTGGTGATACACTTGGCGGAACATTTTATGTGATAGTTACCGGTATGCCTGCAGGTCTGGGAAGTTTTGTAGATTATAATTCCCGTTTGGATGCGGAATTATCGAAATCAATTATGTCGATACAGGCGGTAAAAGGTGTTGAAATCGGTCTTGGCTTTGCCGCAGCAAATTATTTTGGTTCTCAGGTTCATGATGAAATTATTCTTAAAGGAAATGAATTTACACGCAAGACAAACCATGCAGGCGGTATTGAAGGAAGTATTTCTACGGGACTGCCAATTATAATTCGTGGCGCCATGAAACCGATTTCAACATTAATGTCTCCGCTCCAATCTGTTGATCTTTCAACAATGAAAAAAGTTGATGCCAGAAGAGAAAGAAGCGACTTTGTTGCTGTTCCTGCGTGTGCTGTGATAGCTGAATCAATGGCAGCATGGACAGTTGCAAAATATTTCCTTACCAAATTTGGAGGGGACTCTATTGAGGAAGTGAAAGAGAATTACAGGAATTATTACAAAAATGTATTCCGGATAACTAAAAAGAATTTTTCAAGGAGATAAATGCTTCAAATTCAGCGTTTTGTATTTAATCCTTTTTACGAAAATACATACTTAATTTGGGATGAAGATTCTAAAGAAGCGGCAGTGATAGACCCCGGTTGTTTTGACGAAAGCGAAAAAGATGCATTAATTAAATTTATTCATGCTAATTCACTTAAGATTAAATATTTAATAAATACTCACTGCCATATTGATCATATTATCGGCAACTCATACATAAAAGAAAAATATAATCCTTTATTTCTTGCACCTGAGAAAGATTTGTTCCTTCTTAAATCAATTGTTGAAGAAGCTGGTAAATATTACATAGAGGTAGAACCTTCACCAATGCCTGATGAATATTTGTCCGAAAACACTTTATTAAATCTTGGTAAAAATAATTGCATTATTATTGAAACACCGGGACATACCCCGGGAGGAACCTGCCTCTATTTTGAGAAGGATAAAATTTGTTTTACAGGTGATGTTTTATTTAATAGAAGCATCGGTCGAACTGACCTCTCCGGCGGCAATTATGAATCACTTATAGATTCGGTAAAGGATAAATTATTTACTTTGCCGGATGATGTTAAAATATACTCCGGTCACGAATCTTCAAGTACTATTGGTGATGAAAAAAGATATAACCCGTTTTTCAGGTAAATATTAAGTTGATTTAACTCAAAGCAATAGATATATTTATTTTATAATCTAAAAATTAAACACTTAGAATATGGCTGAGAGAAACAAAGAATTAAAAAATAGTTTTAAACTAATTCTTACAATATTGTTCGTTTATGTTGTGCTGTTTGAATTCATTCTTCCGGTTAATAAATTTCTGCCAAAACCATCAATTCTGTTCGAATCTATTTTTTATATAATTAATGATTATAACTTATTTATATCAATTTCAGTTTCTTTCACAATTGTAATTGTTGCATTTGTAGTTGCATATATTGGTGTATATGTACGGGCTCCATATCTTTTAAGATGGCTCACAAGATATAAAGAGTCATTTACCACACTAAATGTTTTCAGATATTTCTTAATTATTGTAGTAGTTATACTTATTAAGCAATGGTTTGAAGAAACATTGTTTTGGGAATTCTTTTTTGCAACCCTTTTTGTTTTCATTTTATCATTAAAAAAACTTTTTGATAAAATTGAAAATGTAAAAGATGAATATGTTGTTGTTGGTAAAAATCTTGGTTTAACAGATATGGAGATCAGTGAGGATATACATTGGAAATATTTGCAGCCGGTTCTAATAGGTTACTATGAAAAACTCAATATTTCCTTATGGAGTATTATTTTGGTTTTTGAATTTATTGGCGATACAAATGGACTTGGACACGCATTCCATAAAGCATTAGTTTATAAAGATCTTAATGCAATAATACTTTTCAGCTTTATACTTTTTGTGCTTGTTTGGGTTACAACTTTTATTATTAAAGTTATTAAAAGAAAATATTTCAACTGGGCAGATTGATTATGGTAGAGATAAAAAAAATATCATTTGAAGATTCTACAAGTGCCATAAAGAAACTACCTTGTTTAAAAAATATTTCTCTAGAAACTTTTGAAGGTAAAATAACTTCCTTTATTGCTCCGAAGAATTCCGGTAAATCCTTATTATTAAAAATTATTGCAGGTATTGAAGCTCCATCTTCAGGAGAAATAGTAAATATCGGCGGCAAAAAAATTGTTTATATTCCCGGCAAGTCTTCATCTTTCCCATGGCTGAATGTTTATGAAAATGTTTCCTTTGGTTTAAGAAAGCCCGATGTAGTTGAAATTAAAAGAATAATTAATCTTGTTGGATTAGAGGGTTACGAAAAACACCGCCCAAACAATAAAAGTTATGGTTTCAGATTCAGGATATCTCTTGCACGTTCATTGGCACAAAACCCTTCGTTAATTCTTTTAGACGATCCGTTTTCACAGATGGATGACATTTCAAAAAAAGAAATATTCCAGCTTGTTCGACTGGTCAGTAAAAATAGTAAAGTTTGTTTTTTGCTTGCTTCATCAAATATAACAGAAGCCCTTTTCTTATCTGATAAGATTTATTTGATGAAGATAAATCCGCTTGAAATATTTCACGAAGAGGATATTAAATTTGCCGGTGAAAGAAAAGTATCACTTCTAAAATCTAAAAAATTTATCCAGCTTTGCAGTCAATTCTATAATCTCATCAAATTAAAAGATCCACAAAATCTATTTAACATTTCTATCTAACTAAATTGGAAGTTAGAAAATGAAAGATAAATTTGAGAAGCTCGAGGGTTTGCGTTTAGAAGCAAAACTTGGAGGCGGTGAAAATAAAATAAAATTGCAACATGAAAAGGGAAAATTGACTGCAAGAGAAAGAGTACAATTGCTAGTTGATGAAGGCAGTTTCCAGGAGATTGACGCATTTGTTAAGCATAGGAGTAATGATTTTGGCTTAGAAAAACAGCACATTCCCGGGGATGGTGTTGTTACCGGTTTTGCTAGAATTGAAGGAAGACAGGTTGTATTATACAGTCAGGATTTTACAGTTCTTGGCGGTTCACTTTCAGAGACAAACTCACTTAAGATCTGTAAAGTGATGGATATGGCAATGAAGATCGGTGTGCCTGTAATTGGGTTAAATGATTCCGGAGGTGCAAGGATTCAGGAAGGTGTGGTTAGTCTTGGCGGTTATGCAGATATATTTTTAAGGAATACACTTGCTTCAGGAGTAATACCACAAATTTCAGCTATTTTGGGGCCATGTGCAGGCGGAGCGGTATATTCGCCGGCAATTACAGACTTCATTTTCATGGTTAAAAATACAAGCCATATGTTTGTTACCGGTCCAAGCGTGGTTAAAACAGTAACTCATGAAGAAGTAAGCTTTGAAGACCTGGGTGGTGCTGAAACACATGCTTCTAAAAGTGGTGTCGCCCATTTTGTTTTTGATAACGAAGTTGAAACGCTTGCCAATGTAAGAAAACTGTTTGGATTTCTTCCACTGAACTGGAAAGATCAAGCTCCTGAAAAAGAATTCGATTTTAAGAAGGATTTAGTTAATGAAAAATTGGATGGAATAATTCCAGCCAATCCTAACAAACCTTACGATATGAAAGAAATCGTCAGGTTATTAATTGACGATTCAGACTTTTTTGAAGTTCATTCAAACTATGCACAAAATTTAATAGTAGGCTTTGGAAGAGTAGGCGGCTTGGTCGTTGGCGTTATTGCTAATCAACCTGAAGTATTGGCTGGTGTGCTGGATATTAATTCGTCTATAAAAGGTGCAAGGTTTGTTCGTTTTTGCGATGCTTTTAATATTCCTCTTTTAATATTGGAAGATGTACCCGGATTTTTGCCTGGTACGGAACAAGAATGGAATGGAATAATACGTCATGGTTCAAAGCTGCTTTTTGCGTTTTGCGAAGCTACTGTGCCAAAAGTGACTGTAATTATACGGAAAGCTTATGGAGGCGCTTATGACGTAATGAATTCAAAACATATCAGGGGAGATTTTAATTTTGCCTGGCCTTCTGCAGAGATTGCTGTTATGGGACCGAAAGGGGCTGTAGAAATTATTTTCAAAAAAGAGATTTCTTCTTCTAAAAATCCTGATGAAAAAATGAATGAAAAACTTGAAGAATATATTGAGAAATTTACAAATCCGTATATAGCTGCTGAAAGAGGATACATCGATGAAGTAATTTTACCCAGGGAGACAAGAATACGCATTGTTCAGGCTTTCCAACTGCTTAAAACTAAGGTGGATTTTAACCCAAAAAAGAAACATTGTAATATTCCATTATAAAAATTTAAAAACCTAACTCCTTTAATAACAATTACTAAAGTTAACTGATTTAATAAACTAACTTGACAATCCGTTTATAAGGACTTAAATTGCAAAAGAAATTTAAGAAAACGGAGCCTGTGTGAAAAAGCTGCTATTTTTATCAATAGTACTCTTTTCTATTTTTGTCTTTTCATCATGCAGTTCAATAAAATCCACCACTCAGACCCAGACAAAAACTATTGTCTCTAATGATACTTTAAAAGTTGCCGAAGTTCCTTCTAAAATGAACGAAATGTTAGAAAGTGCTCGCAGGGATTACGTTAATGCACTTTACCAGCAAAAGCTCGGTTTCAAAGTTGAAACTCTTAATTATTTTGAATCTGCTCTTTCTACAATAAATAAACTTAGTTATTATCCAAATATTGAGGAAAATACTACATTCAATGATTTAGAAAATTCAATTGTACAGGATTATCAAATGTACGTTGAAAGTCTTGACGAATTACCCGAAAACGCCTCAATAAACGCATTTGAAGAGTGGATGAATAAAAAGATTCCTGATGTTATCCAAGAAGATGAGGATAGTACCAGCGTTAAAGTTGAGAAGGTAACTAGTACTATTGTTGTTGTCGGTGATTTTCCTCTTGAAGTTAACAGGTACGTTGAACAATATATTGAATACTTTACAGGCAGGGGAAGGCATTACATTGAGAGCTGGTTATCACGTTCAGGAAAATATTTCCCTTTAATGGCTAAAATTTTTGCAAATGAAAAAGTACCTCAGCAACTGATCTATTTAAGTATGCCTGAAAGCGGATTAAATCCAAATGCGCGTTCCTGGGCAAAAGCTGTTGGTATGTGGCAGTTTGTTAAAGGAACTGCTAGATTATATGATTTGGGCGTTGGTTTTGATATTGATGAAAGAAAAGATCCCGAGAAGGCTACAAGAGCTGCTGCAAAACATCTTAGGGATCTATATACATCTCTTGGTGATTGGTACCTGGCATGTGCTTCATATAACAGCGGCGAAGGCAGAGTCAGAAAAGCTATGCGTAGGGCAAACTCAAGTGATTTTTGGGAAATACGCCGGTTTCTTCCTCGAGAAACTAGAAATTATATTCCACAATATATTGCCGTTACTCTGATAGCCAGCCAGCCGGATAAATACGGATTTGCAAATATTCAATACGAAAAACCGCACGAATATAAAATTTATAATATCAAGGAAGCTGTTGACCTGATTATTCTTGCTAAATGTGCCGGTGTTAGTGTTGAACTTATGCGTGAAATGAATCCGGAACTTTCACAAAATATTACACCTGCTAATTTTGAAGGCGGTTATCCTTTGCGTGTTCCGACAAAATCTTATGATGCATTTGTTAAGAATCTGAAAAACGTTCCGGATAGCGCTAAAATTCTGTTTATGACTTATACAGTTAAACACAATGAAAAACTTTCTACGATTGCATCCAAATATGATGTAAGTATTTCAAAACTTGCAGATTTTAACGGAATATCTACACGAGGAAAATTAAAAGCAGGAACTGAACTAAGAATACCGGTTTCTAACTTTAGTCCGGATGATTTGTCAATTAATACTGATGTACTACCCGCTATTGAAGAAGAAATAAATACGTTGGATCAGAATCCTTCCTATAAATTGGAGTTGACTAATAACACTGATCAGTCAAAATTTTCAAAAATGTATCTGGAAATGTCAGGTGATTCGGTTAAATATTTAATCCCTGAAGGAAAAGATACTGTTAAATACAATGTTAAAAGTAAAGATAACCTAATTGATATCGCTGATTTATTCAAAGTTCGTGTCTCTGATATTAGAAACTGGAATAATCTTCCATATACATCAACAGTTCGTGTCGGTCAACAGCTGATTATTTTTGTCCCTAATGATAAAGTTGAATATTATTCATCGATTGACAAGATGAGTGAATCTGAAAAAGGGAATTTATTATTTGTCAATTCAGGCGATACTTCGGTTGAACACAGGATTAGAAACGGTGAATCTCTTGCAAGTATAGCCTCAAGATATGGAGTAACAGTAGCGCAGATCAAAGAATGGAATAACTTAAGAAGCAATAATCTGGTACGTGGCAAGAAATTAGTGATCTATTCAGGAGATAATAGAAAATCATCCAACCATAGTTTAGCATCAGGAAACAGTACAACTAAATATAAAGTTAGAAGAGGTGATTCTCTTGGTAAAATTGCTGAAAAAAATGGTGTTACTATCGCTCAGCTAAGAAAATGGAATAATTTGGGGTCCAGTAAAATTGCCGTTGGAAACGTTTTAATTGTTCATGGAAAAGAAACAGCTTCCTCTTTAGGTGATAATACTACAAGAAAAGATGGAAATGTTATTAGCTATACGGTTCAAAAAGGTGATGCAATTGGTAGTATTGCTGAAAAATTCAAAGTATCTACAACAGAAATTAAAAAATGGAATAACTTAACTTCAAATAAAATTGTAGCTGGTAAATCATTATCAATTTATTCAGATGAAGAAGCTGACAAATCTGTTAAATCTTCAAATACTAAAAAGTCATCTCCGTTAAAAAAGGACAACAAAGATGTTAGCAGTAAAGTCCATAAGGTTATTGAAGGAGAATCATTATGGACCATTGCCAAGAATAATAATGTTCAAGTTTCCGATTTAATGGAATGGAACAATTTGAAAAATGACCGTGTTAAAGTAGGACAGAAATTAAAAATTCAAAATTAAATCGTTCTTTAAATTAAAATAAGTCGTTAGGGGTGCCCTCGAATGTACATGAGCGGCTGAGAGTAGACCCTTGAACCTGATCTGGGTAATGCCAGCGTAGGAAAGCGGGTTTGGAATATTTGAGTTACCGTTTTCCAAAAACGGCTTTTTATTTCTTAATTAAATTCAAAGGAGAAATAGAATGAAAAACTTAATTATTCTTTTTTTATTTATTGCAAATCTTATTTCTGCACAGACACTTCTAAAAGGAAGAGTGTTAAACGCCGCAGATAATTCACCTCTTAATTATTCGCACATATCTATTGAAAACAAAAACATTTCATGCTGGACTGATAAAGATGGTTTCTTTTCATTATCAGGAGAAATTGAAAAAGTTGATTTCCTTCTTGTAAGCCACATTGGTTTTGAAACTGAAAAAATTAGGGTGGATAGTTTTCAAAATTCAGCATCTAAAGATATTCTTATTGAGAACACAAATATCACAAGTCAAACTATTCTTGTAAGGGGTAGTATTGCCAAAGAGGGTGTTACACCAATGAGTTTCTCTAAAATCGATCAATCAATCATAAAAAAGACTTATACTGCACAGGATATACCTGAAATTCTAAGCTACCAGCCTTCAGTTACTTTTTATTCCGAGAACGGAAATGGAATTGGCTATAATTACCTGAGCATAAGAGGATTTGACCAGAGAAGGATTTCCGTTGCAGTTAACGGGGTTCCTCAAAATGATCCGGAAGATCATAATGTCTATTGGATTGATTTCCCGGATCTGCTTGAAAGCAGCGATTTAATTCAAATTCAACGCGGTGCAGGTTCGGGTATGATTGGGTACCCGGCTATTGGAGGATCAATTAATATTATTACTTCATCATTTTCTGATAAACCACGGGTTGATTTTTCAACTTCACTTGGTGCTTATAATACCCGTAAATATTCTGCATTGTACTCAAGCGGGTTGATTGAAAATAAATATTCTGTTTATGTAAAAGTCTCCGATTTATTAAGCAGCGGCTACAGAAATTCAAGCTGGACCGATCTAAAGTCTTATCATGTAAGCTTTGCCCGTTATGATGACAACGTTACAACACAAATTAACTTTTATGGCGGACCAATTGAAGACGGGTTAGCATATACGGGATTACCAAAATTTGCAATCAATGATAAAAATTTAAGAAAAGCTAATTACTCAGATTGGGGTGAAGACAGAGGACAATACACATATTTTGTAGAAAGGCGGCCCGGGGAAATTGAAAATTTTACCCAGCCACATTTTGAATTGCTGAATGATATCAAACTGAGCAATAAAATTTCTATAAATTCAACGCTTTATTATGTACGGGGATATGGATTTTTTGATTACGACGGCTCCTGGGCAGACACTAATTATTTTCGTTTAACAAAAGAATTCGGATTTCATCCAACCCAGAATCCATCCAATGCATTAATACATGCAATGGTTGATAATAATCAATGGGGATGGGTTCCACGTTTCAGTTATAAACAAGACGATGGAGAGTTAATACTTGGCGGTGAAATTAGAATTCACAGATCATCGCATTGGGGAAGTATCAAATCTGCCGATGATCTTCCACAAGATTATTATGACGGATACAGATATTATTCGTTCAATGGAGCAAATAATATTTACAGTTTCTATGCGCATGAAGATATGAATTTATCGCCACAATTTAAGTTATTGGCAGAGGCGCAAGTTGCCTATCATCAATATAGGCTATATAACGAGATATACCTGGGAAATGATTTTACAGTCGGAAATCTTTTCTTCAATCCAAAGCTTGCATTTAATTACAGTTTTTCTTCGGGATTGAGCTTTTATATTTCATTAGCAAGGGTATCACGTGAACCAAGTTTAAATAATTATTATGATGCCGGCGAATCAAGCGGTGGCTCCGTTCCACAATTTCAAATTAAACAGAATGGACAATATGATTTTAGTCAGCCTTTGGTCAAACCCGAAACAATGAACGATATTGAAATTGGCTCAACATTCATAAAAGATAATATTACATCTTCTTTCAATATGTATTATATGTCTTTTAATAATGAAATAGTAAGTCAGGGACAGGTAGATAGATTTGGCCAGCCTATAACAGGAAATATGGAAAGGACTATTCATTATGGAATTGAAGGCAGTGTAACTTCTAAATTAAATAAATATTTTGATATTACATTAAATGGTACAGTGAGCAGGAATTATGCAGCTAAAGGCATGTCTTATCAAAATTATACTGATCCCGTGACGGGAAATGATAATGTAGCATCAATAAATATGGAAGGAAATTCAATAAGCGGTTTTCCTGATTTTACTTTTAACGGGATATTTAAATTAAATCTTGATAACTTTTTTGCACAAATTAACTTAAAATATGTCGGTTCATTCTATACTGACAATTTTGGTAATAAACTTCAGGATTACATTAATCTTTACCCGGGCATTGTTGATTATCCGGATAACAAAGTTGATTCATATTTTGTGGCTAATGCCTATGTTTCTTACAATCTGGAAACTAATATATATCCCAAAGAAATTAAATTGTTTTTACAAGTAAATAACATTTTTGATAATTTGTATGCAGCTTATGGAATTGGTAAAGAATTTTTCCCGGCTGCAGAAAGAAATTTACTATTCGGAATCAAGTTAGGCATGTAATGAATAAGTGTTTAATACTTGCAAATGGCGATCCACCCGCAAAGAAGGTAATTGATTATCTGGATAAAAAAGGATTTCATACTTTAATTTGCGCGGATGGAGGGGCAAATTCTGCCCTGAAATATGATTTATTACCTGATTTTATTATAGGCGATCTGGATTCCATACGTCCTGAAGTCTATGATTACTTTTACGATAAATGCGAAATAAAGCATATTAAAAGCCAGAATGATACAGATGTTGAGAAGTGTATTAAGTTTGCAATTAAAAAGAAATATGATGAAATAATACTTCTTGGAGTTACCGGCGATAGGCTTGACCACACTTTCTGCAACCTGGGAATTGTACTTAAATTTTTTGATAAAGTGAAATTAAGTATAGTACATAAAAATTCATATTTAGCCGCATTTAAAGGCAATATAGTTCTTAAAACAATTCCAAAAGAAACAATTTCAATTTATGCAATTGATAAGAAGACGAAAATAACATCGGAAGGATTAAAGTATCCGCTTAAAAATATTTCACTCCCTTTTGGTGAAAAAGAAAGCACAAGCAATGTTGCTATAGGTCACCAAATGAAGCTTAAAACCAGGAACGGTAAAATATTTGTCATCCGTGATTTTAATGTTATGAAAAAATATGGCCTCTTTTAGTGTACTTGACGTTATAATAATATTTATCTTTTTCTCAGTGGTATTACTGATTGGATTCCTTCCAAAGAAAGAAAAAAAAGGCGACACACTTGAATATCTCCTTTCAGGCAGAAGGGTAGGGCTTTTTCTTTTTGTTATGACTAATGTTTCATCATGGTATGGAGGTATACTTGGCGTAGGGGAATTCACTTATAGATATGGATTGTTAAGCTGGTTTACTCAGGGACTGCCTTATTATATTTTTGCAATTCTATTCGCATTCCTTTTTGCAAAAAAGATCCGCAATGCCACTTTATACACTATACCTGATAAGCTGGAAAAAGTATTCGGGCGGCAAGTCGGTTTCTTTTCTTCAATACTGGTTTTTGTATTGGTCTCACCGGCTCCTTATATACTTATGGTAGCAAATTTATTTATGATGATTTTCAATCTTCAACTCCTTCCGGCATTAATATTAAGCGTATTATTATCGAGTATGTATTTATTAAGAGGCGGCTACAAAACTGACCTTTATACTGATGTGTTCCAGTTTTTTGTAATGTTTGCCGGCTTTTTTATGCTCTTGTTCATTTCAATCAAAAGCTATGGCGGAATTGATTTTCTTGTTCAAAAACTACCGCCTGCTCACTTAAAACTTACATCAAATGTTTCTCCTGTCTACATTATTGTTTGGTTTTTAATTGCATTATGGACCTTTGCTGACCCTGGGTTTCACCAACGGTGTTACGCCGCACGGGATGGCAAAACGGCATATCATGGAATTTTGATCTCTGTATTTTTCTGGATGCTTTTTGATTTTTTAACAACATCAACGGGATTATTTGCCCGTGCAACTCTGCCTGACCTTGCCAACCCGGTGCAGGCTTTTCCAATGTATGCTGAAAAAGTATTAGGCAGTGGAACAAAAGGAATATTTTACGCGGCAATGTTTGCAACAATAATGTCAACACTTAACAGTTTTATTTTTCTTAGCGCTACTACGTTTGGAAGAGATTTCATTTTTAAGTTCAAAAATGAAAAAACCGAAAAAAATATTCCTTTATATACAAGGATTGGAATAATATTCTCAGCAATTGCAGCAATTATTTTTGCTTATTATGTTCCATCTGTAATTTCCCTATGGTATATAATTGGGAGTATTTGTATCCCGGGGATTGTTTTGCTTGTGGTTGGGGCATATTACGATAAATGGAAAGTATCAGGTTCCTTTGCTTTAATAGAATTAATTGGAAGTGTACTTGTATCAATAATATGGTTCCTTGTAAGAAATAATTTTGAGGGAACAATACTGAGTGAAGTTGAACCTATGATAGCAGGGTTATTATTTGCTGCTTGTGTACACACAATTGGAATTGTTAAGCTGAGACGTGCTTCTTTCTGAATAACAATGAAATAATAATTGATATTATAAGGCAGAAAATTATAAAGCCCAATGAAATAAGGGTTGGAATTTCATAATAATCGGTAATTAGCATCTTAAACCCAACATAGGTTAATATAATTGCAACTCCATATTTCAAATATTTAAAGAGATCAACTATTCCTGCCAAAGCAAAATAAAGCGCCCGCAAACCAAGTATCGCAAATATATTCGAAGTAATTACAATAAATGAGTCTGTTGTTATTGCAATTACCGCCGGGATAGAATCAATATTAAAAATAACATCTGCAGATTCAATTAGAATAAATGTTAAAAAAATTGGTGTAAAAAATATTTTCCCGCTTTGTTTAATGAAGAAATTTTTTCCTTTATAATCAGTCTTGATATTGAAAAATTTGGAAATGAATTTAACTATTTTATTATTCTTCAAATCTATTTGAGCATCTTCTCCAAAAGCCATTTTATAAGCGGCATAAATCAAAAGCACACCAAAGAAATAAATTATTGGGTGAAATAATTTAATCAATGTAATCCCTGCCAGAATAAAGATGATTCTCATTATGATGGCAGAAATTATGCCCCATTTCAGTACGTGAGGCTGATTTTCATCTTTTATTCCCATAACACTGAAAATCATTAGGAAAACAAAAAGATTATCAACCGAGAGGGACTTCTCAACAAGGTATCCGGCAAGATACTCAATTGCTTTTTGCTGCCCGTTCTCCAAAAAAAGAAGGATTAAAAGATTAAAAAAAAGAGCGGCAGAAATCCAAATGCCGCTCCATTTTAAACTTGATTTAATTCCAATTTTCCCTTTTCTGCGCTCTGTTACGTATAGATCTATATAAAACATCCCAATAATCAAAGCAGAAAAAATGACCCAAAAGAGAATATGATTATGCATCAGTTTCTCTTAGGTTAATAAAATTGCTACTGATATAACAGTTGTCCAGAGTCCGTTTTTATCGCCCTGAGCTGATTGTGTGATATTAAATGAATTTACAATTTTACCTGACATTTTATATACCTGCTCACGTTCATTCCATGCTTTTTCAGGGTCAAAATCAATTCCTAAAGTTGTAGCTAACATAGTTGCAGCAAGATCTTCAGCATATTCACCGGCAAATTTTTCTGTCTGACCATATGGATGATGTTCCGAAAGATATCCGTACATCAGTTTATTAGCCGGAAGTGCAACCCCTAAAGAAGAAGCAATTAATCTGTTAGGTTCATTTGTAGAATTACGAGCCATAACACAATGTGTAATCTGACCTGGTTTTAGTAATTTCAAACCTGCTTCACGCGTAATTCTCTTGCATCCAACCGGGTAGATACTGCTAACCGAAACAAGATTACAAATTTGAATACCTGCACCACGTAACGCCAATTCAAATGATGCCAGATATTCTTTATGTTTTCCTACACCTTTAGTAAAAAAGATTTTAGTTGGTACGTACAATTCGGGTTCCTCCATGCTTAAATGCAATTTAGTTTAATAAACTTACGCTTTCCGACCTTTAAAATTTTATTTTTATCGAGAATTATTACTTCTTTAATATCATCAATTTTTTCCCCATCAATAGTGACACCTCCTTGGGTTACAAGCCGCCTTGCTTCACTTTTCGAGGGAGCAAGCCCTACTGTTACAATTAGATCTAGTATTTCTAATGATTTCATCCCGGAATCTATCTTAAACTCTTCTATTTCGTCCGGAAGGCCTTTTTTGACAAAGATATTATCGAATTCCTTCTCAGCAGTTTCAGCAGCTTCAATTGAATGGTACATCTCAACTAATTTCCTTGCTAGGTTTCTCTTTATATCACGCGGGTTAACTGATTCATTTTTAAGGTCTTTTTCGATTGATTTAAGTTCATCATTCGCAACGTCAGTTGTTAGAACAAAATATGAATATAATAAATTATCGGGGATTGATAGAGTTTTTCCATAAATCTCTTTAGCGCTTTCGTTTATCCCTATGAAATTATCCAAAGACTTGCTCATCTTTTCAACTCCATCTGTTCCAAGTAAAAGTGGCAAGGTGAGGATAACCTGGGGTTCAATTCCAAACTCACGCTGGATGTCTCTTCCAACAAGCAAATTGAATTTTTGATCCGTGCCACCAAGCTCTACATCACTCTTTATTGCAACAGAATCCATAGCCTGTGCTAATGGATAAAGAATCTCATGCATACTAATTGGAATACCGGTTTTATATCTTTTAGTAAAATCATCCCGTTCCAGCATTCTGGCTACAGTATATTTTGAAGAAAGCTTTATTACATCCTCAAAAGTCATTTTACCGAGCCATTCGGAATTATGTACTATATTGGTTTTTTCTTTATCCAGTATTTTCGATGCTTGTTCAAAGTATGATTTTCCATTTTCATGGGCTTCTTCAAAAGAAAGAGGCGGGCGGGCAGTATTTCTTCCTGATGGATCTCCAATCATTCCGGTAAAATCACCGATAATTAAAATTGCCTGATGTCCAAGCTGCTGAAATTGAGCCAGCTTTCTTAAAACAACAGAGTGACCAAGATGAAGATCCGGACGTGTAGGATCACAGCCAAGCTTTATGTTAAGAGGTTTATTTTCTTTAATTGATTTTTCTAGTTTCTGAAGTAATTCTTCTTCTGGAACAATTTCAGAGGTTCCCCTTCTAATCAAATCCATTTGCTCATTAAGAGGGGGGAAGAGTATTTTTTTCTCCAATATTTTCTCCTGTACAGCTACTTGAATTTTCTTTCCATTTCTCGTTTGAGATCTCTTTTTGCTATTTCTTCACGCTTGTCGTATTTTCTTTTTCCTGTTGCTACAGCAAGTTCCACTTTTACTTTACCGTCCCTAAAATATAGTCTTAATGGAATTAATGCATTCCCTTTTTCAGACACTGCTTTATTTAATTTTCTAATCTCACTTTTATTCAAAAGCAGCTTTCTTTTTCTAACTGGGTCATGATTGTTTATACTTCCCTGATCGTATGTGGAAATATTAAGGCTATGCAGCCATACTTCACCGTTTACAATCATTCCATAGGCATCAACAAGATTTGCTTTGTTTTGTCTTAATGCTTTTACTTCAGTTCCGACTAAAACTATACCAGCTTCATATGACTGGAGTATAAAGTACTCGTGTTGTGCCTTTCTATTGACGGTTATGTTTTTTTCTGCTGCTTGCTCTATCATAATCTCAAAATTGACTGCAAAATTTATTTTTATTGTAAGTTAATTGCAAGAAATATTGAAAACTTAGAAAAATAGTTCATAATTGTTCCATTTTGTGTAAATCTTTGGTAGGGACAAAATCTTTGATTAAATTTTAACCCAACTTATTAAATATTTATTATGGCAGAGAAACATTTTTACGAGCAAGTGAAATATACGAAAGAATACCTGCTTCCTTATCTTCAAAAGCAAATACCTGAATTCCATAAGAGAAAAGTGTTTGAAGTGGGATGTGCAGAAGGTGGCTTACTTTCAGTTTTACAAGAAATGGGAATGCAGGTTACCGGGCTTGAGCTTAGCGATGAAAGAGCTCAAATTGCAAAGGAAAAAAATCCGGCTCTTAAAGTTATTGTCGGCGACATTACAGACCCTTCTTTATCTGAAAAAGTTGGCGAAGTCTATGATGTGATAATAATGAGGGAAGTCATTGAACACGTACAAAATAAATATGCCGCCTTTAGCAATCTTGAAGCATTACTGAAGAATGACGGTTACTTGTTTATTAGTTTTCCTCCAAAGCATTCTCCGTTTGCAGGGCATCAGCAAATTGGCAAAAGCTTTTTGAAAGCAATACCGTACCTGCACAGACTTCCAAAACCATTTCTTAAAATAATTGCCTCATTATTTAAGGAAGAGTACGGATATATTGATGAAATTAAACTTCACTATAGTACCGGATGTTCTATTAAGGAATTTGAACTGCATTGTGCAATAAGAAATTTTAAGCCTGTCAAGAAAGATTTATACTTGTTTAGACCAATTTATGCTCTGCGGTTTGGGCTGCCAACTATCAAACTGCCCAAAATTCCGGTTTTACATGAAATTGTCTCGTTTGGTTGTGAGACCTTATTACAGAAAAAATCTTTTTAGAAATGCTCATTAATTATATTGGCTTACCAGAGTTATAGGAGTTGGTAAAATGAAATATTTCAAATTATTTATTGCAATATTTTTTATATGTGTCGGAATTAATTATTCGCAGGTGAATAAACAGCAATTTCAAGTCGATTTTAATGAGATTCAAGGAGAACTGACTTCCAAGGATTTGTACAAAAAAGATTTTGGCAGGTATCACGGTTACGAAATTGAATTATACGAAGGAGAGGCAATAAATTTTGTCGTTTATACAAAAAATTTTCAACCAAGCATTGCATTGGTAAACCCAACTGGAGAAATCTACCAACAAAGTTCAAGGAATGATAAAGGCTATGCTAATATTGTCACTATAGTTCCAAAAAGCGGAAATTGGGTTTTATATGTTATTGGAGACCAATCTTCTCGCGGAGGCTATACACTTCAGTCTGCAATTGCTGAACCAAATTCTTTGAGCCTGGATAAGGATGCTGATTTTTGTATAACATTAAATTTTCTGCTTGCACACTCAAACGCTTACTTTTTTTTGCTTGAAAATTCTTTATCCGGAAAACAATTAGTTAAAATGAATGGTGCTGTAGATTCCTTCCTTGATGAAGAAAGCGGGTCATATAATGCAATTTTTTATGATGGAAATGAAAAAGATAAAGCTGAAATCGAATTCAAAAATGTTTGGACTAAAATTAAATCATGTGTAGATACTAAGTGGCAGGAGAATATAAGCGACTGGCAAAAAATAGGAGATCATAAAGAAAAAAAGATGATTTTTACTGAACAAGTTGAAAATAAAGCAAGAATTATTATTATTACTATCCAGGATAATGAAAACACAAAACAAAAGAATAAGAATCGTTTCAATGTTTTTATTGAGATTAAACGTGAGCGTTAAGCCTGATTTTTAGAGGCAATATTTAAGGGGAGTTTTATTTTAATAAAATATTGGTTTAAAAGTTACCGGATTAAGTAAGAATCTCATCTATAATTTTTTTTTGATATAAATAAAAGTAATTATTAATGACTCAAAGTAAAACATCTATTAGAAAAAAAGATCATATTAAACTTTGTCTAACTGATGAAGTAGAATATATATCCAAGACTAATGGTTTTGATAAATATGAATTTGAGCATTATGCGGTAACTGAAATAGACTACAACAAAATAAATCTCAATTCAAAATTTTTCTCAAAGAAAATTAATTACCCATTTTTAATTTCCTGCATGACAGGAGGTACAAAAGAGGCTAAGGGTATAAATGAAAAACTTGCAATCGTTGCAAAAGAATTAAACATTCCAATTGGTGTCGGCAGCCAGCGCCAGGCTCTTGAGAATAATTCATTTCATTCATCATATAAAGTTGTAAGGCAAAATGCCGGTGATGTTCCTATTATCGGAAATATTGGAGCTGCACAGGTTGCAAAATCCAAAAATATCATTAAGGATATACGGCAGTTGATTGCTATTGTAGAGGCTGATGCAATGGCAGTTCATGTTAATCCTTTGCAGGAATTATTACAATCAGAAGGGGAACCGGATTTTAGCGGATTACTTAAGAATTTGGAATTGATTTGTTCAAAAATTCAAATACCTGTTATTGTTAAAGAAGTTGGTTCCGGAATAAGTATGCATGCTGCTAAAAAGCTTTTAGAAGCCGGAGTTAAGTGCATTGATGTTGCCGGGGCTGGCGGAACTAGCTGGGCTTCCGTTGAGTTAAAGAGGAACCGGCAGGAAAATAGTTTTTTTAGCGAGTGGGGTTTACCCACTTCTTATTGTATAAGAACAGTAAACCAATTAAGAAAATATTTTTATTTTACTCTTGTTGCTTCAGGGGGTATTAATAATGGTGTTGATATTGCTAAAGCTCTTGCTCTCGGCGCTGATTTATGCGGGTCGGCACGAATTATTTTGCAGGAAATAGTTAAAAACGATGTTGAAGGTGTAATAGAACTAATTAGATCCTGGTTTACAACTGTAAAAAATATTATGTATTTAACAGGGTGTAGTAACACTAAAAATTTTATTGGTATTGGATTAATTAAAAAAGAGGAATTGTATTGATAGTCTATTCAGATAAATGTGAAAAAATTTTCAAGAATGAAATTTCCGGGATTGATAAAAAACTTAATGAACTTTTTGCTGGGAAGGAACCATTATCACTTTACGAACCATGCTCTTATTTTTTAAAAGGCGGTGGAAAAAGGCTGCGTCCTATTCTTGTTATTGCATCTGCTCAAACTGTTAATGGAAATTTGAAACACGTTTTTAATGCCGCAGTTGCAGTTGAATTACTTCATAATTTTACATTGGTTCATGACGACATTATGGATAATTCATCAAAAAGAAGAGGTCGCGCAACTCTCCATACAAAATATGATTTAAGCACGGCAATTCTTACCGGTGATAGTTTGATTGCGCAGGCCTATCAGAATTTGTTAAAAGATTCGAAAATTAACGTAAATAAAATAGTTTTAACATTTACAAATACTATCATCGAGATTTGCGAAGGACAAAGTCTTGATAAGGAATTTGAAACTCGAAATAATGTTTCTATTGATGAATACAAAAAGATGATTTATAAAAAAACTGCAGCTTTATTGGAAATGTGTTGTTCTATTGGAGCGCAATTAAGCGGAGCATCACAAAAATATATTAAAGCTGTTTCAAATTACGGGAATTATCTTGGCATGGGATTTCAAATACAGGATGATCTTCTTGATATAATAGGAGAAGAAAATGAGTTTGGTAAGAAAATAGGCAACGATTTAATTGAAGGGAAGAAAACATATCTATTTTTGCGCGCACTTGAAAAAGCAAAGAGAAAGGATAAACTTGAACTTTTAAAAGTAATAAAAAACAATGGAATCAAGCCTAATGAGGTGGATAAATACAAAAATTTATATATTAAGCTTGGGGTTATTCAGGATGCCGAGCATGAAATAATGAAATACACTAAATTGGCATTGAAAAATTTATCTATTTTACCTAACAGAGACGGTAAAGATTTGATGATATGGCTGGCTAAAATTTTAATTAACAGGAAAAAATGATAGAACGTAAACTCACAATAATAAATAACGCAGGTCTTCATACAAGGCCGGCGGCAACTATTGTCAAATTAGCTTCAAAATATAAATGTGATTTCTTTCTCAACAAGGATGGTTTCCATATTAATGGTAAAAGTATTATTGGTGTAATGACTTTAGCCGCAGAGAAAGGATCAGAAATTACTCTTATCTTTGACGGCGAAGATGAAGAACCAGCCTCCCGGGAGATTATTGACTATTTTCAAAGAGGATTTGACGAGTTATAATATGAAAACAGAAAATGAAAATATACTTAAAGGTATTGGCGCAGCACCGGGCATTGCTGTCGCAAAGGCATTTCTTTACAAAAAAGAGAAAGAAGAAATAGCCGATGAATTGGTATCTGACGTTGAGGAAGCTCTTGCCAACCTTGATATAGCACTTGAAAAATCGAAAAAAGAACTGAGAAAAATTTTCTCCCTGGCAGTTGATAAACTTGGTGAAAAACGCGCTGCAATTTTTGAAGCGCAAATTATGATTCTTGATGACCCTATTCTTGTTACAGCTATTAAAGAAAGAATAAATAAGGAAAAGAGAATTCCCGAGTTCATTGTTAATGATGAAATATCCAAGTATACGAATTTGATGAATCTTTCACACGAAGCCTTCATGAAAGAACGTTCTCATGATATTGAAGATATAAAAAATAGAATAATTAGAAATCTTAAAAAGAAAAAGTGGAAATCAAGAATTACAAGTGATGTAGTAGTTGTTACTACAACAGTCTCACCATCCGACACGATTTTATTTTCAAGGGTGAATGTTAAGGGCTATGTGACAGATTTTGGCGGTTTAACATCGCATGCGGCAATAGTTGCACGGTCATTGAACATTCCTGCTGTAGTCGGCCTGCATGAAGCAACTAATAGAATAAAGGACGGGGATTTAATCATTATTGACGGCTTCCGGGGGGAAGTGATTATTAATCCGGATGAAGAACAACATAAAATCTATGATAAAAAAATTGAACGGCTTCATAAACAGGATGTTGAATTAGACCTGATGCATGGCTTACAGGCTGAAACGACTGACGGAAGGGAAATACAACTATTAGCTAATCTTGAGCTTACTGATGAAATAGAAGTCATTCTTCAAAGTGGAGCTAAAGGAATTGGTCTTGTACGTACCGAACAATTATTCGAAGAGTATGAAGCATTCCCTGATGAAGAGGAACAGTACAATGTTTACAAAATTATTGCCGAAAGGATTTACCCGGAATCAGTTATAATTCGTTCTTTTGATATTGGCGGAGATAAAGTATTGCCCGTTGATTTAAAAGAACCAAATCCTTTTTTAGGGTGGCGTGGTATCAGGCTCATGCTTGATAATCCTAAAATGCTGAAAACTCAAATACGCGCAATTCTTAGAGCAAGTTCTCACAAGAATGTTAAGTTTATGCTTCCAATGATTGCATCTATCTGCGAGGTTAGGTCGACAAAAGAAATAATTAACGAATGTAAAGCGGAATTGAAAAAAGAAGGAAAACATTTTGATAATCACATGGATGTAGGTATAATGATCGAAGTGCCTTCTGCCGCTGTGCTTATAAAAGATTTTGCCGAAGAAGTTGATTTTGTTAGTATTGGTACAAATGATCTTATTCAATATCTGTTAGCTGTTGACAGGGGTAATGAGATTGTTTCAAGTATTTACCAAGAGTTTCACCCTTCTGTTGTTAGAACCTTGAATAATATAATACAAGAAGGTAAAAAAGCTAAAATACTTGTAAGTATGTGCGGCGAAATGGCAGCAGATCCTGTTGCCGTTCCGCTGTTAGTTGGATTTGGGATTAAATCTTTGAGTGTTTCTTCCTCAGCAATTCCTTTAATAAAAAAAGTAATAAGAAGTCTCAGTTATAAAGAATTACAGCCGTTGGTTGATGAGTGTCTTGCATTAAAAACCGAAAAGGAAATAAACGAGCTTCTTCACAAATTTTACAATAGTAAATTAGTAAACAAGATTAAAAATCTATATGAGGCTTAAATGAACTTAAACGGACTCATCTTGAAACTGGATCCAGAGGATCAGTTCAATGTTCTAATAGATTCTTACAAGCAAATTGAATACGCCTGGGAAAATAAATTTGATTGTTCATCAATTGACACTGCTAAAATTAAAAATATTATTGTAACCGGGTTGGGCGGTTCAGCAATTGGAGGGGACCTGATTCAAAACTATTGTAGAAAAGAATTAAAACTACCGTACTCGGTAAATAGAAATTATGAACTTCCTGCTTATGCTAATAATGAAACATTAGTTATTGCTTCTTCCTATTCAGGAAATACTGAAGAAACTATTTCTGCTTTGAACCAGGCTATAGAAAGAAAATGCCAGGTTGTATGTATTTCCACAGGTGGAAAAGTTGAAGAAATTTCAAAAAGAAACAATGTTCCGTTTGCAAGGTTAAAAACCGGATTTCAACCCCGGTACGCCCTTTGGATTAATTTTTTTACATTGCTAAAAACATTCCATTTATTGAAATTGGTCCCGGATCAAAATGAAAATGTTGCGCAGGCAATTATTTTACTAAAAAGAAAAGGAGAATTATACTCAAAACTTCCGGCAAACACCGCAAGCAATCTTGCTGAAGAATTATTGGGATTTATTCCTGTAATATATTCTGTTAGTGATTATACTTCTGCAGTAGGAACCAGATTGAAAGGAGAGTTCAACGAGAATTCAAAACAGCATGCGTTTTATGGATATTTACCCGAGCTGAATCACAATGAAATTCTTGGCTGGGAAGGTTATAAACCTGCTATGAATTTGAAGCTGATAAATATCCTTGATGAAGATTATCATCCCCAGGTTAAAAAAAGAATAGAACTTACTTCACAGCTAATTGAAAAAGCGGGTGTAGAAATTATAAATCTTAAAAGCTCAGAAGCTGACGTAAAATTAAGATTGATTGATTTGATTTATCTTGGAGACTGGATAACATATTATTACGCATTAATGCGTGGACAAAGTCCGACATCCATTGACAGCATAAACTACTTAAAAGAACACCTTTAAATAAAGTTTGGCTATTTAATTTACAAGTTCCTTGCAGATTAATTAAAGCAAATCTCTTTGTTTTTATTCCTGGCAGGCAACAGTTTAGGTATACCGAAAGTTTATTATAAAATTAATCTTTCATATATTTTTTATGTTAAAAGAGAAACATAATGAAAAACTATTCTTCATCTGATATATTGGAAATTCTTGAACAGAACAATGATTTATTAAGAAAATACAGTGTAAATAAAATTGGTTTGTTTGGATCATTTTCAAGGGATGAAGCGGATATCAGTAGCGATATTGATTTATTAGTAGATTTTGAACAAAAATCATTTGATAATTTTATTGATCTTTCCTTTGAACTTGAGAAAATATTTAATAGAAAGGTTGATCTTCTAACTGAAAAGGGGATTAGCCCATACATACTTCCATACTTACAAAATGAAATTCGCTGGTATGAAGCACGATAAAGTATATTTACAGCATATACTTGATGAACAATTAAAATTATCTAATGTGCATTCAGCCAATTATTGCCAACTCCGTTTTATGCCCAGTCATTAATTGCTATTCATCCCGCTGTAGTTTATATTATGAAGTATAAACTCATAAGAAGGTAAAATAATGCATTCTACAGCTAAAGAACTTAGATTTAATACAAAAGAACTTCTTGAATCAGTAGCCCGCGGTGAAGAAGTGATAATAACATTCCGGGGAAAACAATGTGCAAAATTAGTCCCTATGAAGCAATCTAAAAATAACGCTGAAAAGAACGATGAACTATTCGGTATATGGAAAAACCGGACTGATTTGAAAAATGTTGATTTATACGTTCGTGAACTAAGAAAAGGGAGGTTCTTATGATAATGATAGATACAGATGTTTTAATATGGTACATGAGGGGCAATTCTAAAGTTAAAGAAGTGATTGAAAAGTACAACAATTTTTTTATATCGGTAGTTACGTATATGGAATTAGTTCAAGGAATGCGGGATAAGTATGAGCTAATATTATTAAGAGGTGCATTAAGAAAATGGAATGTAAAAATACTTTTTATAAATGAGGATATTTCGGCTAAAGCAATGTTTTTAGTAGAGCATCATTATCTTAGCGCTTCATTAGTATTGGCAGATGCCCTAATAGCTGCAACAGCTATTACAAACGGTCTGAAGTTACTTACGGGAAACATTAAGCATTATAAAATAATTAAGAATATTGAACTTGATGGATTCAAACCATAATACAAGAAAAACCGTGTATAATCAGCAGTTCAATAAAAGGGTATTTGATCCTGCATCAGCTAAAAAAATAGAGAATGCATTTTGGACTAACCACACTAAAAAACAGCGAGACTGATGGATTAAAAGCTATACTGTTATTTGCAATTCAAATATATTAGTTGATTAATTGTATAGGAATGTGTATAATAACACTATACAATACACATTAGAAAGGAAATCAAATGAGAACAAACATTGTAATTGACGATAAATTAATGAATGCTGCTCTTAAAACCTCCGGTCTTTTAACAAAAAAAGATGTCGTGGAGGAGGCATTAAAGCTCCTTGTACAAGTTAAAAAGCAGAGCAGACTTAAGAAATTACGCGGAAAATTGAAGTGGGAAGGAAATCTTGATGAGATGAGAACAACAAAATGATTCTAGTAGACTCTTCAGTATTCATTGACTACTTCAATGGAAAAAATAATTGGCATACTGATGAATTAAATTCTTTATTAGGTAACGAATTAGTAATAATTGGAGATTATATATTAGCAGAGGTTTTGCAAGGTTTTAGAAATGATAAGGATTTTAAGTTTGCTAAAGAAATAATGCAATCTTTTCCCTGTTTTAATATTTGTAATCAAGAATTAGCAATAAAAAGTGCCGGGAATTTCAGATATCTCAGAACAAAAGGAATAACTATTAGAAAGACAGTTGATTTAATAATAGGAACATTCTGTATCGAAAATGAAATAGAATTATTACACAATGATAAAGATTTTGAATTAATGGGACAGCACTTAAATCTGAAAATTAGAAAATAATTTTAAACACAATCCATACATCATATTATATTTAACGCACTCAATAACTTTATCATACCATTTGATTTTCCCAATTTTAATTAATGCGCATCCAGCCAATTATTGCCAACTCCGGTCTCCGCAATAACAGGAACATTTACCGGCAGTGCATTTTCCATTAATTTAACAATTAACGGTCTAAGTTCATCAACTTCATCTTTATGGGCATCAAAAACCAATTCATCATGGACTTGTAAAACCATTTTTGTCTTGGCTTTCTTCTTTTCAAGCATCTTGTGAATTTTTATCATTGCGAGTTTTATCATATCGGCTGCAGAGCCCTGTATTGGCATATTAATAGCCACACGGGCTTCAAACTGCTGTACAACCCTGTTCTTACTGTTTATGTTCCTCAAGTAGCGCCTGCGACCGTATAAAGTCTCAGCATAGCCCTTTTTCTTTGCGCTGGCAACACAATCATCCATGAATTTTCTAACATTCTTAAACGAGTTAAAATATCCGTCAATAATTTCCTTAGCTTCAGACTGAGTAATACCCAATCTTATTTTTAGACCAAATGGACCTAGACCATATAGAATTCCAAAATTAACCTCTTTAGCTTTGCGCCGCATATCCTGGGTTACATCTTTAGGATCAACTTTGAAGATTAACGCAGCAGTTCTTCTATGTATGTCTTCGCCGGAATTAAATGCTTTGGTTAATGCTTCATCACCGCAAATGCTTGCCATTATCCTCAATTCAATCTGACTGTAATCTGCAGAAAGTATAACATAATTTTTATCGCGGGGAACGAAAGCTTTTCTAATCTCTTTTCCCAATTCAGTTCTAATTGGAATATTTTGAAGATTCGGATCATTACTCGACAATCTTCCTGTTGAAACAGCAGCTTGATTGTAAGACGTATGCAGTCTTCCGGTTTTAGAGTGAATTAAGTTAGGTAGTGAATCTGCATAAGTAGATTTTAGTTTTGAAACCTGCCTGTAATCTGATATAACATCAATAATTGGGTGCAATCCTTTAAGTAATTCTAATGATCTTGCATCGGTAGAAAAACCAGTTTTAGTTTTATTAGTTTGAGGTAGCTTTAGTTTTTCAAATAGAATTTTTTGAAGCTGCTGGGTCGAATTAATATTAAAGTTCTCACCGGCATGCTTAATTATTTCTTTTGAATAGTTATCCAGAAGAATTTGAAGATCATCACTGAATGCCTTCAAACTTTTCGTATCTATTCTTATACCGGTACGTTCCATATCTTCAAGAACGGGAACAAGAGGGAATTCAATATCGTAAGCAAGTTTTTCAAGATTCTCTTTTTTTAATATCCCCTGGAGCAAGTTGTAAAGTCTGAAAGTAATATCAGCATCCTCACTTGAATAATCAGAAAGCCTGTTGGGGTCAATTTCAAAGATTTTTTCAGGGGTCTTTTTTGAACCTATTAAGTCAAGAAGAGGAATTGGTTTATAATGCAGGTATTTTTCAGAAAGATCATCCATGCCGTGTTTCTCGTCAGGATCAATTACGTAACTTGCCAGCATTGTATCAAAATAAAAATTGCGTGTTTCAATTCCAAAAAGTCTTAGAACCCCAATATCATATTTACCATTCTGACAAACTTTTTTGATCTTTTCATTTTCAAATACCGGTTTGAATATTTTTACAAAATCATCAACCGGCAGCCTGTCGCTTGTATCAAAAGAAAATAATGTTGAGGATTCCTTTGAGGGATTTGTTGCAACATAGAAAGCTTCTTTGGGTTTCATTGCAAAGGAACACCCTGCAAGATTTAAATTAAGCGTATCAAGTCCGTCTGTCTCAGTATCAAAAACAAATAAATCACAGGCAGAAAGTTTACTGGCAAGCTCTTTTGCTTCTTTGAATGATAATATCAGTTTGTATTTTACTTTGCTTTTTTCAAATGAACTAATTTCCTTAACATCAACAATATCTACTGGTTCCTGTACTTCAATTTTTTCAACCTTTGATTCTATTTGTTTCTCGATCCCGGTTTCTACAAATATTTTCTTTAGTTTGCCTGCAAACGACTTAAATTCAAGTTCACCAAATATTTTTAATAGTTTCTCAATATTTGGGTTATGGAATTTTGCTTCATCAAAATTCATGTGAAAAGGGGTATCGGTCTTTATTGTTGCCAATTCTTTTGAAAGGAATGCATTTTCCTTATTCTCGGAAAGTTTAGTAACAGTACCTGCTTTGCTTATTTGATCCAAATTTTTATAAATATTCTCAAGAGTCTTAAATTGCTGTATTAACGGTACAGCAGTCTTTGGACCTATTCCTGCAACACCAGGAATATCATCGCTTGAATCGCCTACAAGCGCCAAATAATCAATCATTTGAATGGGATCAAACCCCATATCTTCGCGAACTTTATTCTCATCAATAATTTCAATTTCATCTGTCGATTTTCCCGGTTTTACAACTCTTATATTGGGAGAAATGAGTTGGATGTAATCCTTATCGGGTGTAATGGCATAGCAGTCAAATCCTTTCTTTTCTGCTTCTTTAACTGCGGTTCCAATTAAATCATCAGCCTCATAACCCGGAAGGATGTAAAGTGGAATGTTAAATGCTTCAATTATTTCTTTAATTCTCTGAATCTGAGGAATCATATCTTCCGGCATTGCCTGGCGGGATGATTTGTAATTCTCATACCGTTCATGACGAAACGTTTTTTCTTTGGAATCAAAACCAACGGCAAGGTATTCAGGCTTTGTATCCTCTATAATTTTAAATAACTGATTTAAGAAACCATAAACAGCAGAAGTTGGTTCTCCGGAAACGGTTAGCAGTGGTCTTGATATGAAAGCATAATAACCTCTGTAAGCGAGAGCCATTGCATCTATAATTACAAATTTTTTCTTTGGAAGCGATGCTTCCTTAGAAGGTTTTTTGACTGGTTTCATCTAAACTCGTTAATTTATTTTGGTTATATTTATCGTGTTAATATAAATACATTCAAATTATAATGGCAAAGACAATATGAAATATTTGAAATCTAACTTTTTAGTAAAATGCTTCATTATTTGCTTCTTGCTCACGGTTGCTTTATTTGGACAGGCAACTAAGAAGGATTCCATTTATGTTGCCAATTGGAACCTTGAAAACCTATTTGATATAATGAAAGACTCTGTGAAAAATGATAAAGATTTTTTGCCCGGCTCTCCTAAGAGATGGAATTATGAAAGATTTGAGCATAAATTAAATAACCTTGCTAAAGTTATTAATTATATGAATGATGGCTGCGCTCCTGATATTATAGCTTTTGAAGAAGTCGAAAATATTTATGTTGTTAAAAAATTGATTTATACTATAAAAGGTAGTCGTGATTATATAGTTTGCCACCGGGATTCACCTGATGAACATGGATTGGATGTTGCATTGATTTATGACAGAAATATTTTTTCAATTGACAGCATTGCTGCACTTCATGTAGAACTGCCGGATCACCATCCCACAAGAGATATTCTGCACGTTGTTCTTATACATAAAACCAACGGTGAAAAATTTCATTTTTATGTTAACCATTGGCCGCAAAAGTATGCAGACAAAGTACGTTCAGAAAAGAATTTTTCCGCTGCTGCTCATGTTTTAAGAAGTAGTCTTGATACTTTAAATCAATCAGCTCCTAATAGTAATGTTATTGTATTGGGCGATTTTAATGTCGATCAGGATAATAATTCTATTGTCAACATTTTAAAAGCAAATGTATTTAACTGCAAGCAGGATGTATTTTTCCAAAATGAACTTCTAAACTTGAGTGAAAAAGAGTTTGTTTGGGAAAAGGGTACCTATTTGCTAAATAATAAATGGATGAGATTTGATCAAATTATGATATCAATTTCTATATTAAATAATAAAAATGTTAAATATGACTGCTCTTCATTTAATATAATCAAACCTCCTTTTATGATTGATCCGAAAAGTAAAAATGAAGGAGCATTGCCAACTTATAGGGGTAACAAATATATTGGCGGGTATAGTGATCACTACCCGGTTGCAGCTAAATTTTATTTGAAAGAAAACAAATGAATTCTAAAAAAGTATTTTTACTATTTGGTTCATCCGGTGATTTGGGCAAAGCTGCTATTGATTATTTTTTAAATCAGGAGTATGATAACTACTATTTGTTTACACGAAAAGACATTGCAATTCAAAAAAAAGGCAAGAATGTAGAAATTGTTAAAATTATTGACTTATCTATTGAAGAAAATATAAAAACTGCATTTTTAAAAGTTGATAGGGATAAAAATGCAGAATATTTTCTATTCAGCACAATTGGAGGTTTTTTAGGCGGGCAGTCGATCGCTGACACCGGTTATATTGACTGGCTGAACATGATGAATATAAATTTAAACGTAGCGTTCTTAATAGCAAAGTATTTCTTAAAATTAATTGATGGGACACTGGGTGGGTCAATTTGTTTTACGAGCGCTATGTCAAGTTTAAAGGAAGAAGCCAATAAATCAGCATATAACATTTCAAAAAATGGATTAAATTATTTAGTTAGAACACTTGCATTAGAAGGAAAAGAAGCCGGCTTAAGCGCAAATGCCGTTGCTCCATTTATTATTGATACATCTGCAAACCGTGAATGGGTTAAAGATAAAACTCTATTGGTAAATCCATTAAGCATTTGTTCTTCTGTTCAAATGCTTTTTAATAATAGAATAATTATAAGTGGGAATATAATTGAACTCCCTTACTCGTTATAATAAGCGAAAATAAATCAAATGATTTTTTTATCTTACTACCAGGCATAAAAATATTTTTTAATTTGAGGAAGATATGAATCTTAAAGACAAGATCAATGAAGATCTTAAAAACTCAATGAAATCAGGAGATAAGGTTCGGCTTGAGACAATACGTTCAATTCGTGCCCTCATTCTTGAATTTGAAAAAAGTGGAACTGACAAAGAATTGACCCCTGAAGATGAGATCAGGATGCTTACTTCTGCAGCTAAAAAAAGGAAAGAATCAATTGAGCAGTTCCGTGCAGGGAATAGACCTGAACTTGCTGATAAGGAAGAAACTGAACTCAAAATTATTGAAGAATATTTACCCAAACAGCTTTCAACGGCGGAAATTGAAGTGGAAATTAAAAAAATTGCCTTAGAAGTTGGAGCAAAAACTAAAGAAGATTTCCCAAAGCTTATGCCTATTGCAGCTAAGGCATTAAAAGGAAAAGCTGACGGCAAAGTTATTAAAGAAATAGTTGAAAAAATTCTGGGTAGTAATTGAATTACCTTGATTACATAATTATTCTTATTGTTCTTGTTGGTTTTCTTCTTGGATTCAAAGACGGACTGGTAAGAAAAATAATTGGAATAATTGGTTTAATAGCCGGTGTTGCTCTTGCTTTTCAATTTTCGGGCAAACTGGGGAAAATTCTAATTGGATTTCTTAACAACGATGAATATTTGTCCAATCTTGTTGCTGGAATCTTAATATTTCTGGCGGTTATCCTAATTGCTACAATATTGAAAAGAATTATTCACCCATTTGATAAAGTAAACAGACTGATAAACCAATTTCTTGGAGGAATTATTGGAGCAATTCAAATAATTTTCTTCCTGAGTGCTGTATTTTTATTCCTTAATGTTTTTAGTTTCCCAAAAGCAGAACAAAGAAAAGGTTCTCTAACATATAATTTTGTTTCAGACTTGATTCCAAAAACTATCGATTTTGTAATGGGTACAAGTTCAAAGGCTGCTGATTACATTAAGCAATACATTGAAAAAAATGATTCGGAACTAACTCCACAAATAGATACTCTCCATCAAAAAAAATGATTACTCAAGACATCCTGGAAAAATTAGAATACAAAAAAGTCATTTCTCAAATTGAAAAATACTGTTCAACTGAAAATGGGAAAATTGCTGTCAATAATTTGCTCCCGCTTGAATCAATTGAATTAGTTAGGCGCAGCGGATTACAGGTAAATGACGCTAAAGAAATTTTAATTAAAAATGACATTCCTCCCATTGATTATTTACCCAACCTTTATGATTCTCTTTCAAAGTCTAGAATTGAAGGTGTTGTACTGCAGGCAAGACAAATAAGGGATATACTTAAACTTGCTGAAACTTCCCGTAAATTATTCCAATTCTTAAAACCACGGGATGGAAACGGAGAATATCTGAATGAACATACTTCCCGTCTTTTTGTTGATAAAGTTTTTGAGCATTTTATAGGAAAAGTATTTAATGAAAATGGTGAAATACGCGATGATGCAAGCGCAAGGCTTAGAGAAATAAGAATTGAATTAAGAGAAAAGGAAACTGCACTTCAAAAGCTAATGCAGAAGCTTTTAAAGCAGTTAAGTGATTCATACCTTGTGCAGGAAGAATATATTACCCAAAGAGACGGAAGAATAGTTTTACCGGTAAAAGCAGAACACAAACGCCATGTTCGCGGTTTTGTGCATTCTGAATCTTCAACGGGTCAAACTGTCTATATTGAACCTGAAGAAACACTTGAGATAAACAATGATATTCTCTCTTTAGGATTTGCTGAAAAACGAGAAATTGAAAAAATCCTTAAAGGATTGACAGAAAGAATTGGAGAGTTAAGCAGCGAATTAAAAAATTCGCTTTCGGCAATTGCAGAGATTGATTCAATTTTTGCACGCGCCAAATATTCAATCGAAATTATTGGCTCACATCCGTCTTTTGATCTTTCCAAGCCTTTTGAAATGATTGATGCACGTCATCCGATTCTTGTAAAACGTCTTGGTCAGTTGAATACAATTCCGATGAATTTAAAATTGGATGATGTAAATATTGTTCTTATAACCGGACCAAATGCTGGTGGTAAAACAGTAACTCTAAAAACAACAGGTTTGTTAACATGCCTTGCTCTTGCAGGAATTCCAATACCGGCTCATCCGGATTCTAATTTCCATTTTTTTCAGAAAGTTTTAGTTGATATCGGTGATGCTCAATCAATTGAAGATGATCTTAGCACATTTAGTTCTCATCTTAAAAATATTAAATACATAATTGAAGAATCAGACGCCGATTCGCTTGTTCTTCTTGATGAAGTTGGAACAGGGACCGACCCAGCAGAAGGCTCGGCAATCGCAGCAGGAATGCTGATTACATTACGAGATAAAAATGCCAGTGTTCTTGCTACAACACATCATGGCAGTTTAAAAATAATTGCAAACCAACTGCAAGGATTTCAAAATGCATCAATGGAATATGATACCGAACATTTAAAGCCGACCTACCGTTTTAAACAAGGTATGCCAGGTTCCAGCTACGCTTTTGAAGTAGCAAACAGGATAGGATTTGATGATAAATTCATACAACTTGCAAAGGAATATTTAGATACAGATAAGACAAAAGTTGAGGACTTTTTAGTATCTCTTGAGAAAAAATCGAAAGATCTGAAGGAACAGTTGAATCATCTTGAAATAGAAAACTCACGCTTAAAGGGATTGACAAATTTATATCAAACGAAAATTGAAAAGTTGGAAGAACAGAAAAAAGAGATTCTTTCTGATGCTAAAATAAAAGCCGAGACATATTTAACCGGCGTTAACAAAAAAATTGAAAGCGCAATTAAAAATATCCGTGAGTCACAGGCAGATAAGAATGTGATAAAGGAAGAAAAAAAGAAAATTGAAGAGATTAAAAAGGAAAGCGCCGTAGTTTTTAAGAAACAAAAAAAAGAAAAAGAGAGTGCAATTGAACTTAGTATTGGTGATTATGCTTCTATAAAAGATACTTCTTCTGTAGGTGTTATTTCCGAGCTGGATAAAGATAAAAACAAGGCTGTTTTAACTGTAGGCACTTTAAAAATAAAAACTAAATATTCTGATCTTGTTTCTGCAAAAAAATCTGAAATAGAGCATGGAAATCATAGGACTTATACTGCCGATCAAAATGATATAAGTTATAGGCTGGATATAAGAGGCAAGCGAGCAGATGAAGCTGAATTTGATGTGATTAAATTTTTGGATGCGGCAAACATGAATGGTTCCGACAGGGTGGAAATTTTGCATGGTAAAGGAACAGGTGCATTAAAACAGCTTGTACACGGCATTTTAAGAAATAATGGTACCGTAAAAAATTACTATTTTGCAAATATAGAGTTCGGTGGAGATGGAATTACAATTGTAGAATTCAAATAAAATTAATGATAAAAAAAATATTAATTGCAAATAGAGGAGAAATAGCCCACAGAATAATTAAAGCCTGCCGGGAATTAAATATAATTTCTGCGGCAATATATTCTGAAGCAGATAAAACTGCCCTCCATGTCAGACGTGCTGATGAAGCTTTTTTAATTGGTCCGCCGCCTGCCAGCGATTCCTATCTTAATAAAGAAAAAATAATTAAGCTCGCAAAAGAAATTGGAGCTGACGCAATCCATCCCGGATACGGATTCCTTTCTGAAAATTCAGAATTTATTAAGATGGTTGAAGATTCCGGATTAATTTTTATTGGTCCATCTTCCACATCAGCCATGATGATGGGAGAAAAAACTTCTGCCAGAAGATTGATGAAAGAAAATAATGTTCCAATTGTGCCCGGAACTACCGAACCCATTTACACTGTAAATGAAGGGAAAAAGATAGCTGAAGAAATAGGTTATCCTGTGATGTTGAAAGCTGCGGCAGGAGGTGGAGGAAAGGGAATGAGAAAAATTTCCTCCGGTGATGAGTTTGAATCTTCTTTTAGTCAGGCAAGAAATGAATCTCTTAAAGCATTTGGAAGTAATGAAGTTTATCTCGAAAAATTTATTGAAAATCCTAAACATATAGAAGTTCAAATATTTGCGGATAAATATGGTAACTATGTTCACTTATTTGAACGCGAATGTTCAGTTCAACGGCGACATCAAAAGGTAATTGAAGAAGCTCCTTCGATTTCTGTTGATGACTCTACACGTAATAAAATTACACGGGCTGCTGTTAAGGCTGCAAAGGCATGTAATTATTTCAATGCAGGTACTATAGAATTTTTGATGGACAATGATAAAAATTTCTATTTTTTAGAGATGAATACACGTTTGCAGGTGGAACATCCGGTCACAGAAATGATTACAGGACTGGATATTGTTAAACTGCAAATCAAAATTGCATCTGGTGAAAAATTATCTATTAGGCAGGAAGATATAAAAATTCATGGTCATGCTGTTGAATGCAGAATTTACGCTGAAGATGTTGATAATAATTTTGCTCCGTCAACAGGTAAAATTACACACCATCGTTTAACATCAGGCCCGGGAATTAGGATTGACAGAGGAATTGATGTTATGAGCGAGGTACCAATTTACTATGATCCAATGCTTGCCAAGGTAATCGCTTGGGGAATTGATAGGGAAGAAGCGCTTGCAAGAATGAAACGAGCATTGAGTGAATATCAAATTGGAGGTGTTATAACAAACATTCCTGCATTTAATTGGATGCTCAAACAAAAATCCTTTCTAGACGGCTCTTTCGACATTAATTTCCTTGATAAAGAATTCCTTCCTCTTCTACCCGGCAAATGGAAAGACTCATCATCAGAAGAGTATGAAGAAATAGCAGCTGTACTTGGTGCAATTTTGAAAGAAGGAGAACTACAAACAACAATTTCACAAAATAAAGTCGGCCATTGTAATTTATGGAAAGGACAGAATTATGAGTGAGTATGTTGTTTCAATAAATCAGAGAAAATATTCAATTCAACTTTTAGGAAATAATGAAATTATTGTAAACAGCAAAAAAATTAATGTGCATGTGTCTAAGGTCAGTGATTATTCTTTTCTTTTTCATTTAGGGAATAAGGTTTTTGAAATAACTACAAACAAAATTGATCAAAACAGATTTGGGCTGCTGATTGACGGATGGTATTATGATACAATTGTTAGAACAACTTTACAGGAAACAGTAAACGAACTGCAGCAAATTAAAAGTAAAACTAAACATCATTCCGATGTAAAAGCCCCTATGCCAGGTCTATTATTAAAATTAATAAAGCAAATAGGAGATGAAGTTAAACTGGGTGAACCGATTTTGCTTCTTGAAGCGATGAAAATGGAAAATGAATTAAGGTCTCCATCAAGCGGAAGAATAAAAAATATCTTTTATAAAGAAGGACAGTCTGTCGAAAAAGACTCAATAATTTTGACAATTGAGTAAGAAAACTTATTTGCTTTTAGAATACAATTACTTATATTTTCTTGGAAATTTCACTAAACAAAGGAGGTTGTGTGAAGAGACTAATTACTCTGTTGTTATTCTGTACCCTGTTTGTAAATAGTGCATTTGCAAGCGGATTTCAATTAAATGAACATGGTGCTCGTGCTATGGCTATGGCAGGTGCATTTGCCGGGTTAGCAAATGATCCTTCTGCAATATATTTTAACCCTGCTGGTATTACTCAGTTAAGCGGCTGGCAATTCTACGCCGGTGCGACTATGATTATGCCAATCTCATCTTATACTACACCTAAGCCAACATCAAGTGAAACTGAAATGGTTAGCCAAATTTTCACACCGGTTAACTTTTATGTCACTAAGCAGTTGAATGACAAACTTTATGTTGGTTTGAGTATTAATAACCAGTACGGACTCGGCACAAAATGGGATTCAAACTGGTTAGGCAAATATTTAGCTGTTGAAACATCTGTAAAAACATTTTTCTTTACTCCGGTAGTTGCATACAAATTAGGGAATCTGTCTGTTAGTGCAGGCCCAACTATTGCTATTGCATCAATTAAATTATCAAGCAGAGTTCATAACCCTGTACCACCACAACCAGATCCATTAGTATCTTTAGTAGGTGATAATGTAACAGGGTATGGTTTTACTGTTGGTATTCTTTATAAGGTAAGTGACAAATTTCAAGTTGGCGCAAGTTATAGAAGCCAAACAAAGTTTGATTTAACCGGTACTGCGTCAAGCGATCCTGCTACCTTTTATCACCCTTTGTTAAAGACTAACCTGAATTTCCCAAATGGCAGCATTTCTTCATCGCTTACTACTCCACAAAATGCTACAATTGGATTTGCATATATGCCTGACATGAATTGGACTGTAACTTGTGACTTCCAATATGTTGGCTGGTCAAGTTATGATAATTTAGCTGTTACATTTAATAATTATAACCTTGCAAATCCTCTTTCTACAAGTGCTTCATCAGAAACTATTCCTAGAAACTACAATGATTCTTTCATTGCAAGATTGGGATTTGAATACAAGGCAACCGATGCATTTGCTGTAAGATTCGGTGCATTGTATGATAAAAATCCTGTTCCAGACATGTATGTTGAACCAACATTACCGGATGCAGATAGAGTTGGTTTAAACATTGGATTTGGCGGAAAATTAACTGAACACATTGGAATTGATTTTTCTTATATGTTCTTATACTTCCCGGATAGAATTGTCAGCAATTCATATTTTGGATTAAATGGAACATATTCCAACCAGGCTCACCTGATCGGTGTAGATTTATCTTATAGCCTGTAATATTTTTAAAATAGGGATGGTTTAAACCATCCCTATTTTTTGTGGGGTTGAAAGATTGTAATTTTAGTAAATTAGGGATGAGATAATCGTCCCTTTTTAATTTTTATTAAGGTGCAGTGATGAAAATTATTAATTACTGTTTAATTCTTATTACAATAATGTTTTACGCATGTGCATCTTCACACGAAACTACCCAAACTCAACAAATTCCTAAAAAAGAACCGGAAGTTTATATTTTTGATGATGCGGGCAAGATTGATACTGCAAAAGTTGAAAAACCAAAAGAGGTTGTTAAAGAACCTGTTTCTGTTGAAAAGAAGGAAACTAATCAGCCTGTAACAAAAAAATTCATAGTTCAGGTTGGTGCATTTACTTCAAAAGAGCGTGCTCAAATTTTTATTAATGAAAATAAGACGAAAATTGAGCAGTTAATGAGCATTACTTTCAGGGATCAGGATAAACTCTGGCTTGTACAGCTGCCTGCTTTCAGCTCCCGTGAAGAAGCTGAAAAGGTGCGCAACAGCATCTGGCAAATACCTTCTTTTAAAGATGCTTTTATAATTACTTCGGAATAATTTGATGAATGCTATCTTTCAAAATATAATTGTAACGTTTGCTGCATTAATTTATGTATTTGGTGTTGTTGCTTTAATGGATTATGCAGTTAAAAAAGGATTTTCACAAGATCTTTCTAGAAAAGTTGTTCATATTGCCGCTGGTTCATGGCTAATATTTTGGCCTCTTTATAATCAATCCCATTGGACTAAATTTCTAAATATTACTCCTGCTTTGATATGGACAATCTTGCTTCTAATTAAAGGATTTACAGCAAAACCGGATGACCAGGCAGTTAAAACAATGACACGCACAGGTGACAGAAAAGAATTATTACGCGGACCTCTGTATTTTACACTTGTTATGAATATAATGGGTACATTTTTCTTCTATTCACCGGGAGCTTTAATGTCTATGGGTTTTCTTGGATGGGGCGACGGTTTGGCGCCAGTCTTTGGTAAAAAGTTTGGCAAGCACAAATATCATATATTATCAGAAAAATCTTTAGAGGGCAGTATAGCATTTTTCGTATTTGGAGTAATTGGCGCTGCGCTCTTCAGCTATATTTTCTTCAGCGAAATTAATTTTTCATTTTTATTAATATGTGGATTGGTAACTACAATTGTTGAAGGAGCAAGTCCTAAAGATTTTGATAATATCTTAATCCCTGTATCTTCAATGATTGTATATTACTTTTTCGCAAGAAGTTGATAATGTTTTTATTGAAATATTGTAATTCTTATTAATAAATCAGCAATCCTATTCATTAATTAACAAAAAAGGTGATTAAATTGGCGTTTACACTTAACAAAGTGATGCTTATTGGCAATCTTGGCAATGATGCCGAAACACGCTTCACAACTAATAACCTATCGGTTACTTCGTACTCAATTGCTACTTCAAACAGTTACAAGGGCAAAGACGGCAATTGGGTCAATGAAACTACATGGCATAATGTTGTTTCTTTTAATCTCCCTGATTTCTTTAAGGAATCATTAAAAAAAGGAAAAAAGTTCTATGTTGAAGGGAGAATTCAGAAAAGAGATTATACTGATAAGGATGGCGTTAAACGTTACGTTACTGAAATTATTTCTGACAAATTGATTCCTCTTGAGGGGCGTGAAGGCCGGGAAACCAGCAGCGAATCTTATGGGGATAAATCTGGAGGATATTCAACTGCTGAACCGGATGTTGCTGCCGCCGGAACAGATGACGATCTTCCTTTCTAGAAATAATAACTAGTTATTACTCTATTGTAAATTCTGAACTTTTGCTCAAAACTTACTTGCAGCAAGTTTGAGAGGGGAGTACTTTTTATTTTTCATATAAAAACTTGTATGTAATAATTTCATTTTATGGACAATAAATATAAATTTACTAAGTAATAAGTAAAAAATTTACTTATTATTATTCTAACAGTTTATATTTAACTAAAAAAAATGAAAAAAGGCTGTTTTGTAGGCGGAATAATTATTTTCACTACTGTTGTAATTATTGGGTTATATTTTTATAAAACTCATAAAACATTTTTCACTGAATTTGGCAGGGACCGGATAATTAGTAAAGGTCTGAGTGAAATTTCTGAAAGAATAGATTCTACAATACATTCTCCGTATAAAGACTCTTTGAATACTCTTATTCACGCTTACAAATTGAAAAAAAAGGATCCAAAATTTGAAAATGCAATGGAAGATTTTTCAGACTTTATAAGAAAGATACAAATTGCAATTAAAGATAAACAAGTTGATTCACTTGAATTTGCAGAACTTAAACATTTTGTGAAAGATTATGAAAGATCAAAAAAAGACAGAAATTAAAGTTGGCGCTACTGTTGTACTCGGACTGCTAATTTTTTTGTGGGTTCTAGGATGGGCAAAAAACTGGACTGTAAACTCGCAAAGAAATGAATTATGGGTAGAATTTAGTTCGGTTGCAGGTCTTGCAATTAATGATCCCGTTACTATCAACGGTGTACGGAGAGGTTATGTTGAAGATATTATACTGAAAGCCGACAAAGTACAGTGCTTATTGAACATTGACCCTGCTGTTGCCCTTAAAGAGGATTCTAAATTTTCTGTTATGATGCTTGATTTAATGGGAGGCAAAAAAGTTGAAGTGTATCCCGGTATTTCTTTGAATGGAATAGATTTTAAAAAATTACAGCAAGGACAGTTTCTTGGAGATATAGCTTCTGCAATGGCTATGCTGGGATCTGTACAAAATGATTTGGTGGATGTAATTAAAGATGTTAAGATCTCTCTAAATTCTATAAATAAAACTATTGCAGATGAGAAATTTTCTTCTGATCTCAAAATGTCTGTTGCTAATCTAACAGAAATTTCTACAAACCTGAATTTGTTATTAAAGAATAACAGTGCAAATCTTACTAAACTTATAAAATCCAGTTCAGAATTAACCACCAACGCTAACGATTTTATTGTTTCAAATAAAGATTCAATTTCGCAAACAATTTCAGCAGTAAAAAGCACTTTGAACACTTCGAAAGAATTATTGGCAAAGATCAATGATTTCATGGATAAAACGAACAACAGTCAAAATAACTTTGGAAAGTTTTTAAATGACAAGGATTTGATGAACGATCTAAAAACTACGATACAGCAGGCAAAGGATCTTACAAAACTGCTTAATGACCAATTAAAGGCAGATGGGTTCAAAGTTGATGCGCACATAAAGATTTTCTAATAAAAAAATTGGTTTCACTCGGCTGTCGAGGACCATTCCTCGACAGAAAATGTTTGTGCAGTCAAGGAGTGGTCCTTGACTGCCTGGAAATAAAATAATTCGTAAAGACGGGACCACGCCATAGGCGGGTAAACATGTCCCGTCTTTACATGATAAGAATATAGAATTATGGTACTTGGAATTGGAATTGACATAATAGAAATTGAACGCATAAAAGAAAGCGTTGATAAATTTGGCGAAAGCTTCCTAAAAAAAATTTACACCCAGACTGAATTAGATTATTCACTTTCCAGAAAAAGCAAATATCAACATCTTGCGGCGCGTTTTGCGGCTAAAGAAGCCATATATAAAGCGCTTTCCTCCGATACAGATAAAGTTTACAGCTGGCAGGATATTGAAATATATAACGAAGTAAACGGCTTGCCAAAAGTAAAACTTTATGGGCAATTGAAAGATTATCTTGGCACTGGCAAAGAATTAAAGATATCAATGAGCCATTCAGAAAATTATGTTACGTGTGTGGCTATAGTTAGTACTAACATATAACAATAATTCCCCAGTAGATTCAGTACTTTAGTGCTAGTTTATGGCATGCAATGCTTTAAGGTTCGTATTATGAGATTACTATTAATAGACAAAATATAGATAATATAATTAATCTTGTACTTCATTTAAATTTGGTCAACAATGTAATGAGTAAGTATTGATATGAACATTTTCTTTATAATATTGATTGTCTTTATTGGTTTGATCGGACTATTATTCCTTTTAAAATTAGTAAGCAATCTATTCCAGAAACCAATTGAACGTTCAGTAGAATATATTTTAAGAAATATGTTAAAAATAAAAGAAGCAAATTATGATAATGAATATGAAGAGTTTATTAGTATACCTATAAATGACAAATATTATGAGGGAATTAGAAAATTTTGCATTCAGTTATATGAACATGGGAGTTATGCCAATGATGCTTCAGAAAGTGAAAAGAAAATATTTGAAGAATATTTATTAGAATTAAAAAGCCGCTTATAAACAACTGCCCAAGACTGACCACCGAAACGATTTGAAGTAAGCACATTTTTTAAGCCACCTTCTATGGTTCTCAATTCGATTTCATTTTAAGATTACCTTGGTATTGATAAAAAATTAAAAATATCCATGAGTCACTCTGAATATTATGTAACGCGTGGCGATAGTAAGTACGACCCTGCAGTGAAATATTTTTGACTTCTGGGAAAGAAGAGGTACTCCTCCAAACAAAACTAATCTTGACGCTTGTATCTTAAAGCTTGATGCTAAAGAGGAATACTAAACTTATTTTTTATATTTGTTGTTAGTATAATAAGCTATTTGCAGAAAGGTTCAATTGAACAATAAAAGAGTAATTGTTGCAATGAGCGGCGGAGTAGATTCATCAGTTGCTGCCGCACTGCTTCATAAACAGGGATATGAAGTTATCGGCATAACAATGAAAACGTGGGGATTTATGGAAGTTGGCGGCGCGCCAAAGCATGAATCCGGCTGCTGCTCTCTTGATGCTATTTATGACGCAAAAAATGTTGCATCAGCATTCGGCATCCCGCATTACACGGTCGATTTTACAAAAGCATTTGAAGAGACAGTAATAAATGATTTTGTTGATGAATATCTTAGCGGAAGAACTCCTAACCCATGTGTTGTATGCAACAGAAAAATTAAATGGGAAGAACTGTTAAAGAAGGCAGATTCTCTTGATGCACAATATGTTGCAACAGGGCATTATGCTACAGTAGAATATAATCCCGGAACAAACCGTTATACACTTAAACGATCTTCCGACCCGAAAAAAGACCAGACCTATGCTCTTTGGGGTTTAACTCAGGAAAGTTTGAGCAGAACAATATTCCCATTAGGCGGGTATACAAAAGAAGAAGTAAGGAAAATGGCCCAGGAGTTTAATTTGAAAACTGCCGCCAAACCTGATAGCCAGGAAATTTGCTTTGTTGCCGATGATAATTATGAAAGATTTTTAAGAGAGAGAATTCCGGATGTTATTAATGAAGTTAAAGAGGGAGAATTTATCTATCACGGAAAAACAGTTGGCAAACATCATGGCATTCCTTTTTATACCGTTGGTCAGAGAAGGGGACTTGGCGTAGCGGCAGGCAAACCTGTATATGTAAAAAATATTGATAATATAACTAATGTTGTAGAATTAGGTGATAAAGAAGAATTGTTGGAAAGTGTTTGTTCTGCAAACGAAATAAATTTTGTAAGTACTAATGGTCTAAGAAAAGGTGACATCGTTTTTTGTAAAATCCGTTATAATGACAAAGCCGATGCTGCAGAAATTGTTGAATCTGCCAATGATAAAATTGAAATAAGATTTCTTGAACCCAAAAATGCAATTACTCCCGGGCAATCCCTGGTATTATATGATGAACAAGGCTATGTACTTGCCGGCGGAATCATTCAGAAAAAAACTGATTAGGTTTTATATTGGAAAAAGAAAACAAGGGATAAATTGATTAATAGCTTTAATTTGAATAACTAAAGAAATAACTGAAAAAAAATGCTGATATACTTTCATTATTTCATTCAAATTACGATATTTGCACTGTTATTGAGATATTGACTATTAATAAACTAATAAAACATAAGCTATATTTAACGCAGGGAGGAAAGTCTTCGAACAAAAATTTGGAACAAATGGATCACTCAATGCAAGAGTGCTTCTTCTCAACCAAAGTTATGAGCCACTCACTATCTGCAATGTTAAAAAAGCAGTAATTCTTATTGTGCTCGGTAAGGCAGAACTTATTGTTAATAATGAGAAAAAACAAATCCACTCTGTAAAAGAGTCATTTCCCTGGCCAAGTGTAGTCCGTTTAAATGATTATATCAAAGTGCCTTATAAAAAAATAATACTGACTAGAAGAAACATCTTGAAAAGAGACGGGCATAAATGCGCTTATTGCGGCAGGGCAGATTTACCATTGACAATTGATCATGTTATTCCAAAATCTAAGGGCGGAGATGATAGCTGGGATAATTTAGTTGCCGCTTGTTTACCCTGTAATAACAGGAAAGGAAATAGAACTCCGGAAGAATCAAAATTGAAATTAAAAATCAAACCATATACTCCAAATCATATTATGTTTATGCGCAATAGTGCAGGCCGTCTTGATGAAACCTGGAAACAATATCTATTTCAGGCATAAACTCAACTAAATTTTCATTATTATTGCACATCAAATTTAAACGTTTCACTAAATCTTTGGATTATGCCAAAAAAACGAATACTTAGCGGAATGCGGCCAACTGGAAAACTTCATTTGGGAAATTACGTTGGAGCGCTTGAAAACTGGATTAATTTGCAGGATGAATATGAAAATTATCACCTGGTTGCAGATTATCACGTATTAACAACAGATTTAGATACTACTGATATATTCAACAATACAATTGAAATGGTAATGGACTGGCTTGCTGCCGGGTTAGACCCGGTAAAGTCGCCAATGTTTCGTCAGTCACAAATTAAAGAGCATGCAGAACTGTTCTTGATTTTTTCAATGCTTATAACAAAAGCAAGACTTGAAAGAAACCCAACTTTAAAAGAGCAGGTACGCGATCTGAATATTGAAAATTTGGTTTATGGTCATCTTGGTTATCCCGTGCTCCAGGCAGCAGATATATTACTTTATAAAGGCGAAGTAGTACCTGTTGGTGAAGATCAGCTTCCTCATATCGAAATTACACGCGAAATAGCCCGTAAATTTAATATGCAATATTCTTCGGATAAGCCCATTTTTGTTGAACCGGAGGGAAAAATAACAAACTTTGCACGCCTGCCCGGACTTGACGGACAAAGAATGAGCAAATCGGTAGGTAATACAATTTTGCTTTCAGATAAGCCGGATGTTGTAACTCAAAAATTACGCAAAGCAGTTACTGATCCTCAAAAACTTAGAAAAAATGATCCCGGAAGACCGGAAGTTTGTCTGGTTTTTACATATCATAAAAAATTTAATCCTTCTGAAATACCTTCAATAGAGACTGATTGCAGAAGCGGAGTTCTGGGATGTGTTGATTGTAAAATGAAATGTGCATCAAAGATAAATTTGATACTGGAACCAATCCTTGAAAAAAGAAAGACTTACGAAAATAATATTGAAAGTGTAAAAGAAATTTTGATTGAAGGTGAAAAGAAAGCACGTTCTGTTGCCCAACAAACAATGAGTGAAGTTCATAACAAAATGTTGATGGGTTAATTTGTATAAGATAAGGTTACAAGAATTTGAAGGTCCTCTAGATCTTCTTCTTTTTTTTCTAAGAAGAGATGAATTGGATATTTATGATATTCCGATATCCAAGATTACTAAAGAATTTATGAGTTACCTTCATTTGCTTGAACAGCTGGATCTTGAAGTTGCAGGCGATTTTATTTTGATGGCTGCAACGCTTATGCAAATTAAGGTAAAAATGCTTTTACCTAAAGAGATTGATGAAAAGGGGGAAGAAGTTGATCCGCGCGCTGATTTAGTTAAAGCCCTTCTCGAATACAAACGTTATAAAGAAATGTCTGAAGAAATGGCTTTTATGGAAGCTAACATGCGCAAATTTAATTACCGCGGAAATTATGATGAGGACCCTATCCAGGTTCCTAATGATTATAATACTCTTCTTAAGAACATTACTCTTTATGATTTGATAAAAGCATTTAAAAATGTTTTGCTTGACAGACCACCTGAACCTGTTCATCAAATAAGAAAATTTAATGTAACAATTGATGAACAAATGAATTATATAACTGGTAAATTAAAAGACAAAAATTCGGTCGCTTTTTTTGAGTTGATGCTGGATATGCATGATAGAATTAGAATTGTTGTAACATTTATTGCAATATTGGAGATGGTTAAAGCCGGAACAATCGGATTACGCGAATCATATAACCTGAATGATTTTGTTATATACGGACTGGCAAATGGATAATATATATAACTCTGTAATAGAAGCTTTAATATTTGCGTCGGATGATCCAATAACGCAAAGTGAAATTATTAATGCAATTAAAGCGATTGACGGACTAGACATAGATATAACTGCTGAAGATGTTGAAATAGCAGTTGACGAACTTAATGCAAATTACATAAGCTTTGGCAGCGCTTTTATAATTTTAAAAATTGCACACGGGTATATTCACGCTACAAAGCAGGATCATGCAAAATATGTCGGTTATTTATCTTCTGAAAAAACAAAAAGAAGGTTAAGCCCTGCAGCTCTTGAAACTTTGGCAATTGTTGCATATAAACAGCCGCTTACTAAGCCTGAACTTGAACACATCCGCGGTGTTAATTCTGATTATACTTTAAATACCTTGCTTGAAAAGAACCTTGTTACAATTTCAGGAAGGGCAGAAACAGTTGGACGGCCGCTTTTATACGTAACAACCGATGAGTTCCTAAAATACTTTGGTCTTAGAGAAGTAAGTGACTTGCCTAAACCAAGAGAAATAGAAGAAATTATGAAAGATGAGGATTTTCTTGAGCAGAAAAGAAGAATTATGATGGCAGGCGTAGAGGAAAAAGCGGAAGAAGAGGAACTGCAATCGGAACTTGAACAAAATAACGAAATGGAATTGGAGTCTGATCTAGAAAATGAAAATTCGTCTGAATAGATACCTATCTGAGTGCGGTATTGCATCACGCAGAAAATCTGAAGAATTTATCAATGAGGGAAGAGTTCAGGTTAATGGCAAAGTTGTAATTGACCTGGCTTTTTTTGTGGACCCTGAGAGCGATATAATTTCTTTAGATGGCGAAAAAATCAAACAGCAGAAAAAAGTTTATTTCCTGCTTAATAAGCCTAAAGGATACATTACTACAACTTCCGATGATAAAGGAAGAAAAACTGTAATGGATTTAATTGATACCAACCAAAAAATATTTCCTGTTGGCAGGCTGGATTACGATACTACCGGCGTGCTTTTACTGACTAATGACGGCGATTTCACAAATTTTCTTACTCATCCCGGCAATAAAATCCCAAGAGAATATAAAGTTGTATTAAGTAAACCATTGGAAGATGAAGATAAACAAAGATTGCTAAAGGGAATTAACCTGGATAGAAGAAAGAGCCGCTTTGAATCTGTATATTATCTGAATAAAAATGTCAGAGAAAAAGTGACTGTTACAACAACTGAAGGAAGAAATCATTTTGTAAAAAATATGTTTTCTTCTCTTGGGTATTTTGTAGATAAGCTGGAAAGAACAAGTTTCGGAAGCTTTAATGTCAAAGGAATTCCAATCGGCGCATATAAAAAATTGTCTTACATAGAAATTAAAAGAATTTATGATGAATATTCTAAATAAATCTTTTTTATTTCTGTCCATCCTTGGCACTTTATCTTATGCACAGCAGATTGACTCGGTAACAGAAAAAAAGAATACGCCGGGCATTAATTCTTTACACGAATTGCGTTATCAGCTTGATGACTATTTTAGCGATAGAAATTTTAGTGACGCATTGTGGGGAGTGATGGTTAAGTCATTGCGGACAGGCGAAGTGCTTTATAAACGTAATGAAGATAAACTATTTATGCCCGCATCAGATATGAAACTATTTACAAGTGCTGCTTCACTTATTTTACTTGGTTCTAGTTATTCGTATGAAACAAATTTCTATGTTAATGGTGATCTTGAAAAGGGAGTTATTAAGGGAGATTTGATAATTCACGGTTCAGGCGATCCTACAATTTCAAACAGGTTTTACGAAGGCAATGAAACAGTACTTTTTGAAAATTGGGCTGATTCACTTAAATCAAAGGGGATATGGGTTATTGATGGAAGCATACTTGGCGATGATTCTGAGTTTGATAATGAAGGATATGGTAAAGGCTGGAGCCAGGATTACGAATCAAGCTGGTTTGCAGCGCCAAGCAGTGCATTGAGCTATAATGATAATTGTATCGAAATTAAAATAGAACCGTCTGAAATAAATTATCCTGCAAAAATTACCCTTTTACCAGACACAAAATTTGTTACGTTAATATCAAAGGTAGTTACAACAGATGATAATTCACAAAATTCAATTTCAGCCAGACGTCTACGAGGAACAAATTTAATAAGTGTAACTGGTAACATTAAAAAGAATTCCATGACGGTGGTTGAGCATATTTCAATTTCAGACCCTACAATGTATTTTCTTACTGTGCTTAAAGAAGTTTTTGCAAGAAAGGGAATTACAGTTAAAGGTAGAGCCGGAGGTATCGAAAGCGCTAACAAGAATATCTCTTCAGATGATTTAACTCTTATATATACTCATAAATCAAATTCTCTTGGTTTAATTATTAAAGAACTGAATAAGAACAGTAATAATTTTTATGCTGAACAAATTTTAAAATCAATAGGACTTGAAGAATATAATTTTGGCTCGGTTGAAAATGGAGTTAAAGCCTGTAAAGAATTATACAGCTCGATGGGTATAAACCCGGACAATCTTGTTATGGCAGATGGTTCAGGATTATCAAGATTAAATTTGGTAACGCCAAGACAAATTGTGAATTTACTTTCATATATGTATAAAAGAGAAGAATACACAAAATTTTATGAATCATTACCAATAGCCGGAGTTGATGGAACATTAATCGATAGGATGAAAAAGACTGTTGCAGAAAATAATGTAAGGGCAAAAGCCGGTTATAATACAAATGTCTCTTCGCTTTCAGGCTATCTTAAAACTATCTCCGGTGAACCGCTCGTTTTTTCAATTATGGTAAATAATTTTTTAGCACCGCCGGCTCTTGCTAATTATATACAGGATAACGTTTGTAACCGTTTAATAAATTTTAATAGAAATTAACTTCTCTATTTGAGAAAAATCCGGAGGAAATTTGGAACAACATAATAATAATTCAGCATCCACCAGCGGACAAGAACCCGATATTAATACGCTTGTACAAAGACGTCTTGAAGAATTAAAAGAACTTAACGGTAAGGGTATTTTAACATTTGCATATAGTTATGATGTAGATTCTTATTCATCCATTATAAAAGATAATTTTGAACAGTATGAAAATAAAACTGTAAGAATAGCCGGAAGAATTATGGCTATCAGGAGGATGGGTAAGGCATCTTTTGCTCATATACAGGATGATAAAGGAAAAATTCAAATCTATATGAAGAAAGATGATATTGGCGATTATTATGATGTATTTAAATTGCTTGATATTGGAGATATAATAGGTGTTGAGGGATATATATTCAAAACGAAGACAGGCGAAACCTCTGTGCATACAAAATCATTTGTCCTTTTATCCAAATCCATTCAGCCGATCCCAATACCGAAAGAAACAACTGATGAGCTGGGTAACAAAATTATTCATGATCAATTTGCTGATAAAGAATTACGGTACCGTCAGCGTTATCTCGATTTAATATTAAATCCTGATGTTAAAAATGTATTTAAGACCCGTTCTAAAGTTGTAACTGAAATTAGAAAATATCTTGATGACAACGGTTTAGTTGAAGTTGAAACTCCAATTTTGCAGCCATTATACGGCGGCGCAACAGCTCGTCCTTTTGTTACTCACCACAACGCTCTTGATATAGAATTATATCTTAGAATTGCGGACGAACTTTATTTGAAACGTCTAATTGTTGGAGGGTTTGACGGTGTTTATGAAATATCAAAAGATTTTAGAAATGAAGGAATGGATAAAACACACAATCCTGAATTCACAATGCTTGAACTTTATGTTGCATACAAGGATTATTTCTGGATGATGGAGTTTGTTGAGAACATGATTGCCAAACTGGCTCAAAACGTTTTTGGTAAAACAGAATTTGAAATTGAAGGAAATAGAATAAACTTCAATCCACCCTGGAAAAGAATTTCGATGGTAGATGAACTTAAGGAAAAAGTTGGTGTTGATGTCTTAGCCTCATCAAATGAAGAGTTAATAAAGATTTTAAAAACCAAAAATATTGATATGGAAGGCGGGGAAAGTAAAGGCAAATTAATTGATCTTTTATTTGAAGCTGCAATTCAGCCATCCTTAATTCAGCCGACTTATGTGATGGATTACCCGGTTGAGCTTTCACCTTTAGCAAAAAAACACAGGAGCAGGGCCGGACTTGTTGAAAGATTTGAAGGCTTTGTACTTGGAAGGGAAATTTGCAACGCTTTCAGCGAGCTGAATGACCCTATTGATCAATTAGCCCGTTTTAATGAGCAGGCTAAAATGATAGAAGAAGGGGATGAGGAAGCGCACCAAATAGATGATGATTATGTCCATGCGCTTGAATATGGTATGCCGCCAACTTCCGGTCTTGGAATCGGAATCGACAGATTGATAATGCTTCTAACTAATCAGCCTTCGATACGTGATGTAATTTTGTTTCCACAAATGCGTCCTCAAAAATAAGGATGATAATGAAAAAAATTTTGAAACTGCTTCCATATTTTATTATAGTATTAGTTTTGGGTGTCTATCTTGGGATTATATTAAGTGACTATATTTATCTTTCAGATAAGAAACAACAAATAAAAAAGATTGGTGATGTATTAAACTTTACAGAAAAATATTATGTCGATTCTGTCAGTTCACAAAAACTTGCTGAAGATGCAATCAAGGGGATGTTCAGCGGTCTTGATCCGCATACTGTTTATATTTCACAAAAAGAAGAAGCATCGGAAGAAGAATCTTTCCGTGGTAACTTTGAAGGAATTGGAATCGAGTTCCAGCTAATTAGAGATACAATTACTGTTGTTTCTGCAATAACAAATGGTCCAAGTGAATCTGTAGGAATTATTTCCGGTGATAGAATTGTAAAAATAGATAATCAGAATTGCATTGGATTGAAAAATCAAGATGTAATGAAGAAACTGCGCGGTGCAAAAGGAACGCAAGTTAATCTTACAATTTACCGCCCGTCTACAAAAAATTTGCATAATTTTAAAATAATTAGAGATAGAATAAATCTCAATTCTGTTGATGCTTCTCTGATGTATGATAAAGAAACCGGGTATATAAACCTTACCCAGTTCATGGAAACTTCGACCGACGAGATGAAATCTTCTTTACAGGATTTATTATCTAAGGGCATGAAACGATTAGTACTAGATTTAAGAAATGACCCGGGCGGTTATTTATATCAAGCGAGTAATATTGCTGATTTGTTCATTGATGGGAATAAAATGATTGTTTATACAAAAGGGAGGACAAAGAATGCCGATGAAGAATTCCGTGCAGAAAAAAGTTATCCATATGAAAAAATTCCATTAATAATTTTGGTTAATAAGGGAACAGCATCTGCTAGCGAGATTGTCTCCGGCGCAGTGCAAGATTGGGACCGTGGACTAATTGTGGGAGAAACTACTTTTGGAAAGGGATTGGTTCAAAGACCAATTCAGCTTTCTGATGGTTCTGCTGTTAGAATTACAATTGCCAAATATTATACTCCATCAGGCAGACAAATACAAAGAGATTATAAGGACAAGGGTAATTATTATAAAGAAGTAATTGACCGCCTTGAAACAGAAGGGGAAAATGTTGATCATAAAACAGAAAAGGATACTGTAAGACCAAAATATAAAACAAAAAACGGACGAATTGTTTACGGGGGCGGAGGAATTACTCCTGATTACATTGTAGAACCCGGGACAGTTTCTAATTATTCGGTTGAGTTAAGAAAAAATAACGCATATTACCTTTTTGTAAGAAAATATCTTGATCAAAACGGAAATATGCTGAAAAATAAATATCAGAATAACTTAAAATTGTTTGTTGACGAATTTCAATTTAATGACACTCAGATTAGAGAATTTGCAAGATATGCAGAATCCTTAAAAGTTAAATTTGATGCAGCGGGATTTGAAAAAGATAAAGAAGATATTCGTTCTAGGCTTAAAGCTTTTGTTGGAAGGGATATATTTAAAAATAATGGCTGGTATTTAACACTTCTTAAGTCGGACCGCCAGTTTCAAAAAGCTATTTCACTTTTCAGCGAGGCTGAGAAAATAAGCGGTCTTAAAGAATAAAATTTAATCATTTAAATATGAGCATAAAAGAAATAAAATTATTTCCATATAAAGATTCGTTTCCAAAGCTACATCAAACTGTATTCCTGGCTTCAGGTACAAAGATTATAGGAGATGTCGAGATTGGGGAATATTCATCAGTTTGGTATAACTCAGTAATACGCGGTGATGTTAATTATATAAAGATTGGTACAATGACAAATGTCCAGGATTGTTCAATGCTGCATGTCACAAATAATAAATATCCGTTAAAAATTGGGAACCAGGTTACCATTGGGCATAGTGTAACACTTCATGGATGCACTCTTAATGATCTTTGTCTTATTGGGATGAATGCAACAGTTTTAGATGATGCTGTTGTAGAAACTAATGCAATGGTAGCAGCGGGTGCAGTTGTAAAACCCGGATTTTTAGTGCCATCATATAAACTTGCAGCAGGTGTCCCTGCTAAAGTAGTTCGTTCATTAACTGATAGTGAAGTCATTGAATTTATAAATGCTGCTAATAGATATGTTGAATACACAAAAATTACAATAGACTCTTTAAAAAAGAATAATTTTCAAACTGATTGGTGATTTTGTGAAAGATATTACAATCTTTTCTGAAAAGAGAATTTCTCTTAAAAAGAAAAACATCAGAAAGATTATCGAGGTATTAATAAAAGAGTTAAGCCTGAAAGTGAATTTTCTTGAATTTAACTTTGTTACTTCAGAAACCATAATATTGATAAATAAAGAGCATTTGGAACATAATTTCTCAACCGATATAATAACCTTTGATTATTCGTCCGAAAAAAATATTTTAGACGGCGAAATTTTTATCTCTTTGCCGGATGCTGAGGAAAACAGTAAAAAATATAAAGTATCTGTCGATAATGAATTATCGAGATTAATTATTCATGGAATTCTGCATTTAATTGGATACGATGATATTACACCGGCAAAAAGAAAAAAGATGAAACTTGTTGAAGATGAATTTGTAAAAAAACTAGAGAAATACTCTAAAAATTTAATAGTAAGAAAATGACATCAAAAATTGTAGAAGTGTTGGCAAAAATTCTTGAAGGATTAAGTAATAACTCTTCAATAGAAGAAGTCAACCGTTCACTTATAAAAAGCCGGAAGTTTGACCGCCAAATTCTTGGTATTGCTTTCAGTTTGATTTATGATAAAGTACTTGTAAGAAAATCTTCGCATGACGCTGATATTAAATCACCCAGAACAGGAATCCGTGTTTTATCTGAAAAAGAGAAGGATATTCTTGGGGTTGATAACTATAACTATCTTTTACATCTAATCAATGTAGGTCTGCTTGACCCCGAGAATTTGGAATTAATTTTAGATCAAATTACAATATTTCCAGAGACAAGGGTTACAAGAAAAGAAATTAATTGGATTATACTTCTTTCGCTGGTGGAATTCGACTCAGAAATCCTGCCGGGAAGCAGAGTGTTATTATACTCATCCGATACTGTCAATTAAAAGGTTATCCTGAATGAACAAAGATCTTATACTTGTGGAGTCTCCCTCCAAAGCAAAGACTATTAATAAATATGTTGGCAAGAGTTACATTGTAGAAGCTACTGTTGGACATATAAGAAATTTGCCCAAGACTAAATTAGGTATTGATATAGAGAATGGTTTTGAACCAAATCTTGTTAACATACGCGGAAAAGGCGATGTAATTAAGAAAATAAAATCTCTTGCCGGCAAATCAAATAAAATTTTTATTGCGACTGATCCGGACCGTGAAGGAGAAGCAATTGCTCAGGATGTAGTTGATATTTTAACCGACGCGCAAAAAACAAAGATTGAACGTGTTCTTTTTAACGAGATTACAAAAAAAGCTGTTAACGAGGCACTTAAGAATACAATTAAGATAGATGAACATCTAGTTACATCCCAGCGTGCAAGAAGAGTAATGGATAGAATTATTGGCTACCAGGTTAGTCCTTTTCTATGGTATGCTGTTATTGAAGCTTATGGCAGCTCGCTGTCTGCAGGGCGTGTACAATCAGTTGCGTTACGTTTAATTTGCGAACGTGAGGAAGCCATAGATAGTTTTATACCTACAGAGCATTGGTCTATTGTTGCTGTCTTTACAACAGACAAAGGGCAAGAAATACGGGCAAAGTTTTCGGAAGTTGACGGCAAACAAATTAAAATTCCACCTAAGCCTCAAATGTCTGAAACAGACTGGGAAGAATTTTTCAAGACAAATTTTGCAATTACAAGTAAAGATTTAGCAGATAAAATACTTTCGGCAATAAAGGCTAAACAAGAATTCAAAATCTCAGATCTCACCAAGAAAGAAAGTAAAAGGAATCCATTCCCGCCGTTTATTACAAGTTCCTTACAAGTTGAAGCTTCTAAAAAATTGAGATTTCGCCCGCGCAGAACGATGATGCTTGCTCAGCAGCTTTATGAGGGAGTTGATCTTGGCGCAGAAGGAACAACCGGATTAATTTCTTATATGAGAACCGACTCGACTCGCTTGAGTGAAGAAGTAGTTGCTGATGCAAGGACTTATATAAAAGAAAAATATGGCGATCTGTATTTACCTGATGGTCCAAAAAGTTATGAGCAAAAAAATAAAAAAAATGTTCAAGATGCGCATGAGGCTATCCGCCCTACGTCACTTAAATACACACCGGAGTTCGTAAAAGAATTTCTTGATGAAGCACAGTTTAAACTGTATGAGTTAATCTGGAAAAGATTTATTGCGTGCCAGATGGAATCTGCCAGGATGGAAACAACAACAGTAACAATTTCTGCTGAAGAGTATATATTTAAGAGTTCCGGTACAACTATGCTTTTTGATGGATTTATGACTATATATGATGAAGATACTGATGATACAAATGATCAGAATGGAAACGGCGGACTAATTCCTGCCGGACTTGAAGTGAATCAAAAGATGAAATTGGAAGAACTTATACCGAACCAACACTTTACTAAACCGCCTCCACGCTTTACGGAAAGCACGTTGATAAAGGAATTAGAAAGTAATGGAATAGGACGCCCAAGTACTTACGCAATGATTATGGGCACTATTATGGATAGAAAATATGTAGACCAGGTTGAAAGGAAATTAGTTCCTACTGATCTTGGGAAAAAAGTAAATGCAATTCTTGTTAAGAATTTTTCAAATATATTTAATGTCAATTTTACCGCCCAGATGGAAGAAGAACTGGATTCAATTGCAGAAGGGGAAATAGGTTATCTTAAAGTGCTTAATGATTTTTACACACCATTTGCAAAAACCCTTAAAGAGGTTGAAGCCAATCTTGTAAAAATAAAATGTGAGAAATGCGGTTCAGACATGGAAATAAGGATGGGGCGTTTTGGAAAATTTTTGGCTTGTTCAAATTATCCTGAATGTAAAAACATAAAATCATTAAAAGAATTTAGTGCTAATGGCGGCGCTCCGGAAGAAACCGGTGATATATGCCCCAAATGCGGTTCTAAAACTGTTTATCGTGAAGGTAAGTTTGGCAGATTTATTGGATGCGAAAAATATCCTGACTGTGATTTTACTAAAATTGTTACTCTTGGGTTAAAATGTCCAAAATGCAACGACGGTGAAGTGATTACACGCAAGACAAAAAGAGGCAGGCTATTTTACGGATGTAACCGCTATCCTGATTGTGATTTTGCAAGCTGGACTTATCCTAAACCGAAAGAAGAGGAAGAAGAAGCTACAGTAGCTTCCGGAGAAGAATTTTAAAAATAATTTTTGAATTACACGGTAATTGAATGAAACAGCTACATTTGAAAGAAGCTGTTGACAGGATGCTTTCAGAATTATCCGGTATTAATCGTGCATCTCAAAATACTATTGATGCTTACAGCCGTGATATGAGTGATTTTATTTACTTCTGTGATAAAAAAGAAATTACTTTAATTTCCAGGGTTACAGAGAAAAATATTCGTCATTTTGTAATCTCTTTAAGCGAAAAAGGCGTATCTAAAAGCACTATCTCCCGCAAGTTATCAACATTAAGACATTTATTTAATTTTGCCTTAAGAAATGATATAATTGAAAAAAATCCTATTTCTAAAATTCCAAATCCAAAAGTCAGAAGAAAATTACCGGAAATTATTAATCTTGATTCTTTTTTGGAAATTTATAGATTGGTAGATGAAAAGGGAGACAATTCTGCAAATCAGGTTAAAACAATTTTTGAATTACTGTATGGGAGCGCATTACGCGTATCGGAACTTTGTTCGTTAAACATTGAAGATATTGATTTACATGGTATGAGTGTTAGAGTTTTTGGAAAAGGATCAAAAGTAAGGATAGTACCTATTGGATCAAAATCATTAACTATAATTAAAACGTTTATAGATTCAAAAAAAAGAGTTGTACAAAAACAACCGCTTTTTGAAGATGATTCCGGGAACAGAATCACACGTCATAAAGTATATCATATTGTAAAACATTACTTAGGTAAAGTTACAGACATTGACAAAAAGAGCCCTCATATACTACGCCACAGCGCAGCTACGCATATGTTAGATAGAGATGCAGACATTATGGCTGTTAAAGAAATTTTAGGCCACGAAAATCTTTCGACCACTCAAATTTACACTCATGTAAGTGTTGAAAGGTTGAAACAATCATACAAGAAAGCACATCCAAAATCTTAATGGAGTCAGCTATGAATATTAAAATCACATCCCGTAAATTCAAGGCAAAAGATACATTAAAAGATTTTATCCAGAATGAAGTTAAAACCCTGGAAAGATTTTTCGACCCAATCCACGATGTTAATGTCGTTTTAAGCTTTACACATACAAAAGACAGCATTAAAACTGCGGAAATAAAAGTAAGTATTCCGGGTAAAATTATTTCAGTAGAAACTTCAAGCGAGGAGTTTGAAAAATCAGTTACATCTTCAGTAGAAAAAATTCGTAAACAGCTAACTAAAATAAAAACAAAGGTAAAAACAAATAGGTTAATCAGGCCAAAAGATGAAGATTGATGAAAGTCATGTTGCAAAAAAGGACAATATAAGCGTTGAATTTTTTTATAATAACACAAAAGAAAAATTCAAAATAAAACTTTTAAATGATCGTGTAGGATTTGACAGGTTAATCAAAGATCAAAACCTTCACAGACCAGGGTTGCCGCTTGCCGGATTTCTTCAGCTATTTTCATTTACACGTATTCAAGTATTCGGCAATACGGAAATGCGTTATTTACACAGCCTATCAAGTGAAGATAGAAAAAAATCATTGGAGAATATTTTTAAGTACAATATTCCATGTTTTGTTATTACTAATGATAACGAACCTGTTCCGGAGATGATTGAACTTGCAAATAAATACCAAACTCCTATGTTTTCATCAAGCTATTCAACAACAAAGCTTATTTACCTGATAACAGATTTTTTGGATGATCAATTTGCACCGCGTCTTTCTATTCATGGTTCATTTGTTGATGTTTATGGTGTGGGAATGCTTGTTGTCGGAAAATCCGGTATTGGTAAAAGTGAAGTTGCACTTGATTTAGTTGAGAGGGGTCATCGCTTAGTTGCTGATGATGTTGTTATTCTGACGAAAAAGGGAGAGGGAATATTGATGGGTTCAGGGACTGATCTTGTCAAACATTTTATGGAATTAAGAGGAATTGGCATAATTGATATTAGAAGTATGTTTGGTGTAAGAGCTATCAGATTTCAGAAAAGACTTGAAGTTGTGATAGAATTGGAAATTTGGGATCCCAGTACAGAGTACACACGTACCGGTCTTGATAATTCTTTTATGACATTAATGGACATTGAAATGCCATACGTTAAACTTCCAATATTGCCTGGTAAAAACGTAACAGTTATTTCAGAAATAATTGCTTTAAATTATTTATTGAGGCATTATGGTTATGATGCTGCAAAAGTATTAAATGAAAGATTAACCCATAAAATCAAACTAAAAACAGCAGAATTGAATAGAACTATCGACTATTTTGAACACGATTTTGAATAGAAATAATAGTTCTGATTGCTTGACTGCCCGAGTACGATTTAGTATCTTCGCACCCTGAAAAAAATGATATGAAAAAATTTTATTATTTCTCGAAATCAAAGCTAAAATTTGTTGAAATTCGCAATTTCTATAAGAAATTCGTATTTCTCATTTTATTTTTTTCAGTAATTGCTTCTTTTTTTATTTTCGGTACTTTTTTAGTTTTTAATGAATTTATCAATCCAGACTCCGAAGTAAAAGTCCTCCGGAATACTAACACTGTACTTAAAGAGAAATTTGAACAACTTTCAAGCCAATACAAGAATCTTGATGAGAGAATTACGCAACTTTCTTCGAAAAGTCATGATTTAAGACTACAGGCAAATTTAGAGCCAGAACAAATTGATAAAAATATATTTGGAATAGGCGGAAACGTATTTGAGCCGATAAAAAATTCTACTATTGGTAAAATAAATAATAGGGTTATAGAACTTGAAAATTTTGTTAACCAGGTTTCTTTAAAGGTTAGCTTGGAAAAAAATAATTATGAAGAAATAGAAAAATCTTTAAAAGAAAATGAGTTGAAGTACGAATCAATTCCAGCAATTAAGCCATGTGACGGCACATTAGCTGATGATTTTGGTATGAGGATGCATCCCATATTAAAAATTATGAGAATGCACAATGGAGATGATATAATTACAGATATTGGTACAAAAGTATATGCCCCGGGAAATGGTAAAGTTGATTTTATTGGCAGAAGAAGCGGATATGGTTTGACTTTAGAAATTGATCATGGGTTTGGTTATAAAACACAATTTGCTCATTTAGATGAAATAAGTGTAAAAATAGGTCAAAAAATTCAGCGTGGTGATTTAATTGCATATTCGGGTAATTCCGGGGAACTATCCACAGGACCTCACCTGCATTACGAAGTATATTACCAAGGTGTAGCAGTGGATCCAATAAATTTTATGTTTGATAATGTTAGAATATTTGATGTTGTCAAAAAATAACTAACTATTCAGGAGAATTGACAATGATTTGGACCGTCGAATTAGCATCATATTTAGATGACGCTCCGTGGCCCGCTACAAAAGAAGAATTAATAGATTACGCTGAACGAATTGGTGCTCCTTTGGAAGTTGTAGAAAATCTTCATGAACTCGAGGACTCCGATGAGCCATATGAATCAATTGAGGACATCTGGCCGGATTACCCCAGCGATGAAGATTTCTTTTATAATGATGATGATGAATTCAAATCCTAAATTAAAATATGAATCATTTGTGGGAAGAAATAACTGAACAAGAAAAAGTAAAAAAGATTCTTCAAAATATTTATCAGTCAAGGCGTGTACCCCACGCCTTTCTTTTTTATGGTCTGGAAGGTGTTGGTAAATTTTTTACAGCGCTTCAATTCGCAAAATTATTAAACACGCAAAACAATGATCTGCACTCTGAAAATATTCAAAAAAAAATTTCTCAACTGCAAGAGCCTTATTTAAAATTGATACTTCCATTACCCCGCGGGAAAGGGGAGAGCGGGGAAGATACATCAACTGAAAAATTATCTAAAGATGTAATTGAAGGAATTCAGCACGAAATTCAGGAAAAAATATCAAATCCTTATTATCAAATTAAAATTGCAGATGCAAATACAATAAAAATCAACAGTATAAGAGAAATAAAAAAATTTGTAGTAACCAGTACTGACGAAATTCCATTTCGTTTTGTGATCATATCGGATGCTCATCTTATGAATGATCAATCTCAAAACGCACTCTTGAAAAATCTTGAGGAACCTCCTGAGGATATAATATTTATACTAATAACTTCAAGGAAAACTGATTTACTGCCAACAATTCAATCCCGCTGCTGGGAGATTGATTTTGAACCGCTTTCTGAAAAAGCAGTTACAGAAATTCTTATAAAATATTTTAACAATGATAAAGCAACTGCAGAAAAAGTGGCAAATTATTCCGAAGGATCCATCATAAATGCAATTGAGTTCATACAACAGGATTTTAAATATATCCTTGATAAAACAATTTCAATCTTAAGATATTCTCTAGGCAAGAGATATAATTTAGCTTATCAGGAAATACTTAATTTTATAAAAGAGAGTAATGAAAAATCGGTAAAAGTATTAACACAAATGATAAAATATTGGCTTAACGATACAGTTAGAAATAAAAATTCGATTAATAGCCTCTATTTCAAAGATTATACAGACACAATTGAAAAATTTAATACCCGCTATACCCAGACTGATGTTCTTAAAATATTCAAGGTTTTGGATAATCTTGAATCATATCAAAATTTAAACATTAACTTGAATGTAGCCTGTCTTAACCTTATATTTGAAATAGCTTCATTGTCAATTAGGACATAATTGTATTGTTTAATATAGATTCCTATACTGTACAGAACCTTGCTGAAACCACTGATGGTCATTCTTCAAAAGGCGTTTCAAATTCCAATCTATTTGAGTCCATCATTATTAAAAATATTAACTCCCGCCACGTAAATGTAAGCGGATGCTTTGCATGTAATGTTTGTTATAATGATAGATTACCATCAGAAAAAAGAACTATAGTTGAAGTTTCATGCGATGGATTATTAAACTGCAATTTTTGTGAACTTCCTGAAGATCTTAATTATTCAGTTTTTCCTGAAGATTTTATTCTTGTACAAAGTGAGGATAGTGTTGAAGTTGCCCAGGTTAAACTTATAGGCGAGATGGTAAATTTAAAAAGAAACTATTTAGGATTATATGGTGAAATTTTACCCAAAATGCTGCGTAAAGTTAGTGTAGAAGATCAGGAACGTATGAGAAAGAATGTTCATGATGAAGAAAAAGCAATTCCGTTTTTCAGAGTTTCTGTAGAGAAACTTAATTTATGTATGAAGTTGATTGCAGTTCATTATCAATTTGATAGAAAGAAGTTGTTTTTCTTTTACACTGCAGATGGAAGAATTGATTTCCGTGAACTTGCAAAAAGTCTTGCCGCTGAATTTAAAACAAGAATAGAACTCAGACAGATAGGAGTACGCGACGAAGCTAAAAAAGTTGGAGGGATGGGAACCTGTGGACGCGAGTACTGCTGCATTTCATTCTTATCCAGTTTCAAAAGGATCACTACACAATTAGCCACAGAGCAGAATTTGCTTTCAAGTATGGGCAAATTAAGCGGTCCCTGCGGTAAATTAAAATGCTGCCTATCATTCGAAGTAGATTAAACTTTTCTCTTATTCTCATCGTTATTATTTAAGAAATTGTATTGTTAATAATTGATTTAATATTTTTTAATATAAAGAGATAAAGTATAGGATTAATAATGAATATTAAAAATATAGCAGTAATTGGCGCAGGGACAATGGGAAACGGCATTGCACATGCTTTTAGTCAGAAAAATTTTATTGTCTACCTTGTAGACTCGGAGCAAGCATACTTAGATAATGCTATAAAAAATATTAGCTCAAATATGGACCGCCAAATTAAAAAAGGACTATTTTCAACTGCTCAGAAAGAAATATATTTGCAAAGTATTAAGCCTGTTATGGATGCTCACAATCTACCGGAAAGTATTGATCTTGTAATAGAAGCTATTATTGAGAATAAAAGCGCTAAGATAGAGTTATTTAATGAATTAGACAAGATAATTAATCCTAATTGTATATTTACAAGTAATACTTCATCTATATCTATAACGGAACTTGCTAAATCTTCACGTCCGGATAAGTTTTGCGGTATGCATTTTATGAATCCGGTCCCAATTATGGAGCTGGTTGAAATCATACGTGGATATACAACAAGTCAGGATACATTTAATACTGTTAAGGAGATTTCTATACAGCTAGGTAAAACTCCTGTTGAGGTATATGATTATCCAGGATTTGTTTCAAATAGAATATTGATCCCGATGATCAACGAAGCAATATTTACGCTACACGAAGGCGTAGCAAGCGCCGTAGACATAGATACTGTTATGAAGCTGGGAATGAATCATCCAATGGGACCATTAGAACTAGCAGATTTTATAGGCTTGGATGTTTGTTTAGATATTATGAATGTCCTCTATGAAGGATTCAAAGATAGTAAGTACAGGCCATGTCCATTGCTTGTAAAGATGATAAATGCAGGAAAACTAGGTAGAAAGTCAAAAGAAGGCTTTTATAAGTACTAATTGTACATAATATACATTATGCGCATAATGTATATTATGTAAACTAACATTTCTTTTTAATTTCATGATAAGGTTTGATCTTTCCATATTTCTTATTGCCTTCTTCTATGAAAATACAGCGTCTACGAAAGCATCCGGTTCAAAAATCTGAAGGTCATCAATCTTTTCACCAATGCCAATGAAACGAATGGGTATTTCTTTTTCGATGCAAATTTGGAAGATAACACCTCCCTTGGCTGTTCCGTCAAGTTTGGTTAAGATTATCCCTGTAATAGGAATGTATTTTTGAAATTCATTTGCTTGAACGATTGCATTTTGTCCTGAATTTGCATCAAGTACAATAAGAGATTCATGCGGAGCATTAGGAATAAGGTTTGAAGTAACTTTTTGAATTTTAGCTAATTCCTGCATAAGGTTTTTATTATTCTGCAGTCGGCCGGCAGTATCAATAAGTACAATATCATATTTCTCTTTAATTGCCTTGTTTAAAGCGTCATAAACGACCGCAGAAGCGTCTCCGGAGCGTGTTTCCATTAAATCCACGTTAGCCTTAGTAGTCCATATCTTTAACTGATCATTAGCAGCGGCACGGAAAGTATCACCGGATGCAATAAGTATCTTAAAACCGTCTGTTTTAAGTTTATAAGCTAGTTTACCTATAGTAGTTGTTTTGCCCGAACCATTAATCCCTGAAACTAATATAACATAAGGTTTAGGGAAATCTTTTTCGAAATATGTTTGATTTTTTGAACCGGTTGAACTTAAAATTTTAATCAGTTCATTTTTAAGAATTTTTTTTACAGTTTCAACTGAACGGTCTTTTTCTTTAAATAATTCTGCTTTAGTGCTTTCAATTACCTTTTCTGATAGATTGCTCCCAAGATCACTGCTGATTAATATTTCTTCGAGTTCTTCAAGAAAGTCGCTTTCAATTATACCCTTCCTGGTAACTACTTCAGTAATTTTATTAATAATATTTGTGCGGGTTTTTGTTAAACCTTCTTTGAGGCGTGATAGACTTAATTTAGGAATTATGCTCATTCTTTTTCCATTTAAGCATTTCAAAAGCGCGTAGCAAATAACCAACAAGTGAAGCAAAGCAGAGGCAAACGCTAATAAATAAAATTAATTTATAATATATAAGAGTTTTATCAACCTGAAATAAAGTTATAATAATAAAAATTCCAATTGAAAAAACAGTCATCTTACCTAGAAGATTTGACGGAAGAACCTTTCCAAGCTTTCTCGATATAATAATTCCGCCGCTAAATATTAATATATCTCTCAAAATTACTATGTAGAAATAATAAGAAGGTATTTCATTCAAAATAAATAAATAAATTACAATCAATGCAACAAGCACTTTGTCGGCAAAAGGATCAATTATTTTGCCAAACTCAGAAATAGAATTTGTTTTTCTTGCAGTAAATCCATCCAACAGATCTGAGATAAAAGCAATGAAGATCAAAACCAATATGTAAGTCCTATACCCTTCTTTATTGATATCAATAAGAAGAAAATAAAAAGGAATACCAAGCAGCAGTCTAAATAGACTGATCAGATTTGGTACAAGAATTATTTCTTTCAAATTAATTTTCATAACGTTTTTATATTAGGGTTCATAAATTTCTTTTGTAACATCCTGGTCAACAGGTATCGGGTAAATTCCAGAAAAACAAGCTGTACAAAAATCATCCCTTGAATGGTCTACCATAGCGTCCAGCATTTCATCAATTGTTAAGTATTCCAGGCTGTCTACATCCAGATAATCTCTAATTTCTTCAATGTTACTTCCAAATTTATAAGCAATCAGTTCTTCCTTTGAAGGGAAATCCATTCCATAATAACATGGACTAACAATTGGAGGAGAAGAAATTCTGAGATGTATTTCTTTTGGATTAGCTTCTCTTAAAAGTTTAATTAGCTGCTTTGAAGTCGTTCCTCTTACAATTGAGTCGTCAATTAACGCAACAGTTTTGTTTTCAAGCACACCTTTAACAGTGTTGAATTTAATTTTAACTCCCACTTCCCTTGCCTTTTGACCGGGTAGAATAAAAGTTCTGCCTATGTAGTGACTTCTAATTAATCCAATTTCCAAGCGTGAATCAATATTCTGTTTTGTCAACTGTCTCTGAAATCCTATTGCAGCAGTGTTAGAACTATCGGGAACACTAATAACAATTACCTTTTCACCATCTTTATCTACGACGGGATGTTTTTGAGCAAGTACTTTACCAAGTTTTCTGCGCATTTTATCTACATTATTCCCGAATATTCTGCTGTCGGGTCTTGAAAAATAAATGTATTCAAAAATACAATGTTTTTTAGAAACAGTTTCATTCGACAGTTTTTCAACTCTGTAAGTTTGATTTACCAAAGAATCATTGTCAATAATAACCATAGTACCGGGATCAACTTCCGCTAAAAACTCAGCAGAATTAATATCAAGGGCACATGTTTCGGAAGTTACAATAAAGGACTCATTTAACTTTCCAATACAAAGCGGTTTAAACCCGCGTGGATCTTTCGCGCCAATCAACTTATCGTTCGTAAGAATTACTATACTGAATGCGCCTTCAATTTTTTGCAATGCTTCCTTTATCTGTTCAACCTGGTCGGTTAATTTACTTCGTGCAATTAAATGCAATATTACTTCAGTATCAGTTGTAGTTTGAAAAATTGCTCCTTCATTGACAAGTTCTTCCCGTAATTTATGGCCGTTAGTAAGATTACCATTATGTGCAATGGCTAAATTGCCCATTCTATAAGTAACAGTGAATGGCTGAATATTCTTTGCTGAATCGGAAGCGCCTGTTGTTGAATAACGATTATGACCTATTGCAGCTTCACCAACTAAAAAATTCTCGAAAAGTTTTTCATCGTTAAAAATTTCGGATACAAGTCCAAGTTTTTTGTGAATATTAAATATAGGCTTGCCATTTTCATTTTTAGAAAGGGCAACAATTCCGGCAGCTTCCTGTCCGCGGTGTTGTAATGCTAATAAGCCATAATATGTAGTGATAGCAGCATCTTTAGCGCCGAAAATTCCAAATACGCCGCAGCTGCATTTTGGTTTGTCATCCATTATATTAATTCTATCCTTAAATTTTAATAAGAAAAAGGCACATAAATATGTGCCTTAATTTAACCAACGAGTCGGAACGGCGGGATTTGAACCCGCGACCCCTTGAACCCCATTCAAGTACGCTACCAGGCTGCGCTACGTTCCGGATTTATATTGATGTTTGCAAATATTGCAAGAAATTTTTTAGTTCTTCTAAGTCTTTTTTCAATGAACGGGGTGAAGTAATTTTTTGTTTTCCATCGTCAACAGATTCCGGCATAAATGAGACAGTATCAAATACCATTTCTGAAAGAATTTTTTTTGCTCCCTCAATGGTGTATTTCTCGTCTCTCAATAATCTTTTAATCTGTAATATTAGCTTAATGTCTTTGTTAGTATAAATTCTATTCCCTGCCCGGTTCTTACCGGGTTTTAACTGTTCAAATTCAGTCTCCCAATAACGCAATATATATTGTTCTAACGATGTAAGCTTGCTTACTTCACTTATTGAATAATATAATTTTTTTAATCCAAAATCTTTCATAAGAGTAATCCCCTAAATGCTATAACTAAAATAGATTAAGAAAAATATATTAGCAACTTCCATCATAAATTTGTAAAAATTTAATTAATGTTTTTTTGAGTTATCATTTTAAGAAGCGAATAAATTGCTGCCAGATAACCAATTTCTTTTAATCCGGAAATATATCCATCGGTTTTAGATGTAGTAATCATTGTATTTCTAAAATTTTCCCTTGAACTAAGGTTGGATAAGTGCACTTCTAACTTAGGTTTCTTGAATGATTCCAAAGCGTCTCTGATCGCAACAGAAGTATGAGTAAAAGCGCCCGGATTAATAACTATGCCGTCAAAATTTGCTGCATTTTGAATTTTATTTACTATTTCAAATTCAGAATTTGATTGGAAAAATGAAAAACTAACTTCAGGGAATTCATTTTTTAATAATGAATTAATGTCTTCTAATTTTATTTGACCATAATGGGCTTGATCCCGTATGCCAAGCTGATTTAGATTTACACCGTTTATAACCAATATGCTGCTCATTTCTCAGTAGACTCTTCTATTAGTTCTCTAATCTTTGCCGGAAGATATTTATCTTCTATTCCTAGTTCCTTTAGCGCTGATGTCAGGATCATAACTTTCTTTTGTAATGTAGATAATTTATTTATAACAATTGTTTTATCTGTTTTGACAATACAATAACCGCCTTTAAAGTCACCTCTTTCAAACCTAACCTTTGCACCCAGCTCATTGGCTATTTGTTTTAGGTCCTGTAATAATGTCTCAAATTCTTTTTCTTTAATTTTCATTTTTCTTGGTTAGAGGTTGAAACAGTGCCAGAAATATTACTGCTAAGTATGAAAAAACTTCAATTAAAGAAAAACTGCTTAATTTTACCATTCTCTCTCTTACCATCTCAAGAATTGAATTTACATCATTGATATTGTTAAGAATAGTTTTAATGATTTTATAATCAATTACAGATAAATAAATTTCAAACGGAGCAGTGATAAAAACTATTAATACAATTATGAATAACCATCCGTTACTTTTAAGATTCAATTTTGAAGAGAACAGGAATAAAATGAAAGTAATTAAAAAGCATGAAAATGAAATCAAATTTAATATTATTAGAGGCAGTAATGTGTAAAATACTGATTCTAAATGACTTACATAAAATGACTTTACAGTCAATTCAATAGGATCAAATAATGGATAAACTGCTATTAGCCTGGCAATATATCCGCCCAGCCAAACTGAAAAGAAACAGATTGTTAATAATAGTAAAATTTTAGGGGTAAGAGTAAGCCTATTCATATTTGTGATTTTTTTTGTGTTAAGATATATAAAAAAACAGATTTCTGCTTTCTTTTAAGCAAATACTGGTAACTTATTTAACTAAAGTAGTTAGGTATAATGCAAAAGAAATTATTATTGCTAAGGAAATGCCTGTTATGATAGAGTAATTTTTATTCTTTGTTTGAGAATAAGCAGCAGTAATAAATAATACTGTGCTCCACAAGAACAATAATCCTTCAATGATAAATAAGAATACGGAAACCATGGGTTTAATTATCATAGGCGAAGGATTAAATAAAAACCAGTACTCACCAAATAATGCATATTGGATCGGTGTTAGTATTACCAAACCAAATATTTGAGGTATAAATGAATAAGTGTAAAGGGAAAAATTATCTTTGAACCTACTTTTAATTCCGAACAATTTATTAATCAGGGTAATTATTAAAGAAAAAAAGATTAATATTACTACAATAGGCAGGCTGCCGTAAATAATTCCCCGGGATGTAAACGAAAAAGGAATGCTATTTTCATTAAATGCATTGTGAATAATGGTGGCATTTAACGAATATTTAACGCATACAAAAAATAAAATAGTTAAAAGAAAATTCTTTGTATCAGAATGAATAATTTTTTCGGCAGCTTTTATGGGTGCATCGAATAAACGCCAGGTAGTTTCCCAAAGATCAATATTTGAAACCTTGCTCCTTAAAAATGAATTGCATTTCGTACAGTTTAAAGAGTAATAAGGATTTTCATTTCCACAATTAGAGCAGACCATCACATTTTTCATTACATACCCGGATTCAAAATTTTATTTTGACAGAAAAATTATAAACATTTACAGAATTTATTTTAGACACATCAAAATCAAAAAGCTGGGCATCTACATAAGCATCAACCAGGCTAAGAAAATAAGTAAGTGCAATGTATACTGCAAATTGATCTCTTTGATCTTTGTAAAAATCTCTTATTCTAAGATTTATGGGAGCATTTGGGTCATTAGCTAAAATACTTTTACTATATATATCTCTATACTGTTTGTATGAATTATTGTTGCTGATCCAAACATAGCCAAAATATCCTAAAAATCCCCAAATGATGGGAATTTTCCAATAAGACTGGTTATAAAATTGACCGAATCCCGGAATAACAGCACTGCGTAATACCGCGCCCCACGCAGATTTTTGCATTACAAATTTACTAGTATCTATTTTGACGATATTGGAGTCAATTGGTTGCATCTGCGCGCTTACATTTTGAGCGGCAAATAATAGTGCTAATAAAAATGCACTAATTCTAATTGTAGTTTTTATTGATGATCTCAAATAATTCAAATAGTCTCTCAAGTTCAACTAACGAATAAAATTCAATTACTAATTCCCCTGCACCATTTTTCTTGTATTTACAAATTACTTTAGTACCAAGAATGCCCTGTAGTTTTTCTTCCAGATCTTTTTGAGACAGGCTGCTTAAACTTTTTGTATGGATAGAAATTTTCTTTTTAGCATCACTTTTTGATTTTATATATTTTCTTACCAGATCTTCAACTTTTCTCACCGAGAGATTATGTTTGATAATCTTATCACAAATTTCAAGCTGAATAACTTCGTTTGGCAGATTGATTAATGCACGTGCATGTCCTGCAGAAATTTCATCCTTTATTAAACTGCTTTGAATTTTTAATGGCAATTTTAGTAATCTGATGGAATTAGTGATTGTTGTCCGGTCCTTTCCAACTCTTTCAGCAATGTCTTCTTGTGAAAGATTGCATTCATCCATCAATCGTTTATATGCATTTGCAATTTCAATAGAATTAAGCTTTTCTCTCTGGATGTTTTCAATTAAAGAAAGAGCAAGCATCATCTCTTTGGATTCAACCTTAATAATGTAGGCCGGAATTTCTTTAATACCTATATCTTTTGATGCTCTTAGCCTTCGTTCCCCTGAAATAAGCTGGTAATGGTCTTTTTGAACTCTTCTTACTGTAATTGGCTGAATCAAGCCATTTTCCAAAATGGATTTTCTTAATTCCTGAAGCGCTTCCGGATCAAATTCTGTTCTAGGCTGGTAAGGATTTGGAGAAATGAAATTAATTGGAATTTTTGCCAGTACGTCATAAGAAGTACCATCATCTCTTTGCAGATCTTTATTAGAGACCGTTACAGGAGAATCAATTTTATCTTTTGCATGAGGATTGATTAATGCATCCAATCCCCTTCCTAATCCTGGTTTCATTTTATATTACTTTTTTTCAGGTTCATTTCTTTGAATTAATTCTGAAGCAAGGGATATATAATTTTGTGCACCAATTGAGGTTGCGTCGTAAAGAATTACAGGTTTTGAGTGACTTGGCGCTTCTGTTAACCTGATATTTCTGTTTATTATAGTATCAAAAACTTTTGCACCAAAATATTTTTTAACTTCTTCAACAACCTGATGTGAAAGTCTCAACCTTGTATCAAACATTGTAAGAACAACACCTTCAATTGCAAGATCATTATTAAGATTTTTTTTCACAATATTAATTGTATTCAATAACTGTCCTAATCCTTCAAGAGCAAAATATTCACATTGTACAGGTATTAAAACCGAATCGGCACATGTCAAAGCATTTAATGTTAACAATCCCAAGGACGGCGGGCAGTCTATAAAAATATAATCATACATTGAAACAATACTCTTAAGGGCATGCTTTAATAAATATTCGCGATTCTCCATAGAGACCATCTCAACTTCAGCGCCGACTAAATCAATTGTTGATGGAAGAATATCAAGGTGAGGCATATAAGTGTTAATTATGCAATTTTCAACGTTTTCAATTCCTATTAATGCCTGATAAACAGAAAGACTTTGATTTTCAATTCCAATTCCCGAAGTAGAATTTGCCTGCGGATCAATATCAATAAGCAGGGTTTTAAATTCAGCAGCAGCAACAGAAGCAGAAAGATTAATGGCAGTAGTTGTTTTGCCAACACCTCCCTTCTGATTCGCTATAACAATTATTTTTGACATAAAAAGAATAAATTATTTGTGAACACTATGATAAGACAATTTCCTGTCCATAATCCATAACAATAGATTTCTTTCCTAAAGTTTCAACCTTTTTCTTAAATTCATATGGATCTGCAGCAATAATTGGAAACGTGTTGTAGTGCATAGGAATCGCAATTTTTGGGTTAACAAATTCCACTGCTTTTACAGCATCATCAATTCCCATAGTAAAGTTATCGCCAATTGGCAGAAGCATATAATCAATTGGGGTCATCTCACCAATTAGTTTCATATCTAAAAATAGCCCGGTATCCCCGGTATGATAAAGATTTATCCCGTCAATTGATAATACAACACCTGCTGGCTGCCCCCCGTAATGGTTATCAGGGGTTAATGAGCCATGATGGGCTATGGTGAATTTAAGTCTGCCAAAATCAAAATTATATCCGCCGCCAATATGCATGTTATGTGCTTGATACCCTTTTGATTTACAATAATTAGCCAGCTCGTCAACACAAATAAACAGAGAGTTGCATCTTTTAGCTATATTAAATGCGTCGCCAATATGATCTCCATGAGCATGTGTTAATACAATAAAATCTGCATTTACATCTTTTTCTTTAACCGGTGAAGTCGGGTTTCCATTAAGAAATGGATCTATTAATATTTTTTTATTATCAGCAGTAGTAATTTGAAATGCAGAATGAGAAAAATATTTTAATTTCATTTTTGTCTCATTAATTTTTTCAAATAATTGTTATTCTTTCAAGCAATAAAATTAATCAATTCTATCTTAATTATTCCTTTTCTTTTTAAACAAATTGGCAAAGCCTTTTAATCTTTTTTGCTTTGAAACATTCAGCGCTGATGTTAAATAATTCCGTACGCCCTCTTTTGATAAGCCGGTTTTTAATTCACCATTCTCCGCAATTGAAATTGCTCCGGTTTCCTCGGAAACTATAACGCTGATTACATCAGCTTGTTCAGATATCCCTAGTCCTGCACGATGTCTCATTCCTAATGCTACCCCATTTTTTTTTGTTTCACTGGAAAGCGGTAATGTACACCGCGCCGCTTCAATTGCTTCATTCATAATTATTACTGCGCCATCATGAAGTGGAGAATTGGGGAAAAAAATCGAGCGGAGTAAATTTTTTGTCGCTTTTGCATTAACAGGTTCGCCTGTTTCAGTGATTGTTCTTATACCAACTGATTTTACAATAACAATTAAAGCGCCGTGCTGGTGCTGAGAGAGTTCAAAAGCCGTTTCAGCAATTACATCAGCAATATTAGATTCAACATTTCTAATAAAAAAACGTATTACAGGGTTTCTTCCAACAAGCACAAGAATTCTTCTAATTTCTGGCTGGAATAAAATTACAAACGCAATTACCCATATATCAGTAAGCAGTTTAAGAAGCCATCCAAGCGCTTTAAAATTTGCTGCCTGGGTTAAAAATGAAAGGAAAAGTACTATTAACAATCCATAAAAAATTTGAGCTGTAATCGTTCCCTGAATAACTGAATATATTTTATAAAAAATAAACGTAACTAAGAATATATCAACTATATCTAGAAATGAGACTGAAAGAAATCCTATTTTAAACAGTTCAAACATTTTGCAGCAATTCCGGATTATCTAAAAATGCATTGAGTTTAACTGCTGTTACAGCATTTTTTACGTTATGTGTTCTTATGAAACGGGCGCCATTTTTTATTGCTAAAGTTTCTGCAATTAAAGTATGATTTTCTCTCTCATCAATTTTTAAGTCGAATGCTTTTCCCAAAAAAGATTTTTTAGAAAGACCCACTAAAATTGGCAAGCCTATTCCCTTGAATTCATTTAAACGTTTTAACAATTCATAATTATCCATTACTCTTTTACCAAATCCTATTCCCGGATCAATAATAATATTATTTATACCGGATTTTTTTGCATACTCAACCTTTGCTGTTAGATAATCATAAACTTCAGTAACAACATCTTCATAAGATGGATCAATTTGCATTGTTTTAGGTTCACCTTTCATGTGCATTAAAATTATAAATGCATTGAACTTTTTGACTACATCCAGAACATTTTTATCATTGTCAAATGAACTTATATCATTGACTATTTTTGCCCCAACTGAAAGAGCCTCGTAAGCAACTTTTGATTTAGTTGTATCAACTGAAATTATAGCATCCGGTCTTTTATTCAATATTTCTTTAATAACCGGAATTACTCTTCCAATCTCCTCTTCTTCACTAATTGGATCAGAACCCGGTCTGCTCGATTCGCCGCCAACATCAAGTATATCAGCTCCATCGTTTAATAATTCAATTCCATGCCGGACAGCATTATCATGATTAATATATTTGCCGCCGTCGGAAAAGGAATCCGTTGTAATATTAAGTATTCCAATTGTATAAGCCTGCTCAAGAGAAAACTTTTTGTTACCGATTACAATAATTTGCTTGTCATAACCAATTATATTTTTAATTGTATGAGAAACCTTTATACCAAGATCTTCGTTGCCCATAGCAATTATTTCTTTTGCTAATTCCTTGAAAACTCCAATCGTACCAAGTACAAGCAGATCGGAAAAAGCATCTCCTTTTTTGCCTGTATTATAACATATTTCTTTATTATTGAGAATTATACCTTTGATCTTTTGAGCAAGTTTAAAATCAATTCCTCTTATTTCAATTCCAGCTAAATCATTTTCATATAAATCGCGGAAAATATTGAATTTAGAACTATATCTTTTGAAGACATTCGGATAATAAATATCAACAAATTGGATTGTCAAATTTTTCCTCAAAATTGAATTTATTAAAGCAAAAAAACTTGGTTTAAAATACTAAAAAAATATTGAATGGATTTCAGAAAAGAGAAAGCAGCTATTAAGAAATAATATTTTTCAACTCTACTGTTGCCGCAGTCATATTATCTTTAGAAAAAATTGAACTCCCTATAACAAAAGCATTGCACCCGGCATCAGATAGCTGTTTAATATTCCCGGTTCCTACACCTCCATCCACTTCAATTAAAAAGTCAGCTGAGAATTTTTCTCTCATCTCATTTAGCTCAGAAATTTTTCGTATGGAGCCCGGAATAAATTTCTGTGCGCCAAACCCGGGATTAACAGACATCACTAAAATCAAGTCAGTTATTTCAATAATTTCTCTTAATGTCGACGTTGGAGTTGACGGATTTATTGCTACTCCTGCTTTTGCACCAAGCTCACGAATTCTTGTTAGAGTGCGATTTAAATGAATAACCTCTTCCTGGTGAACTGTAACCCGGTTAGCGCCGGATTCAATAAAATTTTCAATAAGTGAATCCGGATTTTCAATCATTAAATGCACATCAATTGGAAGTTTTGTAGTTCTTTTAACTGCCTGGACGACTACTGGTCCAAATGTTAAATTAGGAACAAACTTTCCATCCATAATATCACAATGAATCCAGTCAGCGCCGCCAAGTTCTACCAAACGGATTTGTTGAGATAAATTGGCAAAATCAGCATTAAGAATTGAAGGAGCAATAATTTTTTCATTTTTCATTTTTTATCGCCCGGCTTGCTCTGAGTTAATACAACATTCACGCTGTCACCCAATTTTAATAGTGTACCTTCACCCGGCTGCTGATCAACAATTGTATTTGGCAGCATAGAAGGTGAATGAATATAAGTCTTGAAACCAATTTTCAAATTATTGCTTTTTAAAAGTTTATCGGCTTCGGACAAAGATTTTGCCAGAATATTAGGCACACGTATCATTCCAGACTGAGGTCCAATGCTTATCTTAACATTTACACTTGTTCCCTTTGCAACTTCACGTCCTTCCACATATTGTTGTTCAACAATAACATCCGCAGGAAACTCAGAAACTGTAGAGTCAATTTTTCCTAAAGTAAATCCTAAACGTTCAAGAGACACCTTTGCATCCCTAATTGTTTTGCCAATGAGAGATGTCATTTTTTCGAGCTGATCCCCACTACTGATTATTATATATATTCGCCGATTTGACTTAACAATTGAATTTGCGGCCGGTTTTTGGAAAATAACATGATCCTTCTGATATTTTCGATCAAAACGTGATGTCTGAACAACTGTAAGACCTGCGTCTTGTAATATTTTGATTGCTTCATCTTTTTGCTTACCAACTACATATGGAACTTGATGTTCACTGCCGCTTACATATAAGGGTAAAAGAATATAGTCAATGATCAACAAAAAGAAGAAAACAGTACCTGCAACGTAAATAAGGTACCTGAGGTATTTATTTTTCGGCATTTTCAAGTATTTATTTTCCGGCATTTTCATGTATGCAATATAATTAAAGTAGTAACTTTCATACAATGATTGAATTAAAAATTTCTAAGCTATTTTGAAAATAGAATAATTCATTTTATTACGATCAATCTTCCAGACACTTTGCATCTGGTTATAATTTTTGATTAATTTCTAAAGGAAATCATAACTTATCCAAATATATGCCGGGCTTATATGAAAAAAACTATCTGTATTTTTGAAGATGAAGAATTCAATAATTTGCTTCCCCTTGTTTACACCAGACCTGTTTATGATTTAAGGTGCGGTATATTAACAGTACGCGACAAGATCGCCCGCTATTTTAATAACTCAAAAATTATTTTGCATACCCGTAGATATCTTAATGATGCAGTAAAAGAACGTGAGCCAAAATACATTATTAATCATTTAAGTAATGAAAATATTCTATTTATTAATGGAAGACTGCTGATTAACAAAAATATTGTTAGTCAATTAAATAAACTAAAGGTAAATAGTATAATGTATAGCATTACCGGCAGTGTTGCGGCTGCAAATATTTCTGCTGATAATGTCAGTAATCTTTTACATCCTGATAATGATTTTCTTCAATTCAACGGGTTAAAAGAACTATCGAAAATTGAATGCGGTGTTGATTTAATAAAGTATCCATGGGATCTAGTGAATGCAAACGGCAGTGAAATAGAAAATGATTTTGATCTTCTATTAAAGAAAACTCCTCCCATCAATCTTAAAAAATATCCGGGTGTTCAATTCAAGAACAAGAAAAATATTTTCCTATCCAAAGATGTTATTATTGACCCGTTTGTTTTTATAGATGCATCAAATGGATCTGTATATATTGGTAAAAATGCACATATAATGTCTCACTCTTTTATTCAAGGATCCGTTTTCATTGGTGAGGAATCTATTATAAAGTCACATGCTGCAATTTACCATAACACAAGCATTGGAGAATTGTGCAAGGTTGGAGGTGAAGTAGAAGCTTCAATAATTCATTCTTATTCGAACAAACAGCATGAAGGGTTTTTAGGGCATTCATACCTTGGCTGCTGGGTTAATATTGGAGCCAGCACAAATACTAGTGATCTAAAAAATAATTATGGAAATATTTCTGTATTGTTGAATGGGAAACCTGTAGAGACCAACTCCAAATTTGTTGGCTTGGTTATGGGAGATCACTCAAAAACTGCAATTAATACAATGTTTAATACGGGTACAATTGCAGGGGTTTCATGCAATATTTTCGGCGCCGGCTTCCCTGCCAGGTATATACCTTCATTCAGCTGGGGCGGATCTGACTTTCTAAAAACTTATGACATTAATAAATGTATTGATGTTGCAAGGATTGTAATGAGAAGAAGAAAAGTTGAATTGTCTGCTGCAGAAGAAAATCTCATTAGAGCAATTTTTGAGCTAACTGCCCATGAAAGATCTCTTAAAGTTAAATCATGATTTGTATTTAATTTATGTATAGAAATTATTTTTTCCTTTTCAGATCAATACTGGAATTATCAGAACTAATTCAGGGTAAAAAAATAGTTGAAGCCTTTACACAGGAAAAAGACAAGCTTTTTTTGCGTATCCCTGTCAAGGATAATCTTGATTTCCACTTAATCATTTCTGTTAATCCGCAGCAGACATTTATTAATTATAAGGATGTTCATCATAAGGCTAAAAAGAATACTATAAATTTTTTTGATGAATGGTTCCCCTCTACAATTACAAATATCCAGATAGCACTTAAAGACAGAATTATTCGAATTGAACTTACTGATTCGGCACTAATTATATTTTTCAGGGGTAGTTTAAGCAATGTTTTTCTATTCGATTCAAATAATGAATTACATTCGTTTAAAAAAATTGAAAAGGATGATAAGGATAAACTGACCGAAGAAATAAATGGCATGACATTTACTAATTCAGCTTCAACAATTTTCAAATTTTTAGAAAATATTAATGATGTATCTGAATTAAAAAGAATGCCTTCTATAGGAAAGGATATTTTGCACGAAGTTGAATCAAGAGGAAAGAGCTTTAATAATGACCTTTTAGATGTAATTAATGAAATTCTTTGCAGCAAAATTTCAGTTTTTTTTAATGAAGGACTGAATAGACCCTGCTTTTACCCCTTAAGTTTCAAATCTGTTAAACTGCCCGAAGAACATCAGGAATTTGAAGATTACTTCCCAGCTCTGAATAAATATTTCTCAATTTCTTTTTCTAAAATAAGAGGAAGGGATATAAAAAAGGAAATTGAAAAGCATCTAACTTCCGAACTTGAAAAACTCTCATCAAAGCTGAACAGGTTAAAAATGAGAATTGACTCCGGAACTAAAGAGATAATCTATCACAAATATGGTGATTTACTCCTTGCCAATATCAATTTGCTCAAAAAAGGGATGAAAGAGATTACTCTTAATGATTATAACACAAATGAACTGAATAAAATACCTCTTGATGAGAAACTTTCTCCTCATTTGAACATTCAGCGTTATTATGAAAAAGCAAGAAGTGAAAAAATTGAATTTGATAAATCAAAAAAAATATTTGAGATTTCCTCGAAAGAATTCAGCAGACTGACGTCAATAAGGGATAAATTTGAAAAAACGGATGATAATGAACAGTTTTATCAAATTAAAAAAGAATTAAAAATGAAAACACAACAGGTTACTACAGGTGAAAAACAAGAAACGTTTTCTTTCCGTCATTATCTTATAGACAACAAATATCATGTTTATGTCGGAAAGGACAGTAGGAATAATGATCAGCTAACTGTAAAATTTGCAAAGCAAAATGATTTTTGGTTCCATGCCCGCTCAGTTTCAGGTTCTCACGTTGTACTAAGAGTTGAGAATACAAAGGAAGTTGTACCAAAAAATGTTTTAAAAAAAACTGCTTCTCTTGCTGCATTTTACAGCAAAGCTAAAACTTCAGGCCTTGTACCTGTTACTTACACGTTTAAAAAATATGTAGTAAAAAATAAAAATCATGAACCCGGGCAGGTAACGGTTACAAAAGAAAATGTATTTTTAGTTAAGCCGGAAATACCTTTAAACTGTGAAGCTATTACCGACTAAAAGCAATCATTTTCTACCTTGCCAGGTTTCCATACTCTTATGTACACCAAGCAGAATCATTAATTTTTGGAAAATCAAATCAGGTAAGATTCCTCTTAGCAAAATACTTAATCTTAGGCTTCTAGGACGGCGAACGGAGTATTTTCCTTTTATAAGCGCACCATAAACAATTGCTTTTGCAATTACATCGTGGCTCTTAACAAGAGGCACAATTAAATTTCCTAAAAACCCAAGCTTTGCACCTTCAAACATGCCATGTGCAAGATAACTTGGATGAATTGATGTCCACTTAACTCCCTTTTTCCCTTTATTCCATGATTCAAAGCGTAATGATTCTGTTAATCCTAATACAGCCCATTTTGTTGCAGCATACATGGAAAGACCGGCAACACCAAGCAGACCTGCTGCAGATGAAATGTTTACTATATGCCCTGAATTTCTTTCATACATACCAGGAAGGACCGCTTTAATTGTGTATATCATTGAAGTGAGATTAACTTGAATTGTTTTTTCCCAGACTTCATCATCATGGTCAAGAAATTCTCCACCTTTAACATACCCTGCATTATTAACAAGAATATCAATATGCCCCATTTCTTTTTTTGCTTTTAATGCTAATGAATAAACGCGTTTTTTATCAGTTACATCACATTGATAAGTAAATACTTTACCTCCAAGGCTTTCAAGATCCTTTTTAGCTTTCTGCATTTCAACTTTATTAATATCCCATATTGTTATAATGCAGCCTTCCTTCACGAGTAATTTTGAAGTAGCTAATCCAATACCCATTGCCCCGCCGGTTACAATTGCAGTTTTACCATTTAACTTCATTTTTCAACCTCATTTATTGTTGTAATTGTTCCTTTCGTTTAATTGATGGGAAAATTGATTCTTCGTAAATTGAAAATGAAAAAAATGATTGATTTCTTAGTTTGGTTAATAATAACATTGATCACCATAATTTCAATTTCAAATTCGGGTATAAATTGATAAAACTCAATAAAGAAATAATTGAGAGAATTTTAATTATCAAATTACGGGGTATTGGCGATGTTGTACACTCAACAATTGTAATTGATAATTTGAAAAAGGATTTTCCGAATGCTCATATTGATTATCTTGTTGATCCACAATCTCAACCCGGGCTTGATGGTCTTAAAAATATTAACCGGGTTTTAATTTTTGATAGAAAAAATTTTTGGAAAAGAATTCTTCTAATATTAAAAATTAGAAGAATTAAGTATGACGTTATTTTTGACTTTTTTAGTAATCCGTCTACAGCATTAATTACCTTTCTAAGCGGTTCAAAATTTCGTGTAGGTTACCCATACCGTGGACGAAAATATGCTTATAACCTTTTTGGTCCTGCGGATAGAGGAAAATTCCATTCAGCACAGCTTCATTTAGAGACACTTAAATCAATTGGTCTTACATATTCTTGCAAGAATCTTTATTATAATATAAATGATGCGGCAAAAAGATTTGCTAATGAGTATTTTGAAAAAACATTTTTGAAAAATGATTTTGTAGTTGGTATATGTCCTACAGGCGGTTGGGAATCAAAAAAGTGTGCCCCTGAAAAATTTGCAGAAATTGCTTCCGGCGTAATTCAAAAATATAATGCCAGGATATTAATCCTATGGGGCAAATCGGACGAAAATGATGCTACAATGATCCATTCCTTATTAGGAGCCAAATCGGTGCTTGCTCCCGTAACTTCTATACAAGAGCTATCCGCATTGATCTCAAAATGTAATTTGTTGATTGCCAACGATAGCGGGCCAATGCACATCGCTACTGCATTAGAAACCCCGGTATTAGGCTTATTTGGTCCAACTAATCCAATTAATCATGGACCTTACGGAGAGAAAAATGATTTTATACAATTAACTGAACTAGATTGCATAACCTGTAATTTACTTATTTGTCCAAAGAATCATGAATGCTTCAACAATTTACCAATCAATTTAATATTAAATAAAATAGATAATCTAATATCAATAAATAACATAAAGCGTTTATTTGAAGAAAATTGAAATATATATTCGTCATTTTCTACTTCAACTTTTACTCTTTTTTAAGAAGAAGAAAAGTAAATCTCCAATACCCGGATTTGGCAAAAATTCTAAAATATTATTCATCCGGTTAAACAGAATTGGTGATGCACTTGTAACTACTCCCCTATTAAGTGAAATAAAACAACAAACCGGGAGCAAGATTTATGTTTTAGCCGGCTCTAAGAACTATTTTATCTTCGAAAACCCTGATATATGTGATAAAATAATAATTCATAAAAAAGTTTTAGGCAGCCAAATTGAGCTTATAAGATCACTTAATAAAATTGGATTTGATGCAGTTGTTGATCTTCATGACGATATTTCTACTACAGTTAGTTACATAACTGCTTTTGTAAAATGCAGTTATAAGTTTGGCTTATCAAAGGGAATTGATAAACTATTCACACATACAGTTCAAAGACTTGATCCTGAAAAATACCACGTAGTAGACCGAATGCTGGAATTTGGGAAACTATTTGGCATAAAATATAATACTGATAAAATTAATATTGTATTTTCAACTACTGTTGAAGATGAACAATATGCCAACAAATTTCTGCAAAATGAATTTACGCAGGAAAGATTTTTGGCTGGGATCAATATTTCAGCCGGTCATGATGCAAGATTTTGGGGTATCGAAAATTTTAAGCAGCTCATTTCGATATTAAATAATTATGATATAAATTTAGTATTGTTGTGTGATAAAAAGGATTTACAAAGCGCAAATGAAATAGCATGTAACTCTGTTCCGGTATTTCAGAGGGATAATTTTAATGAATTCAGTGCGATTATTAAAAAGCTGGATTTTTTATTTACACCGGATACTTCAATTATACACATTGCTTCTGCTTTCATGAAGCCGGTATTTGGAATTTATGTTAAGTATAATACAAATAACATGATTTGGTCGCCATATAAGTCTCCCTTTGAATGTGTAATAACGGAAGAACCAAATCTGAACAATGTTTCATTCAAGTTAGTGAAAGAAAAATTTGTTCCATTCTTTGAAAAATTCTACTATGGATCCAAAATTAAAAACATGTAAAAATTTTAGTGGTTACAAACCCTGCTTTCCAGGTCACGATTGCATAAAAGACGGCTGCAAGGAATATAATCCGATGGGTACAAGAATTCTAATAATTAATCTTGATGCCATGGGAGATATCTTAATGACCACGGCTCAGCTGCCATCAATCAAGAGAAAATACCCGGAATCAACAATTTACTGGGTTACGCTTAAGAATACAGTTGGTTTGCTTGAAAATAATCCATTCCTGGATAAAGTAATGCCTTATGAATTTGAAACTCTTTCTATCTTGCAATCTACAGAGTTTGATGTTGTAATGAATGTTGATAAATCAATACGTTCCGGGGCATTAACAATGCAGGTTAAAGCAAAAGAAAAGCTAGGTTTTGGAATTAATGAAAATGGTAAGATAATCCCGCTAAATAAAGGCGCCGATTATAATTATCAATTGGGTATGGATGATGATCTTAAGTTTAGAACTAATAAGCGTGCGGGACAGGATTATCTTGCAGAAACATTTAATCTTGAGTACAAGCGTGATGATTATATTTTCAATTTCTCAGATAGAGAGAACGAGTTTATTGAAAATTACAGAAAAGAAATAGGTATTTTGGAGAAAGACGAAGTAATCGGATTTAATACAGGCTGCTCCCTCCTCTTTCCAAACAAAAAAATGACAATTGAACAGCATGTTGAGTTAATTAATACCTTTCTTTCTTTTAACCGCTTTAAGATAATGCTCCTGGGAGGTCCGGAAGATAAGGATAGAAATAATTTTTTAGCTGAAGAATTTAAAGGCAAAGTTATTAATACGCCCATAAACGATGGAGTACGTAAAGGCGCCTGCTTTGAAAGTATTCCGCAGCTAATAATTACGGGTGATTCATTTGGAATGCATCTTGCTATCGCACTTAAAAAATATGTAATAGCATGGTTTGGATTGAGCTGCTGGACTGAAATTGATTTATATGACTGGGGTATTAAGTTGTTTCCTGAAGGGCTGTTTTGCGCGCCTTGCTGGAAAAAAGTTTGTCCTTATAATCTGGAATGTGTACAAATGGTTGACCTTGAAAGAATTGTCAAAGAAACAATCAACTTTTTTGATAGAAGAAAGAGTGGGAAGGAATAAATTAAATCTGATCGAGAAGTATAATTCTCTTAAACGTCCATTAATTCTTGATGGAGCAATGGGCAGTTTATTACAGCAAAGAAATGTTCCTCTAGATAAAAATCTTTGGTCTTCACTTGCAAATATTACTAATTCAAAAGAAGTGTCTAAAATATATAGTGAATACATAAATGCAGGTGCTGAAATAATTACTACAAATACATTTAGAACTAATCCATACGCTTTCAGACATTCTAATCTGAATATTACACATGAAGAATTTGTGCATCATAGTGTTAAATTATTGCTGGATATAATTGGCGAGAAGGATATTATTGCAGCCGGTTCTAATGCTCCGGCTGAAGATTGTTATCAAAAGGAAAGAACTTTATCATTGCAGGAACTCGAATACAATCATAAGATACATATTGAATTATTATGGGAAAATGATTGTGATGTTATTTGGAACGAAACACAAAGCCATTGGGATGAGCTGGAAATTATCTGCAAATTTTGTAATGAGAATTCTATACCATATATCGTAAGTCTTTATTTTAACGATGATTTAAAGCTTCTCAGTGGAGAAGATTTATATGAAGCAGTTCAATTTGCAGCGGATTTCTCCCCCATTGCTATTGGATTCAATTGTATTAAACCACAGGTTCTTAAAAATTATATAAATCAAAGTGTTCTTCCTAAAACATGGGGTTTTTATTTCAATTGCGGCCCGGGTAAAGTTAACGATGAAATAATTTACTGCGGAGTTGAACCTCAAAACTATATTGAAGATATAAAACCATTGCTTGAGTTAAATCCACTTTTCGCAGGCTCTTGCTGCGGTTCTACACCTTCCCATACAAGAGCAATTAAGGATTTATTTGATGAACTATATTGAAATTAAAGCTCCTGCAAAAATTAACATTGGCTTGAACATTTTGTCTAAACGCGAAGATGGTTATCATAATCTATCTACCCTCTTTTATCCCATCAATGATTTGCATGATATTTTAACATTTGAACGTTCGGACAAATTTGAATTTTATTGTGATAGCGAATCAATCCCATCAGATAGTTCAAATCTAGTAGTTAAAGCAAAAAATCTATTGGAACAGGTTACAAAAAGAAAAATAGATGTCAAAATATCGTTAAGTAAAAATATTCCTTCGCAGGCAGGGTTAGGCGGAGGCAGTTCAGATGCGGCAGCAACATTATTATCATTGAATGAAATGTTTAATCTTGGATTAGAATATGTGCAGTTAATTGATCTTGCTTTGCAGCTTGGTTCTGATGTTCCATTTTTTATCAAAGCCAAACCTGCAATTGGTACTTCCAGAGGAGAAATATTAAAGCATATTAAACTGGAAATCTCCGGACTAATTCTTATTATTAATCCACATATAAATATTTCAACTAAAGAAGCTTTTAATAACATCTCCCCTTCTAATCAGAAATTTAATTATGAAACGGCAATTAAAAATTCGGAACTCAACTATTTTGATTTACGGCTTAATCTCAAGAATGATTTTGAAAAATATGTATTTGAGAAATATCCTGAAATTGCAGCAATTAAAACTTTACTATATAGAGAAGGAGCATTATTGTCGTTAATGTCCGGCAGCGGTTCTACTGTGTTCGGCATATTCCCCGACCTTGTAACTGCTGAGTCAGCAATAAAGAGTTTACCAAACGAATATTTTATATTTATTAGTCATCCTAACTGACGTTTGCATTAGGTGGATTAAAATCACGTGGAAGTAATATCTCAAAACAGGCACCAGGTTTCTCATTTGTCCCGAGCACTGAAGGGCTCTTGACATTAATTGTTCCTCCTAGTCTTTCTACAACTTCTTTTACAACAGCAAGACCAAGCCCACTTCCTTCATGAACAGCTTTGTTAATATTCGAAGCTCTAAAAAATTGATCAAATATTTTTTGTATTTCATTGGCAGGAATACCAATTCCATTATCACAAACTGTTATTAAGAATTTATCTCCATCCGGCTTGAAACTTAATATCACTACTACTTTGCCGTTTACGTCTACATATTTTATTGCGTTTGAAATGATATTTGACAATGATAGTTCAAATAATATTTTATCTGAAATTAATATTTTATTTTTTAATAGTTTATCTATAAAAGTTAACTCAACCAGTTTAACTTTAGCAGACTCTTGAAAATTATCTATCATTCTTGCAATAAATTCGCTGATATTAATTTCTTCATTGACATGAGAATCAAGCAATTTTAATTTAGAAATTCTCAAAATATTATTTATAAGGTCAAGCGCTTCTTCGGTCCGTAATTTTGCCCGCAGTATTTTTTGATCAACTTTCTTACTTACAGGTCCCACATACTTCTCATGGATCAATTCAAGTATCGATTCCACTGCAGTAATAGGCGTTTTAATTTCATGAACAATTCCAAGTGTGTATCTCTGTTTTGCTTTTTCCGCCTCATTTAATTTTTCTAATGATTGCCTTAATTGTTGTTCACGTTGATAAAGTTCGCGTGATATTTTATTTGCAAAATATACACTTACAAATAATACGAACGAAAAAACTACAATGAAAAGAATACTATAAGTTAGAGTGTGCTGATAAGGCAGACCTACCAATCCAATTATATCATAAGTGGGAATTAGCTTAAAGTGTTCTAAAAAAGTTAATACTGCAAAAATTACACTGACTAATCCAGCGCTCAAATAAACAATATAACCCGGCAAAATCATGCTTCCAATTATCATATGGAAAATAAAAAACATATACAGTGGAGAATCTAACAATCCTGTATAGTAAACCAGGAGCATTAGCGCTGCTAAATCAAGCATCATTTGAATAAGAGAAATATGCAGGCAGTTGAATTTACCAGGTAATATTCCAACATATTTTCTAATAGTGTGAATTGTAACGTTATAAAGGAAAATCATCAATGAAATTGAAGAAATGGCAATTGCTTGAGTGGGGGTTAGATTGAAATGAAACCAGGTCTCACCTAAGAAAATAAATCCTATTAATATTATTACTGCAACGTATCGTAAACGTATAAACCATAAATTTCTTAATCTTATAGCTTTCCAAAACTCTTCATAGTTATTTGCCCATTCAGGTATCAGTGCTAACATAATTTATGTTAGATTAATTAGTAAATAACCGCTTCAAATGAAATATATGCAGATGATTTTTTAAAGTAAACTTATTTGATAGGCAGGCTTATTAAAAATTCTGTTCCCGGCCTGCCATGAGTACCAATTTGAGAAGGACTTTTTATTTTTATTGCCCCATTATGAATGTTTATGATATCTTTTACCAAGGATAAGCCAGTCCCCGTCCCTTCAATTTTCTTTACGTTAGTTGCCCGGTAATACTCTTCAAATATTCTTCCAATTTCATCTTCAGGAATACCAATACCATTATCAAGAATACTAACATGACGTATTCCATTATCATCATTAACAGAAATTTCAATTTTGCCGTTATCTTCAGTATACTTAATTGCATTATTGATCAGGTTGGAAAGTGCAATTTCAATTAAAACTTTATCCGCATTGATTGGAACATTCTCGTTGTCATCAAATTTAGCATTAATTTGTTTTTTGGTCAGCAGAGATGATGAGCTTTCAAGAAGTTCACTGATAATTCCGGAAAGACGTATTTCTTCAAGATGAAGCTGATTAAGTAATCTAAATTGTGAAACATGCAGAATTCTATTAATCATCTTTGTGGATTCACTCAAACGAAAGCGTGCGCGGGATGCTTTTTCTCTAATTCTTTCGTTCATTTCTCCAAGAATATTACTCAGAATAAGATCCAAATTTGCAGAAGCCGCTGCAATTGGACTTTTTAACTCATGTACAACAGCCATTATAAATTTTTGTTTGGATTCTTCTGCAGAGTGAACATCATTAAGCGCGCGTTTTAGTTGAGATTCTCTCATATATAATTCGACTGCAATTTTATTGGTAAGCAAAATACTTACTATCAGAACAAATGCATTCGTTAAAAGCGCTGTGATAATGAATAATATATCTTTATAAAATGAGTAGGTGTACAAATAAATATTCTTTTGATGGGGTATATATCCTATAAACTCCATATATGAAAGAGCTGATAAAGCAGATATTAGTACAAAAGCCATGGAATACATAATTCCTGCCGGTAACAGCAAGCTGCCAAGAATCATATGAAAAATAAAAAATAAAACTAAAGGTGATTCAATTCCACCGGTGAAATAAATTAGAACACTTAAGCTTATTAAATCAAGTATCATCTGAAATAATGAATAACCCAAAGCGCTTTGAACTTTTTGTTCAACTTCGTTTGGGTTTATTTTATAAAAAAGAAAATTGTAAAGCGCTATAAATATATCTACAGCAAGAAATGCAAAATATTGAAGTTTGGTAATTTGAATACCCTGGATGAAACGTAATGCAATAGTTAATACGAGTAAACCAACTACAGCGAACCATCTTAATTTAATAAACCACGTATTATAGCGCTGTATTGATTTCCAGTATTCCCCGTAGTCGTAAACAAATGTTGGAAGAATTTTCATAAGGATAAATTAAGAAATGCAGGGGCGAATTACTATCCGCCCCTGCAAAATAATTTATGCTATATATCTGCCACGTTTTGTATAGTGTGTGTGAAGTAGTTTATGTGAGAGATGACCGCAAGGACCCTCAGTTAAGAATTCCTCGTAAATCTGAACAACATGAGGGTTCTCGTGAGATTTTCTAAGCGTAAGAGATTCATCTTCTGCATAAATAGCTTCAGCGCGTTTCTTTCTGATTTCAGGTGTAGTTGGAATTGGCTGGCCTCCGCCTCCAATACATCCGCCAGGACAAGCCATGAGTTCGACGAAATGACATTCAGAGAATTTTCCGCCTGCTTTTATGTTATCCATAACTTTCTTTGCATTTGCTGTTCCATGAGCAACAGCAACTTTAAGTGTTACACCTTTCAACCAGTCCCAATTAGGAACAAGATGTTTAAGGATATCGGGAACCGGACCCATCTTTTCTCCAAGAGGAATTTCCACATATTTTACTCCTTCAAAACCGCGCAAAGGAATTATGTTTGCATTTGCAAAAACATCCTCCACCTTTACACCAAGAACAAACTCAACAACTGAACGTAATGCTGCTTCCATTACACCGCCTGTAGCGCCAAATATTAAACCGGCGCCGGATGCTTCACCAAATGGATTATCAAAATCACCTTTTGGCATTTCAGGTAAATTAATTCCGGCTTCTTTAATCATCCTTGCCATTTCACGCGTTGTTAAGCCATAATCAACATCTTTATAGCCGCTTGAATTCATCTCCGGTCTGTTGCATTCGAACTTCTTTGCAGAACACGGCATTAAGGCTACGGAAACAACATCCTTAGGATCTATACCTGCTTTCTTTGCATAAAAAGTTTTAATTAATGCACCAAACATCTGTTGCGGCGATTTTGCAGAACTTAAATTGTCAATATATTCGGGATAATAATGCTCAAGGAATTTAACCCATCCCGGAGAACATGAAGTAAGCTGCGGTAATGCAATTGATTCTTTTTTAACAAGAGCTTTATAAAGGCGCAGAATTAATTCTGTTCCCTCTTCAATAATTGTCAAATCTGCAGTAAAGTTTGTATCAAACACTTTATCAAAACCAATTCTTTTTAACGCAGTATTTAATTCACGTGTCATTGAATGACCTGCTCCCAATCCAAACTCTTCTCCAATTGCAGCACGTGGTGATGGTGCTGTTTGAATTACCACATGTTTTGTCGGATCATCAATTGCAGCCCAGATTTCATCAGAAGGATCATTAGCACGTAAAGCTGCTGTTGGACAACGGTTAATACATTGGCCGCAATTAATGCAAATAACATCAGCTAATGGTTTATCGAGGAATGTACTGATATGAGTTTTATCTCCACGGTCAATAGCTTCTAAAACTCCAACTTCCTGTAAATCAATACAAGTTCTTACGCATCGTTTGCATAAAATGCATTTGCTCATATCCCGAATAACGGAATATGAAGAATTATCAACTTCATATTTAGGTTTATCAACATGACCATATGGGTAGCTATCCACACCATATTCTTTTGCAAGCGCCTGCAATTCGCATTTTCCATTTCTGAAGCAAGAATAACATTCGCCATAATGCTCGCTCAATAAAAGATCGATAATGTTGCGGCGGGCTTTACGAACCATCGGCGTTGAAGTTTTAATTTTCATTGGTGCAGTAATTGGATATGCGCAAGAAGCCTGCAAAGTTCTCATTCCTTCAACTTCAACAACACAAATTCTACAAACACCGGCAACACACAAATCTTCATGATTGCACAATGTAGGTATACTAATACCTGCTATTTTGCATGCTTCTAAAATTGTTGTTCCCAGTGGAACAGAGACTTTCTTTTCATTTATTTCAACAGTTATTGTACCGCCAATAGTAGTTAAATCAGTGGGCTTTTCAACAGTCAACGATTTCTGGCTAACCGGCGCTCTTAAATTATCTTTATTTTCCATTGTGTCCTCCGTTACCGTTGAAGATTTCTTCTTTGAAATTTTCTAAAATAGAAATGAATGAATTTGGACTTGATTGACCCAATCCACATTTTGAAGCTACTTGCATTGTATCTCCTAAATCTTTTAACTGGTTCATATAAGCAAATGTATATTCTCCTTTTTCGATCATCTCAACGCCTTCAAGAAGTTTAACATTTCCAATTCTGCAAGGAGTACATTGACCGCAAGATTCTTCAACAAAGAATTCCATAAAGTTTTTAAGTACATGAAGCATATTTCTGCTTTCGTTAAAAATCATTATTGAACCGCCAGTTGCAGCATCTTCATAAGCGAGGGTTCTATCAAATTGAGATTTTGGAATACATGTTCCGGAAGCGCCGCCAACTTGTACTGCTTTAGTATTTTTAGCGCCGACTAATTCCAACAGTTCACTGATTTTTGTACCCCAGGGCAATTCATAAACACCAGGTTTTTCGCAATCACCGGAGACAGAAAATAATTTTGATCCGGTAGATTTATCAGTACCGTGTTTTCTGAACCACTCTCCGCCTTTTATTGTAATATGTGATATTGCTGCAAGTGTTTCAACATTATTAACAGTTGTAGGTTTACCCATAAACCCTGTGTTGACAGGGAATGGCGGCCGGTTGCGCGCTTCACCGCGGTTTCCTTCCAAAGATTCAATCAACGCGGTTTCTTCACCGCAAACGTAGGCACCGCTTCCCATTCTGATTGTAATATCAAAATTGAATCCTTTCTTCCCTAATATATCATTCCCAAGAAGATTATCTTTTCTCATAGCTTCAAGATAGTCTTCTAATGATTTTTTCATATACTCATATTCACCACGCAAATAAACTATTCCATATTTTGCGCCAATAGTATACCCGCCAACAACCATACCATCAAATACTAATTGCGGATATTCAAGAAGAAGAACTCTGTCCTTAAATGTTCCGGGTTCACCTTCATCAGCATTGCAAATAATATATTTTTCGTCGGATGAGGCAGCAGCAACAATCATCCATTTTGTAGCAGTTGGAAAACCTGCACCGCCGCGTCCTTTTAATTTGGATTCGCGCAATTCGTATAAAACGTCTTCACGAGTCTTTGAAATTGCTTTCTTAATAGCTTCACCTCGTGTGTACTTGGAAAAAAGTACTGCACCTTTTCTTTCTTTCGTTTCCATAATTATTTCACCTCACTCAAAATTTGAACAGCTTTTTCCGGGGTTACTTTTGGAAATACTCTTTCATTAATCAGCAAAGCGGGACCCTGATCGCACATACCAAGACAATTAACATATTCAAGCGTAAACTTGTTGTCTTTAGTAGTTTCGCCAAATTTAATACCAAGTTCTCTTTCAATAGCTTTTGCAACATTTTCCTTACCTGCCATATCGCAAGTAATTGTTTGGCATAATCTTACAATGTTCCTTCCTTTTGCATTAGAATTTAAAAAAGAGTAAAAAGAAATCACGCTGTAAACTTCAACCGGATGAATATCAAGCAGACGAGCAACTTCCTGCTGAGCAAAATCCGGAATATGTTTGTGACTTCTTTGAATATCCTGAAGTATAGGCAAAAGAGATGAACGGCTCTTGCCGAACTTAACAACGAGAAGTTCGATCTCTTCAGTCATTGCATTTTTTTCGAGAACTAGCATTAGCGTTTCTCCTCAAATTTGTGCAATAAATTTTCAACTTTGTGAACGAGTTCATCCGGTGAGATTGGCTTTTCGACAAAATCATCAACGGGAACCATTTCACTTTTTCCGAAATCCAGACCAATTGCTTTTGATACTGAAGTATACATCAAAATTGGAGTCATAATTTTTTCTTTGCGGAATTTTTGCGCCAAGAAAAATCCGTCATCAGGTTCATCCATCATGACGTCAAGAATTATAAGGTCTGGCTTTTTCTCTTTAACTATCTTGTAACCGTCATTTGGGTTGTTTGCAGTTATAACACTATAGCCCTTCGATTTTAAGACCAAACTGCTCGCATCGAGAATATCTGGATCGTCATCAATTATGGCGATGAGCTTCATAGCTTTCTCCTTTGATTATTAGTTTGTATTTATAGGTAAAGTGATTGTGAAAGTCGTTCCCATACCGTATTCAGAATCAACGTCAATTTTGCCGTGATAGGAATCCACAATACGTTTTACTATTGTTAATCCAAGTCCTGTACCGCTAATACCGCGTGTTTTTTCATTCTTAGCCCGGTAAAACTCGTTGAAAAGTTTTGCTTTTTCTTCCGGTTTCATTCCAACGCCAGTATCTTTTATTTTTATTGATAAATAATTTTTACCGACAGATGCATCAATATAAATTTTTCCATTTTCCTTATTGTATTTAATTGCATTGCTTAACAGATTTGTAATCAAGCGTGTAATTTCATTCAAATCAGCTTTTATAGTCGGCAGGTTTTCTTCTGTATTGATCTCACAGGAGATTTCTTTTTTCTTTAATTCAATTTCGAGAAATTGCGAAGTATTCTGTATAACTTTTCTAATATCGATATCTTCAATTTCTCTTTGTTTTGTTTGAAGCTCCATGCGGGAAATATCTAAAAGGTCATTAACTAAGTCTGTCAATCCTTTTAATCTGGCTACCGAGCGGCTTAAATAATCTTTTTCCTTTTCTTTATCTATCCGGATACTCGGGTCGAGCATAATGTTAATAAAGCCCTGAACGGCAGCAAGCGGGGTTTTCAATTCATGAGCAACCATAGAAACAAACTGGGATTTAATCTGCTCAATTTTTTTAAATTGGGTTATGTTACTTAGTACAATTACAACACCAGCAAGACTTCCATCAACATGCGGCACCGGAGTACATGCAGCTTCAATAACAAGTTCCTGTACGGGCTGAAAATCTATTTGTGTTGAAAATGTTTTTAAAAGTATTTTCTCAGACTCGAGTATCTTATTAACAAGGTCAACAATTTTTTTAGGCAGTGAATTAAGAATTTCGTCACCGATTTTTAATTCAGGAATGTTTAAATATTTTAATGCGGCATAATTGAAATAGGCAACTTCACCAACTTTATTTACAACAAGAACACCATCACTAATAGATTTGATTATTGTATTAAGTCGTGATTTTTCATTTGCAATTTCTAAAAGGCTTTCTTCACGTTCGCGCTTTAATCTCTGGGTATCAAGAATCAATTCCCTTTGTTTAACACCAAGTTCAACTTGATAAATAAATTCTTCGGGGGAAAACGGTTTGGGTATATAACCAAACGCGCCAAGCCTTGTAGACTGGATTGCAGTATCATAGCTTGCATAAGCAGTAGCTATAAAACAAACTGTATTGGGGTGAGAAGATTTTATCTCTTTAAGCACATCCAGGCCGTCAATATCAGGCATCTTCAAATCAATTACAGCTACATCAAAATCATTAGATGTGCCTAATTTGATTCCTTGCTCTCCGTTCTCAGCAGTTTCTACATCGTATCCTTCATCTTCAAGCAGACGCTGAGTACCGAAGCGCAATCCCTTTTCGTCGTCTACGATCAGGATTTTTGCTTTTTTTGTTTCCACTTTTTTTTATCTGAAAGTAACTTTATACTTTCTAAGGATTAAAATTCTCCAGTTTGGAGATTAATTCTTCAACAACGACAGGCTTGTTTATAATGCCGTCGCACTTAATCCATTCCTTTTCTTCTACCGTTGATGCACTAAATTTAAATCCTGTTTCATAAGTTGCAGAAGTTAATATAAAAACAGGAATCTTTTTACCCAATTCTGTTTTTTTGATTTTATGACAAAGCACAAATCCAGAATCCATTTGTTCCATAATAAGATCGATAATTGCGGCGTCCGGTTTTTCCTTTTGAAAAAGTTTCCAGCCGTCTTCTCCACTTTCTGCCGATACAACATTAAAACCTTTTGATTCCAACAAAAGTTTGTTCTGTTCGAGTAGATCAATATCATCGTCGACTAAAAGTATTTTCTTGTAGTTCTCTGCGTTCATCTTTTCCTCTTAATTCAAAATCATATTTGATGTTTGTAATTTTAATGGAAGTTTTATAATAAAATTAGTTCCTTTCCCTTGAGTACTTTTAACTTTTATATCTCCTTTGTGCATTTTTATTATGCCATAGGAAATTGCCAATCCCAAGCCGGTACCTTTACCCATTTTTTTTGTAGTAAAGAACGGCGTAAATATTTTATTTAAATTCTCATCCGGAATTCCAGCGCCTGAATCAATAACCTCTATAATTAAATTCTCATGATCTTCTTTTTTCAGATTAACAGTAACAAATTTTTCATAGCTGAACTCAAGAGCCTCACAGGCGTTAACGATAAGATTAATAAAAACCTGCTTAAGCTGGTCATTATCGCCCTGAATAATTGTCTCATCCGTTTGAAGATTAGTTGAGAAAAGAATATCAGCAAACTGTGGATTCAATTTCATTGTTTTAATTATACTGCCAACCAATTCAGAAATATCAATATTTGCAATTTTCAGTTTTCCTTGCCTTGCAAAATTAAGAAGATTTGCAACAATGTTCTTACACCGATTTGCTTCTTCTATAATTAATTTTAGATCCTCGCTGCTTTGGGATGCGGGGTCTAATTTCTCCATTTTCCTTTTAAGCATGGAAGCATAAAGCATAATGGAAGCAAGCGGGTTGTTTATTTCATGCGCAACACCTGCTGCCAGCTGTCCTATTGATGCAAGTTTTTCCGCGCTATGAAGCTGTTCCTGTGTGTCTTTCAATTCCTTATAAGAACGCTCTGTTTTTTCAATCAAGTAAGGAAGGCACATATCATCTTCTGCCAGCCCTTTTGCAATATGGACTGCATAATCCCTGCAACTAGTATACCCGCAAGAACCGCAATTCAATTCATCAGTCTTCTTAAATTTATTCGTCCTTGCAAGAATTGACTTAATTTCCTCTTCTTCAGGCATCGGTCTGCGCTGGGTTTTTGATGAAAAGTTTCTTGTTAAATCAAGATCCCTGCTGTTGTACAAATTACTCTGCCATACTCTTTTATCAAAGCTGTTAATTTTATCATGCACGTAATTAATTACTTTCTCCCTCTTTGAATAATAATTCAAATCAGAATCAATGCCAGGCCCGCTAATACAGCCCTCACAAAAAAGAATATCAACAAATTTTGATTTTATATTTCCGCTTTTGATCTCATCAATTATTTCAGCAACACGGCTTTTCCCTTCAACAACTATGGTTTCCTGTTCAAGAATATCTCCTGAAATGCTAGATGTTTTTAACAACCCGCCGGTTAATGGATACGTTTTTCCCATATAAGCGTGGGGCGGATCAAGTTCTGAATCTTCCAGCTGTGATAAATCAATTTGCAATTCTTTGAAGACCTCTTTCAATTCCTTGAAAGTTAAAACAGCATCAATAGCACCTTTTACTTCGTCATCAACATATTCACTCTTTTTAGCAATGCAAGGGCCAATGAAAACTATTTTATATTGATCTCCAAAATTCTTTTTAAGATACCTTCCCATAGCAATCATTGGAGAGACAACCTTTGCCAAATTAGGCACAACTTCTTCATGATACTTTTCAATAAGATTATAAACTGCAGGACAAGGAGAACTTATAATAGTTGTATCATCGTTCCGTTCAAAATAATCTGAATATATTTTGCTAACCAGGTCAGCTCCAAATGCCGCTTCGGTTACATAATTAAATCCAATTTTTTTTAACGCAGTAGCCAGCTTGGAATAATCTTCCGGAAAAGAAGCAGGAAAAGACGGCGCCAGCATAGCAATTGAATTCCCGTGAGGAATTATTTGGGAAAGAACAAGATCTGTATCACCTAAAATCTTTTTTGCATTTTGAGAACAAACCTTGACACAATGACCGCAACTAATGCACCTATCTTCCATTACAACAGCCTGCCCGTTAAATACAAGAATAGCTCTTGCAGGACATTCGCGTATGCATGAATAACATCTTTTGCACCGCTGGCTTATTGTACTGATTATTCCAAGTGACATTTACTTGCCTAATAATAACTTTTTTCTATCGATATAAGTTGTATGCAGAAGTTCATGGGCTTTATGACCATTAGGTTCGCCCAGAAATTCCTTGTAAAGTTTCTTTAGCGATTCATTTTCATGAGAACGCCGGTTTTTCATTTTTAAGTCAATATCATATAATGCCTGAACTCTCTTACGAAGTTTTTCAGGTTTGGAATGTATTGGCTGTCCTCCGCCGTTAATACAACCACTGGGACAAGCCATCACTTCAATGAAATGATATTTAGATTCACCGCGCTCAATTTCATCCAATATTGGTTTAACATTACCTATACCATTTACAACAGCAACATTGATAGTAGTTCCATTAATTGGAATTGATGCTGATTTTACTCCATCATTACCACGAACATCCTGTAGATCAAGATTTTCCAGTTCTTTACCTGCAAGTTTTGCATAAGCTGTTCTTAATGCTGCTTCCATAACCCCTCCGCTAGTTCCAAAAATTGCAGCAGCGCCGGTTGATTCACCTAATGGATTATCAAATTCTTCTTCGGGTAAATCGTTAAAATCAATTCCGGCAACATGAAACATTCTAACAAGTTCTCTTGTAGTCAATACAGCGTCAACATCTGCCTGATGTTCTTCAGTAAGTTCCGGGCGGCTTGATTCAAATTTTTTAACAGTGCAAGGCATAATTGAGACAACAAAAATATCTTTTGGATCAATACCCATTTTCTTAGCATAATAAGTTTTTAGAATAGCACCTTCCATTTCATGCGGTGATTTGCAAGTCGAAACATGATCTAATAACTGAGGCCTGTTTTGTTCAATGTATTTAACCCATCCCGGGCAGCAGCTTGTAAACATCGGCAGAGTTTTATTATTTGTTACCCTGTTAATTAATTCAGTAGCTTCTTCCAGGATTGTTAAATCAGCAGCGAAATTTGTATCAAATACCTTTTTAAATCCGAGCCTTCTTAATCCTGTAACAAGCTGACCGGTAACGTTCGAACCAAGCGGAAGATTGTATTCTTCTCCAAACGTAGCTCTAACAGCAGGAGCAATTTGGGCTATAGTAAATTTCTTTTTATTAATTGCATTCATCACGTCTTTTGAATTGCTCTTTTCACGAAGCGCAGCAGTTGGGCAGACCAATATGCACTGTCCGCATAAAATACAATCACTAACATTCAGACCTTTATTGAAAGGTGTAGTTACAGTACTATGGAATCCCCGGTTAGTAAAATCAATTGCTCCAATTTTCTGAACTTCGTGACAGGCACGTACACATCTTCCGCATAAAATACATTTTGCGGGGTCTCTTTCCATAGATGCACTTGAAATATCAATTGCATGGTCTTTCTTTTCACCAACATAACGGTGTTCCCTAATGCTGTACTTTTCAGATAAATCCTGAAGTTCACAATTCTTATTTCTTACACATACTAAACAGTCTTGCGGGTGATTTTCAATAAGTAATTCTATAATAGTTTTTCTTGCAACTCTTACGCGTGCAGAATTTGTATCTACCTTCATACCCGGCATAACCGGGTAAGCGCATGATGGTGTTAATCCTCTCATTCCTTCAACTTCACAAACACAAATTCTGCATGCACCTGTTGGGAATAAATCTTTCATATGGCAAAGTGTTGGTATATGTATTCCAACAGATTTAGCCGCATCTAAGATTGTCATTCCCTGCTCTGCTTTAACCTTAATATTATTTATAGTAAGTTCAATCATCTTAATCTCCTAATCTCAATTTAATTAACGTTAATTGCGCCAAGGCGGCAAGTTTCAAAGCACATTCCGCACTTTGCACAATTAACTTCAATGATCTGGTGAGGCTGCTTCTTTTCTCCAATAATTGCATCAGCCGGACATTTTTTAACACATAAACCGCAACCACTGCAAAGTTCGGGATCAATCTCGAATGTGAGTATATCCTTACATACTTTCGATTTACATTTTCTCTCAAAAAGATGCTCCTCATATTCTTCACGGAAATAGCGCAATCCTGATAATATTGGGTTTGGAGCACTCTGACCTAATCCGCACAAAGATGTGTCCTGAATAACCTGCGCAAGACGCTGCAGATGGATAATACCTTTATATCTCTGCAATTGATCTGTCTTATTTGTTGTATGGCCATAATTTACAGGAATCCGCTCAATTATTTCCAACATTCGTTTTGTCCCTTCCCTGCAAGGCACGCATTTACCGCAAGATTCGTTCGTAATAAACGTCAAGAAGTACTTTGCTATATCAACCATACAAGTATCTTCATCCATAACAACAAACCCGCCGGAGCCCATCATAGCGCCGACTTTCTTTAATGATTCATAATCCACGTCAATATCAATTACAGATTCGGGTAAACACCCGCCTGAAGGACCGCCAATTTGAAGGGCTTTGAATTTTTTTCCATTTGGAATTCCCCCGCCAATATCGAAAATAATTTCTCGTAATTTCGTTCCCATAGGTACTTCAACCAAACCGCTATAAGTTACTTTGCCGCTTAATGCAAATACCTTTGTTCCTTTACTTTTTTCTGTACCAATTGATGAAAACCAATGGGAGCCTCTATTAATTATATTAGCTACGTTAGCAAAAGTTTCTACGTTATTAATACAGGAAGGTTTTCCAAATAAACCTTTATCAGTTGGATATGGCGGACGTGGTTTTGGCATTCCTCTTTTACCTTCAATGGAAGCAATAAGAGCTGTTTCTTCACCGCAAACAAATGCTCCCGCACCTTTCTTAATTTTAATTTCAAAATCAAAATCGCTATCTAAAATGTTTTTTCCAAGTAATCCGTATTTTTTGCAATTGTCAATTGCGTTATGCAGTCTTTCAATAGCAAGCGGATATTCGGCCCTGCAATAAATATAACCGGTTGAGGCGCCAATTGCGTAAGCGCCAATGATCAACCCTTCTATAACCCTGTAAGGATCGCTTTCAAGAACAGAACGATCCATAAAAGCTCCGGGATCTCCTTCATCAGCATTGCATATAATATATTTTTGTTCAGATTCACTCTTATAAGCAAGTTCCCATTTTAAACCTGTTAAAAAGCCGGCACCACCTCTTCCTTTCAAGCCGCTTTCTTTAACTTCCTGTATTACTTGTTCAGAAGTCATTAACCTTAATGTTTTATCAAGACCTTTAAATCCGCCATGAGCAATATATTCATCAATAGAGTTTGGATTTATTATACCGCAGTATTCAAGAACAATTTTCATTTGCCGCTTAAAGAACGGATCATCAGAAACTTTCTTAATTCCACTTTCGCCTTTACCAAGACTGCCTAATAATTTTTTCTCGTAAATGTTTCCTTTAACAATAGCAGTCTCTATAAGCTGAGGAATATCCTTAGGAGTAACTTCACAATAAGAAATTCTATCTTTACCCGGCATTTTGATATCTACAATAGGTTCTTTAGCACAATAACCAATACATCCGGTTGGTACAATCTGAACGTTTAAATTTTGTTTGGATAATTCAGCTTCAATTGCTTCTTTAACCTTATCTGCACCTGATGCCAAACCGCATGTTCCCATACCGATGAATATTACCGGCAGATCATGACTGATATATTTTAATTCATCTGATACTGCTTTGTAATGTTCCTTGCAGCTTGCACTTTGGTGGCATAACGGACCTTCAGTACAACAAGCTACAAATAATTCGCATGGATTTTCATTAGAATGCCAGCATTGATCACAACATTTATCAATAAAACTTTTCATTGCACACTCTCAGGTTGTTCAATTTTATTTTTTGGTGTATCTTCTTTTTTATACTTGTTAAGTATCTTCGGAATTTCTTTAATAACCACTCTTCCATAATAATCTTCATTGATATTAATAACCGGCGCTAAACTGCAAGCTCCAATACAGGCGACAGTTTCAAGCGTAAAAAGTTTATCGCGCGTAGTTTGTCCGGCTTTTATTCCTAATTCAGTTTCCATAGCAACAAGTATGTTAGCAGAATTTTTAACGTGACATGCAGTACCCCTGCAAACACGGATTATATTTTTGCCAAGCGGTTTTAATCTGAATTGATTATAAAATGTTGCTACCCCGTAGACTGTGCTGAACGGCAGATTGACGTATTCTGCTACCGTTCTTAAGTCATTTTCCGGCAGATAACCATAAGCAGTCTGAACATCCTGAAGAAGAGCAATCAGATTGCTCCTATCGTCTTTAGGATACTTTTCGATAATCTTGTTAATCATCTTTTTTCCTCAATTTGTCAATTATTTGCTCTAGAACGTGCATATTATATGCCAATTGAAATTTGAATAGATATTGCGAAAATGATTAAAAATGGAAGGTTTTAAGTGGTATTTTAATCGTTTTTCCTATGTGTGAGAATATTATTCTAAGTGCTTGACGATGTAATTAATGGAGCAATTGTCTTTTAATCTCTGAATTGGAGCGATGATCTGGTTAGGATATAGCAGTTTGATGGCTTTGAGGTGAACCTGCCAATGTTATCAGGTTAACAACTCATCCCCTAAGTCCCCTTCTCTTAGTAAGAGAAGGGGAAACAGGAGTTGAGTTATTTTTTTAAGCTGTCATCATTAGAACAAAAAAAATAAATTTTTAATTTTAGGTATTCCTGCTCTTAGATAGTGTTTTGTTCTTAGCTAAGACTTCATTCTCCATCTGCTTTTTGAATTGCTGGAGTTTCTTTTGAATTCCTGCATCACTTGTCCCTATTATCTGGACAGCTAGCAAAGCTGCATTCCTGGAACCGTCAATTGCAACTGTTGCTACAGGCACTCCGGAAGGCATTTGAACTATGGAGAGTAATGAATCTAACCCGTTTAACGATTTACCCATAATAGGAACACCAATAACCGGCAAGGTTGTATGAGCTGCAACAATCCCCGGCAGATGTGCTGCGCCGCCTGCACCTGCTATAAAAACTTTAGCACCGCTTTTTTGTGCGCTCTTTATAAATGAAACTGTCTGCTTTGGAGTTCTGTGCGCTGAAAGAATACGTGTTTCGTAGCATAATCCGAATTCATCCAATGCTTTTTCAGCTTTTTGCATAACCGGGTAATCTGAATCACTCCCCATTAAAATTGCTACGTCAATTTTTTCCATAATTAGATTCCTTGCAGACATTGTTGGATTATTTTTGTATGTAAAGATAAAGGGTGGGGTGGATTTGTACAATGATAAATATCGTTATAATATTTATTCTTTCCACGTAAAGACGAATCTTGCTTTCCGAGATCGTCTCATTTTTGTTTAAGTTCTTTGAGATGATCGACCCGGTCGGCAGGCAGGTTTTCAGATCTAAATTTTCTGGTGTATTTTTTTCTAATTCCCATCGCAATGGGTTCTGTTCAGTGTATTTACGAATTTTGTATAATTCTTTTTCGTTTCGGATGATTCTATCGTAGAACCTTGGCTGGCAGGCAAAATCTATTAAACCATTTTTGTTGGCATATTTTGAAACAGCAGATTTGAAAGAGCCAACTATGTTTGACAATGTTGGTATAGACGAGGCCACGTCATAGCCGGGCAAGCATGCCTCGTCTTTACGTTTCACCAAACGACAGTGTCTGAGCCGGACAAGCCGAACCGGTTGTCTTTACAACTCCAATTATTCTGGTTTATCTTTTTCTAATTCTATCGCAAAGATGATGCGGTGCATCGTTTCATTTTGATCTCGCAATATGAGACGATCGAACCGATCGTCTCTACAACTTTTTCAATGATAATAATTCCATGTATGTGGTTTGGCATGATTACATAATAATCTAATTCAACATTTTCCCTTAATTCCATAGTGCGCAACCATTCATTATCAACAATTTTCCCTAATTCGTTTAGAACCATTTTCTCGTGAATGACTTTACCAAAGAAATGAATATGATTTTTTGTATTTATTGTTACATAATAATACCATGGATTAGAATAATCCCATTCTTTTAATCTAATTGATTCTATGCGGTATTTATTTTGATATAGTGACATTCATTAATCGAACCCCAATGCAATGAATAATGTAAATAGGAATGGAAATAATTTCAGATACAACTTGTTAAAACCATGCAACAAAATCCACAAGATAATTTTGTTGAGACAAGGCCACGCCAACCAAAGGCTGGTAAACCGCGCCTACGATAAATCTTCGGTGGGCAGCCTTAAAAAGAGATACCATGCTTACAATACCCTGATATGAAAACGCACACATTTTGCTAAGGTGAAATTTACATGCTTTGAGTAAAAATAATTTGATTTGAGATAGAGAAATTTTTTAGAGCAAATCACAGCAAGCGAAGTAAGATTAAGAGTAAGATTATGATTAAGAGTAAGTTGGTTTTAATATTGTCAAAGAAACTTTTGAAAGCCTTACCTATTCAAATTTGAATGAACTTAAGAGGACAAACAAATTACTAATTTAACTTATACAATACACTGATATGAAAACGCACACATTTTGTTAAGGTGAATTTTACATGCTTTAAGTAAAAAAAAATTTGATCTGAGATAGAGAAATTTTTGAGAGCAAATCACAACAAGCGAAGTAAGATTAAGAGTAAGATTATGATTAAGAGTAAGTTGGTTTTAATATTGTTAAAGAAACTTTTGAATGCCTTACCTATTCAAATTTGAATAAACTGAAGAGGACAAACAAAATACTAATATAACCTACATATGATTTTTGAAAGGTTCAGAATAATATGAGAAAAAAGTTTTACATATTTGGTGCGGACCTCACCCCAACCCTCTCCCCCGCAAAAAGCACGGGACAAGCTTAAAAAAAGGAGAGGGGAACAATGTAAAAATATTTTACATTGAAAAGTTCTTTGACATACTGACTTTACCATAGATCCATAATGGTAATAAAAACCCCGACAAAAAACGTCGGGACAAGCGGGATATAAATGGGATAATAATGGGCCAAAAATGGATAAAAAGTGGGATAAAAATGGACTATAAATGGAGTAAAAATGGGATAGAAACGGTACAGAAATGGGATAAAAAAAATGAGACGATCCCCTAGCCATCATAACACATCGGACCGTCTCTATATCTACTAATTAAAGAGTCTGTTTTATATTATTGTACTAATCTTTCCTACTTATTGAACCAACACCTGAAACATTTGTCTTAGTGCTTTCAGGATTGCCGTAATAATTAATTGAACCTACACCTGAAACAGAAGCTTCAAGAAATTTTGTAGCATAAACTTCCGCACTTGCTGCACCGCTAACCGATACATGAACATCTTGTGCTTTTAAATACCGTGCATCAATACTGCCCGCGCCGGAAATGCCGGCTCTCATTTTTTCAACTTCGCCTTTTAATTTTATATTACCAGCACCGCTCAATTCAACATTAAAACTGTCGCCGTTAATTCCTTCAACAACAACATTGTTTGCGCCTGATACATCTACAGACCTTAGATCTGGTGTAGTAATTGTGATCAAAATTTCCTTGCGCGGTGATATGCTTTTGCGCGTATCAATTTCAAGTGTATTCCCCTTAACATTTGTCCTGATGTAGCTTAAAAGGTTTTCCTCAGCAGATATTTTTAATGAAGTAGGAGAACCAACATAAACACGAATAGAAAACGCACCACCGGCATCAATTTTCTGAAAATCCATTACATCCCTGGTTTCCTCTTTAACATGTCCATTTCCCCTAACGCCCCAAAAACCGCATCCGCTCAGACCAATACCTAATAGGACAATCAGTGAGATTATTTTAGATTTCATGGTATTCTCCATTATTTGTTCTATTAGACGTTTAAAAATGACAATAGTTTTGCAGGTTTTCATAATTGTTTCCTTTCGTGAAAATACTTTAGTTAATCCTCTTAACTTCTTATATTCCTTCACGAGAATAATAGACACATTACAAATTATAATCTGGTAATAATTGTTTCATGAAGATTTAAATACACTGCAGGCAGAAGCCTATGACCATTTATGGAATGGAAGATTCCGTCTTGCTTTAAATGCTGCCGAAAAGGTTTATCAATCACGTCCTGATGACAGTGAAGCGGCTATATGTTATGCCTGGGCTTTATTAGAAAACGGAAGTCCAATTAAGGCTATGGAATATGCAAACCTTGCTGTTGAACTTAAAGGGGAATCGATTAGATCCAGGATTTATAGGGCTTATCTCCTTTCAAGGATGAGCATTTTTGAGGGAGCAATTGCAGATTTTGACCTATCGATTGAAAATCAAAAAGATATTTTAGCCTGGACGTATTTAAATAAATCGAGATCATTAGCGGGTCTGCAAAAATTTGAAGAAGCAAACAATGCACTTGACCTTGCGCTGATAATTGATGACAATAAAAATCCATCCTGGAAAGAAATGAGGGACTGGATTATTAAAGCTTTGCAAATAAGCCGTAAGGACCCGGATTATTACGGAGATACAGCAAAGGTACTGGAAGATGCTGAACGGGCAATTAAAGTTAAGGAGTATTGGTTTGCGCTTTTAGCATCAAGAGCAGTATTAGAAAATAAAAAAAATGAAGAAGCGGAAATTTATGAACTGGAAGCTATGCTCTATCTTTTCCAGTTAAAGCCTGCACTTAAAAAGGCAAATTCAATGGCTAGCCGTTTTAAGAAGAACGAAAAATTTGCCGGCATTTTTGCAGCAATAAAAAAATTCTCCCAGCTGGAACAAGAATCTGAAGTAACTTTTGAACAAAGGAAAAAATTAACTCAAGAAAATTTAGACCGGCTTACTAAAACACTCACTACGGCTTCTTTATCAACAAACTATAAGACAGATTTTTTCCCTTACCCGAATGATGATATAAAAATAATTTCACTTAAATTATTTGATGATCAGGAGGAATTAAAACCTAACTCAAGGAATTTTTATAAAGTATTTAATCAATCTGTCAAGTCAATTTCAGCAGAAATAATATTTGAAAATCCATTTTATGATAAAGAAGATAAACTATTTGAGTGCACTGCTGTCTGGTACTTAAATGATTTTGAAATAAGCAGGAACAATTTCAATTTAAGCGTTAAAAAAGATTTGGAATCAGGTGTAATTACTCAGCAATGCGGAACAGAAAAATCAAATGGTTGGAAGATTGGGCAGGCTCGTGTAGAAATATATATAAATAATTTCAAGGTATGTGCTAAAAATTTCGGAATTGGCAATGCAAAAATTCCTGAAGAGGAAAAACAAATACCTTCAAAAACTAAAACCGAATCTAAAGCCAGTGAGATTTCTTCAACAACAATTAGGCAGCCGAGAACAACAAAATCTCTTGATGAGCTGATGGCTGAATTTGAATTATTGACAGGATTATCAAGCATCAAGGAAGCAATTAAAAGTTTTATTGCATATCTGGAATTTTTGAAAGAACGTAAACGTTTTGGTCTAAAAGCCGATGACAGGATTTCTATAAATGCTGTTTTTCTTGGTAATCCCGGAACCGGCAAAACTACTATTGCACGAATGCTGGGTGAAATTTTTTATGCTATGGGAATTCTTCCTAACGGGCATGTAGTTGAAGTTGACCGTTCAGCAATAGTTGGGCAATATGTTGGAGAGACCGCACAGAAAACAGAAAAAGTTATTAATGATGCTATGGGCGGTATCTTATTCATAGATGAAGCATACACCCTGATCAAGAAAGGTGGAGCGCAGGATTTTGGTCAGGAAGCAATAGACATTATCCTTAAGCGTATGGAAGATAGAAAAGGTGAATTTGTTGTTATTGCTGCCGGGTATCCCGCTGAAATGGAATCTTTTTTAAATTCTAACCCGGGACTTAAATCCCGTTTTACTCACACTTTTGTTTTTGAAGATTATACACCTGACGAACTTTTAACAATATTCCAGCAGTTGTTAAAGAAAGAAGATTATAAACTTACACATGGTGCGGAAGAAATTTTAAAGAAAGAACTCATAGCATTATACAGAAACAGGGATAAATCATTTGGCAATGCCAGACTTGTAAAAAAACTTTTTGAAGAAGCAAAACTTAATCTAAGCAGATATTATCAGAAGATCCCTTACGATAAAAGAGATGAATCAGTTATAACAACTTTTTCAGAAGATGTTATTAAATCGATATTTGCAAAAAAATCATCCACAGAAGTTAAACTGCCTATTAACGAAGAAGCATTAGCTGAATCTCTAAACGAACTAAATAATTTAGTCGGTCTTAATCTACTCAAAAAAGAAGTTGATGAGATGATTAAACTTGCTCGTTTCTTTAACGAGCAAGGTGATGATATAAGAAAGATTTTTAATCAGCATATTTCATTTTTAGGTAATCCAGGCACTGGTAAAACAACAGTTGCAAGAATTCTGGGACGCATTTACTCGGCTCTTGGAATTTTACACAAAGGACATATTATTGAGACTGACCGTCAGGGATTAGTTGCAGGATATGTAGGGCAGACCGCGGAAAAAACAACTGCAATGATTGATAGAGCAATTGGAGGAATGTTATTTATTGATGAAGCCTATTCTTTGATTAAACCGAATGATTCAGGAAACGATTTCGGGAAGGAAGCAATTGATATTCTCTTGAAACGCATGGAAGATGACCGCGGAAGATTTCTTGTAATTGCCGCCGGGTATACAAATGAAATGCTGAATTTTATTGCCAGCAATCCAGGAATGCAATCGCGTTTCAGCAAATCATTCACTTTTGAAGATTATACTCCAAAAGAGTTAATGGAAATTGTAAAGCGTTCATTAGAAAAAGACAAGAAATTAATTACAAAAGAAGCGCAGGAACGGTTAGAAAAATACTTTGAAGAACTTTATAAGGGACGGGATAAGAAATTTGGGAACGCCAGAATAGTACGTAATATTTTAGAATCGGTTAAACATAAAATGCTGCTGCGGCTGTCGGGAATCCCATCGGAAAGCAGAACAGAAGAAAGTACAAATACTATTGAACTTGTAGACATTAATGAAGTATTGGACCGTGACGTTGAAGCAAAGCAATTTGAAGTTAAAGGTGACCCTCTGAGACTTCAAGAACACATTAACGAACTTAATCAGCTTATTAATCTTGAAAACGTTAAAAAGGATATTTATAAGCTGATTAGCTTCTCAAAAATTTCTCAACTAAAAAAAGAACGCGGGCTGCAATCCCCTGATAGAAATTTACACTCAATATTCATTGGAAATCCCGGAACCGGTAAACGTACTGTAACAAGATTAATCGGCAAGATTTACAAAGAATTGGGAATACTTAGTAATGGTCATGTTGTTGAAGTTGAGCGGGCTGATTTAGTTGCTAGTTATCAGGATGAATCAGCGCTTAAAACTGATAAAATTATTCAGCAGGCTATTGGCGGCATATTATACATTAAAGAGGTACATTCATTATTTTCTGATGAAGACCCTTATGGTCATGAATCAATTGAAATAATCCTAAGGCGTCTTAATGACTATAAAGGTAAATTAGTTGTTGTTCTTTCCACCACAAACTTCGAGATTAATAAAATATTAAAAGCTAATCCCGGGTTGTCTTCTTATTTCCCTAATAAATTTTTCTTTGAAGACTACACTCCACGCCAGCTGCTTGCCATAGCCGCAATGGTTGCGGAAAAGAACGGATATACTCTTGATGAAGGGGCTTTACAGGAGATACTTGATCTATTTGACAAACTTTGCGCTCGAGACAATAGATCATTTCAAAATGGAATTACAGCAAAAAATATTTTGTATTCTGCAATTACAAATCAGGAAGAAAGGATTTTTGGTATTTATGATCAAAAAGATGTTGACCTTACTACTATTACATTAGATGATGTACAAAAGATAAAAATCTGATCTTCAATTTCACGTACGTTCGTTTAAAACATTTCTTTTAATAATATGCTCGAATTAAAAAATCTTATAAAAAAATTTGGTGCATTCACTGCGGTTAATAAAATCGATTTAGAAATAAACAGCGGTCAATTGTTCGGATTTCTTGGACCTAATGGCGCCGGCAAAACAACAACAATTAAAATGATTGTTGGTCTGCTTGAACCTTCAGAAGGAAATATATTTTTAGACGGGGTTGATATTTGGAAAGAACAGATCAAATGCAAAATGAAAATAGGGTATATACCCGACCAGCCTTTCTTGTATGATAAACTTACAGGGCGGGAATATCTTTATTTTAGCGGAGGATTATTTAACCTGCAAAAAGATTTTTTAAAAGATAAAATTGAGCAATTAGCTGAGACACTAAAAATTGGCAACTGGATAGATAAACGATGCGAAGAATATTCTCAGGGAATGCGGCAAAGAATTGTAATTGCATCAGCATTTCTTCACGATCCTGAATTGATTATTATTGATGAACCTATGATTGGTTTAGACCCACAGAGCGCTTTTCTTGTTAAAAAATTGTTTGTTGAAAAAATAATGAATGGTTCAATTATTTTTATGTCAACTCATTCATTAAATGTTGTTGAGGATATTTGTACTCATGTAGGAATAATTAATAGGGGCAATATTATTTTTAACGATACTATTGATGCTTTACGCGCACTTAAACTGCAGAATAAACATAATCTTGAAGAACTTTTTATACAGCTTACAAATGAAGAAGAATAATTAGTTCATAATGAACCAAATCATCCACATACTTAAATTCAAATTTCTGCTTTTTATACGTCCGGATGCAATGTTATCATTCCGTATACTATTTAAAAATATTGGCAGCGGTTTAACTTATACAGGTTTTGCAATAGGAGCTTATTTTTTTTCACAAACAATAATACATTTTTTACTTAATGATTTAAAAATAGGACTTTTTCTCCTGCATCAATTAATCTCAATAATACTTTTTATTTTCTTTATCTCGGTAAATGTTGGCAATATTATAGTCTCGTATGCAACTCTTTATAAATCAAACGAAATTCATTATTTATTTACAAAACCAATAGAACCGACAAAAATATTTTTCATAAAATTTCTTGATAATTTCTTCTACAGTTCTTCAACATTATTAATGATTTTATTCTCTTTTCTTGCAGGTTACATTGTTGACTTTAAATTAAGCATTGCAGTATTATTTCTTCTTGTCTTTAATTTTATCCCTTTCATGTTAAGTGCAGGATCACTTGGTGTTATAATTCTATTAGTTATAATTAGACTTGGAAATCGATTCGGATTAAGAAAAGTAATTGCTGTTCTGGCGTTTTTTTACATTTTATCAATCATATTATTTTTCGAAAAAAGCTCCCCTAAGACAATTGTAGATTCAATGCTTAAATACAATCAAATTTCCGTCAGAGATTTACATCTTGTTCAGCTGCTTCCTTTAAAAATTAAAATAATGCCAAATAACTGGCTCGCAGAAACAGCTTATTGGCTTGTAAGGGGTAATTTATCTTATGCCCTTTCTTTCACATATCTGCAAGTTGTACTATCATTTGTTTTATTTGTTGCAGCAATTTTACTTGGCCGTAAATGGTATCTTAAGACCTGGCTGCTTAATTTGGATCATTCTGATATAAATCCGTCAGGTCAAAGCGCTGTTAAATCATTTGTTTCATTCAATAAAAAATCTTTTTTGAAAAGCCAATGGGAAGCAATTATTAAGCGTGATTTAATTCTTTTTATTCGGGAACCAAGCCAGGTCATTCATTTTCTTGTTCTTTTGTTTTTAATCATTGTTTTCATCATCAGTGCTTCAGGTATTAAATTTGTGGGTATTGGTAATTTCTATTTGCAGACAATGATCTACTTATCTTTATTTCTTTTTGATTTACTGTTTATAACAACCTTATCATTAAGATTTATTTTCCCGCTGATAAGTTTGGAAGGTGAAACATTTTGGAAAGTAAAATCATCACCAATCTCATTCAATACACTATTAATTTGTAAAACCTCCGTTATTTCCACAATAATTTTGCTAATAAGTTTGAGTTTAAGTTATTTTTCAAATGTCAGGCTTGGTTATTTTATGACAATTTACTCAGTCATTATTACACTCTTTGCAGCTTTAACAATTATGTCTGTAAATTTTGGTTTGGGAGGTATTTTTAAAAACTATAAAGAAAAAAATGCAATCAGGTTGTCGTCTTCACAAGGTGCAACAATTACTTTTTTGATTAATATTATTTATATGCTTTTTTTAATAGCTCTTCTTTTCAAACCGTTAAGCCAAATGTTTTTATCATTTTCACTCACAAGAGAATTTCAATATGGCGTGTTTATTCTTCCCATACTGCTTATAACATTAATTTCAATAGTAATGATTGTAATCTTTTTACGATTCGCAAGCAGCTCAATAAAAGAGGATATCTGATCAGCTCGATTGATTTTTCCCTGAATATAATTTCTTGGTTATCCACCCGGAAATTGTTACAACATTTTTTCTAGAACAAAAATGTGATGATACTCCAAGCAGTTTATTCATAAATCCATCTATTACACTAGGCTTTTTTCCAAGAGATTTCATTGCAGTAATTACAACTTGTTTTGCAGTACGAAGTGAAGGACCAGTTGCCGCATTAGCGATTTTATGAAACTCTGTTGATGTACTTCCCGGATTTAATGTCAGTACGTCAATATTATATTTCTTCAACTCGTACCAAAGCGCATCACCCATATAAGCATTAAAAACTTTAGTGGCAGAATAAGTGGTCATAAAAGGTGTCGGTTGACATGCCAGGATACTTCCAAGAAAAATAATTGCGCCTTTTTTTCTTTGAATCATTGGTCTCACAAAGTGATGTGTTAAAATTGTTGGCGCTATACAATTAACCTTTACCATATCAACGTCCTGTAATGAATCAAAATCAGCAAACTCCCCCTTCGATCCAAAACCTGCATTGTTAATCAGCATCCCTACTTCCTTATCACCAGTAAGTTCTTTTAGTTTATTAATAAAATTTTCATTCTTAAGATCAACCGGAGCTATTACAATTTCGATTCTATTTTTCTTTTTTAATTCATGAGAAAGTTTTTCAAGCCTCTCCTTCCTGCGTGAAACTAAAATTAAGTTTAATCCTTGAGCAGCCAGAAAACATGCAAACTCCTCACCAATTCCCGAAGATGCACCTGTAATCAATGCCCATTCACCATATTTTTCTTTAAGTGTCATAATAATTCCTATGAACTTTTATTTAAGCATTATTTTTTTACAGATTCTTTAATAAGAGGTATTCCAATACATGCACTTGGCTCTTGAATCTTCAATAGATTTGCAATTGTTGCTGCAATATCAATAGTATAAACCGGTGTATTGATTGTCTGCTTAGGAATATTCCATCCATAAAAAATCATTGGAACATGTGTATCATAAGGATAAGCCGTTGAATGAGTTGTTCCTTTTTCCAAGAAATTTGGCAAATAGCCTGGCAGCAAGTTCACCACAATATCTCCCGCTAAAAAAGGATTGTACCCATTTAGAATGGGGTTCGCATTGTCCCGCGAAGCAGTTTGTTTCTCTAGATTATCACGTTTATATATTGATGTTATAACCGGGAAATTATCTCTTAAATAATCTTCTATTTTTTGCTCAATTTCATGTATGTTCAAATACCTTTTTTTAATCACTTCCCTGTTTAAATAAATTTGTCTGCTTGAAATATTTTCAACTAGATTCTTATCACCATAAACATTTCCACAGAATGCTTTTAGCGAATCAGTAAATCTTTTAATGTTTAATTCGCCGGTAGGCAATCTGTTATCTTTTAAGTATCCGGGTGTCTCAAGTGCCGCATGATCAGCAGTTAAAAACAAAAGGTAATTTCCTCTACCGGTCTGCTTATCAAGGGTTTTTAATAAATCTTGCAGCAACATATCTAGCCTTAAGTAAGTATCTTCAATTTCATAAGAATATGTGCCATAATCATGCCCCACATGATCTGTTGAGGAGAAACTTACAGTTAAAAAATCGGTAACATTTCCTTTCCCTAAATTCTCATTTTCCAGAGCAGATTTTACAAATTCTTCAACTATCTCATTTCCGAAAGGAGTGGTCTCGAATACTTCATATTTTTCATTATCCTTTAATTTATTAAAAGTATGCGGAAAGGAAGTTTTACCTTCTTTGAATTCATCCACTTCATATTTTGATTCATCAGGGTCGTTAATTGAATAATCTGATCTTTGATGAGACAAATTCCATCCTTCAGATAAATATTTATCTGCTAATTTTCTCTTATTAAAATCATCGACCCATTTGGGAAGCAACTGTAAATAATATGAGGAAGAAATAAAGTCTCCAGTTTTATTGTCGTACCAATAAGCTGCATTAGCAAAATGTCCTCCCGGCAAAATTGCAGAACGGTCTTTCAACGAAATAGCAAGTACCTTCGACTGCCCTTTTGTTGATAATTTTAGTTGATCAGTTATTGTTGATGCTAAAAGATTTTTGGGAGACATTTCCCCTTCAGAATCATTACTACCAATACTTTTTATTAATGTGTCTCTAACGCAATAAATCATTTTCCTTTTTTGTTTATCGTACCAATCATTTGCAATAATTCCATGAAAGTACGGCGTGGTCCCGGTGAAAATTGATGCGTGTCCGGGTCCGGTTGTTGTTGGAGAATAATTGTAATGAGCAAATGTAAAATTACTGCCGTTGTTCATCAAACGTTGAAACCCGCTTGAAACATAATATTTTTGAAATCTATACAGGTAATCAAATCTCATTTGATCAATAACAATTCCTACAACCAGTTTAGGCTGATTAATATATTGAGGAAATATTCTGCCTGAAATTAGAATTATTGATATGGTCAATAGTAAAAATATTTTTGTTTTCATATTAATAGAAATATTTGGAATGAACATTAGCCATAAAATACATGATGGTCTTAATAGGATATGTGAATGTATTTGAAAAGGGTTTTCATTTACAAATTAAATAATTATTAAATCATTTCGCTTAGCAATTCCGGTCTGGGTTTTGGAATAACAATTTTATTAACAAGCAGTCCCCGGTCGGCAATTACTTTAGCGCCTGCTTCAACAGCGCTTGTAACCGCAGCAACTTCTCCGGTTAATGTACAAAACGCTTTTCCTCCAAGAGCCATTGCCAGGCGAATTTCGATTAAACGCACATTTGCAGCTTTGACAGCAGCATCGGCACCTTCAATAAGTGACGCAACTGAAAAAGATTCAATAATGCCCAAGGCTTCAAGCGAACTAACATCCGAATGACCTGAAAGCGCCGGGAATATATCCTTATGAACATTAGGAATTACAAATGTATCTATAACCGCAAAATCAATTTGCTGAGTAGCTGCATCTACAGCCGACTGAACTTCTGCAACGTCTCCACCTATTAATACAATAAATTTGCCGGAACATATTGTTCTAGATAAAATCAATTCAACCTGGGATGTTTTCAACATAATATCAGCAGCTTGCATTCCGGCTGCAATACTTGTCATTTCAATCAAGCCGATTGAGTTCATTTCCATTCCTTAATCCTTCCTTAAAATATTATTGAGCAATACGAATAAATTCATCAGAGACATGTGTTACTTTTCCGGAAATTGACGCATGTACTTTTGCACCAAGCATCCCTTCATCAATTTCACCGATTAGCATTCCTTCATGCACAAAGTTTCCAAGTTTAACAACCGCTTTTGCCGGGGTTCCAACATGCTGCTTTAAGAGAATTTTAACTTGTGAAACATTTGGAGATAGTTTAATAAAAGGTGTATGTGTATCATACTTTAGAATATCCATCCTTTTCATAAGCTGTTTAAGAGGCACTCTTCTTCCCTCTTTTATCGGATGAACTTTAACTTCTTTTTGCTGAATATACCTGGTTCCCATTTTTTTGTTTTCCGCTTTTCCCTGGTCGCAGGCTTCGCGGGGATATAAATCTTCCGGACACGCATATAAAGAACATAATCCACAAGAGCAGCACAAATCTGCATATTGGTTCCATACGTTTTGACCGGTCGTAGAAAAAACAAGAGAACGCATTACCTTATGCGGCTGAACATCATACCCAAGAAGATACCGGGGACAGAATTCCGTACAATAGCTGCATTGATCACAGGCAGATTTTCCAATCCTGTTTTTATCCTGTATAGGCCTTTCCATTCTGTTGACCAGGTAATGATCTGCAGGAAGAATGATAATGCCGGCAATAGTTTTTGTAACAACATCAGTTACGTCAAAAGATAAACGTCCCATTAAGATCCCGCTTACAAAAATTCCAAAATCTTTAACTGTAGCTCCTCCCGCATGTTCTAAAAGATCTTTAAAGCTTGTTCCTACCGGGACAAAAAAAGATGAAGGATTTTTAACACACCCGGCAACGCTAACAAATTTTTGAGTAACCGGTTTGTCTTCTGCAGCATGAGAAATATTATAAAATGTCTCAACATTATTTACTATGCATCCTACATCTATAGGCAATCCATAAGGAGGAATCAATCTTTTTATTGCAGCATAAACCAGTTCATATTCATCACCGCTGGGATAAAAATCTCCAAGCTGGCATGTTTCTATTTTTTTATCAGTATAACACTTTTCAACGGCGGTTATTGCATCTGCATTTTTTGCTTTTATACCAAAATAAGATTTTTTTGCTGATGTTTGCTTTATCATTAAATCAACTGCATTAACAATCTCAGGAGCAAAATTTTTCATCAGTTCAAAGTCTTTATGAATGAGAGGTTCGCACTCAGCCCCATTTATAAGCACAAATTCAACCTGTGATTTTGCTTTCACATGCGTTGGAAAACCGGCACCCCCCGCGCCAACCACACCTGCATCAAATATTTTTTTTACGAGATCCATTTTACCTGTTTTTTTTAATAACAACTATTGTTTTATCATCCTGATACTGGCTGTCGTTTGTGCTGAATTTTAATACATCATCCAAGATTGAAGCAGCAATTTCTTTAGGTGTTCCATTTACATTTTTCAATATCATTTTTTGAAGTCTTTCTTCACCATAAAATTCGTATTTATCATTTGCAGATTCTACTATACCATCAGAATAAATCACAAGCACATCACCTTTATGGAAATTAATGCTGTCAGTTTCATATTTTGAATGAGGCGCCGGTCCAAGCAAAGGTCCAGTTGGTCCTAGTGTTGTGAAATTGTTAAACTTTTTATTATAGAATAACGGCGGATTTTGTCCTGCATTTGCATATAAAAACAATCCCTTCTTATCATTTGATATTTCACCATAAAAAAGTGTAATAAATTTATCGTCACTGAATATTTTACTTACCAATTGATTAAGTCTAAGAAGCATCGGTGAAATTTTGATTTGGAAAGTGCTTGCCATTCTTAAAGCGCCGGAAATGTACATTGCTTCGGCAGCTGCGCCTAAACCTTTTGATGCCGCATCACCAACAACAATACCCATTCTTTCTTCATCGTCACCAATTTTAAGATAGTCATAAAAATCACCTGCAACATTATCTGCAGGAATTGTAATGCCAAAAATGTCATAAGCAAAAAATTTTAGTTCGTGTTCCGGTAAAATGCTCCTTTGAAGCGCGCGGGCTTTATCAATATCTTCTATTAAATTTTTTCTTGATATACTTAAGTATCTTTCATTCAGCTTTGATGTAAGAACTGTTGCAACAACATTCAAAGTATAACTTAAATCATCACCCAGCATTTTGGAGTTGACAGCCAGTAAATATTCATAATATTTTTTTTCGCCTAAACGTATTTTTCTTCCCACACCCGCTGCAGAGTATTTAAATATTCCCTTGCTAAGCAATACTTTGTCTGTTTCATCTGCAAGTACGGTTCTTTCAACTGAAATTCTATCAACAATAGGATAATCTTTTATGTGTATTGCAAGTTCATCCGGTATTTTTTCAACTTTCCCGGTCTGGAATAATAATTTGTATGATTTTTTCTTTGCATCGAACTGCCAGACTCTGCCTCCCAGCAGTTGGATTGATTCATTCTTTACAATTTGCTGAACAACATCAACCAGTAGTTCCTTATCGCTTGGAAAATTTTTTGAAGCGACTGTTTCAATTGTTCTATATAGTTTTTTCTGATCCATTAATCCTATTCTGAATAATAATTAATGATTTTTTGAATTACGTCTTTACATACCTGGTTAAATTCATTTGATGAAAATGAATTCATTATACTGTTAAATGTAGGGCGGAAAACCCCTTTTGCTACATAGCCGCCACCTTCAAACACGCCTATTTTATTTTTGTATTTATCTTCAGGGGGTGTTGGTATTGGTGTGCCAGGTTCTATTAAATATTTCCATTTGCTTTCAAAGTTAACCATAGTTGTTAAATTTGGTTCCCATGGTTCAACATCAGTCGGATACATATCCTGGTAAGTATTGTCATTTCCATATTCATCGGCAAGTCCTGCAATCCCATGAGCAAACTCATGTACAAACACTTGTTTTGAAACCTTATTGTCCACACACGTCATTGAATAAAAATTGTAAATTGCGCCGCCTCCATACTTGGAAGTATTAACCATAATAAATATTTGATCATAAGGGGCATTAGCAGCAATATCCTTTACAGTAAAATAGTCGGTAGTCATTAAATATCTTTCACTATCAAAAGTATAAAAGCTGGAATTAACCAAAGTTTGCTGCCATATGCCATTTGCAGGAATATCCGTTCCGGATTCATTAGACGGTGCTTCGATTCCCCAAATGTTAATCTTGTCTTTATTTTCTTTGTAAGGAGAATATTCAAACAAATAACCGGCGAAACGTTCGCAGTCTTTGTGGAATTTTTCAATTTCAGTTTTGGAATATCCTTCTGGAATGAATACAATATCAAGTTTCGTTGAAGGATCACCGGAATAATGTACTTTAAAATTTGTATAAGGTTTTATCTTTTCTTTCACAATAAAATAACTGGAAGGATTAGCTGTATACTCAAATTTTTTCTCAAAGTTATTTCTTCTATCCCTTCTATAAATCTCAATCTTAATTTCTTTTTTAGGAAAAGGCATAACAACCGATCCCGAAAAAGTCCGGGTAATGGTTTTTGCTTCTTCAGTAGTCTGCCACTCCTGGAACAATGCAGAAAATCCTCTTGAGTAGATTAATTGATTTGAAGCTCTGTCAAAAACCTTTAAGAAGTAATTACCATAGCCAAGATTATCAATTAAATTTTTCTTTGAACCGCTCCACGGTCCCTCCTCTACCAATTTACCAAAAGAAATCATTTCCGATTGCTTATTGCCTGTATGATAAAAATCCATTCTTAGAGTTTTATCAGCAAAAAAATCGTCGTATTTAATTTGGGCATGAACGGTAATGAATAGAAAACAAATAAGTATTATTATTTTTTTCATCTCTACACCAATAAGTTATTTATTTATTTACTTTTCTAGAGCCTGGTTTTACAGCCGGAATATTTTGTTTACATAAAGGACAATCTTCCGGATTATATGAAACAACTTCTAATTGTAATGTACTAAATTGAGGTACTCCGAATTGAACTTTATTATTACTTCTATCTACAATGTATCCAACCTCTGATATAATTCCGCCGTTATTTTTAACAATGTCCATTACTTCAAAAACAGAACCACCCGTAGTAACTACATCTTCACAGACCAGATATTTTTTTCCTTCTTCTATTTGGAAGCCTCTTCTTAGAGAAAGTATTTTATCTTCACGTTCTGCAAAAATTGACTTTTTGCCCAGAAGTCTTGCCACTTCCTGCCCAACAATAATTCCGCCAATTGCAGGTGAAATAACAACATCAATTTCACTATCCTTAAAATGGTTTGCAATCATAGAGCAAATTATTTCATTATATTCGGGGTATTGAAGTACAAGGGCACATTGAAAATATTGGTTACTATGTCTGCCGGATGTCAATAAAAAATGCCCATTCAACAGGGCATTTGTTTTAAGAAAAATTTCCAGGATATTTTGATTTGTCATTTTCTAATAGAATTTATTTTGTGAGCAAGTTTAAAATCATTTTCTGTAACTCCACCTTCACTATGAGTGGAAAGAGTAATTTTTACTTTATTCCATGAATGAAGGAGCAAATCCGGATGATGATCTAATTTTTCAGCCTCAAAACCAATTTCAACTATAAGAGCTACTGCATCGGCGAAATTTTTTAATACAAATTCTTTATGTATTGATTTCTTTGAATATGACCAGCTATCTAACCTATCTATTTTTTTCTTGATCTCATCAGGATTAAGTAATTTCATTTTAATACGTTATATCCTTTCTCAGAGAATTTTTTTCTCTTGACTATCCTGTTCTTCAGTTTCTGCAGCTTTTGCAGGCAAAAAGTATAATTCATCTCCGCTTTTCTTGTGTTTAACAACAATTTTATCGCCTTCTTTAAAATGCCCAAGGAGCAGCTCCTCGGCAAGTGGATCTTCAACATATTTCTGAATTGCCCTCTTTAATGGTCTTGCTCCGAACTTAGGATCAAATCCCATTTCTGCAAGAAAATCAATAGCAGACTTATGCAGCTCAATGCTCATTTTATTATCACCAATATTCTTGATTAAGTCCTTCATCTCAATTGTAATTATCTGCTTAATATCTTCCTTATCCAGACTCCTAAATACAATCGTTTCATCCAAACGATTTACAAATTCCGGGTTAAAGAGCTTCTTCATTGCGTCTTCAACAGTATTTTTTAAATGTGAGTATTGATCAGCTTCGCTTTCACCGCCGAAACCATAACCGCCTGATATCCTAATGTCTTTTGTACCAACATTAGAAGTCATAATAATTATTGTGTTTTTGAAATCAACCTTGCGGCCAAGGCTGTCAGTAAGCACACCATCATCAAGAACCTGAAGTAAAATATTGAATACATCCGGATGAGCTTTTTCTATCTCATCAAATAAAACTACAGAGTATGGTTTTCTTCTTACCCTCTCTGTTAATTGTCCACCTTCTTCATATCCAACATATCCCGGAGGAGCTCCTACAAGGCGGGAAACAGCAAATTTTTCCATATACTCACTCATGTCAATTCTAATGAGTGCATCTTCTGAATCAAATAAATAACGGGCAAGTTCCTTTGCCAATTCTGTTTTACCAACTCCGGTTGGACCAAGGAATATAAATGAACCAATCGGTTTGGATGGTCTTTTTAAACCGGCACGAGTTCTGCGAATAGCTTTGGTAAGTTTAAGTACAGCGTCATCCTGTCCTACAATTCTAGTCTTTAAAGCATCTTCCATCTTCATGAGCTTTTCAGATTCTGCCTGAACGACACGAGTTACAGGAATTCCTGTCATCATAGAAACTACAGTTGCAATATCATCTTCACTAACATCATAAATAATATCTTTTGTTTTAGCATCCCACTCGCGCTTTGCAATTTCAAGATCGGATTGAAGAGTTCTTTCTTTATCTCTCAATCTTGCAGCTTCTTCATAATCCTGTTGTTTAACAACCTGTGTTTTAAGCTGCTTTATTTTATCAACTTCTTCTTCAAATTTTAGAATTTCATCAGAAACTGTAAAATGCCCCATATGAACACGTGATCCGGCTTCATCAATAACATCAATTGCCTTATCGGGTAAATGACGGTCAGTAATATACCTTTCACTTAATCTAACAGCAGTCTCGATTGCTTCTTTGGAATAACTGACGTGATGATGTTCCTCATATTTGAATTTAATATTCAAAAGAATTTGTATTGTTTCATCAACAGAAGGAGGATCTATCATTACCTTCTGAAAACGCCTGTCAAGAGCGCCGTCAGTTTCAATGTACTTGCGATATTCATCTAAAGTTGTAGCGCCAATACATTGAATATCTCCGCGTGCAAGAGCAGGTTTAAACATGTTTGAAGCGTCTAAAGAACCTGAAGCACCGCCGGCACCAACAATAGTATGCAGCTCATCAATAAATAGAATAACATCATCAGCTTTTTCAAGCTCGGTCATCAAAGCTTTCATTCTTTCTTCAAATTGTCCGCGGTATTTAGTACCAGCCACTAACCCTGCTAAATCCAAAGTGACAACTCTTTTTTCCTGAAGAATACGCGGTACCTTCTTTTGAATAATTCTTAATGCCAATCCCTCTGCTATTGCTGTCTTGCCTACGCCGGGTTCTCCAATTAAAACAGGATTATTCTTCTTTCTTCTGCTTAGAACCTGTGCAACGCGTTCAATTTCTTTTTCGCGACCTATTACCGGGTCAAGTTTATCGTCTATAGCAAGTTTTGTTAAATCCCTGCCAAAGTTATCTAGAACCGGAGTCTTGGTTTTATCTATTTTCTTTGCATTTGAAAACTGCTGCTGCGATGCTTTACCGGGATCCTTACTGCTAAGTATATTATTCAACTCAGCCCGTGAATTATCGTAAGTTACGTTGAACTGGTGAAGAATCTGTGTAGCAATATTATCCTCATCCCTAAGAAGAGAAAGGAGAATATGTTCAGTTCCAATAACGTCTGATTTATATATTTTTGATTCAATTTGAGTGATCTTTAAAACTTTTTCTGCCTGCTTTGTTAATGGTATATTACCAATAGTTAAGGTGCCGCCTGAAGTTCTAACAGTATCTTCAATTGATTTTTTTAATTTTACCAAATCAACTTCAAGGTTGCGTAAAATTTTAACCGCAACTCCCTGCCCTTCACGAATAATTCCGAGAAGGAGATGTTCTGTACCAATGTAATCGTGACCAAGCCTTAAAGCTTCTTCACGGCTTAACCTAATCACTTCCTGTACGCGTTCCGAAAAATTGCCTTCCATTTTAATCCTTTTCTAATTCCATCATTCTAAACAGAAAACTTCTCAATTTTGTTTCTTAAATATAAAGATTGCTTGTTCGCTTATCAAGGAACATAATGCGAACACATTAAGCTTAATATAAAGATAATAAATTGTAATAATCAGTTTGAATTGATATTTTACAAATAGTGTAATAAGAATATATGAGGAAAGTAATATGGAAACCTTAACAGGTGTATCAATATTGATTATTATTGTAGCTGTTATTGCTTTAATGATGATACTTTATTTTGTACCAATCGGACTTTTTATAACTGCTTATTTTTCAGGTGTAAAACTTAGAATCTTTAAGGATTTGATCGGTATGCGGCTTCGGAAAGTCTCTCCGCAGGTTATAGTCCGCAATCTTATTGCTGCAACAAAGGCAGGAATTCAGTTAAATACTCCCTTACTTGAAGCGCACTATCTTGCAGGCGGAAACGTGAACAAAGTAGTCACTGCTCTAATATCTGCTAATAAGGCAAATTTAGACCTGGAATTTTCAAAAGCTGCAGCAATTGACCTTGCAGGACGTGATGTGCTTGAGGCAGTAAAAATGTCGGTCAATCCAAAAGTAATTGAAACTCCAATAGTGGCAGGCGTTGCAAAAGATGGTATTCAATTAAAGGCAATTGCTAGAATAACAGTGCGCACCAACCTTGAAAGACTTGTTGGTGGCGCCGGAGAAGCAACTATTTTAGCCCGCGTTGGAGAGGGCATTGTAACTACAATTGGTTCCAGTCACTCTCATAAAGACGTACTTGAGATGCCCGATAGCATTTCTAAAGTTGTTCTTAAAAAAGGATTGGATGCCGGTACCGCGTTTGAAATTTTATCAATTGATATTGCAGATGTTGATGTTGGAACAAATATTGGAGCGGTACTTCAAGCCAATCAAGCAGAAGCAGATTTGAAAGTTGCACGTGCTAAGGCAGAGGAAAGACGTGCTGCCGCAGTTGCACGCGAACAGGAAATGAATGCTGAAGTAGCTGCCATGAGAGCTAAAGTTGTTGAAGCCGAAGCTGAAATTCCAAAAGCAATTGCAGAAGCATTTAGAAAAGGCAATCTAGGTGTGATGGATTATTATAATTTAAGAAATATTCAGGCTGATACTGAAATGAGAAATTCAATCTCAAAACCAGAAGAGAAAAAAGATAAGGGCACGAATGGATAATTTTTTCCAAGTACTGATTCTTCTTATTATAGTTTATTCAGTTTTTGCTAATATCCTTAGCAAGAAAAAATCTGAAAATCAAAAAATTGAGATTCCACAAAATGCTAAGGGAGAAAACCCTGATGATGCTTCTCCCCAGTATTCTCAGGACTACATTTTTGGAGATATCTTTGGCAATAAACTCCCAAGACAGGAAGAAAACATGCGGGCAAATTATGAAACAGCTTACTCCCAGCCGGATATTAAGCAAATCGATCAAAAAGTACAGGAACAAAGTCCTGGTTTGAAAAATGAAATTAAAGAGCAAACATATTCAGTAGATCCTCCAATTATGGTTGACGTTTCCCGTCCAACCAACATCCGGACATTGGAACTAAAAAAGAAGATTAAAAATCCTGCCACGCTTCGTGAATTCATTTTAATTTCGGAAATTCTTAATAAGCCAAAAGCTCTGCGTAAATAATGGTTAAGAAATATATCCTTAAAAGAACTTCGGAAGTAACCCAGCAAAAGCCGGTTGTTGACGAATCCCGTTTTCAAATAAATTATCAGCATGAATTGAATCCTTCACAGTATGAAGCTGCAAGTGCAGTTGACGGCGCTTACCTGGTTATAGCAGGCGCAGGAAGCGGAAAAACAAGAACTCTTGTTTACCGTGTTGCGCGTTTGACCGAATTAGGCTATGACCCTGCTTCAATTCTTCTTCTTACATTTACACGCAAAGCGGCAAAACAAATGATGGACCGTGCGATAATACTTCTTGATAACCGGTGCTCTAAAATAAACGGAGGGACTTTTCATTCATTCGCAAACATTACTTTACGCAAATATGCTAAAGCTGTTAATCTCGATAATGGATTTACAATTCTTGACCAAAGTGACAGCGAGGATGTAATAAATTTAATACGCGGACAGTTAAACCTGGCCCAGCATAAAAAAAGATTTCCCAACAAGGTCACTATTTTCAAAGTACTAAGCTTTAGTGTAAACACTGAAAGGAAAGTTGAAGAAATTATTGAGGAAGAATACCCTCATTTTTCCGATTACATTGATAAGATACTTGACATTCAAAAAATTTATAATTCATACAAGCAAAAAAATAATCTGCTGGATTATGATGATCTTTTGGTTTATCTGCGCAATTTTTTATTTGAATTCAGTCCCGCTGCAAAATCATTTTTATCAACAATAAAGTTCACAATGGTTGATGAATACCAGGACACCAACAAATTACAGGCAGATGTTATAAAAGGTTTGACACAATTAAATAACAACATAATGGTGGTTGGAGACGATTCGCAGTCGATATATTCTTTCCGCGGCGCTAATTTTAAAAACATTATGGATTTTCCAAAACTTTTTCCTGATGTAAAACTTATCACACTTGAAGAAAACTACAGAAGCACACAGGAAATATTGGATTTTTCAAATCATATAATTGAACATGCAATTGAAAAATATCCTAAACATTTATTTACCAGAAAAACAGGAGGAGAACTCCCGGGAATAATTTCTGCAACAAACGAGAACATGCAGTCAAGATTCATAGTTGAAAGAATTTTGGAATTGCGTGAGGAAGGAGTTCCCTTGAATGATATTGCCGTTCTTTTCCGTGCGTCATTTCATTCCTTTAATCTTGAAATAGAACTTAACAAGGCAAACATTCCATATCAAAAATTTGGAGGGATGAAATTTATTGAAACTGCACACGTTAAAGATATGCTAGCCTTTCTAAGAATAGCCGCCAACCCGGCAGACTATGTCAGCTGGTTCCGTATTTTGCTTTTGCATGAAGGAATTGGTCCTAAAAAAGCTCAATTAATTATGGATGAAATTGCAGCCAATCATATATCGATAAAACATAATCCGGACATATCCTTAAGTAAAAAATATAACGACCGTATTTTTAACCTATTCAATTTCCTTTATGAAATTCACACAAAGAATCAGTTACCTGCTGATAAAGTTGAGCTAGCATATAAATACTACGAGCCATTATTCATGGAAAAGTATGATGACTGGAACAAGCGTAAAAAGGATTTAGACATTTTCATGAATATTTCGGAGAACTACCGTAGTATGGATAGTTTTCTTTCCGATATGGCACTTGAACCTCCTCAAGACAGTGTTATTGACGTTGTTGCAGAAGATAAAGAAAGAGAATATCTAACTCTATCAACAATTCATTCCGCAAAAGGGTTAGAATGGCACACCGTATTTATTCTTCATGCAATTGAAGGTTTCTTCCCTTCTTCTCAATCGTTTGATAAGCTTGAATCATTGGAAGAAGAAAGAAGGTTAATGTACGTTGCTTCTACCCGGGCAAAGCAGAATTTATACGTCTGTTACCCGATGCATATTTTTGACCGTCACCAGGGAATTACTTTTTCAAAACCATCGCGGTTTATTGACGGTGTCTCTGAGGAAATTGCAGACCAATGGCTGCTGGAAGAATGATTAAAACAATTGAGAATTTAGAATTGAGAATGGAAAATTAAAATTTAAAAGGAGTAAGGAGAAAGAAGTAAGTAGTATAAAGTATAATGTTTAAAGGAATTGAATATGATTTGAATTCTCTATTCAATCAATTATTTTGCAAATAAAATAATGAGAAATAAAAAATGTATAATGCAAAAGATTTAGTACAGCAGGCAATTAACGCAAAACAGAAAGCAATGCCGACATATTCAAATTTTCATGTTGGTGCAGCACTTTTAGCTAAAAGCGGTAAACTATATATTGGCGCTAATATTGAAAATTCATCATATGGTTTAACAATCTGCGCAGAAAGAACCGCCGTATTTAATGCGATTCTTGAAGGAGAAAGAGAATTTGAAGCGATTGCTATTGCAGGTGACTCCGATGATTATATTTCTCCTTGCGGCGCATGCAGACAGGTACTTATGGAGCTTTGCGGTAAAGATTTAAATGTATATATGGTTAATAGTAAAGGTGAATATAAACTTTCATCAATGGAAGATTTACTTCCCTATTCATTTAATCAGGAGTTCTTAAAATAATGGCAGAGTTTACACCCCACTCGTCTCCAAGAAATACCGGCTGGATTGAAGTTATTGCAGGTTGTATGTTCAGCGGAAAAACAGAAGAATTAATCCGCAGACTTAGAAGAGCAAACATTGCACGGCAGAATGTGAAAGTTTTCAAACCTAAAATAGACGTCCGATACTCAGAAAGTGAAATTGTCTCTCACAGTGAACAGTCGCTGCCTTCAATCATTGTTGAAAATCCAAACGAAATTTTAGCTTTGTCTGAAGACGCGGAAGTTGTTGGAATTGATGAAGCACAATTTTTTAGCAACGAACTGGTTGAAGTCTGCAATACATTAGCCAATAAAGGCAAACGTGTTATAGTTGCAGGTTTGGATCAGGATTACAAGGGTATACCTTTTGAACCAATGCCTCAACTACTTGCAATTGCAGAATATATTACAAAGACATTAGCAATATGTGTTGTCTGCGGCAACCCTGCAGATAAAACCCAGCGTAAAATTGTATCAACCGAGCGCGTTTTAGTTGGTGCATCAGACAGCTATGAAGCCCGCTGCAGAAAATGTCACTACATACCCACTGAAAAATAAGGAAGATTAATGGAGCTAGTTTATTCAATTCTTCGAGGAGCTTTAGGACTGGCAATTTTACTTTCAATTGCTTTCTTATTTTCGAACAATAAAAAGAAAATTGATTGGAAGCTAGTAGCTACCGGCGTTTTTATGCAAATAGTTTTTGCAATTTTTGTTTTAAAAACAGGAATCGGAAGAGATATATTCAGTGCAATTAGTAAAGTTTTTGTTTCCCTGCTAAGTTTTTCATTGGAGGGCGCTAAATTTGTTTTTGGTTCGCTTGCTGTTAGTCCTGAAAACACAGGCAGCTTAGGATACTTCTTTGCATTTCAAGCTTTACCTACAATAATCTTTTTCGCTTCGTTAATGGCAGTATTTTATTATTTCGGAATAATGCAGAGAGTTGTACAGGGAATAGCCTGGGTAATGGCGCGGGTTATGGGAACCAGCGGCGCTGAATCTCTATCAGTTGCTGCAAATATTTTTATCGGGCAAACAGAAGCCCCTCTTGTTGTACGCCCGTACATTGCAACAATGACTCAATCTGAATTGCTGACCATGATGATTGGCGGAATGGCTCATATTGCCGGTGGAGTTATGGCAGCTTACGTGCAATTGCTTGGAGTTGCATACGCCAAAGCGAAAGGATGGCCTGTTGATACTGCACAAGTTCAATTTGCTGGACATTTACTTACTGCTAGTATTATGTCTGCTCCGGCAACAATGTTAATTGCAAAAATTTTGATTCCTGAAACCGGGGTACCGTTAACAAGAGGGACGGTTAAATTAAAGATCGAAAAAACGCAGTCGAATGTGATTGAAGCTGCTGCATCCGGAGCTTCCGATGGGGTTAAATTAGCCATTAACGTTGCAGGAATGCTAATTGCATTTATTGCTTTTATTGCATTATTCAATTATCTGCTCATCAGCTTTGGTTACTGGATAAATATTAATTCATACTTTCAGCAAAATTTTGGGCAGCCGCTCTCGCTTGAGCTATTATTCGGCTTAGTTTTCCGGTTCATTGCTTTTGCAATTGGAGTACCCTGGAAAGATTCGATGCAAGTCGGAAGTCTGATGGGTATTAAACTTGTACTGAATGAATTTGTTGCGTACATGCGTTTATCTGAAATAATTCCTTTGCATCAGCTTTCTGATAAAGCAATTACGATTGCAACATATGCACTTTGCGGATTTGCAAATTTTTCTTCAATTGCAATCCAGATCGGCGGTATTAGTCCGCTTGCAGAAAGCAGAAGAGGCGATATTGCCAGACTAGGTTTGAAAGCAGTTCTGGGAGGAACAATAGCAACCTGGATGACAGCAACAATAGCAGGAGTTCTTGTTCAATGATAAATATGAACGCGATATACAAAGAAACAGTTGAAACAATTACAAAACAAATTCCTTTTGAACCTGAGATTTGTATTGTTCTTGGCAGCGGGCTTGGCGACTTTGCAGAAAAAGTGGAGACTGTAAAATCAATTGCAACTGCCTCCCTTCCAAATTATCCTGTATCAACTGTTCAGGGACACCAGGGATTTCTACATTTCTCACACTATAAAAATAAAAAACTGCTTATTGTTCAGGGGAGAATACATTTTTATGAAGGTTATGGCTTATCTCAGTGTGTTGTGCCTGTACACGTTGCGTCAAAACTTGGATGCAAAAAAATAATACTTACAAATGCAGCCGGAGGTGTAAATACAAATTACAGTCCGGGTGATTTAATGCTTGCTACATCATTTAACGGCACAGCAATTAAGAGTGAACTAACAGAATTAATAGGACTTGCTGCTCTTGAACAGAGGAATACATTCTTGGATTTCCCTTCCAAAGAAATTAACCTAGCAATAATAAAAGCAGCGCTTGAAGAAAAAATTTTACTGCGCGAAGGCGTTTACTGGCTGACAAAAGGTCCAAGCTACGAAACACCAGCAGAAATTAAAATGATTGCCAGATACGGCAGCGATGCAGTAGGTATGTCAACTGTGCATGAAGCATTTTATGCTTCAACAATAGGGTTAAAAGCCGCATCAATATCATGCATAACAAATTTTGCGGCAGGGTTGTCAGATCAAAAGCTCTCACATACAGAAGTAATGGATACAGCAGAAAGAGTTAAAAATAGTTTTGAAAGACTTGTAAAAAAATCGATTGAATTGATGTAGCAGAATGAAATAATAAAAATTTTCCGAACAAATGGAGGATACACGATGTTGTACGGTAGATTTAGAATGTTAAACCAATCCCCTCTTAAAATATTTTCTTCTAATTTATTTACGATTGTATTTTTTTTCACCGCACTGTTAACCATTTTTATTTTTACCAGTTGCCAAAGACCTCTGGGGAAAGACGCATCCGAAGGATGGGTAGGAACGTGGGGTACTGCTCCACAGCTTGTTGAACCGGGTAACATGCCTCCAAAGCCGGGACTGAGTAACAACACATTGCGGCAGGTAGTACATGTTTCTATTGGCGGAGAACGCATACAAGTAAAATTCTCAAACGAATACGGTAAGAGTCCTGTAACATTGAAATCTGTTCATATTGCACTCTCTGAAGGTAATGGGGTGATAGATCCCGCTACAGATAAAGCAATTTTGTTTAATGGAAAAGCGGAATGCACTATGGCACCCGGTCTTGCTGTTACATCTGATCAGATAGATTTTGCATTTAAGCCAAGGACTGATTTAGCAATAACAATTTTATATGGTGATACTCCGACTGAAGTAACAGGTCATCCCGGCTCAAGGACAACATCATATATTGTTACGGGTAATAAAGTTTCTGAGACTGAGTTAAAAGGTGCAGTGACTACAGATCATTGGTATACTATAAGCGGCATAGATGTAATGAAGACAGAGTCTTCTGCGGCGGCTGTTGTAATACTTGGCAACTCAATTACAGACGGACGCGGTTCAGGCACAAACAAACAAAACCGCTGGCCTGATGAACTTGCACGGCGACTGCAAGAAAATCCTAGTACACAACAAGTGGCTGTTTTAAATATGGGAATCGGTGGAAATTGTGTGCTTCGCAATGGATTAGGTCCTTATGCACTTAGCCGCTTTGACAGGGATGTTATAAAACAAAACGGTGCGCGCTGGTTAATTATCTTTGAAGGAATAAACGATATCGGCGGGTCAAAGGGAAAAGAAGGCGCTGCCACAGTAGCACAAGAATTAATTAAAGCTTATGAAAAAATGATTGACATTGCACACGCTAAAGGAATGCGTGTTTACGGGGCTACTATTCTTCCGTTTGGAACCTCATTTTACGATGCACCGGAGCATCAAGATGCATGGAAGACTGTTAATGAATGGATAAGAACAAGCGGGCGTTTTGACGCGGTGATTGATCTTGCCGCTGCAATGAAGGAGACGACAGATCCGACACGGCTTTTGCCTGCTGCCGATACAGGAGATCATCTTCATCCAAACGAGTTGGGTTACAGGATGATGGCAGAAGCAGTGGATTTGAAGCTGTTTGAGTGAGACTAGACAATAGAGTACATATATATTTCTTGTATGAATTAGTTAATAAACCCGCCCAGCAATCCGTTTGAAAATGGAGGTGGGTAAACCGTTGAAACGGTTACAAATTGTTAACCATTTTATTAACCAACGGATTAATCCGTTGGTTAATTAGAACAAAATTACTCTTTTGAAATTGTTTCAACAGTTTTCTTTAACCAAGTTTTAATTTACACAATAGGTTATATATTTTTTCCCATGCAATTATCACGGGAGGTGATGTGTGCTTGGACAGGAATTAACGAACTATCCATTTATTAAATGGCTGTTGGATCATTTCTACTATCTAATAGGTTTTGCCCTCATTGTTATTGCGATTTCCAAATTTACGAAGGCACTTGACGATATTTGGTCATTTCTTAAAAAGCCTTTTGCTAAAAAAAATGAAAAAGCAAAAGAACCTAAAAATACAACACAAACATTTAAAGATTCTAAAAATTTTGTTGGCAATCTAGATATCAATGCTAAGGAAAATGTAGATATACATTTTGGTGATAACATATATCAAACCAATACAAAAGATAAACAAAAAGAATTCCCACATTTTCTCACAAACATTCCTCATAATCTTACAGAAAATGTTTTTGGAAGAGATGAAGATTTAGAGGAACTTAAAAAACTTCTTGAAGAAAATAGTACAGTACTTGTAATTAACGGTATGGGCGGTATTGGTAAAAGCACTATTGCACAAAAGTATGTTCAGGTAAACCAAAATAAATATGACCATATTGCTTACATTGAGGTACCAACAGAATTTGAAAGCAAAAAGTCCGAAAGCGATGAATTCACTTTGCTTTCAACTTTAACAGATACCCTTGCCGCAGGTTTAGATATTCAATTTGATGCAAAGACACCACTTGAAAATAAATTTTCAACAATTATGTTGATGCTTCAAAATATTGACGGGAATAATTTGCTTGTTATAGATAATACAAGCAGTATACTTTATAAATATGCCAACGAACTGCCTTCTCCTCCTAATTGGAAAATCTTAACTACCTCTCGAGAGCAAATCGGTGATTTTACTCTTAAAGATTTAAGCGTTCTGCAACCCGAACCTGCAAGACAATTGTTTTATAAACATTACAAACTAGAAAAAGATGATACCATACTTGATTATGTATTTGAAAAAATTGGCTGGCATACATTAACAATTGAGTTACTTTCTAAAACATGTTCTGCGCGCGGTATTAAGTTAAAAGAATTGAAGGAGCTTATTGATAAAGAGGGGTTGGATTTTAAGATTAAAGCCAAAGTTGCAACACCGCACGGAAAAACAAACCCTGAAGGAGAATATTTATTTGAGCATCTGCTTGCAACCTTTGTTATTGACTTAAATGAAGGATGTAAGACTTTACTTACTTACTTTTCCATACTTCCTTCTGTTCCTATACCATACAGCGATTTAATAGAATTGTTTGGAATTAATAAAGAAAATGACACTGAGTTTTTTGAAAACCTGAACCAGCTTGAAAAATATGGATGGTTAATAAAAAATAATACAGAGAACACATTCAGGTGCCACCAAGTAATACAGGAAGTTACTCGTAAAAAGCTTTTACCAGATGAAAACAATTGTGAAACTTTAATTGTGAGCTTAACAGAACTATTAAGGGTTGATGCCGATAAAGATAACCCAATAAATAAATTTAAATGGATAATTTATGGTAGGACTTTGCTACATTATCTTAATATTGAATCAGAAAAAGTTTCTACACTTGCAAATAGTCTAGGGTTACGTTTAAAGGATCAAGGCTATTATACAGAGGCCAAAGAACTGATGACGAAAGCTCTGCAATCTGATATTAAAAACTTCGGAGAAGATCATCCTTCTACTACAATAAGCCGTTCTAATCTTGCGCTGAGATTACAAGATTTGGGAGAATTGAATAAGGCTAAAGAATTAATGGAAAAGGCTCTACAATCTGCTATTAAAAACTTCGGTGATGATCATCCTTCTACTGCAATAATCCGTTCTAATCTTGCACAGATATTACAAGATTTGGGAGATTTGAAAGGGGCTAAAGAACTGATGACGATAGCCCTGCAATCGGATATTAAAAACTTCGGTGAAGATCATCCTGCGACTGCAAGAAGACGTTCTAATCTTGCGCTGATATTACAGGATCTGGGAGATTTGAATGAGGCTAAAAAGCTGATGGAATTGGCTCTGCAGTCTGCTGTTAAAAACTTTGGTGATGATCATCCTTATACAGCAATTAGCCGTTCAAATCTTGCGCAGATATTACAAGATTTAGGAGATTTAACTGGGGCTAAAGAATTAACGGAAAATGCTTTGAAATCTGCAATTAAAAACTTCGGAGAAGATCATCCTTCCACTGCAAGAAGCCGTTATAATCTTGGGTCGATATTAAAAGACCTGGGAAATTTAGACCAATCTAAAGAACTATTAACAAAAACATACATATATCTTAAAAATAAATTTGGAGAAAACCATCCGGATACAAAGAAAGTAAAAGGGAATTTAGATAATATTCTTTCACTAATTGAGAAGCAGAAGAAAAATAATAAAAAATTTGGACAAATAATTTAGTTAGAGTTTCTCCCAAAGGGATAAATTCGCCGCGCTCAGAATTAAAAGCTTCGCTCAATATTGAAGGGCTAATAAAGAAGCTGCGGTAATAATTGAAGTCTCTGATCGAAGACGATGACCACTTAACCTAACCATTATCAATTCTCCATTCTCAATTTTCAATTCGTCTTCCGAAAAGCCGCCCTCAGGACCGAAAATTAGAATGGAGAGTGTAGAACGTAGAGTGCAGAGATCCGGTTGGAAAGTTTGTTCGGCGTTTTGATCAAAGATATATTTTACACCTTCCATTTTCATTATTTCGGAGACGTTTTTTACAAAATAGATCTTTGGCAGCCAGGCGCGGAGGGATTGTTTCATTGCGGCAAGTAATATCTTTTCCCAGCGTTCAAGCTTTTCCCCTTTTGCAACTGTGCGCTGAGATTCAAATACAATAAAATTAGTAATTCCAAGCTCAACACATTTTTCAAGTGCAAATTCAAACCTGTCGGCACTTTTTAAACGCGGTATGCAGAAACAAATATTTGCTAAACTATTTTCATAAGGTCTTTTGGAAATTATCCTGCACGCAATTTCATTCTTCTCAATTCTTTCCACGAGTGAATTGTAGATTATACCTTTTCCGTCGGTAACATAAATAATATCCCCTTCTTTATGGCGCATTACATTTTTAATGTGATGGCACTCTTCATCCACAAGATGAATTGTATCATCTACTATAGGAAAACTTGAATAGTATAATTCTACATCAGAAAGAAAATCATTCATTTAATTAATTTGACTTATATAATTTTAAAATAACAAATGACTATTTAACTTTGAGAAATAGATATTTATTCCAATTGGTTACGAAATAAAGGTGATGTTTGTTTTATTATTTTTTTGTTCCAGGAATAGTCTTTTTTATTTTAATACTATCTTTTTTAAGATATTCTTTTTTCCACTCATTGAAATATTTGAAATCGAACATCTTAATATTTACTTTATAATTATCACGAAGTATAATAAAACCAAAGGCCACATCAGATAAGTCGTTTGCATTATCAATAAACTGTATAATCTTATTTATCATAAGTGAATCTGGGATAGACGCGTCAACATTAAGTATGCCTCTTAAATTCAGATTTGATTTTTTCCTTTCATTTATCATATTCGTGGTCATAGTATCATAATCTATGCTAATTCTTGACAAAATTTCTAAAGCACTACTTTTAATTGCTTCATCTTCAGTTGAACTAATGAATTTATTAAATTCATCAAGAGCAGACCTATATCCTCTCCTCATTTTATTAGCAATATCACTAAGTCTAGTTAATTCGATCATTTTAGGCGAAATAAGATCAGCGATTCTTTTCTGAATAGCGGAATTAAGTTCTTTTTTAGCAACAGAATCTATCATGTTCGTAATATTATGTGAACGGAATCCTTCCTCTACTTTTTTTATAGTCTCGGTTCTGGCAATTTGAGAAGCTTCTATTCTCAAGTCTGAAATACTATTCGAGACTAATTTCTTAGATTCGGTTATTGTATTAACGGCTGATGTTTCAAGCCCTCCGACCTTATCCTTAATATCAGTTTTGATTTCATTCATATTGGAATAGAAAAAGATACCTGCGACTGTTAATATTATACTAATTACACCCACAGTAAGAATAAGAAGGTATTGAAAAAATTTCCTTAATTCCTCATAGTGAATTTGAGAGTCGGATTTTTCTTCTATCGGTGTTTTATTCATTTTGCACCCCTTATTTAAATATCAGTATATTCAAAAAACTTAACATTGGTTTAATTCACTTAATAGGGCAAAGGAACATTTATAATATAGCAAAAAGGTTGGCTCTCTTCAAAAATAGTAAGTAGCTTAAGATTTTTATCGTTGTAGTTTTTAACTACCCCCGAAGGTTATTCATTTTGATTTATTTATCAAATCAGTTTATTAATATTTCTTATTTTTCATCAGAAAGAAAAACCGATTCCAAATAGAAACTCTCCTCTTCCGTTATCGCCAAACGCATATTCAAAACGAACTGCGTTATAAGGTATTGCAAGCATTGTTAAGCCAAAGCCATAACCGGCATAGAAACCATTCAAAGAAAATTTATCAGTATTATTATAAATGCCGCCATAATCAATAAAGGAAGTTAAATAAAATCCAAGCCGAGCAGAAGTAAGTCTTTCCGGCAAGAGCGGCAGTTTAAAACTTACATCCCATTCTTTTATTATGGGGTAAATTAATTCAAAAGAAGTTAAAATGGAATTGTTCCCTTCCCTATAATCGGTGCTGTGCCCGCGTACATTATTGCCATATCCCAGGGTTGAATAATCATAATATGGAATGGAGCCACCAAAAGTGTTTCTAAAAGCAAAACGCCAGCGCCCGGATAGATCATCAGCTATTTTTTCATATTCTCTAAAATCCAGATTAACTACACTGTAATTAATATCATCAAAACCTAATCCATCCTGAAAAAGACTTAAAGCAATATAAAGCCCGGTTAATGAATATTGTTTCAGGTCGCGGGTATCATAAAAGTAAGTGATACCTGCATAAGGAACGCGGTCAATTCTTTGTCCGCTGGCTGTTATTCTTCCCAATCCAAATACATCAGATTCCAAATAAGTAAAACCCGCAGTAAAAAGCAGGTCGTTGAATTGGTTTATTCTTTTTTCAACTGTTATGTTATTGGAAAAAGATTTGTAATTAAAATCTCCTCCGGCAAGAGATTTTGCAATATCACTTCTATTCAAAATTGTTGAGTAAGATGAATTAATGTACAAACCAATGCCCTGTTCATAAAACAGCGCTGGAATGCTATATTCAATAGAGTAAGATGGATCATAGCCCAAACTAATTATAGAGCGGAGGGTTTCGTTTCTGCCGCGGAAATTTTTATATAGGAGGCTTATACCATAGTTTGCTTTGGTCACATCGTGGTCCCTGAATCTTACTATCGGTATCGGGTATATATACCAGCTTTCATGCACTTCAATAATAGCAACATTCTTATCATCACTTTTAATAACGTACAACTCTACAAATGAAAATATGCCAAGGCTTACTACCCTTTCTTTATTATACTGTAACTGCTTACCGGTAATGCTATCTCCCGGTTTGAAAGTAAGTTCGCGCAGAATTATAAAATCTTTAGTGCCTTCATTACCAATTATTTTTATAGAATCAATCTTTACAGACTGACCTGGTGCAATAATAAGTGAATCGGGATTTGATGAGGAGGCATAATTTTTAACGAACGGAACAATAATAATTATTGAACAAAAAAATATTATAAGCAGAAATGTTCTCAGGATCATCAGGCTGCGCTACCGGCTATTTTGAGATGATTTACACATGTTATAATATACGGCAATGCACTTATCCTGAATAGTGGAAATACCGCTCTCGACAACAGGCTTGACTGCGGTATCATTTCTAATTCCTTCTTGCAGCCATAGAGTTTTTGGTTTAACCTTAAGCACGTCCGGAATAAGTTCCGGAATAGTTTCTGATCTCCTGAAAACATCAACAATATCAATTTGAAATGGAACCGAGGTGAGATCAGGATAAACAACAATCTCACCTGATTTGTTAATTAAAGGATTTACGCCAACTACTTTATAGCCTTTCGAAACAAGAAATTCGGCAATAGTTCTGCTTGTCCTGTTAGGTCTATCAGAGAGCCCGACAACAGCAATAGTTTTTGCTTCAGAAAGTATTTTACAAATATCTTTTAATTCCAATTCCATTAATTAGTTTTCCCTTCTTCATAATCGCTTATAGGAAGGCAGATGCATACAAGGTTGCGGTCTCCATAAGCATTGTTAACCCTGCCAACACTTGGCCAAAATTTATTCTGTTTTGTCTGCTTGTTTGGAAATGCGGCATCTTCACGGGAGTAATTATGTGTCCATTCACTTTTAATAACATCTTCTGCCGTATGAGGAGAGTTTTTCAATAGATTATCGTCCTTACCTACGATACCTTTTTCAATTCCTTCAATTTCTTTTCTTATAGAAATCATTGCATCACAGAACCTGTCAAGTTCAAACAAAGATTCGCTTTCAGTTGGTTCCACCATTAACGTACCCGGTACAGGGAAAGAAACAGTCGGCGCGTGAAATCCATAATCCATCAAACGTTTTGCAATATCTTCAACTTCAATATTTGTTGCGGCTTTAAATTGACGGCAGTCAAAAATTAATTCGTGCGCTACAAATCCATTTTTCCCACTATAAAGAACAGGGTAATATTCTTCAAGTCGCGCTTTCAAGTAATTGGCGTTTAATATTGCAACCTTTGTAGAATCTTTCAGCCCTTCCGTTCCCAGCATTTTAATATAGGCGTAGGAGATTGGTAATACACTTGAGCTGCCGTAAGGTGCAGCAGAAACAGCAGTAATATTCTTTGTGTTTCCGATTTTTACAACCGGATGACCCGGCAGAAAAGGTTTTAAGTGTTTCTTAACTGCAATAGGACCCATACCCGGACCGCCGCCGCCGTGAGGAATTGCAAAAGTTTTGTGCAGGTTAAGGTGACAAACATCTGCGCCGATTATACCAGGACTTGTTAACCCAACCTGTGCATTCATGTTGGCGCCATCCATGTAAACCTGTCCGCCATTCTTATGTATTATCTCACAAATTTCTATAATGCTTTCTTCAAACACACCGTGAGTTGATGGATAAGTTACCATTAATGCAGAAAGAGTTTCTTTATATTCAGCTGCTTTTATTTTTAAGTCTTCAACATCAATATTCCCATGATCATCACACTTTACAACAACAACCTTACTGCCTGCCATTACTGCGCTTGCAGGGTTAGTGCCATGGGCAGATGAAGGAATTAGCACAACGTTTCTCTGCTTATCACCCTTTGAGTGATGGTAAGCGCGTATAACCATTAATCCAGAATATTCGCCCTGTGCTCCCGAATTTGGCTGCAAGGAAACAGCATCAAAGCTAGTAATTTTAGCAAGATCACTTTCAAGTTCCTTAAAAAGCCGTCTATATCCTTCTGCCTGATCAACGGGAGCAAATGGATGAAGTTCTGCAAATTCCGGCCAGCTAATGCCAAACATTTCAGATGAAGCATTCAGTTTCATTGTGCAGGAACCAAGAGGAATCATTGAAGCGGTTAGAGATAAATCCTTTTTCTCTAATGCTTTAATATAACGCAGCATTTCCGTTTCAGCATAACATGAATTAAATACAGGATGCTGTAAGTAAGGTGTTTTTCTTTTTAAGTTATCAGGGAATTCCTTTAACTCTATTGCAGGTTTAACTTTAATTAACTTCTTATTTAATGCTTTGGCAAACAGGTCAACAATTTCCTGTATATCATTGACGTTAGTGGTTTCAGAAATTGAAATACCAATTGCAGTTTCACCGAAATACCTGAAGTTGATTTTATTCTTCAATGCTTCTTTGTTTACCTTCTCAACTTCCTTTTTAGATTTAAGGACAATCTTCAATGTATCAAAGTAATGTTGATTCAATTGTTGTAAACCTAATTTATTTAAAGATTTAGCAAGAAGACTTGTCAGGTTATTTACCCGTTCTGCAATAGCCTTAATTCCTTTTTGACCATGATAAACAGCATACATACCTGCCATAATTGCAAGCAGAACCTGTGCTGTACAAATATTGCTAGTTGCATGCTCTCGTTTAATATGTTGTTCGCGTGTCTGCAAAGCCATGCGTAGAGCTCGTCTTCCCTGAGTATCAATGGATACACCAATGATTCTACCCGGTATCTGTCTCTTAAACTCATCCTTAACAGCATAGAAAGCCGCATGAGGGCCTCCGTAACCCATTGGAACACCAAACCTTTGAGAAGAGCCAACTACAACGTCTGCACCAAATTCACCGGGAGGAGTTAAAAGTGCCAAAGATAAAAGATCAGCAGCTACAGCTTTATAAATACCTTTTTCTTCACATTGCTTAAACAGTTCTTTGTAATCATAAACTTCCCCATCTGCTGACGGATATTGTACCAGTATTCCATAAACATCATCGGCGAAATCAAAATTCTTATGATCGCCAACTCTTAGAGTGATTCCCAATGGTTCAGAGCGGGTTTTGAGCACATCAATTGTTTGCGGCAATACATCCTGTGATACCCAGAAAACATTTGCGCTCTTTTTTGCAGATTTGCGTACAGAATGAAGCATTATCATTGCTTCAGCGGCGGCAGTTGCTTCATCAAGCAAAGAAGCATTCGCAACCGGCAATCCGGTTAAATCAATAATAACAGTTTGGAAATTGAGCAGCGCTTCCAATCTTCCCTGTGAAATTTCCGCCTGGTAAGGAGTATACTGTGTGTACCATCCGGGATTTTCCAAAATATTTCTTTTAATCACTCCCGGTACTATTGTTGGGTAATAGCCCAAGCCAATGTAACTTTTAAATACCTGGTTTTTTTCAGCAATACTTTTTAGGTTGTTAAGAAAATCAAATTCAGACTGTGGTTCGCCAATTTTTAATTCGTTCTTAAGCCTAATTGAAGCTGGGATTGTTTTATCAATTAATTCATCTAATGATGATACTCCAATAACTGATAACATCTTCGTTATTTCTTCCTGATTTGGACCAATATGGCGGTCAACAAATTTGTCGTGGAATTGGAAATTATTCATAATATTAATCTCTCTTAAACTTTTTACTTTTTTAAAAATATTTAATGATGAAATATAAATAAAAGTGGAAAACAGGAAGGAAAGAAAAATATTTACTTAATAGGAGATAAATTTTATTAAAAGACTAACAAAGGTTATATTCTTTCTATGGCAGTAAGAGAGTGATTATTAATAGCACAAATATAAGATATTTCTGTCAGGGAGTGGTCTCCGTCTGAGCCGGGTAAACCCGTCTAAGCCGAGCAAGCATGACAGCCTAGCAAAAAAAAACTAAACCGAATTTTTCACAAAGCTAGTATTCGGATAGACTCGTAGTTGTTGACTTCTAAGGTATTCTCTACTTTTCTTGGCGCAAGAAAAGTAGCCAAAGAACAGGCGCTGATAAAATAATTGCTGACCTCACCCCTGCCCCTCTCCTTAAAAAAAGGAGAGGGAAAAATCAATTGGAGGGCGGACTCGTCAAACAAATTTTCCCGCTCATCTCGATACATTCCGAATCCGTTCGCAACGGATTCGGAATACTCGATGACCACTTCACTATATGAAATTTCTTAACGCAATTATTTTAAAGGCGCCACAAACATTAAACAGCATTTTTTTAATTCAAAGCAGAAAGAAACAAGAGGTGAGAAGTAGTATGAAAAACTGAAAACATGAAATTCACAAATGTGAGTAACGGAGCCTTTCCTTATATGCCAATGTACACCTTGGAGAACTTAAAAGTAAGAACTCACAGACTCGTGGTACCTGACAGCTTCGCAATAGCAATGCGTGAGGCTTCCTGCTCGGCAGTTTTTTTACTTCTGCCTAATCCTGTGCCTAAATATTCATCACCAACAAAAACATCAATTGTAAACTCTTTTTTATGAGCAGGACCGGTTTCACTAATTAAAACATATCTTGGAGGAGATAATTTTTGAGCGTGTGTAAGTTCGAGCAGCTGCCCTTTGTAGTTTTTATCAACAAGGAATTTGCCGTCTTCCTCAAAAGGCAGAATAATGTACTTAATAATAAATTTTGTTGCAGAACGTAAACCCTGATCCAGATAAAGCGCCCCGATAAATGCTTCAAGTCCATCGGCTAGTATAGTCTGCAAACCTTCCAGAGAATCGCGAATATATTTTTGATTATAAAACAATAGCTCATCGAACCCAATTTCTTCTGCAACTGTGTAAAGCCGTTCCCTATTTACAAGCATAGAACGTCTTTTAGTCAGGTATCCTTCCTCAAGATCAGGGTATCTTTCAAATAAATAATTTGCTACAATCATATTTAGGACTGAATCGCCAAGAAATTCTAACCTTTCATTAGAATGTTTCAACTCAGGATGGATTTCGACAAACGAACTGTGAGTAAGCGCCTTGAGCAGGTATTTATAATTGTGAAAGGAAATGCCAAACTTTTTCTTTAATGCCGAGATTGTATTTATAAACTTTACTTTAAGGTCCTGATCGGAAAATAGTTTTCCTTGACGTAAGAAAAATATCCAGTAAGAAACCTTATCAAGCAAAAATTAACCTACAAATTTTTTGAAAAGAATTGAAGCATTATGCCCGCCAAACCCAAATGTGTTGCTTATTGCATAATTGATATCACGTTTAACGGCAACATTTGGAGTATAATTAAGATCTAACTCAGGCTCTGATTCATGAAAATTAATAGTGGGCGGAATTATACTATTTTTTATAGCAAGTATGGTAGCAACTGCTTCAATAGCACCAGCAGCGCCAAGAAGATGCCCTGTCATCGATTTAGTTGAACTTACCGCTAGATTATATGCGTGTTTTCCAAAAAGTGTTTTTATTGCAATTGTTTCATTGAGATCATTTAATTCGGTAGAAGTTCCATGCGCATTAATATAATCAACTTGAGAGGGTTCAATTTCACCATCCTTTAATGCTTCTCGCATTGAACGCATTGCACCTTCGCCACCAGGAGGCGGTGCAGTTACGTGGTAGGCATCCCCGGTTAATCCGGCGCCTGCTATTTCACCATAAATTGTCGCTCCACGTTTTTCAGCGTGTTCCAGCTCTTCTATAATCAAAGTACCAGATCCTTCGCCCATGACAAAACCGTTCCTGTCTTTATCAAATGGTCTCGATGCTTCCAAATACCTGTCATTCCAAGTTGATAATGCTCTTGCAGAATTAAACCCGCCAACCGCCATTGGTGTAATGCTTGCTTCAGATCCGCCGCAGACCATCATATCTGCCGAACCTCTTTGAACAAGGAAAAAAGCTTCAGCAATTGCATTGGAAGAAGTAGCGCATGCAGATACTGTTGCAAAATTAGGACCTTTGAATCCAAACCGAATTGATATTTGTCCTGCAGCAATATCCGAGATCATTTTAGGAACAAAGAAAGGACTTATCCTTCTAGGACCTCCCTGCATAAAAGCAGTATGTTCTTCTTCCCAGGTTAAAATGCCGCCAATACCACTGCCGTAAACAACGCCAACTCTTTCTAAATCAATTTTTGAAAGATCAATTTTGGAGTCCTCAACAGCCATAGATGCAGTAGCTACAGCATAATGAGAATATGGATCCATCCTTCTGATTTCTTTTTTATCGATATAAGTAAGAGGGTCAAAATTCTTAACTTCACAGGCAAAATGTGTATTAAATGCAGAAGGATCAAATTTTGTTATTAATCCTGATCCATTTTTACCGTTAATTAAACCATCCCAAAATTCCTGAGTGTTGTTTCCAATTGGAGTTAATACACCTAGACCTGTTACAACAACTCTCCTACTTTTCATATTTATTCCCTAATTTTTTTTGATTAGACAAGAAAGCGATAGGCCACGTATAATACGTGGCCTAAGAAGTAAATTTATTTTGCAGCCTTTTCCTTTAGATACTTTACTGCGTCTCCAACTGTAGAAATCTTTTCTGCGTCTTCATCCGGAATTGAAATATTAAAAGCGGATTCAAATCCCATTACTAATTCAACTATGTCTAATGAATCTGCGCCGAGGTCATTAGTGAAGGATGCTGCTGGTGTTATTTGTGCATCATCTACACCAAGTTTATCCATTACGATCTCTTTTACTTTTGCTTCAATGTCCATTTCTACTCCTTATTAGTGATTGAAATGATTTATTATTTAAACTAAACTTTGGTTACATTACCATTCCACCATCAATGTTAATAACCTGACCGGTGATATAATCTGCTTCCGGACTTACAAGAAAACCTACAACTTTAGCGACGTCTTCCGCTTTGCCAAATCTTCCCAATGGAATATTTTTATATAATGCTTCTCTCTGTGCATCGTTTAATTTATCAGTCATTGGTGTTTCAATAAATCCGGGGGCAACAGCATTTACAGTAATATTCCTCGATGCAACCTCCTTGGCTAAGGATTTTGTAAAACCAATTACCCCAGCTTTAGAGGCTGAATAATTTGACTGCCCGGCATTACCAATTACTCCGACAACAGAAGCAAGATTAACTATCCTACCATACTTTTGACCTATCATAGGTTTTAATACAGATTTGCTGTAATTAAAAACACTTCTAAGATTTACTGTAATAACTTTATCAAAATCTTCTTCAGGCATCCTTAATAAAAGATTGTCTTTTGTTATACCGGCATTATTAATCAGAATATCAACACCGCCAAGTTTTTCTACGGCGTAATTAATAGTAGCCTCGGCATCAGCCAAAGATGAAGCGTCTGCTTTATAAGCAAACACTTTTACGTTAGGATTATTTATTTCTTTATTAAATTCTTCAACACATTCATCACTACTGTTGACGAAAGCTATATCGGAAAGAACAATTCCATTGCAAAATTTAGCGGCTAATTCCTTAACAATGGCTTTACCAATTCCCCTGCTGCCGCCGGTAACAATTGCTCTTCTTTTTGTGTTGCTGTCCAATTGCTTCTCCTAATTAATTTTTTGATGTGCATTTTAAATAATTGGTCTTAATTCAATTATGCAGCCTCAACTTCACTTTCTTCCTGTTTCAAGCCTTCAAAATATTCATCTTTATAACGCACCAGTTCTTCAAATCCCTGCTCACCAAGAACGTGCTTCAATTCGTTTATAGTACAATCAAAAACAGTAGAGCTTTGATTTTGGGATTTACTACAAAAATGCATCCTATCAATATGCTCATCATCAATAGTTAATACACCTTCAAAAATTACTAGAGGAAATAATATACAATATAGCGGTTTATATTTCCACTTGAATTCTCCCTGAGCCATAGCCATTTTCTGGAGAGTGCAAAATCCTTGTTTATCAAGAAAAACGCATTTACCATTGTGTACTTCTGTTCCAACAGCAATACCCGACGGAAAATCATTATCAATTTCGGGTTCCTCAAACCATTTACCAGAGTCTTTGGTTTGAGAATCATCCATATATTTAATTATTTTATCTTTTTCTGCAAGAATCTTTTCATAATCTGCTTTATCAGTATAAACACCATAATAGCAGCATTCACCGGAGCAAAGACAAACATCACATGCCTTCACAAATTTCGTGGTAAATATCAGGGGATCGATATACATCCCATTAATTATTTTTTCGAAATTGTGTTCCATTAAAGATACCTTTCCACATCAGAATATTTATCAATGCCAAACGTTTTGACATCAGGATTAATTCTCTTTACCAGACCTTGTAAAACTTTGCCGGGTCCAATTTCATAAAATTCGTCAGCGCCGTCACTAATCATATTAATTATTGTTTCTTCCCATCTTACAGGCTTACCAAGCTGTTGATAAAGTAAATTTTTAATTTCTTCACTATTATTAACCGGTTTTGCAGTAACGTTAGCATAAACCGGGATCTTAGCATCATAAAAATGAGTAACATCTAATTTCATTTTTAATTTATCTTTCGCGCTTGCCATCAGCGGTGAATGAAATGCACCACTAACAACTAATTCTTTAACAAGTTTTGCGCCTTTTTGTTTAGCCGCTTCCATTGCAGCTTTTACACCTGGAATAGAACCGGAAATTACTATTTGTCCTGGTGAGTTGAAATTAGCACATTGTACTATTCCATACTTAGAAGATTCCAGGCAAATTTCTTCAACATCCTGCGGTGTTAACCCAATAATAGCAGCCATAGTTCCAGGTTGTTCAACTCCGGCTTGAAGCATGGCACTTCCACGTATACCAACTAATTTAACAGCATCATAATATTGAATTGCTTTTGCTAAAACAAGAGCAGAATACTCACCAAGTGAATGCCCTGCTGCCATATCAGGCTGAATTGTCCTGATCAGATTTGCAATTACAACGCTATGTACAAATATTGCCGGTTGAGTAATATCTGTTTGTTTTAATGCTTCTTCCGGCCCATTAAACATAATATGAGAAAGTGAAACACCTGTAGCTTCTTCAGCAGTAAGAATCATCTCTTTAGCTTCAACAGAATTTTCAAATAAGTCTTTCGCCATCCCGATATATTGAGAGCCCTGCCCGGGAAATATGAAAGCTTTCTTTCCCATCAGTCAATACTCCAGGTTAAATACATAGATCCCCAGGTATAACCGGCACCAAAGGCAGCTAAAATAAGATTGTCACCTTTTTTAACTTTACCTTCACGGTAATATTCTGTAAGACATAAAGGAATAGTTGCAGCAGTTGTATTTCCATATTTACCAATATTTACCATAACTTTGTCTTGCGATAGACCCATACGTTGTGCTGTTGCATTAATAATTCTAAGATTTGCCTGATGTGGGACTAAATAGGCAATATCAGGACTTTTTAAGCCATTCTTTTCCATTATTTCCCATGCAATGTCAGCCATACCTTTTACAGCAACCTTAAAAACTGCCTTGCCATCCTGGTAGATGTAATGCATTTTTTTATCAACAGTTTCATGAGATGCCGGATTAAGACTGCCGCCACCTTTCATATAAAGAGCTTCTTTACCGGCTCCATCAATGTGCAGCAAAGAATCTTTAATACCATAGTTTAAATCTTCAGTCGGCTCTAAAAGAACAGCAGAAGCTGCATCTCCAAAAAGGATACAATTGTTTCTATCAGTGTAATCAGTAATACAACTCATTTTATCAGCACCAATTACCAATACTTTTTTATAATTACCACTTGATATGAAGCTTGCACCGGTTTGAAGGGCAAAAAGAAACCCTGAACACGCTGCAGAAAGATCAAATCCCCATGCGTTCTTAGCACCAATCTTTTCCTGAACCAAACATGCAGTTGATGGAAAAAACATATCCGGAGATATTGTAGCAACTATAATAATATCTATCTCGTCAGGCTTTACGTTTGTAGTTGTAAAAAGATCCTCGCAAGCTCCAGTTGCAAGATCACTTGTTGCGCCATTTTCAAGAATTCTTCTTTCTTTTATACCCGTTCTTGTAACGATCCATTCATCATTGGTTTCAACAATACTCTCAAAATATTTATTATCATAAATTTTTTCCGGAACGTACATTCCAACTGCTGTGATAGCCGCATTTATTGATTTAGGATTTTTCAATTGCATATTTTTTTAAAGCTTCCTCGAATTTGGTTGTAAGATTTTTATCATACATTTCTTTAGCACGTAGAATCATATTTTTAATTGCCAAAGGTGAGCTTGAACCATGCCCAATAATGCTAATTCCATTAATACCTAAAAGAGGCACACCTCCGTGTGTTTGATAATCCATATCCGAAAGCGCTACCTTTAAAACTGATTTAACTACAAGGGCTTTTAATTTATTAATTATACCATTATTAGAGTAGTTTTTAATTCTTGCTTTAAGAAGACTAAAAACACTTTCTCCAAACTTTAGTATAACATTGCCAACAAAACCATCACAAACTACTATATCGACCGTTCCTTTTAGAATATCTTTCCCCTCAACATTTCCATAATAATTTAGTTTCGAATTCTTTAAAAGTTTATTTGTTGCAAATGTTAATTCATTTCCCTTTGATTCTTCCTCACCAACATTTAGTAACCCAACAGTAGGATTTTCAATACCATACATTTCGCGGCAAAATATTGAACCCAAAACTGCGTATTCAAATAAGTGCTGCGGTTTACTATCTACACTTGAACCAGCATCAAATACTATGCAGCTTTTAGAACCTATAGTTGGAAATGCTGCGCCAATTGTAGGGCGGCTAACTCCATGGATGCGTCCCATCAATAAAGTAGAAGCAGCCATAACAGCGCCGGTATTGCCCCCGCTTACAAATGCATCTGCAAGTTTATCATGAACTAACCTTGCACCAACAACAATGGAAGAATCTTTTTTAGATTTAATTGCATCAGTCGGCTTATCGTGCATATCAATTACTTGTGAGGCATGGTAGATTAAATTCTCATCAAGATTTATATTTTCTTCACGGGCAGTTTTCAAAATTTTGACTTTATCGCCAATTAGTATCAATTCAAAATCATTTACTTCGCGCAATGCTGCCATGGCTCCAAGAATTTCATTCTTAGGGGCATAGTCGCCCCCCATGGCATCAACTGCAATTCTACATTTTGCCATTTTATTGTCTGTCATCTAAAAAGTTAAGATTATGACTCTGGTACAAACATTGATCTGCCGGCATAATAGCCGCAATTTGGACAAGCTCTATGAGCCAATTTAATTTCGCCACAGTTTGAGCAGCGGCTCAGTGAGGGGACGGTTGCTTTATAATGCGTTCTGCGCTTATCTCTTCTAGTCTTAGACATCCTACGTTTTGGATTTGGCATCGTTCTACCTATTTATTAGTTATTAAATTTATCTTTTAATTTTTTAAGTGGTTCCCAAACATCTGGTACTATTTCATTCTTACAATTACATTGTTCTTCATTTAAATTTATTCCACAATGCGGACATAGTCCCTTGCAGTCTTCAGTGCATAATTTCTTGAGCGGTATTGAAAGTTCCGCATATTCATACACATCATTATTCAAATTAATCTTGTCTTGTTCCGGAGTAAGATATTTAACGTTAAAATCATCAGACTCTTGTAATTCTCTAGAGAAAAGGTAAGTAATTTGGAAATAACTTGTAAGGTCTGCTACAAATTCTTTTGTACACCTATCACAAACCATATCCGATTCTAGCACTAATTCACAATCAAGAACAATTTGATGTGGAGATTTATCCAATTTACAATTAAGAATTACATTTCCAAAGAACAATTCTTCTAAACCGAAATTTTTGACAGGTTCAGATAGCTGGAAACCATGTATACCGTCAGAAAAATTAGTATATTTTATAATCATTTGAAGAACATTGAAAAAATTGGGTCAAAATATATACAGTGAATCTTTTATAATCAAGAATTCTTGAAAATTGATTACATTAAGAAGAGTTTAATCCATGCCCATTACTTCTTCACTTTTTGCTGCTTCACTGCCAATGATTTTTTATTTGTTAATTATCTGGAAAATGGACAAATATGAAAGAGAACCATTTACGAATGTTCTCATACATTTTCTTTGGGGTACCTTCGGAGCAACAATTTTAGCTATTTCTGTCAGTTTAATAGCTGATTTTTTCTCATTTTATTTAAGAAATAATTCCCATTTAATTCATACAGTGATTTATGCACCTATTATAGAAGAAATAGTAAAAGGATTATTTCTTTTCTTTTCCGTCAGATCTAAACAATTTGATAATATTACTGATGGATTAGTTTATGGCGCTGCAATTGGTTTAGGATTTGGAATGATGGAAAACTTTATTTACTTCATTACTTATGGTACTTCTCTATCAAGCTGGATTTATATAGTTATCATCCGTTCCTTGTTCTCTGCTGTTATGCATTGTATATCAACTGCAACGTTGGGCGCTTTTTTGGGAATGGCTAAATTCTCTAAAGGAACTTTAGCCACAGTTCTTCAAGTCATTGGACTGCTTTTAGCAATGCTGTTTCACTTTATGTGGAATGCATCAGTCAGCTTTGAGGAAACCTATTACCTTGGTTTTTTGTTTATGATTGTACTGATTTCATGTTTTATTATAGTCTACAAGATTTCTTTGTACAATGAGGAAAAAATTATTGAAACAGAATTACGGGAAGAGAGTAAGATGGGAGTGCTTCCTGAAACACATGCCAAAATACTAAGCAGCCATCTTAGGTTTAGAAAAGGCTGGATCGATGAAAAGATAAGAAAATTATATTCAAGATATGCAGTCAGACTGGCATTCAGTAAGGATCAATCAAAAAAAGTTAATGATTCAAAACGCAAATTTTACGAAATAGAAATTGAAAAAACCCGTGAAGCCATTCGAAGCTTATTATCAAATAATTTTATTGAAAGTTAGATGAAAGCAGTCGGAATATTTGGCGGGTCTTTTGACCCAATACATATCGGTCATCTAATAACTTCTAATGAAGTTCTGGAAAAAAGAAATCTTGAAAAAATTATTTTTGTTCCTTGTCACATTTCTCCTCACAAAAAAGGTCGGATACCGGCAGATAATTTTCACAGGCTGGAAATGGTGAATATTGCTATTGAGCAATACCCTTATTTCGAATCATCCGATTTTGAAATTAGAAAAGGTAAAATTTCATATACATATGATACTCTGATTGAAATGCGGAAAAAATATAAAAACCTGGAATTGATAATTGGCTTTGACAATATGCTTGTTTTTGATAAATGGTATAAACCGGACGAAATTTGTAAAGTTGCAAAAATAGTTGTAATGAAGCGTAAAGTTGATCTTATTCCGCCTAAGCATAATAAATATTTTGATTCGGCAAAAATGCTTGAAACTACCCTTGTTGATATTTCTTCAACGGAAATACGCGACCGTGTAAGGAAGGGTTTATCGATAGATAATCTTGTAACTAATAATGTTAAAGAATATATTTTTAGAAATAAGCTTTACATTTAGAAAAACTTATGCAATCAGAAAACTTTATACAAAGGATTTTTGAAAATGATAAACGGGCAGTATCAAGGGCTATTACAATAATAGAAACCGGTAATTCCAATTCAACATGTATTCTTAAAGATTTACATAAAAAAATTGGGCGCGCTTATAGAATTGGGATAACAGGTCCCCCTGGAGCTGGTAAATCTTCTTTAACAAATCAATTAACAAAATATTATTTAGCTCTTAACAAGAAAATTGGAATAATTGCAGTAGATCCAACAAGCCCATTTACAGGCGGAGCTTTGCTTGGAGATAGAGTGAGAATGAGTGAGATTGGATGTAATGATGGAATTTTTATTAGAAGTATGGCTACACGTGGCAGCCTTGGCGGGTTGAGTAATAAAACTATCGATGCCGCTGATGTTTTAGATGCTGCAGGTTATGATTATATAATTTTTGAAACCGTTGGCGTTGGTCAATCAGAGCTTGATATTGCAAAAGTAGCAGATACAACAATTGTTGTTCTTGTACCGGAATCAGGGGATTCAATACAGGCTATGAAAGCCGGATTAATGGAAATTGGAGATTTTTTTGTTTTGAATAAATGTGACCGTCCCGGGGCTGATAACGCTATGGTTGCATTAAAAACCATTTTATTAATGAAAGATCACAATGAAAATAGCTGGCTCCCAAATATTATTATGTCGGTTGCGTCGGAAAATAAAGGAACAAAAAGTATTGCTGATGAAATTGAACGGCATAGATTATTTCTCGATCAGCATGGTTTTCTAAAAGAAAAACGTGAAGCAAATTATAAAATTAGGATCAAGGAAATTGTCGAACATTTGATTAAAAATGAATTGTGGAAAGAAGAGCGTACAAAAAATCTGCAAGACTCACTTGCCAAAGTTGCTGATGGTGAAACTTCCCCTTATGAAATAGCAGAATCAATTTTTCTTGATTTCAAATCTACAATTAAATAATAAGGCAGTAAATGCAAGAAACTAATATAGATTCAAATTTACTTTTAGAATTTGATGAGAACCAGCTTTCCATCAAAAACACTATACGCGAATTTGCTGAAAAGAAAATAAAACCGCGCATTATGGAGTTTGATGAGTCACAAATATTTCCACTGGAATTAATGAAACAACTTGGAAAGCTTGGATTTCTTGGCATCCTTGTCCCCGAAGAATTTGGAGGCTCTAATTTAGGGTATGTAGAATACGCCATTGTAGTTGAAGAAATTGCACGCATCGATCCATCTATAGCTCTTTCAGTTGCTGCGCATAATGGATTATGCACTAATCATATCAACGTTTTTGCTAACAGTGACCAGAAAAAAAAGTATTTGATTGATTTAGCCTCTGGTAATAAAATTGGTGCCTGGGGATTAACTGAGCCAGCTTCGGGCAGCGACTCTTCCGGTTTACAAACTACAGCTGTAAAAGAAGGAAACTACTATTATTTAAACGGAACAAAAAATTTTATTACACATGGCAATGTTGCAGAAACTGCAGTTGTTATGGCAATTACGGATAAAACCAAAGGTAAAAAAGGAATTTCTGCATTCATTGTTGAAAAGGGTACTGATGGATTCCATACAGGTAAAAAGGAAAACAAACTTGGAATGCGTGCAAGTGAAACAACCCAATTAATTTTTGATAACTGTAAAGTACCTGAAGAAAATATGATCGGCAATGTTGGTGAAGGGTTCTATCAAGCAATGAAAATTCTTGAAGGCGGAAGAATTTCAATTGCTGCACTTAGTGCTGGTCTGGCACAGGGCTGCCTTGAAAATTCAATTTCATATTCTAAAGAACGTAAACAATTTGGTACGTCAATTTCAAAATTTCAAGCAACACAATTTAAATTAGCAGATATGGCTACCGAAATAGAAGCTGCCCGCCTGCTTACTTATAAGGCAGCAAAAATGAAGGATGATAATAAAGATATCCATGATATTGCAGCCAAAGCCAAACTTTTTGCAAGCGAGGTTGCAGTACGGGCTGCTAATGAAGCAGTTCAAATTTTTGGCGGTTATGGATTTACAAAAGATTACCCGGTTGAAAAATTCTACCGTGATGCAAAATTACTTACTATTGGTGAAGGTACCTCTGAAGTTCAAAGAATAGTAATTGCCCGTAACCTTTTAAAAGATTGATTAATATGAAAATCGGTTCTGAACTAAATAAAAACGATGTATTCCTACGCAGGGAAGATTATCATAAAAACCTGTTAAGAAAAATTAACGCTGTAAAAGAAACAATAAAATTAGGCGGCGGAATTTCTGCTATTGATAAACAGCATTCCAGAGGAAAGTTGACTGCAAGAGAAAGAATTGAAAAACTGATTGACAAAAATTCTCACTTTTTTGAATTAAATACTTTCGCCGCATTTAATATGTACAATGAATTCGGCGGCGCTCCTGGCAGCGGAACTATTTTTGGCATTGGTAAAATCAATGGAAAGAATTTTGTAATAGTTGCCAATGACGCAACGGTAAAAGCAGGTGCCTGGTTTCCAATTACTGCAAAAAAAAATTTGCGTGCTCAGGAAATTGCAATCGAAAATCGCCTTCCTATAGTCTATCTTGTAGATAGTGCCGGTGTATTCCTTCCCCTGCAGGATGATATTTTTTCTGATAAAGAACATTTTGGTCGAGTTTTTAGGAATAATGCAATAATATCATCAATGGGAATACCACAAATAGCAGCTATAATGGGACCATGTGTTGCCGGCGGTGCTTATCTACCAATAATGAGTGACGAGGCATTAATAGTTGAAGGAGAAGGCTCTGTTTTTCTTGCTGGTTCACACCTAGTTAAAGCCGCAATTGGTGAGGAGATTGATAATGAACAATTGGGCGGTGCCAGAGTTCAATCAAATATTTCAGGTGTTACAGATTATATAATGAAAAATGATGAGGAATGCCTCATTCAAATAAGAAATTTAGTTGGCAAATATGGAGAAAATAATAAAGCAGGATTTAATAGAATTAATCCGGCTCCGCCCAAATACAGCTCACACGATATTTATGGATTAATTCCTGAAGATGGAACAAAACCATATAACACATACGAATTGATTTCAAGAATTACAGACGACTCTGAAATAGATGAATATAAAGCAGGTTTTGGGAAATCACTTATAACTGCCTATGCAAGAATAGACGGATGGGCAGTTGGAATTGTTGCAAACCAGAGAAATACAGTAAAGACTGAAAAAGGCGAAATGCAAATTGGCGGCGTTATTTATTCAGACAGCGCCGATAAAGCTTCACGTTTTATTATGAATTGTAACCAGAAAAAAATTCCTTTGATCTTTCTACAGGATGTAACCGGCTTTATGGTTGGCAGTAAAGCTGAACACGGCGGGATAATTAAAGATGGCGCAAAAATGGTTAATGCAGTTGCAAATTCTGTTGTACCTAAAATTACAATTATTGCCGGCAATAGTTTTGGCGCAGGCAACTACGCAATGTGCGGTAAGGCTTATGATCCGCGCTTTATCTTTGCATATCCTAATGCTAAAATAGCAGTAATGGGAGGCGCGCAGGCAAGTTCTGTTTTATTAGATATTCGTTTGAAACAAATGGGTAAATCGGAAAAAGAATTTACCAAAGATCAAAAAGAAAAATTACTAAGTGAAATAATTAACTCCTACGAAGAAACAAGCAACCCTTTACATGCTGCCGCAAGATTACGGATTGATGAGATTATTGATCCTGCACTAACACGAGAATACATTTCTTTTTCTATAGAATGCGCTAATAATAATCCGGTAATTCAACATTTTAATCCCGGTATAATCCAGACATAACAAGTGAAAGAATTTAAAATATTTTTACTATTATTAATATTTTTTTCATTATCAAAAAATATTAGTGCCCAGCAGAAGTACGATAAATCCTTTTATGGCGGAATATTTTACATTACAAATTATATGATCTCTGATGAATACAAGTTATATTCACAAGGTCATACCGATCTGGAATTAGTAGACCATCTGTATCAAAAGACCCTATCTTTTTTTGATAATGATGCCTCCGACACATTTTTCTGTATGACATTTGCATTAATCCCATATAACAAAATATTGATGAGATTCCCTATTCTTAATTTTAAAATGACGATTCCTCTCCCTTCACCTTCACAGAAGGTATTTGATCAGAAATTAAAAGTAACACCGAAGAAATTATTCTGTGATTCACCAGCCGGTGATTTTGGCGATAAAGATAAACTAGCACATTTTTTTGCAAATGCGTTTCTTCGTTATAACGTAAACTTTTTTAATTTGTCTGAATTTCTAGGTATCTTTGTCGAGTTCTTTGAGCAGGCGTTTTTTCTTCAAGGCGGTTATGATTATCGTGATTTAGTTGCAAATCATCTCGGTGAAATTTTTGCAGGGATGGTTCAGAAAAATCCGAATGCGAAGCCGTCGGAAGCACTATTAGTTTATCAACTTCTTTATTTTAATATATGGCAATGAAATCAATTCTTGTTATTGATGATGAAAGGGAAATTTGTGAAAGCATCAAGATGATTCTTGAATATGAAGATTATCTTGTTGATTACACAACCGATTCCTACAAAGGTTTACAGAAAATTGAATATGGGAATTACGACGCCTTACTACTAGATATTCAAATGCCCGGTAACAACGGCTTTGAAATTTTAAACTGGCTTTTAGAAAAAGAAATTGAAATGAAAGTAATTATGATTTCTGCTCATGCCAGCGTTGAAAACGCAGTAAGGTCTACAAAATTGGGTGCATTTGATTTTCTTGAAAAACCGATCGACCGCGATAAACTTTTAATTGTCGTCAGGAATGCAGCCGAGCAGTCTGTTCTTGCAAGGGAAAATAGAAAGCTTAAAAAAGATATTTCAGTATCTGAAAAAATAATTGGTACAAGTTCAGCAATTAAAACAATTTTAGAAACTGTTGAACGTGTGGCAAAGACTGATGCACGAATAATGATTACCGGTGAAAATGGGACCGGTAAGGAATTAATTGCTCAAGCTATTCATAAACAAAGCGGGAGATCCAATAAGGAATTAATTGAAGTTAATTGCGCCGCAATACATCATGAGTTAATTGATTCCGAACTTTTTGGACATGAAAAAGGATCATTTACAGGCGCTGTAAAGCAGCATATCGGAAAATTTGAGCAGGCTGACGGCGGAAACCTTTTTCTTGATGAGATTGGTGACATGAGTCTTCAGGCACAGGCAAAAGTTTTAAGAGCAATCGAAGAAGGTAAAATTGAACGTGTTGGAGGGAATTCAAAAATTGATGTTAACGTAAGAATTATTTCTGCAACAAATAAAAACCTGCTGGATGAAATAAACAAAGGAAATTTCCGCGAAGATTTATTCCATCGTCTAAATGTAATTCCAATTTATATTCCCCCATTACGCGAACGCAGGGATGATATTCCCATGTTAATTGAACATTTTTCTAAATTTATTTGCGAAAAGAATAAATTTCCTCAAAAAACTTATACTGAAGCTGCATTGAAAACATTACAAACACTCCAATGGAAAGGAAATATTAGGGAACTTCGAAATGTTGTTGAAAGAATAGTAATTATGATTTCTAAAACTGATATTAATGAAAAAGACATTTCAATGTTCATTCAAAGCGCTTCTTCAAATAATGATGATCTTTTAAATATTTCAAATAGTTTCCAGGAATTTAAAGAGAAAGCTGAAAAAGCATTCATTCTTAAGCAGCTTAATGCCAATAATTGGAATATTAGTAAAACAGCGGATATACTTGGAATTCAACGAAGCCACCTTTACAATAAATTAAAGAAATATGAAATTGAAAAGGAATAATTATGGGAGAGACTATTTTTTCGAAAATTATTAGAAAAGAAATTCCAGCGGATATTGTTTTTGAGAATGATAAAGTGCTTGCATTTAAAGACATTAATCCACAGGCACCTGTTCATGTTCTTATAATTCCTAAAATCGCAATACCATCTGTGCGAGAATTAAATGGTAAGGAGCACGGCGAACTGCTGGGAAAATTAATTGATGCCGCCAATTCAATTGCAAAAGATATGAAAATCAGTACCGGTGGATTTAGATTGGTATTTAATTGCGGAGCAGATGCCGGACAGGAAGTCTATCATCTTCATATGCATCTTCTTGGTGGACGTAAACTAAACTGGCCTCCAGGTTAAGAATTAAATTAAGGCCTTGTCTGAAATATCTTTTCTGTATTGAATACCCTCAAAGTTAATTTTATTAAGGGCATTATAAGCTATTCTTTTTGCTTCTTTTAGGTCATTATTCCTGATAATTGATGTAATATTTAAAACTCTGCCGCCATTAGTCATAATTTTTCCATCAATCTCTTTAGTTCCAGCGTGATATATTTTTACAAAATCATTTTTCTTTTCCAAACCGTAGATTTCGAAACCGGATAAATATTTATCTGGATAGCCTCCAGATGCAGCAACCACACAAACAGATGCTCCATTATTATAAATAACAGATTTACTTAATTTGCCACATGCAGATGAATATAAAAGTTCTAAAAAATCTCCATCAAGAAGGGGTAATACAACCTGAGTTTCCGGATCACCAAAACGGCAATTATATTCTACTACCTTTGGTCCCTGGTTGGTCATCATTAATCCACAGTATAAACAGCCTACAAAAGGAGTACCTTTTTCCCGCATTCCTCTTAATGTAGGTTCAACAATTTTTTGTGAAATTAATTCATAATCCTTTTCGCTAACAAATGGAGTTGGAGCATATGCTCCCATTCCGCCTGTATTTTTACCTTTATCTCCGTCATAAATTCTCTTGTGATCCTGTGCAGCTGGCAATAGAATAAATTCGGTTCCATCAGTTATTGCAAATACTGACGCTTCCTGCCCTGTCATAAACTCTTCTATAACAATTTTATCGCCTGCAGTACCAAATGATGAGTTAATAAAGCATTCTTTTATTGCTTCTTTTGCGTCCTCCAGATCCTCAGCAATTATCACCCCTTTTCCGGCAGCAATTCCATCAGCTTTAATTACAGTAGGGTAACTAATTTTATGCAAATATTTTATAGCCATGTCATAATTATTTTTATCGAATATCTCAAAACCAGCAGTTGGAATTCCAAATTCTTTCATTAATTTTTTAGCAAATGATTTCTCTCCTTCTATTTTAGCAGCTTGTTTGGATGGTCCAAAAACATTGATCCCATTTTTTCTTAGAATATCCGCTAAGCCCTCAGCAAGAGGCTTTTCAGGACCAATTACAACCAATTCAATACCGTGCTCCAAACAGAACCTTAGAATTGCTTCGTGATCATCAGGGCTAATTCTGATATTCTTGCCCAGCTTTCGGGTCCCTGGATTTCCCGGAATAATGAATAATTCATCAAGTGATTTGCAGTCTGCTATTTTATCAGCAAGTGCATGTTCTCTTCCACCTGAACCGATAATTGCTATCTTCATTATTCCTCACGTAAGTAAAATTGAAAAATTTTTACAAGTCTGTCTGTTAACGATATTCTATCATGTCTTAATATAAATTCCTCATTTGGAACTGGCAGTTTTTTCATTACAAATAATTCATGAATATTTATTATAGCTTCTTTTATTTCATTAATATCATCCGGTGCAGTGATAAATGATGCTCCATATTTCTGTAAAGCAGCTTTAGCCGTTCCATCGATTACTGAGCCTAGAATTGGTTTTCTACTTCCAAAGTATTCATAAAGTTTGCTGGTCGAAATTGTATCTGCATTATGGATCGGACCGATCATCATCCACAGAACATTTGACGATTTTATTTTTTTAATCGCTTCTTTGTGATCTAAATACCCATAATCTATTACAGAATCATTAATACCCAATTCCATAATAAGTTTTTTATTTTCCTTTCTGAGATGTCCAATAAATTCTAGTTCGATATTTGCGGCAATATCCGGTCTTTCAAGTGTAACCTGTTTAAAAGCTTTCAAAAAATATTCCGGTGTAATATTTTCATAAAATATTCCAGAATAGGTCATCTTCATTTTAGTGGAACGAACGTTTTTTTCATTTTTCATCTCAAAATCAGCAGGATCAAATCCATGCGGAATAATAACAACTTCATCATATTTTAAAAACGGATAAGTCAGAAGCAGTTTTTCTTTAATCTCCCGGTTAATTACAACTATTTTTTCTGCAGCACTTAAAGCGTTATATTCTAATTTTTTATGTTTGTACCTATGATAAGGTGTTGGGTAGAACGCAAAATGATTTCCATACCAAAGATCCCGGTAATCTACTATTAATGGAATTCCAAATTCTCTTTTTAACTTTGCAGCGTATATAAAGCTAGAAAATGGAGGTATTGATACAAATATTATATCAAACTTTTCTTTCTGGAGAAGATCTTTAGCAATCTTGTATGCTTTTTTAGACCAGGATTTTTTATTATCCGGAATAAAAAATATTTTACTCAATCTTGAAAATAATTTTCGCCAAATTTCATTTGGCATTTTTACAGTCTGATACTGCTTGCCCAAAATTGCATTAATATCATTAGCTTCTGTACGGATTATATTTACACCCGCTTCTTCTGCTTCTTTTAACAGAGAATAATCATGGGCAAAGTAAGCAATATTACCAGTGGTTATTACCGTAGGCTGCCAATTAAATTTTCCCATATACTTTGTAAACTTTAAAGTACGTTGTACTCCACTTAATCCTAGTGGAGGATAGTAGTAAGAAAAGACAAGAACTTTAAACATGAATAATATATCTCAGATTGTTAATTTTTTTTAGTTATTTGATAGTTTGGCGCTTCTTCAGTAATAAAAACATCATGCGGATGACTTTCCCGCAAACCTGCATTTGAAATCTTTACAAAAGATGATTTTGTTTTTAAATCCGAAATTGTTTTTGCCCCGCAATAACCCATAGCAGCGCGTAATCCTCCAATAAATTGGTAAATTGTATCTGCAAGTGCACCTTTATAAGGAACTCTTCCTTCTATTCCTTCCGGAACTAATTTTTTAATATCTTCTTCCATGTCCTGAAAATATCTGTCACTGCTTCCTTTTTTCATAGCACTCAATGAACCCATACCGCGGTATACTTTAAAGCTTCTTCCTTCAAATAAAACTTTTTCACCCGGAGTCTCATCTACACCTGCAAGCATACCACCCATCATTACAATATCCGCTCCTGCAGCAATTGCTTTGGCAACATCACCAGTCTGCTTAATACCGCCATCCGAAATTACAGGAATGTTTTTTCCCTTCAATGCATTCGCAACTTCAAGAACAGCACTTATTTGCGGAACACCAACACCGGCAATAACACGTGTTGTGCAGATAGAACCGGCTCCAATTCCTACTTTAACTGCATTAACTCCACACTTAACTAATTCAACAGCAGCTTCTTTAGTTACAATATTTCCGGCAATTAATTGTATATTATTAAATTTTTTCTTTATCTCTTTAATCGTTTTAAGAACTCCCTCAGAATGACCATGCGCAGTATCAAGCACAACTACATCCACATTTGAATGCACAAGGGCTTCAACTCTTGCCATTGTATCTTTTGTAACACCAATACCCGCACCAACACGCAACCTGCCAAATTCGTCTTTACACGCGTCCGGAAATTTTTTCTTCTTTAAGATATCCTTATAAGTAATTAATCCTTTTATAATCCCGTGTTTATCTACAACCGGCAGTTTTTCAATTCTATATTTATGTAAAATCTTTTCAGCTTCTTCAAGGGTTGTCCCAAGCGGTGCTGTAATTAAATTTTCTTTTGTCATTAATTCACTTACTAATAGGCTTCTATCCTGTTCAAATCTCAAGTCTCTGTTTGTTAGTATTCCTACAAGTTTTCCTTGTTCATCTATTACAGGAATTCCGGAGATGTGATACTTTGACATTAAGTCTTCGGCTTCTTGAATTGTCTGTCCGGGCATCAAAGTAATCGGGTTAACAATCATGCCGCTTTCGGAACGTTTGACTTTATCAACTTCATCAGCCTGCTTTTCAATTGTCATATTTTTATGAATTATACCCATACCTCCCTGACCAGCCATTGCAATTGCCATTTGAGATTCCGTAACGGTATCCATCGCCGCAGAAAGGAATGGAATATTCAATTTAATTTCACTCGTCAGAAATGACTTTATATCAGTTTGACGGGGCAGTATGGTCGATCTTGCAGGTACTAAAAGTATGTCATCAAATGTTAAACCATTATATTCAATTTTTCCTTTTTTCATAATGTCCTCTTTTATTTATGAAAAAGACCACAAAGTGGTCTCCATTTTAATCAAATGCCGGGATCCCTGTTATGTCTTCACCTATTACTAGCGTATGCATTTCATGAGTACCTTCGTATGTTTTAACAGATTCAAGATTTTGTGAATGTCGCATCACCGGATATTCATTTAAAATTCCATTAGCTCCAAGAATTTCTCTAGCTGTCCGTGCAATAATTAATGCTTGTTCGCAGTTATTTCTCTTTGCCATCGATATTTGAGTATGAATCGCTTCCCCTTTATCTTTCAAACGGCCAAGCTGCAAGTTGAGAAGCTGAGCTTTTGTAGTTTCCGTGATCATATAAACTAATTTTTCCTGGGTCATCTGGTAAGCAGCAATCGGTTTACTAAATTGAACTCGTGACTTAGCATAAGTTAATGCTGCATCATAACAAGCCATCATTGACCCAACTACACCCCAAGCAATGCCGTACCGTGCCTGGTTCAAACACATTAATGGTGATTTGAGTCCACCGCTCCCGGGTAAAATATTATTTTCATCAATTATAACATCTTGAAAAATTAATTCTGAAGTAACTGATGCTTTAAGAGAATGCTTCCCTTTCATTTCCGGAGCTGTAAATCCCTTAGTACCTTTTTCAATAATAAATCCCCTTACCTCACCATCCAATTTTGCCCATACAATTGCTATATCGGCAATTGTACCATTTGTAATCCACATCTTAGCGCCATTAATCTTATAGCCATCCTTTATTTTTTCTGCACGGGTAATCATACCACCGGGATTGGAACCGAAATCAGGTTCTGTTAAACCAAAGCATCCGATCTTTTCTCCGCAGGCAAGTTTTGGCAGCCAATAATTTTTTTGTTCCTCCCTTCCAAATGTAAAAATAGGATACATTACCAAAGATGATTGTACAGATACAAAACTACGGATACCGCTATCGCCTCTTTCTAATTCTTGCATTACCAAACCATAAGCAACATTATTCATTTCGGCACAACCATACTTTTGCGGAAGTGTGCTTCCCAATAGGTTCAAATTGGCAAGTTCAGCTATTAAATGAGCCGGAAATTTTTCTTCGTGGTAATACTTCTCAATTACCGGAACTACCCGGTCATCAACAAATTCACGCACTGTATTGCGCACCATTATTTCGTCTTGCTGGAGAAGACTTTCAACATTAAAATAATCAACTCCTGTGAACTTGTTCATTCTAAAGTATTAAATATTGATGGCAAAAATAATTAAATCATATTTACAGAACAAAAATATTAATCCTCATCTACACGGATAATTGCATTCAAAACCTTAATTACAATATCCGTTTCATATCCGCGTGAGCTCAAATAACTGAATATTTTTGTTTTTCTTTTTTTTGGGTCATCCACTCTTTTTTTCAATGATTCATTTTTTTTTAACGCAAGCTGGAAAGCATTATCATAACTTGTTCCCTGGTCAACTCCTGCAAGAATTTTTTCTGTTAAATGTCTGTCTATTCCTTTTCGAAATAATTCCGCTTTAAGTTTATTTACTCCTACTTTTTTCCTTACTGACCTTTCCTCTGCATATTCAACAGCAAATTGTTCATCATCCAGAAAATTTTTGCTTATTAAATCTTTTAACGCTTTTTCAATAATTTCAGCAGAATATTTTTTCTTAATAAGCTTGGTTTTTAATTCTGAGATGGAATGATGTCTTCTGCCAAGATATCTAAATGCAGAATCTTTTGCTTTTAGGAAATTGCTTTCAGAAATTAGCTGCTCTTTCTTACTTTCATCAATAACATCATTTTTTCTCAAACCAAAATCAATCACAGTTCGATAGTCAAGAGTAAAAAACTCACCATCATCAAGAGAAACCACAACATTATTACCCTTTTGAGTAAGAGCAGTAATTACCATTTTATTTCTTTTTTGATTTAGTCCCTGTTGTTTCTTCTTTTTCTTTAACCGGAGCGGGATTTTCATCCTTTACCATACCAAGCAAAACTTTAACATCTTTTTCAAGTGAAGCAAAAAGATCAGGATCTTCAAGCATTTTTGCCTTTAACTGGTCGCGCCCCTGGTAGCGGTTTTCTTTATAAGTAAACCAGGAACCGCTTTTATTAAGAAGACCTTTTTCACTTGCAATATCAATAATTTCACCAGCTTTGCTAATACCTTCATTATAAAGAATATCAAACTCAACTTCCTTAAAAGGAGGCGCAACTTTACTTTTCACTATTTTAACTTTTGTTCTGTTTCCAATAACGTTTTGCCCATCTTTTAGTGCTGCAATTCTTCTAATATCCAACCGTACAGAGGCATAAAACTTTAATGCATTTCCACCAGTTGTAGTTTCCGGATTTCCAAACATTACCCCGATTTTGCTTCTCAACTGGTTTGTAAAAATTACACAGGTTTTTGATTTGCTAATTGCACCGGTGATTTTACGCAGAGCCTGAGACATAAGCCTTGCCTGCATAGCCATCTGGGGATCACCCATTTCACCTTCAATTTCCGAACGAGGCACAAGCGCTGCTACAGAATCTATCACTATAATATCAAGCGCATTACTTCTAACCAGTGTGTCAACAATTTCAAGAGCCTGCTCGCCAAAATCAGGTTGTGAGAGTAAGAGGTTTTTAGTGTCTACATTTAGTCTTTTTGCATAATTGAGATCCATTGCATGTTCAGCATCTATGAATGCTGCAAGTCCGCCGGCTTTTTGAGCTTCTGCAATAATGTGGAGACATAACGTTGTTTTACCGGATGATTCCGGTCCATAAATTTCTACAATCCTGCCGCGCGGAACGCCGCCAATTCCAAGCGCATAATCAAGTGTGAGTGATCCTGTGGATATAGATTCCACCCGGTTGATTACGCCATCACCCAACTTCATAATTGTGCCCTTGCCATAGGTTTTGTCAATATTGGCAATTGTTTCTTCAAGAATTTTCATCCTTGCATCTTTATCTACAGACATTTTTCCTCCGTTATTTTTCTAAATTAAAACTTTTTAATGATTTATATACCGATCCAGTTGGTAATAATTTGCTTTCATAAAAATTAACTGTATTAGAGATAAATTTAATTTCAGGGAGATTTACCTTTATCAAAGATAATATATTTTCTGCATCTTCATAGCCGCGAAATCTTAGTAAAGTTATGTGAGATTTATAATCTTTCTTTTCCTTTTCAAAACCAAATTGTGCAAATTTTAATTCAATATCACTAACAAGTTGTTTCAAATTTTCATTCTTTTTCAATCCAGCCCATAAAATCTTAGGTTCAATCCCTTTTTTGAAGACTCCAAATTCACTAAAACATAATTCAAAACATTTATATTCACTTAATATTTCCTCCAAAGCATTAGAATATTCAACAACTGATTCACTTTTCGTGTCCCCCAGAAATTTAAGAGTAAGATGTAATTTATTTTTTGGTTCCCAACGTACGTTTTTTATTCCGGGCAGGTTCTCATCTCTAATTGAAAATAATTTTGATAATGCTTCATCAGGTATCTCAAGAGCAATAAATGTTCTAATCATCATAAGGAATACCAAGCAGATTTCTTCTAACCATTTCTAACGCAGCTTGAGAAGTCCTGTCTTTATTAAGCAAACGGTCATCACCAAAACGGAATTCCTTAGCTGTACAAATATTTGAATCACATATTCCAACGTAGACCAATCCCACCGGTTTATTTTCGCTTCCGCCTGTTGGCCCCATAATACCGGTAACAGCAAGTCCTATATCAGTTCCGCTGATTGCTTTTACACCTTCCGCCAATTGTCTTGCAACTTCCAGGCTTACAGAGCCATTCTTTTGTATTGTATCTTCTCCAACATGAAGCAATTCAACCTTTGCACCATTACTATAAGCTATAATACCACGTTCAAGATACTGGCTGCTTCCGCTAATGTTTGTAAGCCTGTTATTTATTAAACCGCCTGTACATGATTCAGCAACAGCAATTTTTAATCCACGGTCAATCAATAATTTAGCAACAACACTTTCCATAGTATCATCATTTTTTCCATAAATATATCTGCCGGCTTTAGCCCTTATTTTTTGTTCAATCTCTTCCAGCTTATTATTAGCATCTACTTCAATATGACATTCGATTGTTATTCTTAGCTTCACACCAAATTGGCTTGGAAGAAAAGCCATCTTTGCACCCTGGAGAAGTTCATCCATATTTCCCAACCGGTCATATAAATTTGATTCAGGGATACCTGTTGCAAGTAAATTTTTAACAACTATGAAGCTTTTTCTTTCAAGTTTTTCTTCAAGTTTTGGAATGACAAAACGTTCCATCATTTCTTTCATTTCATAAGGTACGCCGGGCATGCAAATAAATATTTTTTTCTTTTTCTCAATCCAGATACCGGGAGCAGTACCCTTGCTATTTCTAATTGGTGAAGCCGCTTTTGGAACAAGAGCCTGACCACGGTTTGTATCAGTCAATATTCTGCCCCTTGCTTCAAAAAACTTGTTTACATCGGCCAATACTTCTTCACTTTCGACCAGTTCAGTTTCAAAAAAATCAACTACGCATTTCCGCGTTATGTCGTCATGGGTTGGTCCTAAACCTCCTGTTACAAGAACAAGATCGTTGGAATCAAATGCCCGCTTAAATTCCTTTAATATTTTTGTTTCATCATCCGGAACAATGCTAGCCCCATTAATTTTAATTTGAATTTGGGATAATTTTTCACCTATAAAAGCAGCATTTGTATTTAGAGTCTGCCCAATTAATATTTCATCCCCAATAGTGATGATATGTGCTTTCATTATTTTATCTTATTTTATTTTGCTAACATATTAAATAGATATATCGTTATTTGGACAATCATAAATGAATATAGCCCTGCTGCAATGTCATCAAGCATTATACCCCATCCGCCTTTTATATTCTCTAATTTATTTGCCGGGAAAGGCTTAAGAATATCCAAAGCGCGCCAGACTAAAAATGCAATTATTATCCACCATATTTTCTTTGGAATAAAAAGAAGTGAAATCCACATTCCCACCACTTCATCAATTGTACATTCTTTGGGATCTTTGCCGTAAATTAATTCAAATTTGGTCGCTATTGGTACACCTATTAAGATGAAGAGTGATATCATGAAAATCATAATGGAAGGGTTTTCAAACCCGGGAATAAGAAATATTATAAGAGCTGCTAAGCTGCCCCAGGTGCCGGATGCAATAGGCAAATAACCGGTATAAAATCCTGAGCCGAGTATTTTTTCGAAAATATTAATTTTCATTTTTGAATAATTTCTTGAATAAAAATCTGTCATTATATAAATAAGCAATTCCCGTTATTACTGTCAGTAAGGTAATAAACAACATTGTATAATAAACAAGCGATGGATTCAATAGCAGATCGAATAAATTCTTTTTGGTACTATAGAATTCTTTAAACGTACTTAGTGTGTGTATAAAGAGTAAATAATAGAGAAATATCATCTGGAAAAAGGTTTTCCATTGAGCAAGATGACTTGTAGAAAATGCAACTTTTCGATAATCAGCATAAGCCCGTAAAAGAGTAATAAGCATATCTCTTGCTATAACAATCAGAACCATCCATAATGGAAGAACTCCAATAAAAACAAATCCCAAAAATGCAGCCGATGTTAAAATTTTATCGGCTAGCGGGTCCATAAATTTACCCCATTCAGTAATATAATTAAATTTGCGCGCAAGCCAGCCATCATACCAGTCTGTTATTGCAGCTATTAAATAAACAACTACTGATATTTGTATCAATGCCGGTTCACCCGAAAGGAATAAAACCAAAAAAATTGGTGTTAAAATAATTCTTAAAACTGTCAGTTGATTTGGGAGAACCATAGTGTAAGTTTGTTGCTTTTATAAGTACGATATTTTTTTCAGAAAGCCGAAATCATAAATGCCTGTATTATGATCATCAGCCCATACAATTCCCACTGCATAATTTCCTACTGCTGAGATACTTTTTATTTTCAATTGATCTTCTGTATAAAGAGGAATGTATTTATCTCCCTGCATATCGCGTTCGGCAGCACAAACGGAGCATGGGCAATTCCTTCTCAAGTTAGCTAATTTTATTTCGGATTTTGAATTATCATTCCACTTAATTAATAAATTATTATAAACCACTTTTATCTGTGTTGGGATCATTCTTATAAGTTTTCTCCCGTCAGCTTGAAAAGAGCTTCCTGATATATCTTACTTGTATTCAAAATAACCTCTTCCGGCAATCTAGGTGCAGGCGGCTTTTTATTGAAATTAATTGATAGTAAATAATCTCTCACATACTGCTTGTCATAACTGTTTTGTGCTCTTCCTTTTTGATATCCATCCAGCGGCCAAAAACGGGATGAATCCGGTGTAAGAAGCTCATCAATTAGAATAATTTTACCTTCAAAATAACCAAATTCCATCTTGGTATCAGCAATTATAATTCCTTTCTGTAAAGCGTACTCAGCAGCTTTAGAATAGATATTTAGCGTAGATTCTTTAATAAAGTTAAATGCTTCTTTACCAATAATGGAAACTGCCTGTTCCGCGGCTATATTTTCATCATGCAGACCAATTTCAGCTTTTGTTGATGGTGTAAAGATCGGACTCGAAAGTTTTTCAGATTCAACTAATCCTTTTGGCAGTTCTATTCCGCATATTTTCCCTGTCTTTTGATAATCAATTAGTCCTGAACCGGTAATATAACCTCGTACAATGCATTCAATGGGAATTAATTTTGCTTTTTTCACCAGCATGGAACGGTCACGTAATTGTTCTTTGTATGGTTTACATTCTCCGGGATATTCATCAACATTCATAGTAACAAGATGGTTGGGAATAAAATCTTTCGTGTATTCAAACCAAAACTTAGAAATTCTATTTAATATTTTCCCTTTATCAGGGATTCCTTCATTCATTATTACGTCGAACGCTGATAGACGGTCAGTGGAAACAATTAGATAATAATTCCCAACTTCATAAACATCTCGTACTTTTCCGCGTTTGAATAGTTTTAGATCGCTGAAATTTGTAGTGGTAATAACTTCCAAGGTATGCCCTTTCTATATTTTGACTCGAAATATAAAGTTAGATGCAACAGGATTCAACAGTTTCATTTGCGCTATGCAAATATATAAAGTATGCGGTTAAAAGAGCTTAAATTTACTGCATTTTTTTGATATGATACTTTTAAGCTCTTTATCCAGATTTTTGCCTTTACCGGTAAGAACCTCGAGTACATTCCAAAATTGCCGGCTGTGGTTCTTAATTTTTGTGTGAACCAACTCGTGGAGAAGGACATAATCGATCAAATGATCCGGCAGACTCATTAAATGAATACTTAGATTAATATTATTTTTGCCGGAGCAGCTTCCCCACCTGCTCTTGATATTTTTTATGAATACCTCATTGAATGGCAGGTTAAATTTGTCGGATAGATCATTCAGTCTTTTGGGTAAATATTCGATAGCTTCTGCCCTGTACGCTTCTTCTATGCCTATTCTAATAGCTTTCTGAACAATCGGTGAGTTAACTTCTTTTGATTGCGGATACTTAACCTTAATAACTCCATTTTTAATTCTGATGGTAACTTTATCCCCGCCTTGTTCTAGTTCTAAATGATGATTACGTGTTTTATAATTTGATAATTCAGTTATTGCGGGTGATTGTTTCTCATGCTCTTTTATTTTTGTATAATGCTGATGAATCCAGCCTATCTTTTCGTGAGCCAGTCTTTCCCCTTCGGAAAAAGGAAATCTTTCAGGAATTGAAATTCTTACTCCCCTGAAAGGTTTGATTGAAATGCTGATGTATCTTGCCCGCAGACTTTTAACAAGCAGGATTTCAATTCCGTTGATATTTATAATCTTAGATGACAAATAGTATTTGACTGTTCAATGCAATTAATTATGGAGTAGCAAAAATAGACTTATATCATCATAGATTACAAACTGAGATAAATATTGTTCTATTAATTTTTAATTTTGTTCTTTGAAGGCATCGGAAATATATTTGAGAAAGATGAGTATTAATATAACATGCTAGTATTCGGAAGCATCAATATTTTTTCGGAACTTATCGGCTGCTTTCCAAAAATTTTTTTTCAAATGATTCTTCTTCTTTTGTTTCAGTTTTTTTAGACATAGATTTTAATTTTCTGAGTTGAGGAAATATGATTCATTAGTTCTCTAAGTTTAGAAACACTGATATTTCTTTGACCATTCTTTTGCATTGCACCTGATTTATCCCAAGCTAATTTTCCAGGCCCATTATAAACTTCTGTAAAACTACCGTCGGATTTAATTTGAATCACTAATAGATAAACAGGCTCTGATCTAATACCTATTGACTTTCCTTGTGTCGCTTTTATCTGAACAAGCCTTCCATCTTCAGTTTTTGCATCATAGTTTTTTGTACTTTGTTTTTCAAGAGTAAGATTATAATAATTTGCTGCTAAAACCTCCCCAATACTTCCAACTAAATGTCCATCAAGTGCAAATGAACGATTTGGAAATAATATTTCCAATTCTTGAACTATTTTATAAAGTTCCTGAATCAATTCTGGAATCTTACTCACATTATCTTCAAATAATTTTTTAACAGACTTAAATGATTTTGTTTTTTTACCGTTCTCAAGTTCATTTATTGCATCAAGAGTCTCTTCATTAGGAATTTCCAGGCTAAAAGGAATTCCTCTCCGCAATACAATTTGACGGTAGAATAAGTTAATTGCTTCAGAATGGTTTACGCCAATTGCTTTTAAAATTTTCTCCGCGCTTTCTTTTGTTTTTTCATCTATCCTTGAATGTAAGGTCGCCAATTTTCCCATAATTACACCTTTCCTATTTACTAACTGCTCAAATGTAGCACAATAGATATACAATGGCAATTACATATTATTCATATACATTCTACAAGATTTGAGACAACCACGTCAGAGTCATGCCGCACAATACAACCCCTCCCTTACCCTCCCCTTTGGCTAAGGGGAGGGATATACTTATGTCAGGTAAATAAAAAGCGAGAATCTCTTCTCGCTTAGTTTGTTATTTTCTATATTAACTTTGTTGTACTCATTGAACAACTGCGTTATTACGCCGGGCAGTTAAATCTTCTTCAATTTTAATCATCATCTTATTAGTTATAGGGTATAAGATCATTAATAAACCGCCAATAATTCCAAATACAGCAGGATAAAAGCTCATAAGCATCTGGATTCCCTTTATGGATTCAGGCGACTGAGCTGTATTAGCAACATACCCGTGTAAAGCTAAAATCCACCCAACCAAAGCACCGCCAATTGAAAGACCGAACTTAATTGCAAATAACGAAGCTGCCATAATTAATCCGGTTGCACGGCGGTTATTGTTCCATTCAGAAAAATCCGCAGTATCTGTATACATAGCCCATTGCAATACAGATACAGGACCCATGAAAAAAGAAACAAGAAGATTTAATAGATACATTACAGTAATATTCTGCGGAGTTAGAAAATAAAAAGCAGAACACAAAACAGCACTAGCTATTAAAAAGCTAAAGTATACAGTCTTCTTGTCGAATATCCTTGTAAACCATTTTGTAAGAATTGAACCGATAACAGTTGCAATGGAACCCAACATTAAAAATGAAGAAGTAAAATCGTTAATTGACATATGGAATACATAACCGAAGAAATTCCAATCATGATCACCCACATAATACTTAAAATAGTATGCTATTGAAGAACTGCGAATTACGAAAAAAATAAGTTGAAAAACTGTTGCGCCTGCAATCAATAGCCAGGGTTTGTTAGCAAAAAGATCTTTAAGATCAACTTTAAATTGTGTTTTTTGTTCTTTAGGCGGGTTAACTCTCTCTTTAGTCGTTAGAAAAGTAATGATAAAAAGAACAAAAGCTAATCCTGCTATTGTAGACATAGCAAGCTGCCATCCAAGCTGAACGTTTCCATTTCCAAAATAACTGACTAAATATAAAGTAACACCCTGCACAATGAAGCCGGCAGAAAAAGCAGCAACAAATCTGTAAGATGAAAGAATTACACGCTGTTCGGAATTTGAAGTAATAACACCCATTAAAGCAGCATAAGGAACATTAATTGCCGAATAAACCATCATCATTAATGAATAGGATATGTAAGCATAGATCAGTTTACCTGTGCTGTCAAATCCGGGCGTTGTAAAAGTCAAAACACCTATGAGAGCAAATGGAAGAGCAAACCAGAGAAGATACGGGCGGAATTTACCCCAGCGTGTTTGAGTCCTGTCTGAGATTATTCCGATTACCGGGTCAAAGAATGCGTCCCATATACGTGTTATCAGAAACATTGTTCCAACAGCAGCAGCCGGTATGCCAAAAACATCAGTGTAAAAAATTAGAAGAAAGAGTATAAAGGTCTGGAAGAACAGGTTTGACGCGCAATCACCTAAACTAAAACCGATTTTCTCTTTAATAGATAGTTTTTCAGTATTGATCTGCATATTTATTCCGAAATTAATTTTATTACTTCAATTAGTTAATTAAAAAGTTTACTGCGATTTCTCTTTTTATATTGCAATAAAATAATAACTAATAAAATTTGAATCTCTGAATGCAAATAATTTTTATTCAAATGACTCAGTATATGAACCGAGTCTTATAAGATTTAAATCATTCCCGGTTATTTCATAAGCAGAACCAAGTCTGTTTCTATATGACAATCTTTATTTTTTTTAATTTCCCGGAAAGAGAATAGTCATGGTATTTCTTAACAAGAATTTCTTTATTACTTAAACTTATAATAATTTTTTTTAACTTGTTAATATTGCGGTTTTATTTTTTGGCTCTTTTATTAACTCAATAGAAATATCACTCCTACAAATTTAAATAAATAACTCACCTTACGCAAAAAGGT
>PMDS01000051.1 GCA_003155655.1 Melioribacter sp.
AATGGCGGTCAACTTGAGTAATTTAGTTAATTTTAAGTAGAGTTGAAATAGAACATTTATATTTAAATTAGAGAAATATTTTGTCCACTCTTATTTAACTTCTTTAAAATATTTTCTCTGAATCCAGAAAGAGACACTTACAAGGCTGATCAATACAGGCACTTCTACAAGCGGACCGATTACTGCGGCGAATGCTTCGCCTGAATTTATTCCAAATACCGCGATAGCAACTGCAATTGCCAGTTCAAAATTGTTGCTTGCCGCTGTGAATGACAGCGTTGCGGCTTTTGGATAATCAGCCCCCGCTCTTTTACTTAGATAGAATGAAACCAAAAACATAATAACAAAATAAATTGCAAGCGGAATTGCAATACGAATTACGTCAAGAGGAATTTTAACAATGTATTCCCCTTTTAATGAAAACATTACTAAAATTGTAAATAAAAGAGCAATTAAAGTAATTGGAGAGATCTTTGGAATAAATTTTTGTTCATACCACTGTTTGTCTTTTATTTTAAGCAGTACAAACCTTGTTATCATACCGGCAAAGAAAGGAATTCCAAGATAAATAAAAACACTTTTTGCTATCTGTCCTATTGTTATATCAACAACAAAAGTTTTTAGTCCAAGCCAGGCTGGAAAGACAGTCAGGAAGAGGTAAGCATAAACCGAAAAGAAGAGCACCTGGAAAATGGAATTGAAAGCAACCAATCCTGCAGCATATTCGGTATCACCTTTTGCAAGTTCGTTCCAAACAATAACCATAGCAATACATCGAGCAAGTCCTATCATTATCAATCCCGCCATGTATTCGGGATAACCCCGCAGGAAAATAATTGCGAGAATGAACATCAGCACAGGTCCGATAAGCCAGTTTTGAAAAAGTGATAACGCAAGCAATTTTACATTTTTGAAGACGTCTCCGAGTTCCTCATATTTAACTTTTGCAAGCGGCGGATACATCATCAGAATTAATCCGATTGCTATTGGAATGTTTGTTGTTCCCGATTGAAATGAATTCCAGAAATCAACTAGCCCCGGGAAAAAATATCCCGAGAATACGCCTATGAACATTGCGAGAAAAATCCAAAGAGTCAGGAATCTATTGACAAAAGAAAGTTTTTTGTTAATTGGGCTCATAAAATTCTTTCAAATAATTATTTTTTATATTGTTAATTAATCTGTCTGTTCGTTAATCCATTTAATAATAGTGTTTTTTATTTCATCTCTTATTATTCGTGTAGCGGCTAATTTATCGTCATAACTTCCTTGTATCCCGGAAGGATCCTTAAAGCTCCAATTTATTTCCTGTCTTGCACCTGGAAATATAGGACATCTTTCCGCAGCTTCTTTATCGCAGACAGTAATAACATAAGAATAAAGATTTCCGTTTTTGAATAAATCAAATACTCCTTTTGCTTTGTTTTGAGAAATGTCTATCCCATCTTCCTTCATTACATCAACAACTACAGGGTTTATTATTCCGGGTTCAAGCCCTGCACTCTCGGCAATAAAACGGTCACCGCCGAATTTATTTAAGTATGCTTCCGCCATTTGACTTCTGGCACTATTGTGAATACAGACGAATAAGACTTTTGATTTATTCATGCTACTTTCCTTTCATAGATTAAATTATTTTTGTGTGCCACGATACACAGTGGCGAGTTTAAAAACTACTACATGAAAATACTTTTGTTCTTTTCTTAGCGTAAGAAAAGAACGAAAATAACATGCACTGAGACCTCACCCCCGGCCCCCAATGTTGTCAGGTTAGCAGCTTTGNNATTTTTGTTAACCTGACAGCATTGCCCCCGGCCCCTCTCCTTAAAAAAAGGCGAGGGGAGGAGCGGCTTTGTCACACTATCTTCTTAATGTCACCTCGCTGCAATTCGTTACCAACTGAGAACGCATCGCCAAGTTTTGTACCGATATTATAATACGCGTTATTACCGAATGAACCCCATAGTATCGGGCGTACTTTTTCAATATCCGGAAGCTGATTTGGAGTTAGAACTTCACTATCGGCAATCATTCCGACTATTTCTCCAACAAACATTGTATGCGAACCAAGCTCGATCTGCTTAATAAGATTGCATTCAAGCGCGTAAGGAAATTCTTTTATAATTGGAGCATTGACCAGTTTGCTTCTTTCAGGGGTAAGGTTTGCCTCTTTGAATTTATCGCATTCCCTGCCAGATATTATTCCGGCAAAGTCGGCCTCCTTGAGAAATTTTTCAGAGGGAATATTTACAGTGAACGCACCAGCCTGCTTGATATTATGATAACTAAGCGTTGCTTCCCTGAGAGAAACGCTGATACATGGGGGTTTGCTGCATACAATTCCGCCCCATGCGGCATTCATAATATTAGGTTTATCATCAGGACCATATGTACCGATAATTAGCACGGGAGAAGGAAGCAAAATTGTTTTTCCAGGCAGAGAAAGTTTCATAGAAAATTCCTTGTTAATAATATTTCTGTTTATATTTTATAATATTCATTTCAAGTACGCCCGCCCAACATGACGGCGGGTAAACCACGGTACACAGTGGCGAGCGTAAAGTGATAAAGTGTTCTGCCAAGGAATGGTCCTTGGCGGCCAAGAAAAATGTTCATTCGTCGTCAAGGACGTCCCGATTCCCGCACTACGGGATTCGGAATGACATCACAAAGAAAATAAAATATGGGAGACGCGTTCGACGCGTCTCTACGAAGCACAGCTGCATTCATATTTTTAGCGCAATTATTTTAAGGGCGCCCCGACAAAGAATGTCTCCCGACATAAGACGTCGGGACAGGCTCCGCAATCCGTTTCCGTTAGCTGACGGAAAACGGAGCCGAGCTTAAAAATTTTATTACACTATCTATAATTATTAAAACACACCACTTCTTCATAATCTTTTCTTCTCTTAAGCCTGATCTCATACCCATTTTCAGGATAACCAATTGTTATTATAAGTCCAATCCGTGTTTGTTTAGGAATATTCAACAATTTGCTTATTTCCTTTTCATTAAACCATCCGACCATACATGTTCCAAGGCCAAGTTCAGCCGCCTGCAGACAAATATGTTCAGCAGCAATTCCTATATCAATCAAACTAAACTGCCTTTTTTTCAGCCAGCCGGCTATTTGCGTAATCAATCTTATCTTTTCAACTGTCAGCACTAAAATTGCGGGGGCGGTCACAGTAAATTTATTTATTGGCAGACTACTGCTGAATGTAGCATAAGCTACTTTATTTTTTAGTTCAGGTTCATCAACAACAATTACTTTCCAGGGCTGGGAATTACTTGCCGAGGGTGCCAACCTCATTGCTTCCAATACAGTTTGAAGTTTTTCAATTTCAACTGGCAGATCTTTATATGCCCTTACGCTTTGTCTGATCTTTACAAGTTCAATAAACTGCATTTTAGAAAATCTCCTAAAAAGAATTACCGGTTAAAACATTATTTATGATCAAATGTTTTATAGAAATCAAAAAAGGAATCCATTATTTGATCACGTACTTTTCTATAAACCTTAAGCACTTCTTCTTCCGTTCCTGTTGCCTCCGCCGGATCTTCAAAACCTATGTGCAATTGTTTTCCAACTTTTCCAATAAAGAAAGGACAAGTTTCTTTTGCTTTATCACAGACTGTAATTACATAATCAAAAGATTGATCTATAAACTCATTAACATTTTTTGACTTATTCCGGCTAATGTCAATCCCATTTTCATTCATTACTTTTACGGCAAGCGGATTCACACCCGCGGCAGGTTTAGTTCCAGCAGAGTACACCTCAAGAAATTTATCCAAGGATTTCAAATACCCTTCCGCCATTTGACTGCGGCAGGAATTGCCCGTGCATAATATTAAAATTCTTTTGTGCATAAATTATTGGACCTTTTTTATCATAACTGCCGAACTTTTAGGGCAGTACACTTGAAATTCTTTTGTTTGTTTTACAAAAAAAGGAATACTATCCCCGGTTACTTTGATAAATCCTTTCTTTGAAAAGTAAAGTTCGGCGGTTGTAGTTAATAATGCCACCAGTTTAATATTAGAACGCTTTGCCAGCTCAATACATTTTTCGTAGAGTTCCCGGCCAAGCCCATTGTTTCTATATTTCTCTTTAACAACAAACGATCTAAGCAAAGCGCAATCATTCCATATTTCCAGCCCGACAGCTCCAACAAGCTCATTATTTACTTTTGCAGTTAAAAAAGTTTCAGCATGTTCACTGATATCATCAGCCGGTAAATCAGATTCTTTTAATAGCGCTTTAGCATTTTCAATATCATCTGTTTGCAATTTATCGATCCGGCAAAGCATTTATCCTCCTATTATTTTCCAGCTGTTACAGTAATGCTGAAAATACCTATTCCGCTGTTTTGGTAACTTTTAAGTTCCGCTTCACTTAAATAATTTTTCAAGATCTCATCAGGAAGAGTAATTACTTTTGTCTTTTTAATTTCAACATTTTTAAACCCTGTCTCTGAAATTATTTTTAGGTATTCATCCTGCTGAAGTGCACCTGCAACACAACCGGCATACATTTCGGCAGACTTTTTCAAATTAGCGGGAAGTTCACCTTTGATAACTATATCCGAGACACAGAAATGTCCGTCTTTTTTTAATATTCTAAAAATCTCGGCAAATGCTTTCTGTTTGCTGGGTACAAGATTCAATACGCAATTACTAACAACAACATCGGCGGTTTCATTAGGCAGAGGCATGTCCTCAATTTCGCCGAGATAAAATTCAACATTTTTAAAACCCAGTTTTTCTTTATTGCGGTTAGCCTTGTCTATCATTTCCTGAGTCATGTCTATACCAATAACTTTACCTTCATCCCCGGTTATCGCACGCGCAACAAAAACATCATTGCCTGCACCGCTGCCAAGGTCTACTACAACATCACCTTTTTTAATCCCGGCAAATTCAGTTGGAAGCCCGCAGCCTAATCCAAGATCAGCATCTGCAACATAGCCGTCAAGATTAGTGTATTCATCTTCCATTATTGTGTAGCCAACAATTTTGTTATTGGATGATCCGCATCCGCAGCCACATCCTTTATTGGATTGTTTAGCGATCTGCCCGTATTTTTCTTTTACAATCTCTTTTACTTCGTTGCCGTTTTGCATGATATTTTGCACTCCTTACTAATATTATTAAATAATTTTTGAAAATCGTCATAAGCTTTTTTGATAGCGCCGGTATTAATACAATAGCATGTTTTCGGTCCCTCTATTTCTCCTTTTATAAGTCCGACACGTTTTAATTCTTTCAAGTGCTGCGAAACAGTAGCCTGTGCAAGCGGAAGTTCATCAACAATTTTTCCGCACACACATATATTCAAGCTTGCAAGAATTTTTAATATTTTAATCCGTGCCGGGTGAGAAAGAGCTTTTGCAATATCCGCCAGATTTATTTCTTCGGGCGTGAATTCTTCAGCTTTGGCTTTAGCCATTTTCAGAGTTCCTTTATCGTTCATCGCAAATATACGATAGATAAGACGCAGAAGCAAATGGAAAGTTTTAAAAGATATCAATTAAGGGGTTGAAATGGATAGTTTTGGGACAGTTTTGGCAAATTTTCAATTAAAAAAAAGTCGGGTAAATTTTAGTTAAAAAACCAATCCCAAAAATTTTTACTTTGGTTACGTAAGGGCTGACTTCTATGAATTCTAAAATATTGGACATATTTGCTTTGCTCTATAAGTCCTATTGGACCTTGATAAATTCCACCGTCTCTATAACCATCATAAACTCGCACAGCAATTACGTTTTCTTTATTGGGAATTAATACTCCAGCAGAAATCCAGTAGCCTCTAAACTGCTTATATTGGTCATATTTATTAAAATCGTCCAAATTTCCATTAAGATCACCAGTTGCTCCAACCCATTCACCATTAATAAATGCTTCATCTATATCGTCAATTTTACCCAAAACAAGAACTAATTTCTTATTAGCCAATTCACTGCTAACCCAAAATTTCAAACGGTACCATGCAAAGCCGTCGTAATTGGGCCATCCTTGTGGTTCCCAGAAACCGGGGACAGTTATTGGCTTCCAGCTGTTATCATCCAAATTAGCATTTTTCCATTCCATGTTGTCGCCGGTTTTAAATTTCCAACGGCCTGCCAGATTTACATCTATAGCCATTGCATCCAAATTTTCATACAACCCTATATCACCATCTATAATTCCACCCCGGAGCTGACCATCATAAACACGTACAGCAATTACATTGTCTCCGCCAAAGCGAATATATTTTTCAGGTACAGCATATTCTCTGGTGGCATTGTAAGCCGACTGATAATGGGGCGGGAAAATACCTGTCTGACCTATTAACTCACCGTTCAAATAAACTTCATCAACATCATCTATTCTACCCAGACGTAAGGTCAAACTTTTTCCTTTTGCCCACGAGGAAATTTCAATATGTTTTCGATACCATGCATAACCATCATATCCGTTATATCCCTGATCTTCCCACGGTGAAGGGACTTTAATTCTTTCCCAGTCACTGTCATCATAATCAGGTTTCGACCAATCCTTACTATCTCCTATCGAAAATTTCCATGAGCCTTTCAAATTAATTTGTCTATACCAATTCTGGCAATATACAGAACGGCCGAAACCGATTATGATGATTACTACGAGGAGGTGACTATTTATTTTCATTTTAATATTCCAAATAACTGACAGTAAATTACTAATTCTAAACATTTTGTATGTAATAAAACAACAACAAATTGTAACAAGTTGTCACAACTACTTTGCGCCTGAACTGATGCTGCAAGGGTAAATAATGCTATCATAATAATAACAACTTTTTTCAATGCGTTTTTTACTGTTATGTTTTTCATTTCTTTTTCCTCAAATTATTTTTGATTTTACATATTAAGACAATTATTTGAAGAGTACAGTTGTCATTATTCTGTGGATAGTTGAAATGAATTGTCACAATCATTATTAAATTGGAACAGACTAAACTCTCTTGAAAAGGATATTTTAAGCAGGTAAGCCGCTCCTACTACCGAAAATAACCGAACGAATGGTTAAAAATTTTTCTATTGAGCTATGAGTTTGTAACCAATACCATGAACAGTGATAATAATTTTAGGATTATTTGCATCCGATTCAATTTTCTGACGAAGCCTGACAATGAAGTTATCAATTGTGCGGGATGTTAAATAAACATCCTGCCAGACATTTTTCAAAAGATCGTCACGGCTAACAGTTTGATTCTTGTGGTCAAATAAATATTTAAGCAGCTCAAATTCTTTGTGCGACATTTGTACTGAAGCTTCATCTTCAACTGCATTATAACTTTCAAAATGAACTTCAAGCCTGCCAATTTTTACTATTTCATTCCTTACAACAGAGCTTTCGGAACGGCGCAGAATTGCTTTGATACGGGCAAGTAATTCCCTCAAGCTGAAAGGTTTAGTAACATAATCATCCGCTCCCAGTTCAAGACCAAGAACTTTATCTACTTCCTCCCCTTTTGCAGTTAGAAGAATAATTGGTGTCAAGTTATTTTGCTGGCGGACTTTTTTACATACATCAAATCCTGACATTTTAGGCAGCATTACATCCAAAAGAATAAGATCATATTTGTTCTCTAGAATTTTTTTCAGTCCTTCTTCGCCATCATTTGCAAACTCAACATCATAACCTTCAAATTCCATATTATCTTTAAGTCCAATCCGCATATTGGGTTCATCTTCAACAAGTAAAATTTTAGGCATAATTTCCCTCAATCAATTACAGCCGGAAAGTAAATCCGGAACTTGCTTCCCTTTCCAGGCTCGCTTATTAATTTAATTTCTCCTTTGTGCGCGTCAACAATATGTTTTACCAGCGTTAACCCAAGCCCGGTTCCTTTAGTATTATGAACGTTTTCGCCTGGTACGCGATAAAATTTTTCAAATATCTTTTTCTGTTCTGAGGCAGATATACCAATGCCGCTGTCTTCAACTTCAACATAAAAGCGTATATCTTCACGGCCAGTTTTTAATATAATATTTTTATCATCCGAGCAATATTTAACTGCATTATCTATTAAGTTTATTACTGCCTCTGAAACTGCTTCCGGGTCGGCACCAATTATAAGCTGTTTATCGGCAGGAACAAAATTAAACACAAACTCTTTTTGATTAAGATGAAATTTATAGTTTTTAAAGATATCTTGGATTATTACGTTTAGATCAACTCTTCTGAAATTATATTTCCATTTGCCCGCTTCAATTTTCGAAAAGCTCAAAATTTTATTTACAATTTTACTTAGCCGTTCTGTTTCATTTTGAATGATATTGTAATATTCTTTTCGTTTTTCCTCTGATTTAGCACGCCCCATCGAGAGAGTTTCTGAAAACATGCTGATAAGTGCTAACGGAGTCCTCAATTCGTGAGAGACATTTGATACAAACTCACTTTTAATTTGTGCTAGATTAACTTCACGTTTAATGTTTCTATAGCCGAACCACGCAACGATTACCATTAGTATTCCCAAATTAATAATAAAATAAACGCTTGTGTTAGTTCTTTCTTTAACAAGTCCCTCAATAGTTTTTGTTTTAGAAATTATACCTAAAGAGTATTGAGGAATAAGCCATAGATTTTTTTTCTCCTTTAAATCCCGGAAATTAACAGTTTCAGTGGAATAAATATTTTGATTGTGAGACGAGTCATCCACGCTTACAATAAATTCATCATGTGCCACATTTTGAATCTTTCCCAAAAGATTTGCCTTTACAAAGTCTATGGGATCAACGGCTATGATACAAATCTGGTTATCATCAAGAATAAAAAGCAGGAGTTGAAGATTTTCTATTGAATTTATTTTCAAAGGTTCAATTTTTATAAATCCACTAGCCTTTAGTTTGAATAAGCGTAAAATACTCAATTTGTTTTCTTTTAGTACAGGTACTAATAAGTAATTATTCTCAACAACTGAAGACTTATTGATAAAAATATTATTTTTAAAGGCGCTGTCGGATATTAAAATATATTTAAAAGCATTGTTATCCTGAAATATTTTTCCAATTTTTTTGCGAATTGTATTTTTATTACCGTTACCTTCATCGACAGCAGATTGAATTTTTACGCTCCAGCTTCTTACAATATCATCGGAATACTGGTTAACTGAATATAAAATGGATTCAAGCTGGCTTTTGTAGATTTCCTCAATATCTTTTTCAGTTTGATTAAGGGTTATTAATGCGTGGAATGCAAAAATTAAAACCGGCAATAGAATAATTATTATAAAGAATAGCCCAATCTTTTTTATCGGTTTGGTCATAGTTCAATTATAGAGTTTAGCTGGAATAAAAATATTAAAAACTCATGTTAAATACTTTTTAATAATTTCCTTAAACCGATCAAGAATTTTATTGTAGTTTTAATATATGGAAAAATATTCCGGTATTTCGGCGAAGGCAATACAATTGCCGGAGAGCATTACAGAATTTTCAATACATATATTTTTAGTTTTCCCTTCCAGCGAGTCGGCTTCTGCTGTTGTAGAAGATTCGTTAATCTGACTTATTGAAGCAACAAGATAAGCGTGGTTTGATTTTGAATCTTTGTACTCCTCAAAAAATTCCGGCATACATTTAAGGGTCGCATAAATCCTTTTGCCGCAATTAGTTTTAACCAACGCCTTTATATAGTAAGAATTTTTCTGCTTTGTGAAATTGATTATTGTAGAATCCAGCAGTGTTGGATGGCTTAGCGCTGCCGGGTAGTTTGCGCAATCGAATAACTGTGCATAATATTTCTTTAAAAGTAATTGCGCTTTCTCTTTATTTGTTTCAAAATATTTATGATACGAATGTTCTTCCCGGTTAGAATCGTCTGTGCAGAATGAGGATATAAAAACAGTAATAGTTATTGAGATAAAAAAAAGCGACTTTAAAAATCTTTTAATAACTTTTTTCATTTGAATATCCAGAAATAAATAAACAGTAATAATATTAAGGGCTAAACTTTTCCTTTCTTTTCAAATTCTTCTTTACAAACAATTCTTTTTTCGCAAATCCGGTATAGATGAACATCAAAATACTTTTTTAGCCCGTTGGCATATTTCTCAACGTTTGGAACTCTAATGTACCCTTCTTTAAATTCACCGGTTTTGCGGTTCTTAAATTTAATATTAACGTAAAGTTCTTCGGGCATGCAGCCGCTCCCAAAATTACACTGCAAAATTAACCCTGAGAATTTGAATTTTCAAACTTTGGGAACAGAGTATTCCAATTCAAATAGTTTAGTGCCACAATAAAACCAATTATGAACTTCCGATTAAAATACCTGCCAGAAAAACTAACAATCCTCCTATTACTACTTGAAAGACAGCTGTCCCTAGCGGAGTATCCATAAATTTATGGCGCACCCAGGAAATAACACCTAACTCTATCAATACTACAATTACTGCAACAGTTGTTGCAGTATAAACATTTTTAAGTAAGTATGGCATTGTATGTCCAAGACCTCCAACCATTGTCATCAATCCGGTAATAAGACCCCGGAAGAAAGGATGACCGCGCCCGGTAAGCGAACCATCGTCTGAAAGAGCTTCTGCAAACCCCATGCTTATTCCCGCACCAATGCTTGCCGCAAGCCCAATCAAAAAAGTATCAAAACTGCTGTGTGTTGCAAATGCTGCTGCAAATAATGGCGCTAATGTCGATACAGAACCGTCCATTAATCCTGCTAGCCCCGGCTGAATAACCTGAAGAAGGAATAATCTTTTTTGAGCCGCGTCTTCACTTTCTACGTGAGCATTGGCTTCCATTCTTTGCGCAGTGCGCGCGTGATTTCTTTCCTCATCTGCAAGATCCCCCAGCAGCTGACGGATGCTTGCATCGTTAGTTTTTTTAATTGCCGCTTCATAGTAACGGCGGGTTTCGAGCTCCATATCCTGTGCAAACTTTCTTGCAGAAGAAAGTCTTAACGGACGCGCGCGCCAAACAGGTTTCCGTTTAACAAAACCTCTTACATCTTCCTTTCTTATAAGAGGAATGTGTTCGCCGAATTTATTTTTGTAAAGATCAATAAGACGGTGCCGGTGTCCGTCTTCTTCTAAACGCATTTTAACGAATTCTTCTGCCTGTTCAGGATAGTCTGCATGCAGCCCTTCTGCAAAATCATCATAAACGCGTGCGTCTTGTTCTTCTAACGATATTGCTAATGCAAGAATTTCCTGCTCAGTTAAACTATCGAATGATCTCATTAGTACTCCAGGGGTAGAATATTAATTCTGTAAATCTAAAAAAATTATGAATGATTTCTACTGAATAAGGACAATTTAACTTGAGATAAACTGTTTTTAATACTATGGTATTAATTTATTTCTGCTCTAAAATTTTGAAACGCACCCTTAGTATTCCGTTTTCAAAACTTGTAGAGATAATTTTAAACCCGCCAATAACTTTTGTTGATTCAACATGTGGACCGCTGCATAAACATGAATCATATTCTCCGATTCTTATAACACGCAGATTTTCACCGGCTTCTTCAGGCAGACGCTCAAGATTGAAAAATTTTTGTGCATCGCTACGGGTCATAAATTCTTCTTTAACAGGTAAATCTGCCGCAATTGCAGAATTAATTCTTTCTTCAAGCGTTTTTATTTCTACTTCGGTAAGATTGCGGTCAAAATGGTAATCGCATTTAGATTTTTTCTTTTCTATGTGCGCGCTAAATGCACGGCCGCGTCCGAACATTTTGTTCATTGTACCGTTAAGAAGATGTTCCGCCGTATGCATCGGGGGATAATATTCTTTTGGGTTTTCGTTGTACTCCATTTAGCTCCAAGCTCCAAGCTGCAAGACCCAAGCAGTTTGCTTAATTCATTAGCCTAAGATCAGCTTTCTTCCTTTTAATTAATTTTAAAATACGTTGTAATTTAATCTTTTCTTTCTTGAAGCTTGTAGCTTGATACTTGCAGCTACCATGCGTATGCTTCAGGAGCCTGGTTACCGGGACCCGGCCAGATTTCATTCAGCTTGTTTAATGTTTCGCTGTCTAATTTTATTTCAAGCGCTTTAACATTTTCTTCAAGCTGCTTAACCGTACGCGGACCTACTATTGGCGAAGTTACAACCGGATTGCTTAAAACCCATGCCAGCGCAACGTCTGCGGGTCTATAACCAATTTTTTTGCAAAGATTTTCATAAGCCTGAATTTGCGGGCGTAATTTTTCAACCGACTGCTGCAAAGGTTCGCGTGTACGCCGTCCCTCTTTTGCTTTTTCCAGAACTCCGCATAATATTCCACCGCCGAGAGGGCTCCATGGAATTAACCCAATGTCGAAATTTTTACATGCCGGGATAACTTCCAATTCAATATGGCGGTTACGCAGACTGTAAATACTTTGTTCTGAAACAATTCCTAAAAAATTTCTTTCCTTTGCCTTATAAAAAGCTTCTGTAAGATTCCACGCCGCAAAGTTACTGCTGCCTACATAAGTAATTTTGCCTTCCCGGATAAGCTGTTCCATTGCCTGGAATATTTCTTCCCAGGGAGTGTTCCTGTCTATGTGGTGCATCTGGTAAATATCAAAGTGATCTGTCTGCATACGCTTTAAGCTTTCTTCGCATGCTTTTCGGATATGGTACGCGGAAAGCTTGGATTCGTTTGGCGCAACACCCATATTACCATAAACTTTTGTTGCCAGTACAATTTTATCTCTATGCGATTTATTTTTTGCCAGCCAGCGCCCGATTATTTTTTCTGTAATGCCGGCACTTTTGGGATCGAACATGCCCCCATATACGTTTGCAGTATCAAAAAAATTGATACCCTGTTCAAGAGCGCTGTTCATTATTTTATGACTTGTAACTTCATTTGTGTATGGACCAAAGTTCATTGTGCCAAGGCAAAGTTTACTGACTTTAAGCCCCGTTCTTCCAAGAAATGTATATTCCATTTTGTTTTCCTTTCTGCTGTTATTTTTTAAAGTGTAATGTACAAAAGAAAATGTTGATTGGGCAAATTTAAGAATTTTAGGTGAAAATTAATTTTGATTGATTGAATGATATTTCTTGATTAGATTTTAATAGACATAAACGCTGAAGGTTGTACAAAATCTTACAATAAAAAAAAAGAGAAAACAAAATGTCAATAGAAAGGGACAAAATTAAAATTTATAACTCAGGTTTATTGTCTGATATTTTTTCTAAACATCAAAATATTTTAGATGCAAACGAAAAGAAATTACGTGACGAGGTTGGTCAAGAAATATCATCCGGTTTAGAACTAGGAAAACCTTATAGTAAAGTAATAAAAGCAATTGAGGAAAGGTTTGACGTAACAAATGAATGTGCAACAAGAATTACATATGATCAAATGCACACCGAACAGATGAAAGTAAGGAATGAGGGGTTTAAGGCGGCACAAGCAGCCAGTAAACGTTTAGGATTAAAGACTTATAAGGTTTGGAAATATAATCCTATTACAATAGACTCAAAACCGGATCACATGGAAATGGACGGCAAAGCAGCAGATGAAAATGGAATCTTTACTTTGTCTGACGGAACTAAAACGGAAGCCCCCGGCTTAACGGGTGATCCTAAGCATGATTCTGGGTGCTGTTGCACCTGCTTATTTAATATTAAAGGATTAGATTAATAAAAAGAAGTTAGTTTTATACTATCAGAATAAATTGCCCTCAAAAAAAATTTTGAGCTTATTTGAATTACGCCCAAAAGGGAGGCCGACGGCAATTGGTTTGACTATAGCCTGAAGGGGATTTTTAGTTGGTGGAGGAAATGGATAGAAGTGAATCTAAAAAGATTATTAAGGATTTTCTTACTACAATCAAATTATTAAAAAAGATTGTTAAACTTCAAGATGAGCAAATAACCTTTCTTAAAGAGGAACAAATACCTTTTTTAAAAGAATCACATAAAAAATCGAACAACATGAAAGAGGAACATACTTTAAAGATGTATAACCTGTATGAGCGGAAGATTGCAGCCACCGAAAAAAAATTATTGGACATGGAAGATAATGGGAGGACATTTTCAATAACTCTAATGAGAAAAATAAAACAAATCGAAAAGAGTATTCCAAAACCAACACAAAGCGCTTGCGTTATATTGGCTAATAGAGAATTAAAAGTCTTTCCGGAAAGCGATTTAATAGATGAATATGGAAAACCCACCCAGCTACTATTGAGTATTCGGGATTCATACAAGGCACAAAAGAAAAAACTGTAAACGTACTTTTACAACCTTGTAAAAGTAGAGCCTACTTACTCTCATAATTCCTTTCGATAATTTTCTACCAGCTTATTAAATGCTAAAAAGTTTGGTGGACTCAAATACAAATCTAAGTAAAAGATAAGACCTGTTTAAGGTGTCCACTACAACCTAAAGTTTGTAAAATACTTAATAACAAAAAAGGTAAAAAATGCGAAAGCAAACTAACAAAGTAGGTAAACAACATAAGCAAAAGAAATCGTTAAGAAAGAAGAGACATTTCTTCGAAACAACTTCGATCTTATTAATTATTTTTAAACTATCATCCGCAGTGGTTGATTTACTTAAGCGGTTCCATTTATTATAATATTTATTTCGGTCAAGAAATGGTTCTTGACCGCCTAGGAAATGATAATTATTTTTAATTGATTGGTAGACCTGACTTCATTAAATTTTGGCAACCTTTAAGCTGACGGTTACATGGCAGGGCATGTTTTGTTCATTTATTATCCTACTTCTCTACTGATAATATTAAAAAAATAATTTCAGTAATATTAACTGAGGGAAAAATGAAAAAAATAAAATCATTTTTACTTCTATTCTGGTTATTCCTTCCAACAATATTTTTATTAGTCTCTTGTACGAGCGAATATCAAGTTACGGCTAATGAATTTTCAAAAGAATGTAATTATTCTCTTGTTAAAGTGAAATTAAAATCCGGCAGTGAGTATGCATGCGATTCCAAATATAATTCATCTATAAATAATGAAAAATTAAAGTGCAAACTGCCAAGCGGTGAAATAAAAGAATTTAATTTGGATAATGTTGAAAGTTTGGTAATTGATAAATTTAGTTTATATAAGACTTCCGGGCTTGTTGTACTAGGCATTGGTATAATAGCATTTGGATTTTTCATCTGGTATATTTCAAAAAATGCGGGCTCAACCTTATAGAGCAATTTACAGACTAACAAGTATGGGATTTGTAAATTTTAATAATTCTATGTTAATTTTTCCAGAAGATACGGTTTTCCAAATTATTAACATCGAGGGGAAAATGAAAAAGCTCTTTGCAGCCTTATTGCTTTTAATTTCCTTTCAAGGTTGTGCAACAATATTCAAAGGGTCAACTGATACGGTAAATTTTACAAGTGAACCAACAGGGGCAAGTATTCATGTGAACGATATAAATATGGGTAAAGCGCCGATAATGTTGCAATTAAAATCTAACAAAACTTATAACATTGAATTTCGGTTAGACGGATACGAAACGAAGAATTACATTCTTAGTAATTCGGTTGGTGGTGTTTGGATAGTGTTGGATATATTGTTTGGAACGTTTCCAGCTGTGATAGATGCTGTTACAGGAGATTGGTATTCTTTAGACCAAAATCAAATAAATGGAGTTTTAGAAAAAAGTAATTAAGTAGTACAACATTTTTTAAATACGACAGGTTTATAGTGATCTGCCCTTGAAGCCCGGCTTTAGGACACAATTTTGCCAGATGTGTATTTGGCCCCGGGTTTATTATTTTTATTTGGTGTCCTTTGAATTAAATACTTCTCTGAATTCCGTTATTTTTTTCTAATCAACCATTCATTTTATACACGCACGAACGGCACCGGGATAACCGGGTGAAACGCTCATTAATTCAACCGGTTTATCGCATTGCAATTGACGCATTATGTGAAAGGTAACACCGGCATTGCGAAGCCGCTCGCTGAAGGGTTCGCGGAAAGACTGAAAATTAACCCCGACATCACCGCTTTGCCTTAACAATGAAAACTGTTCGTTGGTCGTTCGGGTAGCATCGGCTTCCCAGCGGAAATGAACGGCTGCAATTAATAAAGCATTGATCAGAAGAATTGCAGCTATGATCCTCGTACTCCAAAAGACAACCCGGTTGTTGGTTATAGTGAAACCGGCAGCAATAACAATTATCGGCAGTAACCATAACTGTGGTCCATACCGCGCCCACCAGGTGTGCGTACTAACGAGAAGCGATAAAACAATTGCGGCACAAAACAGGATGATGAATAACCGCTGCGTGTCAGGACGAAAAAGTATAATAGCAAGTAATATTAAGCTAAGGATAAGCGCACCACTAAAGAGGGGACCGAAACCGGATATCCGCACATCATGAAAGTAATAAAGTTCAAAGTCTTTCCAGCCGATATCGAATGGCCACATAAAAGCAGCGTTCTCACCGGGGAAGTATGGCTGGGCACCAGGCCGTCCGAAAATAGAATAGGCTTGACGTATAAAACGATTTTGACCCATCATATTATGCGGTGTTTCGTACCGCTCGATTGGGTCTTGTCCCATTGCACTTAAACTTGGATATTCAGATGAACCAAGCATTGGATAAAACGGATTACCCCGGGAAATAGTGTTAGTGACATAAGGATTCCAGCCAAATACCAAAACACCTATAATGATTGATACAGACTGGATAATTGCATAGTTCAAGAAAAGTTTTCGCTTTTTAATTAACAAGAAGATTCCCCCTGCTGCCATGAAAAAGCAGATATAAACCAGCCCTGTAAATTTTGCATTAATACATAGAACAGCAGATATAATTGCAAGTAGAATAAAAAACAAAGATGGTTTCCGAAACCAATTAATCATTGCAGCAATAAATATAATTAGGAATGAAATCATGAGACCATCTACAAGATATGAAACCAACTGGCAAGTAATGACCGGGTTGAGCGCAATGAGAGAAGCAACTATTGCTGCGTTTCTTTTTTTATTGCCAAGATCAATCATTAATGCAAAACAGGTAAAGAATATTAATACAAAAACAATTAAAATCTCAGCTTTTGCCATTTCGATATTATTTGTTGCAGCAAATACCGCAAGAGCAAAATACCATGGACCCTTTGCATAATAACGAAGCCAATCGCGAAGGTGAGGCGTGAAATCATGCAATGGATCACGCAGCGGATTCCAGCCGTGGAACATTTGATATACTGCTGTTTGATGATACCATAACCCATCCCATGACATATCATAAAAGGCGCCTGCTACAAACACGGAAATGCCAATTATGATTACAGATATTGCGAGAGAGATAAATAGATATTTTTTAGACAGCCCTTCTCTTTTGGAAAGCCAATAACCACCAGCCAGAGCAAGAATCAGTGCAGCAGGTGCAACAAAAGGAGTAACATTCAAATTGACAGTAAATAGAAGAACAACAGCCAACTGCGTTAAGCATAAAAAGCCTAACAAGTTTCCGACAACAGACCAGCACAAAGTGGAAAGATTTTTTTCCGGCAATTGCATATGAGAGTTTTCGTTTGTGAATAACATTGATTTTCCTATATGATGGTATTTATTTATTTCAAAGATTTAATCTATTGCCTGCTTACCAGGAACTCACATCAAAATGAACATATCCGGAACAACCGGCATTTAGAATGTCCTGACGCCTAATAACCATCCGGCATTCATCAACGAATTAATTCGTAGATATGAGGAAAAAAATATTTAGTCCATTTCAAACACTTCGCGTACCTCTTCATCGGAAAGAACATGCTTATATATTCTTATGTCGTCAATTTTCCCATCGAAGTAAACATTATCATCGGTCTGAAAACCAATTCGAACGGAGCTTTCCGATTTTTCAAACTTTCTTAGGTCTCTTAGTACACCAACCTTATTTCCATTCATATAAACTGAAACTATGTTTTTATCCTGGTCGGCAGATACTGCCACATGAGTCCACTTATTTAACTGTATCTCAGAATTTGTAATCCAGTAATCCGCCCAATTGTTACGCCCTGCTATAAGGTTGCACACTGTGAAACCCCATTCGGTATTTTTGTTCTCCCCGAAACCCATCCGCCACTCGGAAGCCCATTTGGGTCCGTCTTTACAAATCCACGATTCCCAGTTTTTAGCCCGGCGCGGAAACACCCAGCAGCTTATAGTAATCGATTCGGTATAGTTTAAAACATTTTTTTTGTCAGTATCGATGTAACTATTCTTCCCGTTGAAATCGCAAGCCCGGTTTTTCCGGCCATACCTGTCTTCACATAAAACTACGTTATGCATGTATGTCTTTTGTTTGAACACGCTCTCGTCATTTGCATTTCCATTAAAAGGAAAATACGCAATGAGATAATCATCAAGTTTACTGTTTGAAACATTCTTAAATAAATTACTCAACAATTTTCCATTATTGGAATTTGTTATGACAAAACCAAAGGAAGCAATAATAAATATAGTTACGATGAATGGGGCGGCAAAATTGAAAAACATTGAATCAAATATATTTGATTTTTTACGTAAAAGCCGCGAAACTCTATATGACAGACTTGATCCATTTGCGGCTGTTATAAGAGAAGTATTCTGCCGTATTTCCTCAAGCTGAACAAGTGACTTTGCATATATCAATTTATCACCCAAGATTTCAACGGCAAAGTCATCGCAGCAATTTTCTCTTTCTATGCGTATTCGATTGGAAATCCACCAGACAGCGGGATGAAAAAATCCAACCGTTTCAATTATCAATTGAATAATATTTACCAGGTAATCATACCGTTTTATATGGGCCAGCTCGTGCAGTATAATCGCTTCAATACATTTACTTTCTGCCCCAGTAAAAAAAGAAACAGGAACAAGAAGAACAGGTTTTAAAAATCCTATAACAGCCGGTGTGTTTATTCCTTGCGATTGCAGAAATGTTATTTTCTGTTTTAATCCGATCTTCCGCATCAATTCTTTTATTTTTTCAGCCCAATAAGATTCCTCAACCCTTTGAGCCTGACAGATTAAAGATCTGACCTTCGAAAATCCATATATTCGATAGCATGCCGTAAGCACAACTCCAAGCATCCAGATTATGCTTATGAGAGGAAAATATCTGTTTATATAATAAACTAACTCTTCGTATGATGAAATCTGAATTTGACCGGTTCTAAATGATGTTGCGATTAATACTCCATTAGAGAAAACTTCTTTCGCATCAACTGGAGTCAGTTGCTTTATAGTAGATCCCTCAAAACTATTCGGGTCTTTTATCAAATTGGTAAATGTAAAACAAATCGGAAGAGTCACCATCAAGAGCAATGAAAAACAACATAAAGTATAACGCACTCTGGAGTTGGCGCCTTTGAGCACATATAAAATCAGACCCGTAATAACGGCAATTGCCGCCGCCTGCCATGCAAAATGAAATAATATCAACCCGATCTTATCAAACAGAACCATATTACTTTCGAATTAATTAATGTTTTAGAGTTCTCGTTCTTTTTGATTAATAAATAGTTTTATCTTTTTGAGTTCATCCCGGCTAACTTTCTTTGCAGATAATGCACTCATAATAAACTTTACAGTAGACCCGGCAAACACGCGGTTCATCAAAGAATCAACTATTTCCTTTTGTACCAGATTCTCGGGAGTTGCAGTCATATATATGTGCGTTTTTGACGACTCATCCCTCTTCAATAATCCCTTTTCAAACATAATTTGCATTAGCTTAAGAGTAGTTGTGTATCCGGCGTTTTCGTTCTGATTTATTTTTGAATTAACTTCTCTCACTGTACACTTTCCATATTTCCATAAAATTGAGAGTATCTGCAACTCTTTTTCTGTAGGACCAATATTTCTTTTTCTTGCCATAAAATTTTTCAAATGACATGCATTAAATACATTTCAAAAATAACAAATAAACAATTAATATCAACGAAATAATTCGTAGATTATCAATTAACAGCTTATGCCGTTTTTCAAAATGCAACCCCGGCTGAAAATAACTCATTTCGTGACGGGCGGGCAAGTAAAAAGTAAAGCGGGCAAAAGTATACTTGCCCAATCCATAAAAAACAAATGACATATAGTGTTCTTTGAATAACCTTGTATTGACGGCTTCAATAAAAATTTCAGTTTTGATAAAACAAATTTCTCGACGAATCATTTGAAGATTTTTATAGAAAATTATTTTGTTATTGATTAAGTTCATCAGAGAAAAAACTAAAAAGAAGTGTAGATTTTGTTAATAAACGGTTTGGGACTGTAGCTCAAGTGGGAGAGTCCCACTTTGCGGGATTCGCAACGAGATACACCAATATTTTTTGTTCTATTTTTTTTGAGTATGGGGCTGTAGCTCAGTTGGGAGAGTCCCGCTTTGCGGGATTCGCAATGAGATACACCAATATTTTTTGTTCT
>PMDS01000107.1 GCA_003155655.1 Melioribacter sp.
ACACAGCCTCTTTACGGTGGGGATAAGAGATTACAAAAAAGAAAAGGGCTTTAGCCCAAATAAAGATAGATGATGAAGTAAGCTAATAACGAAATTATGCTTACATTGAACAAAGAGTTGGGCTTGGCGCAGCCATTCCTTCGGGAAAAGCCAAAAACTTTTATTTTTATCTATTCAACTTCTTAAAAGTCGTGGTTATAAATTAAATTATGCGTAAAGTAAGTCTTTAACTATTTGATTCGGCGGGTTACCAAAATACGTTTTCAATTACACTTTATAGCTTCTTATTAATTTATGATCCACTACAAAACTTCTTTGTTTTTCTAAGTTAGGAATGAAATATGGCATTAATATGTTGTTTTCAAACATAAAAGCGTTTATTAGTCTCTATTTGAGCCAGTAGCCGGTCAAGCATATTTCTTTCCCCCTTCGGTATTCTTTTTCTTTATTTTTGCATTAATAATTTTTTATTAGAATTTAATCCAATGAAAATTGCTTTTGCTGCAAGCGAAGTTTACCCATATGCAAAAACAGGCGGACTGGGAGATGTTATCGGAACACTGCCTATAGAGCTTTCTAAGCTGGGTCACGAGGCATTAGTTTTTTTGCCTAGGTATAATACTATCACAATTGAAGATTATAACCTTAAATTATGTGATGACATTGGAGAAATTCCTATCCGCATAGCATCAAATATTTACAAGGTGCAGGTTTATACAACAACATTGCCCGTTTCAAATGTAATTGTATATTTTATTGACTGCCCGCATTACTTTTGCCGTTTTGAAATTTATACTAAAGATAATGATGAAGACGAACGGTTCATTCTTTTTTCGAAAAGTATTATTGAAACCCTTCAGCGACTTAAATACGCACCTGATGTAATTCACTGCAACGACTGGCATACGGGCTTGCTGCCGGTTTTGTTAAAAGAAAATTATGGGTGGGATAAACTTTTTCACAATACGGCAACTGTGTTCACTATTCATAATATAGCTTACCAGGGAATATTTACAAAAGATACATTTAGAAAGGCAGACATTAATCCCGAACATGCCGCACCCGGTGAAATTGGGGAATACTACGGCAACATAAATTTTCTTAAAACTGCGATTCTAACATCAGACATTATCAATACAGTAAGCGAAACTTATGCAAAAGAGCTCTTAACCGAAGAATTTGGCGCAGGAATGGAAAATTTTCTTAAAAGACGCGAAAAGGATTTTTTTGGAATACTAAATGGGGCTGATTACAATATCTGGAATCCCGGGAAAGATATTTACATCCCCAATCAATATACATCCTCTGACCTTTCAGTAAAATTAAAAAACAAGACAGCCCTTCTTAAAAGAGTGAATCTTCCTCAGGATAAGAACAAACCATTAATAGGAATTATATCGAGACTTGTTGAACAAAAAGGTTTTAATCTTTTTGAGGATTCTGCCGAACAGCTAATGAAACTTGATGCCCTCTGGGTTGTTCTTGGCAATGGTGAACCTAAGTATGAAGAAATGTTTTCCGCCCTGGTGAAAAAGTATCCAGAAAAAATTTCTCTTTACCTTGGCTATTATGACGAGCTTTCTCATTTGATTGAAGCCGGCTCGGATATATTTCTAATGCCTTCACGTTTTGAGCCATGCGGGCTCAATCAAATTTATTCTTTAAAATACGGTACTGTGCCTGTAGTCCGCAAGACAGGCGGGCTTGCCGATACGGTTGAAGATTGGGATGAATCTCTTAGTAATGAAATACAATCGGGAACGGGTTTTTCTTTTAAAGATTTCTCGCCTCAAATGTTGATTGATACTCTTCAAAGAGCAATAACTTATTACAAAAACAAGCCAACTTGGAAAAAAATTCAGCTAAATGGAATGTGCAAAGATTATTCATGGAAGAAGTCTGCCGAAAAATATGTTACACTTTATGATAAGGCCCTTAAAAAATATGTCGGCTAAAATTAAAGAACCGGGCTGTTTTTAATTATTAACACTAAGTTTAAACCCAACTAAAATATATTTGTCTAAATTAATATGAAATTATCTCAACAGCTTATTTTCTTTGGAATTGTATTAACCGTTTATGGATTAGTCAACTTCTATATTGTACGCCGCGCTATTTCCGTTGTACCGGAATCTTATAAAAATTTATTCATTACCACGTCGATATTTTTAATTTGTTCATTTATTGCTGGAAGAGTTGTTGAACATTTCATGGTCAATATTTTTAGCGACACACTTATCTGGATAGGGTCGTTTTGGCTGGCTTTCATGTTTTACTTTTTCTTATTACTCATCTTAATAGATTTTCTACGACTTATAAACCACTTTATTCCATTCTTTCCTGCATTTGTAACTATTAATATTGAAAAGACTAAAAGAATTGCTGCCCTTATAGTCCTTCTATTAACATTAATTACCGTTGTGGGTGGGTATATAAACACAAAAATGATTCTAACAAAAACCTATAATTTTAGAATCAAAAAGAATGCCGGCGAACTAAAGTCTCTTAATGTAGTAATGGCCTCTGATCTTCATCTAGGAAATATCTTAGGAAAATCTTTTCTTTCAAAAATAAAAGACCAGATAAATCAACTACAGCCAGATATTATTTTTTTTGCCGGAGATATTATTGATGAAGATATTTCTGCGGTTATAAACAATAATGTTGGCGAAGAGCTGCTACAGCTGAAATCAAAATACGGCGTTTACGCAATTACCGGAAATCACGAATACATCGGCGGTGTAGAAGAGGCGTGCAAATATTTAACCGGGCACGGAATAAATGTTATAAGGGATAGTGTTGTAAAAATCCAAAATTCGTTCTATATAATAGGAAGAGAAGACTGCTCAATAAGGCAATTTGAAGGAAAACAAAGAAAAGATTTGCAATTGTTGCTTAAAGATGTAGATAAATCACTTCCATTGCTTATGATGGATCATCAGCCTTTTGGGTTAAAAGAAGCAGTAGAAAATGGTATTGATTTCCAGATGTCCGGTCATACACATTATGGTCAGTTATGGCCCATTAATTTTATTGTTGAAAAAATCTACGACCTTGCCTGGGGTTATGCTGTTGATGGAAAAACTCACTATTACGTTTCATGCGGGGTTGGCGGCTGGGGCCCGCCGGTCAGAACCGGAAGCCGCCCGGAAATATTAAATTTCAAAATAAAATTTGGGAAATAATCATTTCATGAAGATCATTTTCTTTACAGCCGAAAAATCACCTGCCTGAATTCTATAAAAATATACCCCGCTGCCTACAGGAAAATTCTGGGATAAGAATCTAGCATTATGTATTCCCGCCTGCTGAAATTCATCAATCAATGTGGCAACTTTTCTACCAAGAATATCATATAATTTAATTGTTACCTGAGTACTTCTCGGTAGATAATAGTTAATTATAGTTCCCGCATTGAATGGATTGGGATAATTTTGATAAAGCATAAAATCTGACGGCAGAATTTCGGGGATCCAGCCGGTTGTATCTTTGAATTTTATTCTGCTTTGCCTTATCGCTGTCTTTAATTCTGCAAGAGACGAGCCGGCGGCAATTGAAAATGCAACCTCTAAATTACCATTTGTCTCAATGCTAAATGGACCTCCGGATACAACAAGTGAAATATCTGTTGAGCCCACGGGTTTATTTTTTATCCCGCTGGAAAGCGTTATCCATTTTTCCGCATCACTAAAGCCGTTAACGTCATTCATAACTACATCGCCGCTTGTTGCATCATTATCAATCGGGTAATATCCATATTTATCGGATGAAATTAATGCCGTGCCTACAAAAGCGTTTGAGCTCCCTGTTTCATCTAATGCCACTGCAAAATTATCTGTTGTATCAAAATAAGTTGAGTCAGTTACGGGGTTGTCCTGCGGTAAATCCCAATCAATATAAAATCCAACATATAAATTCGTTATATTCTTCTGAGTGGTGTTTTTGAGAAACATGTCTAAAATGGCAAAATTATCGTTTGGCGCTTGCCCGTATGTATTTGATGTTAAATGAGTCTCAATTCCAAGAGCGTTTGTAAGCGCACCGGCGTCCGAAAAAACAGTTGATCCCTGTTGATCGCTTCCAACATTTTTAATTTTAAACGGAGTAATTGTAGTAAAACTTGTATTCTGATTCTCTAAAACTCTTGACTCACTCATCACTTTATTTTGAGTGGTGCCATACATAAGCGCGCCTTCAAACATCAGGTTATCTCCGTTTGCAAATTTGAATCCATCCCCTAATAAATTTGTTGGATAGTCATCAAAGGCAAGAGTGCCTTTGCTTGTAACGGTCATTGTTATTCTACCAACATTGTGTGTGCCGTATGTTGGATTAATACGTGCTGTTATCCATTGAAAATCTGAATAATTATTTCCTGAATATTTTATTAAAAAATTTACGTCGTGATTAATAGGGGCGCCTGGGTTGATCTTGAATCTAAATTTATTAGCCTGGTTGCCAATAGTTCCAAGCGTTAAAACAGCTCCTGTTTGAAAAATTGAGTTTAAAATTGTAACCGCATTATCACTTGTCTCTAGAGATATTGTAACGTTTGAAATGGGATTTAAATAATTAGTAAAATTTATTTCGATTGAAGCATTCTCATTTGATTCAAGTAAACCGTTTCCATTTCCTTCATCTATAAATTTGACATCAACTGCCCTAACGGAAATTTTATTTGTCGCTCTTACAGCATGGTTTGCATTAATTCTTCCTCTACCAAGAAGATATTTCAGGGTATCAGTATTATATGGCTCAATATTGTCCGCTGTAACTCTAATTTGTTCTGCAACCTGAAGCGGAGTATAGTTTGGAAATCTTGAAAAGACAAGACCAGCCAGTCCGGCAACTAGCGGAGAAGCCATTGAGGAACCGCTAATTGAATTGTAGAGCTGTCCCGAAATTCTGGGCCAGGTAGATAAAATTAAACTGCCCGGCGAGAATACATCTACCAGCCTTCCAAAATTTGCCGCACTGGAAATTATATCGTCGTTTGTATCAAGCCATCCAACTGCAAGAACGCCTTTATAACATGCCGGATAAAAGTTCTCCAGCTTTCCATCGTTCCCGGCTGCGGCAACTACAAGCGTACCTTTTGAAACCGCATAGTCAATTACTAATTGCTCAGACAGGGAATATGCTGATCCTCCCCAGCTGCAATTGATAACTTTAGCACCGTGATCTACCGCCCATTTTATTCCTTCAAAACCATAGTAAATATATGGTGTACCATTGTCATCGCGTTTATCATCTCTTGCGACTTTAACAGGAATTAATGTGCACTTAAACCCAATTGATGCAATTCCAATTCTGTTATCCGTAACTGCATCGGCAATTCCCGCAACATGTGTACCATGATACCTGTTTAAAGGAGAATAATCTTCCGATGGATCATTATCCGGTGTTCCATTAAGCCCGCCTAAATCATAACCAACAAGATTCCCGGATTTATCTTTTAAAACATTTGAGGCCAGGTCTGGATGATTCCAGTCTACACCGGTATCAACAATTCCTATATGAATTGATGTATCGCCTATTGTTACGGCCCATGCAGAATCAGCAAAAATGCGTTGAAGATTTTTTTGCAGCGAACGAACGTAAAGAGAATCATTCGGAGTATATGTAACCCTGCGGATATATTTTGGTTCCACCCATTCAAAATTACCGGTTTTTGAAATCTTGGCTGCCAGTATTGTTGGATCTTCGGAAGAATTAAAACTAAGCAAATAAATTTTACTTAGCTGCGTTGCTTCTTTATTTAAGACCGGCTGTGCAGGAAAAAGCTGCTTCATTCCCCTTAAAACAAAATTAGGAATTGTTTTATTTAGAGTTTTTGGTAATCCAGTATAATTATCTTTTACCTTTACAACCAATGTATTGGAAAGGTAATATAAATTTCCTTTGTGTATTATTTCTTCCTGGGCAAAGGAAATAATTTGAAGAAATAATACTAGCACTATTGTAAGTGATTTTATTTTCAAGAATTTATTAGTTTTTATTTTCAATCAATAAGTTTATTAATCCTGTACGAGAATAACAAGGCTAATGTTTTAATCCAATTTCGTTAAACTAAAACTTGTTTTGTGTTTTAACAGTTTTGAATCTATTTAAGATTGCTGCCGGCATTCTCACTAAACGAGTTGTTCTACAAAGCTACTTTAGCGCTTCTATTTTACCTCTAACACATTATTCTTTGGATTAGCGTCCGGAACTGTTTTTGTGTTTAGTTCAATTTTCTTTATTTCTTTGACAGGTTTGAATTCCACTTTTATTTCTTTAGCCCCCGTTTTCCAGACAGTAACATTTCTGTAAACTGATTCTGTAGTTCCATCTGAATGAGTAACTATTAAATCAATGGGGACAGGAACGTTGCCAATTTTTTCAACTGTTACTTCTGCTTTTCCATTTTTTACTTTCACATCCTTCAAGCCCAGATCAGGGAAGCCCCTGTCAAAATACCATGGATTCCAGAACCAGCTTAAATCTTCTTTAGCAACATCGTTAAATGTAAAAAAGAAATCCCATGGTAACGGATGTTTTCCATTCCATCGAGCAATGAATTCATGCAAACATTTTTTAAATAGCTCTTCTCCTAATGCATCCATCAACATTGCATAAGAAATAGATGCTTTGGGGTAAGACGCAAAACCCAGCATCGGTCCACGTGCTATTACTGAAGGTGTAATCGTTGGAAGATCGTTTTCAACACCCATCATTGTTCCAACCATAGTTATATTACCGGTGTACTCGTCTGCATCCGCTACTAAATTTTTTAATTGCGCTGAAGTAAAAAATGTTGCCCAGCCTTCATCCATCCATGCATATTTTCTTTCATTAATACCCATATAAAACGGAAAATAAGTATGTGCAATCTCGTGCATAGTTACACCAGCCTGCCCTGCTCTTGTTGGATAAACCCCATCATTGCACATCATAGGAATCTCCATTCCACCGCCGCCAAATTGTTCCCCGTTAAATGTTGTAATTTTTGGATATGGGAATGGAACACCCGGTAAATTTTTTGAAAGACTTTCAACCGTTTGTTTAGCAAAACCTGCAACTTCTTCAAACGATTTTTGACCTGGCGGGTAAACAGCATCCGTCAAAACACGTCTTCCGCTTGCGTCAACTTCTGCACTAATACCATCCCAGATATATCCATTGCTTGTTGCAAATGCAAAGTCTGTAACATGTTCCGCTTTTATTTTCCAGGTGGTTTTGTCTTTGGATTTAGTTGCCCCTGTTTTCAAGTCTTCTTCTCTTACAATTCTAATCACACCATCAGATTCCAATGCTTCTTTGTAACGGGAATAAATTTCCGGTTTTAAAAGTTCCTGCAGGTTTTGATATTCTCCGGTACCCCAAACTAAAAATTTTGCCGGTACCGTTATATTCACGTCATAATTATTGAAATCATTGTAGAATTCTACAGCCCCTCCATATTCATTTCTATCCCATCCATCAACATCATCATAAACTGCAACCTGCGGATACCAATACGAAACGTATAGAGTAGAATCGTTATAAGAGCCCATTCTAATTCTTGTCTCCCTGGGAATAATTACAGACCACGATATCTCTATGGATATAGACTTCTTCGGCGCAAGCGGTTGTGGAAGGCTTCTTAAAACTAAATTAGTTGCTGTTCTATATGCATTGTTTCTTGCGTTTAGACTAACCCCTTTACCATTTAAAAGAAGAGTATCTATTTTCACACCATCTGTTTCATCCTTAGGAGAAATTCTTTCATCGCGGGAATTTCCTTTTTTCATAATATCCTGGTATAGACGAAAGGTCAATTGATGTAGCGTGTCGGGACTTTCGTTGTAATAAGTGATTTGCTCTACGCCTTTAACTATTCTCTCTTTAGGAAAAACTTCTGCCTGAATTTTATAATCCGCATGATTGATCCAGTAATTCGTTCCTGGTTTCCCATCATAAGAGCGGGTTCCTTTTTCATACGCTTTTACTATGTTACGTGGGACATAAATTGAAGAGCTTTGACCATAAGTGATAGATGCCAATAAAATTATTGCTGCAAAAATATAGATTAAATGTAATGTGGTCTTTTTCATCTTCAAAATTCCTTTAATTTTCATTTACCCGTTAATTTATTTGAATTCAACTACATTATCGTTCAAATTTACATCCGGAATTTGTGTTGTACCAAGTTCAACTTTCTTAACTTTTTTAAGAATATTGATCGTTGTTTGAATACTTGTTTTTCCGTCTTTCCACTCATCTGCATTTTTTTGATAAACAACTTCTTTTGTACCATCCTCATAATAAAATTTTATTTTTACAGGAAGAGGCATACCCCCTTTATTCAGAACTTCTATCTTAACCTCTCCATTCACCAGCATTGCAGATAACGACAGGTCGGGATATTTAGTTTCAAAGTACCAGGGTTTAAAATACCAATTAAGATTTTGTTCAGCTGTTTCGCTAAACGTATTAAAAAAATCAAGCGGAACCGGATGTTTTCCATTCCAGTCTTTTATATACTCATGAAGGCATTTAAGAAAGAGCTCATCTCCAAGAAATTCCCTTAAAAAGCCATATGCCAGTCCCGGCCGGCGGTAAGATGCCGTTCTATACGAAGGACCTCTTAGTTCATAAGATAGAACAATCGGGGGAATATCCTGTTCTGTTCCTGCTAACAAAGAGTAATCTCTAGCATTAAGAGTTCGCGGGTCATAACCCGGCGCATGTGATGTTTCAAAATCAAAAGGAAGCATTGTAGCCCATCCTTCATCCATCCATGCATACTTTCTTTCATTAATCCCCATATAAAATGGGAAATATGTATGGCAGATTTCATGAGAAGTTAGATGAATAGTTCCCGGATACTCTTCCACAGATGAATTATTGACCATCATAGGAAATTCCATTCCGCCCTGCCCGTTGAAAACTGTCATCTTGGGATAGGGAAATGGATAGCCGGGAATTTGGGTTGAGAAATATTCAATTACGTTTCGTGCAATTAATGCTACATCATAAAAATCTTTAGAGGATTTATTATAGGCCGCATCTATAAAAGTTCTGCGTCCTGTACTCTTATCAACTATTAAACTTGACCCGTCCCATAAATAATGATCGCTTGTTGCAAATGCAAAATCCAAAACATTCTCTGCCTTAAATTTATATACTACTTTTTCTTTGTTTGCAGTAACCAGCCCTTTTTGATAATCTTTTGCTTCAACTATATTTTTTATAGTATTAGAACTTTGCGCTTCTTTAAGACGCTCAAGAATATTTTCCGCGTATACTTCTTCCGGATTTTGAAGAAGCCCTGTTCCCCATACGAGAAAATTCTTAGGAACAGAAATTTCAACTGTATAGTTTGAAAAATCATTGTATGTTTCAACCTGTCCGGTGTAGTTCAAAGTATCCCAGCCGTCAATATCATCATACACGGCAACCTGTGGAAACCAATAAGCAACAAAAAATGTAGTTTCATCATACGCGCCCATTCTTATTTTTGTTTCTTTTGGTATTACAAAACTCCATTCAAATTTTAATTCAACTTTTGTTTTAGGAGTTATTCCTTTTTGTACAGGAATAAAAAGATTTGTTCCTTCCCGTCTTACTGAATTTTGTGATCCGTCAATTTTAATTTCTTCGTTATTAAAAAATATCTCGGACAAAATTACACCATCTGTTAAATCACCGGGAGAAATTTCAAAATCGTGCGGGGTGCTCTTACGGTAAATATCCATAAGAATTTTTACAACGAGCTGCTTTAGAGTATCCGGACTGTTGTTATAATAAGTAATTACTTCTTTTCCGTTGATTGTGCGGGTAGCCGGTTCAAGTTCTGCTTTGATATTATATTCTGCTGTATTTTGCCAATAATTAGATCCCGGCTTGCCGTCAACAGTACGGGTCCCCTTATCAATTGCTTTTTTGATATTTAATGGGATTTGATATGAACCGCTCTGGGCGTTAATTAAAAAATTAAAGAATAGGCTACATAGAACTGCATAAAGGATGTTTTTAGATTTCATCTGGCCGTCCCTCTAAAACGATATAATTCAGGAATGTGGCAAAAATAGGGTGAAGGTTGAATTAATACAAATTATTTATAAAGAAGTTTTGGCTGATTCAAGTTTATTATTCTGCCCACAAATTAAAATTTTGGTTCAATATTATCGTTAGAAATAATCCTGTTTCCGCCACTAAGAAATTTTAGAAAGCGCCTGTTCAAGATCTTCAATTATATCGCTAACATTTTCAATTCCAACCGAAAGACGCACAAGACCTTCTGTAATTCCCGCTGCTTTGCGAGCTTCTGCTCCCATTGATAAATGAGTCATGCTGGCTGGATGCTGAATTAAAGTCTCTACTCCTCCAAGGCTGACGGCAAGGGTGCAAAACTTTACGCTGTCCATAACTTTTTTACCAGCGCTGAACCCGTCGTTTAATTCGAAAGAAAGCATGCCTCCAAAATCTTTATGCTGCTTTAAGCCAATTTCATAATTTGGATGGTCTTTTAAACCGGGATAACGCACATATTTTACCTGGGGATGTTTTACTAAATAATCAGCAACAACTTTTGTATTCTCGCAATGCTTCTGCATTCTAACCGCAAGGGTTTTCAAGCCGCGGTGCACAAGAAACGCATTGAACGGATCGATAACCCCGCCGTGCTGATTTAAGATTTTTCTCGTTGACTGATACGTGGTTTCATCCTTAACAATAATAATCCCGCCAACAACATCAGCATGACCATTTAAATATTTTGTCATGCTGTGTACAATAACATCCGCGCCAAAATTAAAAGGCTGTTGAAGAGCCGGGCTCATAAATGTATTATCTACAATTAATAGCGCATTATTTTTGTGTGTAACGTCTGCCGCCTTTTCAAGATCGGTAATAGATATCATTGGGTTTGCGGGGGTTTCAACATAAACAATTTTTGTGTTAGGTTTTATAGCCCGCTCAATCTCTCCTTCAATATCCGTATCAACATCAGTGGTTTCTACATTAAACTTGCTCATAACATTTTGAAGAAGCGTTAATGTTGGCCCATAAACAGATTTTGAACAAACAACATGATCGCCCGCTTTAAGAAATGCCATAAAGACCGCGCTTATTGCAGCCATGCCGCTTGCGCAGCCAAGGGATTTATATCCGCCTTCAAGTTCGGCAACAGCGTCTTCCATTGCTTGTATTGTAGGGTTGAGCATACGCGTGTAAATGTAACCCTCTATTTCACCTTTGAACAATGCAGCGCCTTGATCTGCATTGTCAAACTTAAAAGTTGAAGTTTGATAAATTGGCGGAGTAACCGGGCGGTGTTCATAACTGCCCATTCCGGAATGAACACACAATGAATCAAAATTTATTTTTTTATTGTTAGACATTTTTTACCTTAATTGTTTAATACCATCTTGTCAGCTCTCTTTGCCAATCAAGGGTATGAATTATTCTTCTCCTTCTTCTTCAGGCACAACACGTGCAATATCAGCAATTTCATCTTTGTCATTTAATCTGATCAATCTAACGCCTTGTGTGTTTCTTCCCATAGTACGCAATTCTTTAACTGATTGACGAATTACCATTCCGCCTGTTGTTATAATTACAAGTTCATCGCTGTCATTTACTTCTTTAATTGCAATCAGCTTTCCGTTTTTATCTGAAGTTTTAACAGTGATAACGCCTTTGCCGCCGCGCTTGGTCAGTCTGTAATCTTCTATTTCAGAACGCTTTCCGAATCCTCTATCTGTTACAACCATTAACGTTGTTGCATTGCGGACGACTATCATTCCAATAACAACATCTTTCTTTGCAAGTCTTATTCCGCGCACGCCTGTTGCGGTTCTTCCCATATCGCGCACATCCTTTTCATTAAAGCGGATTGCCATACCGCCCTTTGTGCCTATGATTATATCATTCTTTCCTTCGCTCAGCTTGGCTTCTATCAAACGGTCTCCGGCGGCAAGCTTGATTGCGTTAATTCCTCCCCGGCGGATGTTTGAGTATGCAGAAAGAACCGTTTTCTTAACAGTGCCTTTCTCTGTAGCCATCACAATGTATTTATCGTCCGTAAACTCTTTAACTGTAACAAAGGCTGTGATGTTTTCTTCTTTATCTTTTTCTATAAGATTAAGAATCGATCTTCCTTTTGTTGCTCTTCCTCCTTCGGGAATTTCATGAACTTTCAGCCAGTAGCATTTTCCTCGGTCTGTAAAGAACATGATATAATGATGGGTTGATGCAACAAACATGTGTTCAATAAAATCTTCTTCTCTAGTGCCTGCGCCGGTTACACCCTTGCCGCCGCGTCCTTGTTTTCTGTAACCGCTTACCGGAAAACGTTTAATAAACCCTGCATGAGATATTGTAACAACAACATCTTCCTCGGCAATTATGTCTTCCAAATTAAATTCTTTTAGCTCCCGTTCAATAGAAGTTCTGCGTTCATCCGCATACCTTTCTTTCAAAGTTAGAAGCTCTTCTCTAATTATTTGCCATCTTTTCTTTTCGTTTGTTAAAATGCCTTTAAGTTTTTCAATGAATTTGATTACTTCTTTGTACTCATCTTCTATCTTCTGTCTTTCTAATCCTGTTAAGCGCTGCAGCCTCATATCCAGAATTGCTTTAGCCTGAATTTCCGATAGCTTAAACTTCTTCATCAAATTAACTTTTGCAGTCTCAGCGTCCCTAGATTTTTTTATTGTCTGGATTACTGCATCAATGTTATCAAGAGCAATGATGTAGCCTTCCAAAATGTGTGCGCGTCTTTCGGCTGCATCAAGGTCGAACTTTGTACGCTTGATAAGTACATCCATCCTGTGTTCAAGGAAGTACTGCATCATCTGCTGAAGTGTTAAAACTTTCGGCACACCGTTAACAAGCGCAAGCATAATAACGCCAAAAGTTACCTGCATCTGAGTATGCTTGAAAAGCTGGTTCAGTGTAAGTGCGGGCTGACCGTCGCGTTTTAATTCAATTACAATGCGCATTCCATCGCGGTCGGATTCATCCCGTATGTTTGAAATGCCGTCTATCTTTCCATCGCGGACAAGTTCAGCAATTTTTTCTATTAACGTTGCTTTGTTAACCTGGTATGGTATTTCGGTGATAACAATATTTTCGCGGTCATTTTTCAGTACTTCAATGTTTGCTTTAGCGCGAATAACAATTCTTCCGCGGCCTGTAAGAAAAGCTTCTTTTACTCCTTCATAACCGTAGATAATTCCACCCGTTGGAAAATCCGGCGCTTTAACATACTTCATCAATTCTTCCGGCTTCAGCTTGGGATTATCAATTATTGCTACCAGTCCGGTAATAATTTCGCCAAGGTTATGCGGGGGAATATTTGTTGCCATGCCAACTGCAATTCCGCTGGCGCCATTAACCAGCAAGTTTGGCAGATAAGATGGAAGTACTGTTGGCTCCTGTAGTGATTCATCAAAGTTGTTAACAAAGCTTACAGTGTTCTTGTCAAGATCGCGCAGCATTTCATCTGCTATGCGGGCAAGACGCGCTTCAGTGTAACGCATTGCAGCGGGTGAATCGCCATCAACCGAACCAAAGTTTCCCTGCCCATCTACCAGGGGATAACGCAAAGAAAAATCCTGCACCATGCGCACCATTGAATCATAAACGGCGCTGTCTCCATGCGGGTGATACTTACCGAGCACTTCACCAACTATACGCGCGGATTTTTTATATGGTTTATTATGCGGAACACCAAGCTCATGCATTCCAAATAGAACGCGGCGGTGAACAGGTTTAAGACCATCTCTTACGTCCGGCAATGCGCGTGCAACTATAACGCTCATTGCATAATCGATGTAGGATGATTTCATTTCTTCTTCCAGTGAGACGGGGACTACTTTTTCAAAAATTGTGGTCATGATTTCTATTGATTATTGAATAATTCTGTTATTTGTTTTTAATCGCTTTTAATAGTGCTTTAATTTGTGTTTTCAGCGCCGGTAATTGTTTTTTTGTAATAAACCAGACATTTTCAAGATCGATTGAAAAATATTTATGTATAACAATATTTCGAAATCCAATAATATTCTTCCAGGGAATATCCGGCGCAAGTTTTCGTATTTCTGCCGGAATATTTTTTGCGGCTTCTCCTATAATTTCATAAAACTTTATTACCGCCATGTTAATGAGCTCGTTCTCTATAAATTTCTTTTGGGAGAACCCTTTTGTATACTTTTCAATTTTTTCAATTGAGTCAATAATGTCAAGAAGAAATAGATCATAATTTCTCTTCTTAGACATATATAACCTCATTTTTTATATGTTTCCACAGTTTTTTATTTCTTACGATTCCCTTCTTCATCACAAGATCCACTTTAACACCTAATAATTTTTGCAGGTGTTCTTTCAGGTCAACAACGTTCCATCCAATTGGTTTGCTAAAATCTACAAGTATATCCAGGTCACTTTTCTTTGTCTGCTCATTCCGCACGTATGAACCAAACAGTCCTATTTCTTTTACGTGATATTTCTTTTCGATTTCAGATTTATTTTTAGTCAACTCTTTTTTAATGCTATCCACGCTCATACAAAATCCTTCCTTCTTTTATGCTTTGTGCGATAATGTGATTAATAGAGTCTTTCCAGTTTTCAAATTCATTTTTATCGTAAATCAATATATCCTTTGGTATCCTATACTTTGAAAGAGCCTGGCGGATTTTATGAATTTCTTTTCTGCGCGAACGCTCTTTTGTAAATGGTTCTTTCTCTATGATTAAAATATCCAAATCAGAATTCTCGTTTTCTTCTCCACGGGCATAAGAACCAAACAGAATTATTTTTTCAGCGTTGGCTTCTTTTAGAATATCACTAACAATATTTTGTAAAATTTTGTCAGACACAGACACCATCCTTTTCAACTTCTTCTAAAAACCGCTTCTTTATGGTTGAATGTTTTCGAACTATACCAACTTCACGTTTAAATTCTTTTTCAAAGAATTCTTTTAATTCAAACAGCTTGTCATAAACCGGGGGCATTTCAACAAAGAAATCTATATCGCTTTCCTCCGTTTCTTCGCCACGCGCGTAAGAACCAAAAAGAGAAATGCTGGTTACTCCGTACTTCTCACGCAGGAATTCTTTTTTGCTTCTAAGTAGTTCTATTATGTAATTCTTATCTAACTTCATTTATTCGTCTATCTATGAAACAAGATCGTCTAACGATTTAAAGAGAATGGCGTCATATTTAATTCCACTAATAGTATCACCATTATACATCCTTGAATGGTTTTTCTTAATCAAGTAATCAATTGCTAGATTTTCCAAAAATTTATATTTATATATCAATTCTTTCATATTTTTAAAGCAAAGACCATTAAAAAACAACACAAACAATTCTGCGGACGAAAGCTCGGACTGTACAATATCAGCATAAACTTTAAAATTCCTCTCAACATCCTTTTTGTCTGACTCTTTTTCAGCTTTAACAGAAGAATATTTTTCATTATCAGCTATATACTTAAGTATATGGTATAAATGCCGAAAGTAATGCCCAATTTGTCTATGATAATTATAAAAGATCACAAGGTATATTTGTTTTAATTTTTCAAATTCATTTTTTAAATTTTTCTTTTTAAGCATTTCAATTGCAAAAGCTGTTTTCTCCCTATGATTTCCGTTACCAAAATTTTTAGGCCAATAATTATGAACGTATTTATCGGTAAATAAAAAGAGTAATTGTTGGCCATTTTTATGTTTTTCGTTAATTGGTCCTATAGAATCTAAATCCGAAAAAATCTCATACAAAAAACCAATATCTCTTTCAATACTAACAAATATTTCTCGTCCGTAATATTCCTTATTTATGTAGTTTTTATATGATAATTGTTCTATTATTTGTCGTTGTGCTTCTAGTAAATTAAATAGCCCACTTTCAAAATTTTGTTTTTCAGAATCCTTTTTATTTTGCGCAATTTGCTTGGCTTGATAATATATTGTTATTAATAACCCAGCAAATGCAAGTCCAGCAAATAATGCATTTAATGCTCCGAACATTTCACCAAATGCACTCTTTTCATTATCCAGATGAAATTTTGTTCCCATCCAATACCAATATATAAAGAACAATACAATTATAATTGCAAATGGAATTGTTCTATAAATGTATTCACTATATTTTTTCGGTATCATTTTATATAATTAGTGTTGCCAGTTCCATGTAAAATTATTCTTACTCTTATTCATAATCTTAATCATACTCTTTTGAACGCGAATAAGATTAAGAGTAAGATTATGATTAAGATTTATAAAATCAATGTTGCCAATCCCATGTAAAATAATATTGTGCAAACATCCGTCAGCGCAAGTGTAATTGGTCCGGCAGAGACTTTCAGGTCCAGCTTCATTCTATGAAGAATAGTTGGGACGCTGAAGCCCCAGATAACCGCGCTTAGCTCCACAAATACAATGCTTACGCCTATCATTACCGCATGAATAAAATCTCTTTTCCAGAGTTCCACTACCACAGAAACAATTGCTCCGCATGCAATTCCCAAAAGCAATGCTGTTTTAATCTCGCGCAGCAAATTATTAAAATACCATTTAATTGTCGGCTGTGTTGAGTGAAGCGCCTGCACCGCAACTGTCATTGATTGAATACTTACACTCTCACCAAGACCAAGCACCAATGCCAGAAAGAACGCAATAATTAAACTCTGCTCAATAGTTGCATGAAAGATTCCGGTAAAGAGCGCTGCAATTGTTCCGCTAATAATCGTAACAAGCAGCCAGGGAAAACGTATCTTCCATGCTTTTATTGGTGAAGCATTTTTTACTTCATTAATTCTAAAACCAATTGTTTCAAATACTGCATCATACTGTGCCGGTTCCGTGCTTTCATCATCTTCTCCAAGCAGCTCATCAGTAAAAAGGTTTATGTCTACTATGCCAATCAATCTTTTTTCTTCATCCACAATTGGGAAAGCTAAAAATTTATACGTTACAAAGAACTCGCATGCGTCATAAACAGTTGCAGTTTTTGGAAGCGCTGCAACACGTTTAACCATCAGCTCTTCTATTTTTTGATCCGCTCTACCAGTTAACAATCTGCGTGTCGGAAGTACTCCCACAAGCCTTTTCTCATCATCAACTACATAGAAATAAACTATTCTTTCACCAAGACCGACTTCCCGGATTTTCTTCAGGGTTTCATCAACTGTTAAATCTTTTTCCAGCGCAGTATAATCTTTACGCGCATGGTCTATAACCGGCTGATGATATGTATGCTTGTCTTGCATTGCTGCTTTTGTTCTTTTTCTTAATCTTAATCATCATCAACCAAGATTAAGAGTATGAGTAAGATTAAGATTTTAAATCAAATATCTAAATTTGCGTACTTAGCGTGCTTCTCAATAAATGCTCTGCGTGGTTCAACGGCATCGCCCATAAGCGTTTCAAAAATTTTATCTGCCGCTGCTGCGCTTTCCAAATTAACCTGAAGAACCGTTCTTGTTTCGGGATTCATTGTAGTTGTCCATAACTGCTCGGGATTCATTTCACCCAAACCTTTGTAACGGGAAATTAAAACACCTTTTGTTGTTGTTCCCTCTGCAGTCTCTTCTTCATCACCTTCAACAACCTCTATAACTTTTTCTTCTTTAGCTTTACTATCTACCTTAAACCGTTTTAGGATTTTATCCCTCTCTTCATCATCAAAGGCATAAAACTCTTCTTTTCCTTTTTTTATTTTATAAAGAGGTGGCTGCGCAATGTAAACTTTTCCGGAAGTAATCAGTTCCTTCATGTGGCGGTATAAAAACGTCAGCAATAAAGTTCTAATGTGGCTTCCGTCAACATCTGCATCTGTCATTAAAATAATTTTTCCATAGCGCGATTTTTCATGATCAAATTCTTCACCAATACCGGCGCCAATTGCAGAGACCATAGCCTGGATTTCTATGTTCTCAAGAATTTTGTTAATTTTTGCTTTTTCAACATTCAGAATTTTTCCCTTTATAGGAAGAATTGCCTGGAACCTTCTATCACGCCCCATCTTTGCAGAACCACCCGCAGAATCTCCTTCAACAATGTAAATCTCGCAATGTTCGGGATCGTTAATTGAACAGTCTGCCAGCTTACCCGGCAAGTGCATTGTGTCTAAAGCATTCTTTCTGCGCACCAGCTCGCGAGCTTTACGTGCTGCTTCACGCGCTTCTGCAGCCCGCATACATTTATCAATTATTTTTTTTGCTATTGAACTGTTTTCTTCAAGAAATTCAGATAACTTTTCTCCAACAAGAGTTTCTACGGCAGATTTAACTTCGCCATTTCCAAGTTTTGTTTTTGTTTGTCCCTCAAATTGTGGCTCCATTACTTTTACAGAAATTACAGCCGTAAGACCTTCCTTAAAATCATCACCGGTCAAAGATATTTTATTGCTTTCTTTGATGAGTCCGTTCTTGTATGCATAATTGTTGAATGTTCTTGTAAGGGCGGTTCTAAAACCAACAAGATGTGTTCCGCCTTCAATAGTGTTAATATTATTCACATATGAGTGAACGTTTTCAGAATATGAATCGCTGTATTCAAAAGCAATTTCAACGGGAGTATTATCTTTTTCTCCCTCTATGTAAACCGGTTTATGAATCGGGGCGCGGTTCTCATCAAGATATTTAACAAAATCTATCAGCCCGCCTTTAAACTTGTAAACTTCTTCTTGTCCTTCTGCTTCATCCTTCAAAGTCATGGTAACTTCTTTATTCAAATATGCAAGCTCGCGCAATCTTTCAGCAACAGTATCGAAATTGAATTTTACTGTTTTGAAAATTTCGTGATCCGGCATGAATGTAGTTTTTGTTCCCGTGTTTTCGCCCTTATAGGTTCCAATCTGTTTTACCGGCGCTTTTGGAACGCCTCTTTTGTATTCTTGACAATGAATTTTTCCATCCCGTCTTACTTCAACTATCATCCATTCGGAAAGGGCATTTACAACCGAAACGCCAACCCCATGTAATCCGCCGGAAACTTTATATGAATTTTTGTCAAACTTTCCTCCTGCATGGAGTATTGTCATAACTACTTCCAGGGCAGATTTTTTTTCAACCGGATGCATATCCACAGGAATTCCTCTGCCCCGGTCTTCAACGGTTATACTTTGATTTTTATGAATGGTTACTACCACACGGTCGTTATATCCAGCAAGAGCTTCATCGATGCTGTTATCAACCACTTCATTAATAAGATGATGGAGCCCGCGCAAGCCAATATCTCCAATATACATTGCCGGGCGTTTGCGTACTGCTTCCAGCCCTTTTAAAACATTGATGCTCTTCGCAGTATAGTCCGAATTTTTTTTCTCGATCTCTTTTGCCATAATTCTGTTTTATTCCTTCTACAAAAACTTTATAGTTTTTATTATGCTTTGGTTGTAATGCTTGTTAATTTTTTCAATTATTAAATTCTTGTTAAAATTAAGTTCACTTTTCCATACTGAGTTTTCCACGCGTAAATACAAAACATTCTTTTCTACTTTTACTGCTTCAGCAATTATTTTTAAATCCGGAAACATTTTTTCAAATTCATCAACTATCTTGTAGTTCTTAAGCGATTCCCTAAGATTGATAAATTCTTTTTCCGTGTTCAGAATTTCTTCAACCGTTTTAAAACTGCTAAGCGTATGCTGCCGTGCCATTATTAACTTTTATTAAAATGTTTTCTGTATCGCCATTTAAGTTTTCTGTTTTTGTTAGGTCAGTCATAGTTATAAATGCCTGACCTATTTTTGAAAGATACCTGCTAATTCTTCCGGCACGGTATATATCCAGCTCGCCGAAAACATCATCCATTAAAAAAATAGGCGTCTTATTTAATTTTTCTTTTATAAAAAAGAACTGCCCAAAGCGCAAGGCTATTTGAAAAGTTTTGTGCTGACCTTGTGAGCCAAATCTTTTTAATTCCATATTGTTGATAGAAAAAATAAAATCATCCCTGTGTGGACCCACAAGGTTAGTGGCGCGTCTTAGTTCATCCTCTCTCATTACATCCAGTTCCTCTCGAAATCTGGAGGCAGCATTCCCTTCTTCTACTCCTGTAATAGAGTCATAAATTATCACGGGGTCTTCCGCTTGTTCAATAATATTATTATAAGCTTCTTTCAGGTATGTATTAAATTCTTTAACAAAACGAATTCTGTGTTTTATAATTTCTGCTCCGGTAGTAATCAGCGCTTCCGTCCAGGCATCCAGCTGGCTGTATAAATTTTGGTTGCGGTTTTCTTTTATTTGAGACAGCAAAGAAGAGCGCTGGCGTAATGTTTTATTATATTCTAAAAGAATATCTAAATATGCGCGGCTTGCCTGTGAAATTACCGAATCTACAAATCTTCTTCTGTCGGCTGGAGATCCCAAAGTAATTGCATGGTCTGATTGTATTAATGATACTATAGGAAATTTTCCTATGACGGAAGATCCGTTAAAAATTTGTTTGTCGTCCAAAAAAAAATTCTTTTTTCCTTTAGCAGTTTCAAAAAATATTCTAGTTTGATTTTCCGTCAAATCAGTAAAGTTTCCTCTGGCATCAAAGTATTGTTCGCCAAACATTACTACATCGCTTTCGCTTGCTGAATTTAAATTTTTAGTTGTGCACAAATAATAAATTGCCTCTAAAATAGAAGTTTTTCCCTGTCCGTTCCCCCCAACTATTAGGTTAAGCTTGTTGGAAAATTCCAATGAAGTGCTTTTATGAAGCCTGAAGTTTTGCAATTCGATTTGCTTGAGAACCATTTTATGTGTTTAATCGCACCGGCATCAATAACATCATTAAATCCAAATTTTCTTTTTTATTTACCGGTTCTATAATTACCGCTTTTGTTGCAGAATGAAGTTTAAAAATAATCTCTTCTTCATTACCCAAATGACTAAGTACATCATTAACATAAGCCGAGTTGAACCCTATTTCTAATTCATCTCCCTTGTACTCGCACTTTACTTTTTCTTCTCCGGATGCACCTATATCAAGATCTTCTGCGGAAATTTCCAGTTGATTTTTTTTGATAGAAAATTTTACTCGCCGTGTGCTTGATGTTGAAAACAACATCATTCTTTTTATCGAATCATGAATTTCACTAGTGTTCACTTTCATCAGGAATTCATTTTCTAATGGGATAACGCTTGCATAGTCAGGATATTTTTGAGCAATCAGTCTGGTGATCAATTCGATATCGTTTAACTTAAAAGACACATAAGCTTTAGAAAGATTAATCTTTACATCTTTTTCATCTAAAATTTTAGCTAATACGGAAACTGCTCTTTCCGGAATAACATATTGTTGATTGAAAGCTGCATTTATATTTTTATTCAAAATATTAACAAGGCGGTGGCCATCTGTAGTAACAAATCTTAATCCTTCATCAGTGAATTCAAAAAGGGTACCCATCATTGCGGGGCGCATTTCTTCCTTGCTCATTGCAAAAGCACATTTATCAAATGCATGGCGTAATTCTGCTCCGTTAATTATTACCTGGTTAATGTCTTTAACATTTTTATCTGCTTCAATAGACGGGATTTCGGGAAATTCATCAGCCTCTAAATAACTGATTGTGTATTTTCCCATATCGGTTACAATATTTATTTTTTTATTTGCAAGCAGTTTAAAATGAATTGTTGTGTCTTTTAACGAACGCACTACATCATTTAATAAACGGGCTGGAACAACTATTTTAATATTTTCTTCTGAAACAATATTGAGGGAGGATTTTAACGAAATTTCCAGATCTGTTGCGTAAATGGTTAATTGTCCGTTCTTAACTTCGAATAAAAAATTTTCAAGTATCGGCATAGGAGTGCGTGTTGGAACAGCGGGAATGATTTTCCCAAGAAGTTTTTCTAGCTCTTTGCTGTTAACTTTGAATTCCATAATTCCTCTCTAAGTTAAATCAAAAATATCAAAAATTGGTGCAACTTTCAATTTGTCTTTTCAGTAGTTGTTAACAGTATCAACAGCCTTATTATTATTATTTCTTATAATATTATAAATTAATTATAATAATAAAGCATGTGAATATGTTGATAAGTGTCATATTATTACTTTGCAAGCTGTTTTAGCAAGAAAAGATTTTTTTTACTTGTTGATAACTTAAAGATAACAATTACTTACACTCCAAGACGTTATTAAAGGATATATATTAACAGAGAATCAACAGGTTGTAAACAGGAAATAAACACAAAAAATTAAGTGATGCTCATCTCTATTTTGTTTTTCAATGTTTCTAATGTTTCCCTGAGTTTTGGGTCCAGCGCAGATAATTGTTCAATAGTTGTCTGGGCATGAATAACTGTAGAATGATCTCTTCCTCCAAAGTGAAGCCCGATAGTTTTGAGAGAGGATTTAGTTAATTGTTTGGAAAGGTACATAGCCACTTGTCGTGCAAGCACGACTTCTTTGTGGCGGTTTTTTTCACGAAGTTTATTTTCTTCTACGTTAAAATAACCACACACTACTTTTGTAATTAATTCAACGGAAATATTAACCTGTTTATTTGTTGAAACATCCCGGACTGTTTTTTTAACCAGATCAAAATTAATTTCTTTAGAATTAAGAGATGAGTTTGCTAAAAGTTTAATAAGACAACCCTCCAACTCTCTAATATTGGAAGTTATATTTTGAGCAATATAATCTATAATTTCACGTGAAAGATTTATTCCATATACCTCGCTTTTATTTTTAAGGATTGCAACACGGGTTTCAAAATCAGGCGGCTGGATGTCTGCAGAGAGACCCCATGAAAATCTCGAAATTAATCTTTCATTCAATCCTTTTAAGTCTTTTGGTGGTTTATCACTTGAAAGAATAATTTGTTTACCGGATTGATGAAGGGTATTAAAAATTTGGAAAAAGAGGTCTTGCGTTTTTTCTTTTCCTACTAAAAATTGAATGTCATCGATAATTAACGCATCCATACTTTTATAAAAGCTGGAGAACTCATTTACTTGATCGCTTTGAATAGCCTCTACGAACTCAACAGTAAAAGCATCAGAAGATATGTAGATAACCCTCTTTTCGGGATTGCGCTCTAAAATTTTATTTCCTATTGCATGAATCAAATGAGTTTTACCAAGCCCAACCCCGCCATAAACAAACAAAGGATTAAAAGAGGTTTGACCTGTATTTTCTCCAATAGCAAAAGCAGCAGCCCGGGCTAATTGGTTTCCTTCACCTTTAATAAAATTTTCAAAAATGTATCTTGGATTTAGAAAAGTTTCAAATTCTCTAGGTTTTAATTGAACAAGAGCAGGAGAATTTCCATTAATAAGAACTTGTTTTTCTTGTTCAGGTTCTTTCTCCTCGTAAATAACATAAAGAAGTTTGCCTTGCGGGCCAAGCACCTGCAAAATTGTTTTATTAATTAGCGTATTATAGTGTTCTTCAATCCATTCAATAAAGAAAGTATTTGGAACGTAAATTTTTAAAGTAGAATTTTCCAATTCAAAAGGTTTAATGGGGAGAAACCAGGTGTTGTAAGTGATAAAAGGAACATTCTCTTTAATAATACTTAAACACTCTTTCCATATATCTTTTGCATGGGCATCAAAATGTTGATGTTGAAGACTCTCGGCTGTGTTTTGTATTTTATCCACAATAAGGAAGATTGGAATTGATAAAAAAAACAATTATTTATAAAAAAAAACGAACTAATTAAAACAATGTTAACAAATTATTCACATTAACTTGTGCCCGTAAAATATTATACTATAAAGAATTTATAAAGACATTTGTCTAGAACAAACACACAAACCCGGATAAATAGCGTAATCAATATCTCAATTAGAGGTGTGAAACGTTCCACAAAATCAAGTTATCAACAATCTATGCACATCTAATTTTTGCCCTTCTACCGTGTGACAAAATAGTTTGCAAAAGCTAATTGTGCAAATTATTTTTAAAATAAAATGAAAAATCTTTTGTGTGAAACAAATACATTGACTCTAAGTTTACTAGAGCTAATTTTGTGCCTGTAAATATTATAAAGCAATTATCTTACAGAAGAAAAATATGAAAAATATATTGATTGTTTTTACCGGTGGAACGTTTTCTATGAGAATAGATGAAAAAACGAAATCTGCTGTGCCTTTTTTTCATGGGGAAGAGCTTTTAAGGTTAATTCCAGACCTAAATAAGCTTGCAAATATTTCTGTTTACGAATTTGGAAACTACCCGGGTCCGCATGTTACTCCGGAATTGATGCTGGAGCTTTCAAAAAAGGTCAAGACTCTAATAGGAGATGGTAATTTTGACGGCGTAATAATTACACATGGAACAGATACGTTGGAGGAAACAGCATACTTTCTGGATCTTACAATTAAAACTGAAATGCCTGTAGTTCTAATTGGAGCAATGAAAACAAGCAGTGAACCCGATTGGGATGGACCACGTAATCTTATAGATGCAATTCATATTTGTAATAATCCAAATAGCCGTGATTTGGGCGTTTTAGTCTGCTTAAATGGAGAAATAAATGCAGCAAGCGAAGTTACAAAAACGCATACGGAAGATATAGAAACGTTTCACAGTTTGGATTTTGGCGCGCTTGGTTTTGTAGAGAAAGGAAAAGTTGTTTATAACAGACTTCCCAGAAAACTGGAAACAATCGTTACAGAAAAAATAAATTCTAACGTAGATCTAATAAAAGTTTACGCAGGAATGAACGAAAAATTTTTCAAATTCTCGGCAGATAGTAATGTTGATGGGGTCGTGGTTGAAGCAATGGGAGTGGGAAATGTACCTCCGGCAGCTTTTGAAGGAATAAAATACATTGTTGAAAAAAATATTCCTGTTGTTTTAGTCTCCCGTTGCCAGGCAGGGGAGACTCTTGATATATATGGTTATCCCGGCGCTGGAAAATGGCTAAAAAAAGCGGGGGTTATTTTTTCAGACTATCTCAACGGGCAAAAAGCACGCATCAAGCTAATAATTTGCCTTGGTAAAACAGGAGACCTTCAAGAACTGAAAAAGATGTTCTAAAAATAATTATGAAGAATCTTAATTACCGGAAGGAAAAATCTTTTTACAAATTTTTTAAACCCTGGATTTTTTCTATTCTGCTTTTACCCTTTGCAATTTATTATACAATCAATGGAGGTAAATTTACATTTATAGATTATGTTAATTTGCTGATACATGAAGGGGGGCACGGTATATTTAAAATTTTTGGCCGGTTCGTTTATACTCTTGGCGGCTCTCTGATGCAGGTAATAATACCCGGGATGTTTGTTGTATTTTATGCAATAAAGAAAGTGAGAATAGGATTACAAATTTTTATGTTATGGCTGGGAGAAAACTTAATTAATATTAGCGTTTATGTATCCGATGCGCGCGCACGCAAACTGCCACTGCTTGGGGGACACAAAGTTTACCACGATTGGCATTGGCTTCTTGGTGAAATGGGGCTTCTGGATTATGATGAACTATTGGGGCAAATGCTTTTTATGATTGGTATTGTAATGTTTATACTTTGTTTGCTTGTTCCTCTATTTATTAAAGAAATTGAACCTGGGGATAAAGCGCAAATAGATCTTACTTTGTGATATAGAATAGAAAAGCAGTAATTATTATTTTACTATCATTAAATCCCAGGCTAATAGCCGGCGCACCCTAAACAGACTTTCGTAATTTGGGTTATTATTTAATAAAGCGACATAATATGCAAAGACCTTTTCATATTCCTTTTGCCCTACGTTTATCATTACCCCGGTATAACAGAAATCATCTGCTTTTATTCCCTTTATAAGATTTGAAGAGCCCCTTAATAAACTCTCTGCGCTATTAAGCATAAGAGCTGCTTTATCCAGCTGGCTGTTTTGTAAAAAAACTTTTTCAAGCTGGAAAAAGGTGGATAACTGAGAAATACTATCTGGTTTGGTGGTTCTTATAAATACGCCTGCCTCTTTATCTAAAGGAAAGATATTTAAAAATGTTGCAGCATTTACCTTTTCCAGGATTTTAATGTTGTTGTAATCTTTCATTATCTGAAGCGAGTCGGGAAATAAGTTAGTTAATTTTTCCAAAGATTCTTTTCTGGCAATTGAAATGCCCAATTTTTCCAAAGCGATAGAGTAAAGCAAGTTTGTTTTATAATCATTAGGATAAAGCCACGATAAAAATTTAGATAAGCCATAAGCGAAGCGAAAATTTTTTGTTACATAAATGTTATGTTCAATTGTGTTAATTAAATCTTCCTTGCTTGGCTTGTATAATTTAGAAAAGGCTTTAACAAACAAACCGGTAGAAAGAGTATCAAACTTTTCATCAATCGGAGTTAGATAATTTGACGGTTTACCGACATAAAAAGATTTTGGCGCCAGGAATTCAAGAAGCGGGTGCAGCTCAGAATTAATGGGATAATCTGTTGTGATGGAAAAAAATCCACGAGGAGAAATGGTTTGGCCAGTTAAAAACGTGAAGGGATTCAATATACCTATTCGTTTAAAGTCATCATTTACAGCCCTAACATTGAAATTTTTTATAAACAAATCAGGATCCAGCACTATTTGTTTTTTAGTCCCAACCAAAATGATATCATTGGCCGCACTGCTCCATAACTGGGAGTATTTGAACACCGAGGCGAAAGTATTTAAAACTAATTTCAAAACCTCATCGTCTACCGCATAAAGATGAAACCACTGTACCATTATTCCAGTTGAATCGAGCTTTGCGGCACATTTTTCAAAATATTCCTTGGAAAATAAATTACCAATGCCGGCAATCCATGGATTAGATGGTTCGGAAATTATAACATCATATTTTTCTTTTGATAATTTAAGTAAAGTTAAAGCGTCCTCATTGTAAATTTTCAAACGGGGGTCTTTTATGCAGTTTCTGTTTTCTTTAACAAATAAGTCAGCAGCATTAATCACTTCCTTTGATATTTCTGCACAAGTAACTTTATCTACCGGATGTGTAAGAACGGAGCCAATTGTAGTTCCACTGCCAAAGCCGACTACAAAAATATTTTTAGGATTTGGATGAAGCATCATAGGAATTTGACCTAACAGCACCTGCGTGGGCATGTCAAAAAATGTGCTTGCATCGGGCTTGCCGTTTATAATCAATCTTTTATTTGCAGGATTGCTAATAGACTGTACCACAGCAACAGTTGCATTCTGTCCTTCTTTGTAAAAAACAATTTTGTCATCATCAAATAATTTGGTGAATTCTTCAAATGAATTTGGCGGCACCGAGTCAAACGATCTAAACACGCCGCTCAAAATAATCTTTTCATTCCAAGATGGATGAAGAAATACATATCCAGTAAAAACAAAAACTGAAATCACAACAAAAGAGATTTTTTTAAAAAGAGAATATTGTTTAATATTAAGAGCAAGCAGCACAGCAGTAAAGAGATTTAATGCAATTCCTATTTCAAATGCCCCCTTAATTCCTAAAAGAGGAATAAATATCAGTCCGGTAAAAATAACGCCAGCTACAGTGCCAAGAGTGTTAACAGAAAAAACGCGTCCGACTGAAAAACCAACTTTATTGTTTGAACCTGAGACTATTTCCGAAGCAATTGGAAGCGACATTCCCATGAATGTTGTTGGCAGGAACAACAGAATAAAACAAATTAAAAATTCCACAGCGAGAAATATTTCAAAAGATTGTGAAGATTTTGAAAACAGGGCAGCAATCTTCCAAAGAAAATAGGGGAGGCGCTCGTAGAATATTAAAACCAGCATTGTTGAAACGGCTATAGCTGACTGCGTAAAAGCAAGAAGTTTAAAAAGATTAAATTTTTTAATAAAATTTTGAGAAACAATTAAACTCCCGGTAGTTATTCCTCCTATAAAGGCCATAAGCATAATTGAGAATGCATATGTTGACGATCCAAAAAAGTTGATTAGCAGTCTTACCCAAACCATTTCATATAAAAGCGCGGCAGCTCCCGAGAGCCCTGCGGATAGAATGACAATAGCAGCCTGCCTTTTTGTAATTTCCGGTAAGCGGGCAGGAGGACTAGCCCCATCAACAGCCGGCAATATAATAGTAATGTGCTTTGCCTTCCTTGAAAGAATGAAACCCGTTAAACCAGCTGCAATATTTAAACAAGCAGTAGCATAGATAGTAATATTCAATCCAAAACTTTTTATTAAAACAAAACCTGACAAAACAATTCCTACAACAGCACCAAATGAGTTTAAGAAATAAAGAATGGCAATTTCTTTTCTTGCATCTTGAAGTTTATCAACAAAAAATTTACTTAGAACCGGAAGCGTTCCGCCCATTGCTGTAGTCGGGGCAAATAATAATATGAATGCAGTTAGAAATCTTAAACAGTTGAAAAGAAAGCCCTGTGAATATAAATCTAATCCGGCTGCAGTGGTTAAAAAGAAATTACCGGCAAAACGGCTTATTGCAGGATAAAGCAAACAGTAGAATCCAATAAACAATTCAAGAAGAGAATAAATAAGCACGGGGTTATTTAATGTATCTGCCTTTTTCCCGAATAAATAATTTCCAAATGCAAGCCCTCCAAGAAAAGCAGCAAGAACAGTCATTTGAGCATAGGTTGTGTTTCCTAAAAACAAACTCAAATATTTGAACCATACTATTTGATAAATTAAACCCGCAATTCCGCTTATAACGAAGAGCAAAGAGATTGCGGTTTTCAAGCTTTGTTTTTTTTCATCCACGAAAACACCTCATCAAAAAGAAAGTATTCCAGCCACAAAAAGTAATTAGTGAATAAAAAGAAGCTGAATTAATATAAAAATTGGCAAAAGCACGATTAATGAAAATTTTAAAATGTAAGCAAAGAAATGCGGCATCTTTATATTATTCTCCTCTGCCACCGCTTTTACCATAAAATTAGGTACATTGCCAATATAAGTTATGCCGCCAAATAATACACTGCCAACAGAAATTGCCTTCAACAATCCTTCGGGAATTCCAGCTACAAGAATTGCCGCATTATTTTCTAATCCTAACGCAAGCGAATGAAATGTTACGGCAGCAGGAGTACTATCTAAAAAACTGCTCAGCAATCCGCAGAAATAATAAAATTGATGCGGCATCACAACACCCAGAGTTTTTGCATTGTATTCAAGATAAAGTATGCATGGAACCATCGTTATAAAAATTCCAAGAAAAAGATATCCAACTTCTTTTATGGGTTCCCATGTAAAGTTGTTTGATACGCGCACAGGTTTTGTTGTAAATAACAGAGACAAAATTGCCATAGCAAGAATAACAACCTCGCGTAAAAATTTGTAGTAGTGGTTTTGTTGGATAAAAGGAATGAATTGTTCGTTCAAAAAGGCAACGGCAAACACAACCCCAATTAGCCAGATAAAGTTTAACGTTCCTTCAAGTTTAATTGGGCTTATCATGCGCTTATCCATTTCAAGTGCAGCTGAGGATTCTTTTTTATGATAATATAAATCACAGAGATAATAAATAGTTAGGAGAAGAAAATTAGTTACAAACCATTCAGGCAAGAGTTTAAGAAACCATGTAAAGTGTGCGCCGCGCAAGTACATCATAAATAAGGGCGGATCACCAAGAGGAGTTAATAATCCGCCGCAGTTTGCAACAATTGCAATAAAGAAAAGAATAGTATGCACTTTAAGATTGCGTTCTTTATTGGTTTGGATTAATGGTCTGATCAAGAGCATTGCCGCACCGGTAGTTCCTATGAAAGAGGCAATAACCGCACCTATGCCAAGAAATGTTGTATTTACAAGCGGGGTTGCCTCAATATCTCCGGCGACAAATATTCCACCGGTTATTGTGAAAAGAGACCCGAGTAAAATAATAAACGGGATGTAATCAAAAATAATAGTCTCATAAAGGCGCTCACTTAATCCGGCAGCAAAAAGATAAATTATTGTTGGTATACTGATAATAACAGCTACAATTAATTTGTTTTCATTCTTCTCCCAATAGCGATTCCCAAAAAGCGGAAAAAGCGCAATTGAGAACAGCATTAATACAAAAGGTATGGTACAGACTAAAGGAATCTGAGTAAAACTTTCACTCATAGAAAACATTCCGCAAGATTTAATAAAGAAAAATTATTTTTTTAACAGGTCTCTTATCTCTGCAAGAAGAACAACCTCTTCTTTTTGTACTATAACGGGTTTTTCCTCCTCTTTGTTTTTTAATGAATTGATAGCTTTAATCAACATAAATATCGCAAAGGCAACAATCAAGAAATCTATTATATTGTTTATAAATGCACCATACCTTATTACAACGGCAGGAGCATTTACGGTTGCAGCTTTTACTGTAACTGCAAAACTGCCAAAATCAACTCCTCCCAGTAGTAAACCAATAGGTGGCATAATAACATCATTTACAAAAGAGGTAACAATTTTGCTGAATGCTGCGCCAATTATAATGCCAACAGCAAGATCAACAACGCTTCCCCGCATTGCAAATTTTTTAAATTCCTGAATTAAATTCATTTTATTTCTCCCGGGTTTATTTGTCTATAAATTTTTGCAGCCATTTTTGAATAATTTCTTTTGACTCGTAGTTTCCGTGACCGGCGCCTTCGATTCTTTTATAGGTGATATCGTAATTAAGAGCCTGTAATTTTTTTATAAATGAATCGGTATAAGAAATATCAAGGGAATTATCGTTAGTTCCATGCAGTACAAGGTAGGCAAGTTTTTTTTCTTTTTTTATAATATTATTCATGTCATATTCATGTTTTTCATCGCGCGGGTTAAAAGGAATTCCGGAAGCAACAATAGCCGCATCAAACAGTTCGGGGTAAAGCAATCCAAACCGCCAGGCGCCATAACCGCCCATTGAAAATCCATACAAAAAGGATTTGTCTATTTTAAAAACACTCTTAATATTTTTAATTAAATCGACAACGTCTTTTTCTGTAGTCCCGGTGTACCAGTCGCTCAAACCGCGGCCGCGCGGGGCAACGAGTATAAAATTATTTTGTGCAAACATTTTTGCAGCATATTTAATATACTCTACTTCGTCTACGCCGCTGCCGTGTAATGCAAATAACAGGTTATGTTTTTGGCGGGGGTTAAAGTTAGCCGGCAGCATTATCGAAAATGGCTGCGGCGATAAATCGATTTGAGATTTGAAAGCTGCCAGCAAATAGCCTTCTTTATTGAAAATTGTTTTGTCTTTCATGAAGATTTTTAAAAGAGAAGTAAATGTTTCTATTTGGTTTTGCAGCTCCTCCAGGTTTTTTCTCTCATCAAAAGAGGCTATTTCATTTTCTATAATATTGAGTTGATAATAAAGAGTTGTAACGCTTAATGATGAAGCGGCATTATCGTCAGAGGCAAGAAGATCAATTTCTTTTTTTGATTTTGAAATAAACGAGGAATCATAAATTAAAAAATTGTCATTATGTATTAGTGAGTCGTTAAGAGATATGGAGATTTTATAAAGTCCGGGAATCATCATTAGATCAATTTTGTCCCTAAAATTATCTTTTCCACTAATTAATGGCGTGGAAAAATCATGGGAATTTAATAAAGACTGATTTTTAAAAATTCTAACTTTGAAATCAGAGTTAACTATTCCCGGTGAAAAAACAAAGTAGCTAATTATCAACGGACTTTTGATAACAAGTTTTGGTTTTGGAGCAAATGAAAATTGCAACCTGGATTTATCAGACTGGCGAAAACGAACAGGGATATATTTTCTAAAATTGGTGCTTTCCGTATCGTAGTTGTCATAAATGAGCATATTTATTTTGCGGGAACGATCATCATTTTGACTGATGTAAACAATATTAATACCTGCAAGACTGTCTCTCAAAGGGTTGAACGGATAAATATTTTCCCATGGAATTTTTATAAAGTAATCGGCAGTCTTTAGGCTGTTATTAATCTTTATTTCGGGAACGGGAGGAGAGGAAATTTTCGGAAAATATTTTCCGTCTTTGTTAACAACAAAAGCAACCGGTTTGCCATCCTGTATTGAAAAGCCGAAAGAATAAAACTTATTTGAGCTATCTGTGCCGTTATTAAAAGGAGTAACAAAGTTTACAAAAAAACCGTCACCATATCTCCAACTTCTATCGCCATCCTTAAAGTGGTTATCCTTTACATTAGCCTTAATAATCAGTTCGCTTCTATTGAGAGTCAGCGCTAATTTGATTTCCGGGAAACCGGATTCGTCTTTCAAATTTGTATTATAATACGAGCCTTCTGAAAGGATAATTTCTTTTATTGGTCCATTCTGCGCAAATTGAATACAGTTTAGAATAAACAGGAAAAAAATAATTTTTGAAAATGCGCGTATCATAAGAATCACCTTTTAAATTTAGCGGAATAATTTTTAGAACAATTTAAACAAAAAAGAGAGAGAATATTTGGGAAAAAATGTTAAAAAGTTGATTGATACAATGAAATGATGGATTGTCAAGTTAAAAGGTCTTCATCACGATAGAGAATAAGTATTGCAGCTTGAGAGACAATCACAAATTTTTCATTTTCAATTTCGACTTCTATTGCGTCTTTACGCAAGAAGAGAGCAAAATCCCCTTCACGTGCCTGCAAGGGTATATATTTTGTATTTTTCTTTTCGCGCCATGGTTCGTCGTCATCAACGGGCATACCTATCGGGTATCCGGGACCGGACTTAATTACATACCCGCCCTGAACTTTTTCTTTTTCCTGAACCCCCGGAGGTAGATAAAGCCCGCTGTTTGTTTTGTTGATGTTTTCCTCCGGCCGGATGAGAATGCGGTCGCCCACGATTATTATTTTTTCAGTGTTAATCAAATTGAACCATTCCTCTTTATATCAAAAATAATAAACAAGAAGGACAGCAACAAGTTATTTGAAGTGAGCTTAAAGAAAGGCGCTCCAAATTTGCTTAAAACGCCACAAATTTTTATTTTGGAAACCAGAAAAACAATAATGGTTTCCATGGGTCTTGTATTGAAGGATAAAGAAAAAATAGTAGTAAAAGTATCGGAAAGATTTCTGTGCGACGGATTCTATAAAATAACAATGAGTGAAATTGCTTCGGAATTACACATCAGTAAAAAAACAATCTATAAATACTTTCCTACAAAAGAAGCCCTTGTAGAATCAGCGATAGATTTTTTCACGGGAGCCGTAAGAGCAGATGTGGAAAAAATTGTAAACAGTAAAGAAAATTCAGTGATAAAATTCTGCAAGCTGATAGAAAGAATCTGGAACATATTTTTAAAAGTGAGCGACAAATGGTTAAATGAACTTCACACGTTTATGCCTGAAACATGGAAAAAAGTGGATGATTTTAGGGCAAAAATGATATTCAAGAATATTACTAAATTAATTGAGCAGGGCAAGAAGGAAAAACTAATTAATGATTATCCAACGCCAATTATTATGAATGTTTTTCTCAGTTCGGTACGAGCAACAGTAAATCCCGAGTTCGTAATAAATAACAACTTTTCACTTTTGCAGGCCATAGATAGTACGTTTGAAATTCTTCTTAACGGTATTCTAACTGAAAAAGGTAAAAAAACATATAAAAGTTTTAAAAAGAGGATAAAGCAATGAAAAGAATATTTTTACTTATCTGGCTGTTAAGCAGCATTATCTTTTTTTCATGCAGCAGTAATGGCGGCAGAAAAACAATAGAAGAATCGGGCACCATTGAAGCTACAGAAGCAACAATAAGTTCGCAAGCCACAGGGAAAATAATAAAAATAATAAAAGATGAGGGTGCGCAAATTGCCACAGGTGATACAATTCTAATCGTTGACCACGAATTGCTGGGATTTCAATTGAGCCAAATGGAAGCTACGCGCGATATTGCAAAAGCGCAGCTAGATCTTCTTATAAAAGGTTCACGCAAAGAAGATATACAGCAGGCTGAAGAGGTACTTAACCAAGCGGAGGCAAATTTTGAAACAGCGAAATCCGACAAAGATAGAATGGATGCGCTTTATAAAACCAACTCCGTAACAAAAAAACAATTTGAAGACGCATCCTCAAGGTTTGATGTAACACAAGCACAATTGAGCGCCGCTAAAGAAAATTTAATTAAGATTAAAAACATTGCGCGCCCTGAAGAAATTGCACAGGCAAAAGCTAATTATCAAAAATCAGAAGCGGCGGCTGAATCAATTAAAAAGAATATTAGAGATTGTTACGTAGTTTCACCAACCAATGGTTTTGTAGTTAAAAAATTTGTCGAACTTGGAGAGACGGTCTCAATGTTGTCGTCATTAGTAAAAGTTGCGGACCTTTCAAAAGTTAAGCTTGTTGTATACATATCCGAAAAAGACCTTGGTCTGATAAAATTAGGTCAGAAAGTTGAAGTTACAGTTGATTCATATCCGGGCAAAAACTTTGGAGGAAGTGTAATATATATTTCTCCCGAGGCAGAATTTACTCCGAAGACAATTCAAACAAAAGATGAGCGTACAAAACTTGTCTTTGCTGTAAAAATAGAAATATCTAACCCCGGTTTTGAATTGAAAACCGGCATGCCTGCAGATGCAGCGATAATTGTTCAATAAGAATAAATAAAGGGCAGCTTAAACAGGCTAACATGGAACAAATAATTCAAATAGAAAATCTTGAAAAATCCTATGGAACAATACATGCGGTTCAAAACATTTCCCTATCTATAAATAAAGGAGAAATGTTTGGCCTGGTAGGTCCGGATGGCGCCGGTAAAACTACAACTATAAGAATTTTATGCGGACTGCTTTTAAAGGATAGCGGCGATGTAAAAGTTGTTGATAAAGATATTTCTAAGTATAGAAAAGAAATTCAAAAAAGCATTGGCTATCTTTCACAAAAATTTAGTTTGTACGGCGATCTTACAGTAGATGAAAACATGGAATTCTTTGCAGAGATTCATAATGTAAAAGATTATAAAGAACGCCGCGACGAGCTTTTAGAATTCACAAGACTTAAATCATTCCGCAGCCGCCTTGCAGATAAACTTTCCGGCGGAATGAAACAAAAACTTGCCCTTGCCTGCAGTCTTATTCATAAGCCGCAAATTATTTTTCTTGATGAACCAACTACAGGCGTAGACCCGGTTTCAAGAAGAGATTTCTGGAAAATACTTTCAGGGTTACTCAAAGAGGGAATGACAATTTTCATGTCCACGCCATATCTTGATGAAGCGGAAAGGTGTAACAGGGTGGCATTAATGAATGCCGGCAAAATTATTGCACTTGATACTCCTCAAAAAATAAAAGAACACATGGATAATTTTGTTGTTGAAATAGTTTGTACTCCTGTAAGGAAAGCATACGAGTTGATTAAGGGTATTACGGAATTAGAGGTACAAATGTTTGGCGATAGAGTAAATGTAATTGTTAAGAATTATGAAAAGGAAATACCGGTTGTTAAAAAATTACTTGAGAAAAATTCGGTTGAGATACTTGATAATAGAATAATTACCCCATCACTTGAGAATGTTTTTATGCATCTGATTAAGGAAGCGTCTTGATTATGAACAGTATTGTTGTTAAAAATCTCACAAAAAAATTCGGCAGTTTTACGGCAGTAGATGAAGTTTCCTTTGAGGTTAAACGCGGAGAAATTTTTGGTTTCCTGGGGGCTAATGGAGCCGGTAAATCCACAACAATAAAGATGCTTTGCGGGATTTTAGAGCCAACATCAGGGGATGCGTTAGTAGGCGGGTTTAGTGTTGCAAAAGAGCCTGACAAAGTAAAACAAAATATCGGCTATATGTCACAGCGCTTTTCTCTCTATAATGATTTAACGGTAGAAGAGAATATAGATTTTTTTGGCGGTATATACGGACTTGAAGGCAATTTATTTGAAGAACGTAAAAAATGGGTTTTGCATATTGCAAATTTGGAAGGAAAAGAAAAACTTCTAACCAGCTCATTACCGGGGGGCATTAAACAAAGGCTGGCGCTAGGCACCGCAGTTATTCACAAACCGCAAATAGTTTTTTTAGATGAACCGACCAGCGGAGTGGATCCTATTTCACGAAGAAACTTCTGGGATTTAATCAACAGTCTTTCAGCAGAAAATATTACCGTTCTGGTTACAACACACTATCTGGAAGAAGCAGAATACTGCAATAACATTATTTTAATAGATGCAGGGAAACTTATAGCAGAAGGCAGCTCAAAACAGTTAAAAACTAATTATATCAAAGTCCCAATTTTTGAAATTGAGTGCAGTAACGTTGTTGAAGCTATGGAGCTTTTAGAAAAGCAGGATTTTGTTGGGGAGACATCAATTTTTGGAAACAACATTCACGTTATTACAAATGAAAAATTTAAAGATGAATCACAAATTCACAATCTCTGCAAATCAAGCTCTATAAATGTGAAAAGGATAAATAAAATTATTCCAACACTTGAGGATGTTTTCATACATCTTTTAGAAAAAGGCAAGAAATAATGTTTAACAGGATAAAAGCGATTTCAAAAAAGGAAACCAAGCAGCTTATACGAGATGTTAGAATGATGGCGGTGATTTTTTTATTCCCTGTTTTTCTGCTTGGGATGTTTGGTTATGCAATAAATTTTGACGTTCATCACATTAAAATTGCAGTTTATGACCAGGACAAATCTTCTGTAAGCAGGGAATTTATTAATTCACTTTTAAGCAGCGAGTATTTTGATCTTGCGGGTTATTTAAATTCCGACAAACAAATAAAACAAAACCTTGATGAAAAATTAGCGCAGTGTGTTGTTGTAATCCCATACAATTTCTCACGTGAATTTTATGCAAACAGGCCTTCTAAAATTCAATACCTAATTGATGGCGTAGACGGCAATACGGCAACAGTTATTATGAATTATGTTAATGTTGCCACAATGAGCCATTCGAGCAAGCTAACAGCAGAAATCCTGGCAAGAAAGGGAATGAATGTGTTTGCCCTCATTCAACTGGAACCCCGCTTTTGGTTCAATCCCGAATTAAACTCAACAAGATTTTTACTTCCGGGACTTATAGGAATGATATTAATAGTAGTCTCTGTAATAACAATTGCTTTATCTATTGTGCGGGAAAAAGAAAGAGGAACAATTGAGCAGATAAACGTCTCACCTCTTTCAACTATAGAAATGATGATTGGCAAAACAATACCTTACATTGTAATTGCACTTATAAACGCCGGGTTGATTTTACTTGCGGGCTTTATACTCTTTGGAATAACAATTAAGGGAAGTATTCTCTGGCTTATAATAAGCATTTTAATTTTTCTTTTTTCCTCCCTTTGTCTAGGACTTTTGGTTTCAACAATTGCTGATTCACAGCAAGTCGCTTTCCAAATTGGCACATTGATTTCAATGATTCCTTCATTGCTGTTATCAGGATTTATATTCCCGATTGAAAGCATGCCGCCCATCGTTCAAATAATAACAAATATAACTCCGGCAAAATTTTTTATAGTGTGTTTGCGCTCAATTCTTCTTAAAGGAGAAGGAGTTGCAGTTTTCTGGCAGCAGCTTGTGTTCATGATGATATTTGCATTTGCAGTTCTTGCGATTGCAACGAGGAGGTATATTAAGAAAGCAGTATAAAGTATAAGTATAAGGAGTAAGTAGAAAGTTGTAATTCTTTAATATCTTTTAATTCTTGTAATTGCAACAAAGAAGTATATCATAAAGCAGTTTAAAGTATAAGTATAAGGAGGATAAATGGAAAAGACTTCCAAATTTACAGATCTGATTGTTTGGCAGAAAGCGCATCAATTAGTCTTGGATATTTATTTAGCGACAAAATCGTTTCCCAAAGAGGAGCTTTATGGATTAGTATCTCAACTAAGAAGAGCTGCAGCTTCAATTCCGGCAAATATTTCTGAGGGCTATAAGAAAAGAAGTTTTCTGGACAAAATTCGCTTTTTGAATATAGCCGAATCATCTCTTGAAGAAGCAAAATATTATTTAATTCTGGCAAATGATTTAAAATATACTGATACAACAAAATTATTAAACACTTCCGAGGAAGTAGGAAGATTAATAAATGCATACGTAAATGGAATTGAAAGAAACAAATAATTCATCTCCTTATACTTTATACATTATACTCTAGACGGAAAAGACGATGAAGATAGTTATCCATTTTATTAAAAAAGAGTTTCAGCAATTTAAGCGCGATCCTAAAATGTTTGCGATGGTTCTTATTGCGCCAATACTTCAATCTATCATACTTGGGTATGCGGCAAATCTTGATATAAATAATATTAATCTTATAGTGTTTAACCAGGATCAATCCAGGCTCAGCAGAGATTATATAGACAAGTTTACGCATTCCGGGTATTTCACAATAACTAAAGATGTTAACAGTTATGATGAAATGACAAAAGATATAGCAGCCAGTAAGGCATTAATTGGAATTGTTATCCCGCGAGATTTTGAGAAGGACATTAGTAATAACAGAACTTCACACGTTCAAATTTTAGTTGATGGTTCTGACGGCAACAAAGGATCAATTGCGTTTGGCTACACGCAGGGAGTAACATCAAATTTTTCCCAACAGATTATTCTTGAGTCAGCTGCCCGCAGAGGAATAAAAACTTCAGCCGGATCAATTACCCCGGAAGTGAGAATCTGGTATAATCCTGAACTTAAAACAAGAAATTTTATGGTTCCAAGCATTACAGCGCTAATTCTTCTGTTGACGACTACTTTGCTGACTTCTCTAGCTGTTGTAAAAGAAAAAGAACTTGGAACGTTAGAGCAGCTTATAGTTACGCCAATAAAACCCTGGCAGATGGTTTTGGGAAAATTAATTCCGTTCGTAATTCTTGGTTTTGCAACAATGGCGCTTGTAAATTCAATTATGATTTTTTGGTTTGGAATACCAATTAGAGGAAGCATAATCTTTTATCTCTTTTCATCATTTTTATATATTTTATCAACATTAGGATTAGGGCTTTTCATTTCAACAATTTCCAAGACGCAGCAGCAGGCAATGATGGTCTCTATCTTTGGCGCCATGATGCCTATGATTTATCTTTCCGGGTTTGCGTTCCCGATAGAAAATATGCCAAAGATAATTCAATACATTACCTATGCAATTCCCATGCGTTATTTTATTACAATTATAAGAGGTGTAATTCTTAAAGGAATTGGCTTTGCTGATCTATGGCGCGAAGCGCTGATGTTGTTTATTATGGGGATAACAATTTTATTCTTGAGCTCGCTTAGATTCAAGAAAAGGCTGGAATAGTAGCGAGTGTAGAGAGTAGAATGAAGAACGTAGAGTAAAACACCCGATCAAGAAGTATTAATTCGCCCATCACTCTGCGTTCTACACTCTGCACTACAAGAGTTACATATTAAACCAGTAAGAGAATTTAACCAAGAAAACACTATCTCCATCTGAACGCCAAAGATTTTTAAAATCCCTGCCGAAAGAAAGATTACCAGCATCATCAGAGTTTGATTGATTGCGCGACCAGACAAAATAGAATATTGAACCAGGCATTGCTTCCCATCTTAAAACAACATTACCTCTAAGAGATTTGTAGTTAAAATCCGGATTAGAGATTTGGAATGACTGCGCCGGTCCATTTCCATCCGGATCAATATTATATTCCCCGGCCGCTTCGTCATAGGAAATAGTTGATCCGTTTTGTCCATAAATATTAAGATCAAGTGTTCGTGGTTTTGCAACCTCCTTAAAATCTTTGTAATGTCCTACAGAAATAAACGGCTGAAGGAATAGCTGAAGGCTTAATGTTGGTGTAAAAGTCCAGTTTAGTCTGATATTTGCTGCTATTGTTTTCTGATCAAGGGTTGCAAATACATATCTGTTACCGTAAGTGTTAACAGCAGTTGGATCGGAATAATTATCAACCCACTGGCGCGTATCGAAGTTAAATTCGTAAGACGGGCCTATACTTAAGCTTAATTGGGAATTGGGTTTCCATTGAATACTGGGATAGTAACCATTGAAGATACCGCCAATCTTGTTTTGTGAATGATCGAACTCAAAGTACATAATTACTTTTTCTTTATTGTTTGAATTGACATAAACGCCTACATAATAACCAGAGGGATTTAAAATCATTGGACCTCCGCGTGTTGCAGTTGCGCTGTATGTTTCTAAATTATAATTTCCATAAGCACCCATTTCCCAGAAATTCATAAATTGAAAATATGCGTTTGCCCATAGAAAATTGCTTATTGAATTTCCTTCGAAATTGAGACTACGTGCATATGCCGCATAAACAGTTTTCTGTCTGAAAAATCCATCCGGTTCAAACCATCTGTAACCAAGCACTGTGTGGAAATTTATTCTGTCTGCAAACGACTGAAAGCCAAGATCATTAAATTCAAAGCCGGGGCTTATAGCGCCAATGGCAGAGTTAATATAAAAATTTCCACTTTGTTTGTTTAACATTATGCGCCCGTAATAACCGGAAAGAGAAGTTCTGGAAGAATCCAAAGTTTCGTAAGTAGCATCAGGCCGCTGATAGTATCTATATGGTTTTTGCTGCAATAATTGTAAATATTGTTTAGAGCCCTCAACGTAAGAACCGGCAGCGGCAGCGGCTATAACATAATCTTTATTGTCATCCAGGAAAGTATATCCATCCAACCCAAACGTAAAAGCATTTTTTGCAAGATGGTTTTTTAAACTATCATAATCCAAAGCTCTATTTACAGTAGTAAACATCAGTCCAAGAGACTGACGTCCATCGTTAAATTCTTTTCTAGTTCTGAGTACGCCATAGTGTGCTAATGGTTCAACCTCTTCTTGTGTTTGAGTGCCTGCATTAAAAAGTTTTGCATAAGTTCTCTCTGTAATAGCGCTTACCGCAGAAATGGAAGTGGTTTCATCTAATTTTCCAGTCAACTTTGCAGCGCCAAGAATTTTTGTTTCAGTTGGATAGTCAACATAATCAGCAGAGGATGTTGCCCCACTTGGCGCTTTTCCAATTCTTCTAGAGTAAAAAAGCTCCGGCCAGCCAAAGTTAAATCCCCAATTATTATTAACTCCGCCAATTCCAAAGTAAAAAGTAGTAGCTCCTTCAACAAAGAAAGGTCTCTTTTCCTGGAAATAGGATTCAAAGGCTGTAAGATTTATAACGGCAGGGTCAACTTCAACCTGTCCAAAATCCGGGTTGATTGTCGCATCAACGTTTAAATTGCTTCCAATACCAATTTTTAAATCTGCACCAAGTGTTGTTCTGTATTGATTTGATTTATAGAAAGGATCAGCTTCATCATGTTTTAAGAATTGTGCTTTCTGAACAATATAAGGAAGAACTTCAAATCTTTGTTTGGGCTGAACTCCTTTTATGCCGTCAAGCTCTGCAAACCTTGAAACAAAACCACTTTCCTTTTTGGGAACCATTACATAATAAGATCTTTCATTTTTCCTTTGTATTTCCCTTGCAAAGTTAATTCCCCAAGTCATTTCACTAGCTTCTTTAAATCTCATTTGAGAAAATGGGATTCTCATTTCAATGCTCCATCCTTTTTCGTCAACAGAGGTTTTAGCTTCCCAAACACCATCCCACGAATTATCATCCCAGCTATCATTAAAAAGAGTGCCGTCCATCATTGTTCCCCCGGCATTTACACCAAAGTAAAAACCAGTTTTTTTATCATTATAAGGATCTACATAAAAAATAAACCAATCAGACAAATAATAATTATCTCTTCTTGCGATGCTTCTATCGATTAGTTCTGACTTAGAATCAAAACAACGAGCTGCTACGTATATATAATTATCATCATAGGCTATCCACGCATTGGTGGTTTCTGATGCAGGAGAGCCTTCGTTAGGATCTCTTTGTGTGAAATTTGAAATGGGAGGGTTCTGCCAGACGGGCTCGTCTAACTTTCCATCAAGTATTATTGTAGTTTGTTCTACTTTGAAAGCAACAACAGGGCGGGGAGCGGCAGGTTTTCCCTCGGCCATAAGTATAATAGGGGCAACGATATAAAACAGTAACATTATTCTTTTCATACAATCCCTTGTTTGTGTGATTCTGGAAATAAATATGCTCATTAGACTCACAAACAGATAAAATGTTACCCGAAAAAGTGATAATGGTGGAGGGATTTATTTTAGCCCGGTATTTTAAGCCGGGCTATTATAAATTTAAGTTTTAATCTTCTTTATTTTTAAAGTTTATCCAAACCAGGAATATTATACATCTTTGATATCTTCCATAAAGAACTAAAGTCTATTTTACCAACGATGTTAACCAAAGTTACTTTACCACTTCCCTTTTCTGCTTTCTCATTAGAAATATGCATGGATAGAACAACAAGTCCCGCAAACTCACCATTTTGATCACGCTTAACATAAATGTTATCGACATTATTTTTATGCTTTGAGCGAATAATTTTGTCCCACTCTTTTGTTTGCAGTGTTTTGCCTATGGATTCAAGGATATTTTCAGTTGCCTCGAAATTTTTTAGTTCCAGATTATATTCATTAACCTTGATGAGTTTTAGACCCTCTATCATCTTACCCATTCCTTCATTATTTTTGTCGGTCAATTTGACGATCATCTTCAGCATTGGTTCTTCAAGATTAATTTCTGTTATCGGCTCGGTATTTTTGAATTGTGATATATCTTTGAATTCAAAATAGCCTGGTTCCTTTGATAAATCTGTTGTTTGCTGAGCAATAAAAACAGAGCCCGATACCAGAAAAAGAACGATAAGTAATTTAATTGGTTTCATTTTTTTCTCCTCTTAATAGATTATTTACAATTCCTACACTTTCTTTGATTGGCTTAGTAACTTTTTCTCCAAGTATTTCATTCTGCAAGGTTAAATTTGTCTGCTTGAAAATATTATCAACAATTGTGAATGCATATTTTGCCTGTTCCCGGGCTTGTAAAATTTCTGATTCGTTATAACTGCTCTGAACCGGTTTATTCAATATTAGGGCAGCAGCAATTGAAGCAATAAGAACTATTGTTGTAACGGAAGAAATAATTGGACGGGCAAATACAATTGATAAAAAATCATATATAAATGAATTATTGTTTTTCGCGGCAGGAATATTTTCTTGAGTTAGACGTGAGACAAAATCATTAGTGAAATTTTCTTCTTTAATCTGCTTTACCTCAGCAGCTGTCCACATATATGAAGCATATAGTTTTTTTGCGTCCGGGTTTTTTGCAACAGCCTGCATCACCCGCAATTTATCCAGCAGATTAGCCTCTCCGTATGCAGCGGATATAATTTTATTATGCAGTTCTTCGGTTAATTCAAAAGATTTCTTGCGGTTCATATTTTTTTAATTCCTCTTGTAATTTTTTGCGCGCTCTAAGTAAATATACTTTTACAGAATTTAGAGGCAGATCAAGCGCCAAACTGATTTCTTTGTACTTCATACCTTCAATTTCATAAAGAATGAATATCCCTCGGAGATTTTCGGGTAAATTTTTAATCGCTTCTTTAACTTCAGATGCCGCCAGTTTAAAGTGAGTGGTTAAGTATGGATTATCTTTGCTGCTGTTTGTGCTGTAAGTATCTTCGAAGAGATCATCAATTTCTAATTCGCGTTTCGAAGCTGCAGAACGTCTTCTCAGATAATCGATGCACAGATTATTTGTAGTTTTAATGATCCAGGTTTTAGCCGCAGCCATTTTGAACTTATCCATATTTTTCCAAATTCTAATCAAGACTTCCTGTGTAACGTCATCGGCGTCCATTTTGTTTTTCAGCATGTACAGTGAGAACGTGTAAATTTTATTCTTGTATTGCTGAATTAAAAAGCGATATTTCTGTTCTTCTAACATGTTTGATTTTCTACATTACAGACGAACTAAATTCTTCAAATGTTACATTGTTTTATTAAAAGTTAAGGATTATTTTCACTGTAAACCTAAATACACATTCTCAAATTGGAAAAAGAACCGAATTATGGCTGAATAATTATAATTCCAAGAAGAACACTCAAGATAATCCTGGTAAAGTTTAATAAGATTTGAGTTAATACAATGAGCATCGGGGAAATTAACAAAATAGAAGATGTATTCCGCAATTCAACATCCGTAGATGAATTATTTGATTCATTTCAGGAAGCGCTGAAGTATGCGTTTAAAGATATAGAACTCTACAAGATTTTACTTTCGAACTCTGCTCTTTCATCAGATGAGATAAAGCTTTTTACTCAAAAACTAATTAAGGTGTTTCCGCAGGATGCCTTTGACTTATTGATGTGGGCGGCCAGCATATTTGAAAGTTGTGTTGACGACCGCTACGGACCAGAGAATGCATTTCTATATTATTCAAATGCCATTCAGGTAAAACCAGATTCACATAAGCCTCTTCTAGCCATTTTGGGTTTGTATAATTATGACGCGGAGGTTCTGTCGAATCAAAAAGTTATTGATGTAATAGTGTCGAACATCCAGGCGGTTCATCTCAAGAGTAAAGTATATTTTGCCCTTGCAGAACATTACAAAAAAAACGGCAATTATGTAATTGCTTCAAAATATTTTGAGATGGGAGAAAAAGCGGCAGAAAGAGAGAATGAATAAGTAGTTTAATGCTAATAATAAAAGCCGATTGTAAAATAAAAAAGTGTTGGTCCCCATACGATCGTATTATTAGAAAGACTGTTTTTAAAATAAAAACTTCTTCCCATAGAAAAATCCGCGGGACCGATTGGGGTTTTTATAGATAAAGATGCACCAACCCCGTGTCTTAGATCTGCAAAGCGAATTTCATCGCGGTTGACCCAGGTAGAACCAAGATCATATCGAGCCTTTAAATAAGAATCAAAAAATAACTGGAAGGGCAGTTTGTAACGATATTCTATAGAAGCCGTTAGAATTTGTCTGCCGCGGTATTCATAATCGTGCATTCCGAAAAAAGAATTTTGTCCGCCTAAAGAAAATTGTTCGCTAAGCGGCAGCGTATTATCTCCAAAACCGATAGCTCCCTTGAATGTTAATACGTGATCGTTTAAAGAGCTTAAACTCAGAATACTTTTATATTCATAAGAAATTTTTGAATAGCCAACGTCTCCGGCAAGGGCAGTCAGAGCAGTTTCATAAAGTCCTTTCATAAAAATGCCTTTGGTAGGGTACGGATAATCATTTTGAGAATCGATCAAAAAAGAAAAGCGCAGGCTGGAGATAGCCGATTTATAAATAGGTCCGGTGTAGTTATCCTTGTCTCGAACCTCATCCCACTGATAACGAGCCTCAACAAAAAGATTTCCGAATTTTTCTACCTGTTCGCCAATGCCAAAGGAGAATCCGTAGAAGAGTTGGCGATACTCTCCAACCCTGCTCCTTGAATAAGAATTATAGCTAACAGAAGAATCATTTTTATAAATATTCACATCGTTAAAGTCATAATATAAGCGCACCTTATAATTTAAGTAAGAATCAAAAACCCTGTTAGCTTTTTGTTCAAAGCTGAGCGACCGGTTCCTGATTCCGCCGGAGGCAATTGCCCCTATTTCTGTTCCGGTGCCGTTAAAGTTTTCGTCTCGAGCATCAATTGATACTTGAGTTTGATTTTCATTGTCGTATATAAATCCAAATCTTATTATGTCGGAAACTTTTTCACTTACTTTTAATTTAATTTCATTCCCGTTGCTTTGCGGAATAATAATTAGGTCAATTTGATCAAATAAATTTGTGCTTCGTAAGTTTGTTAGCCCCCTTTCAGCAGAATCGTATTTGAAATAATCACCTTCCTGAAACGGCAGCTCCCGTGTTAGAATTCTTTCCCTTGTTTTAGTGTTTCCCTCAAGAGTTATTTTACTTATCAGCCCTTCGCTGACAGAAAAAGAAAGTATTCCGGAAGACTCATCAAAAGAAATTTTCTCAATTTGGGCTAAAGAGTAACCATTGTTTTTAAATATACGCAAGACATCTAATGCCGCCTCAAACGTATTGTGAGGGTTATATGGTTTATTTAATAGTTGTGATAATCTTTTATAAAGAATCTCTCTGCTGAATACAGTAACACCATTTAATTCAATTTGAGAAACGGCCGGATTTTCTACAGCATTTATTTCTAGAATACATTTTCCGTTGTTGTCGTCAAGGCTCATTGAAATGTTTTTAAAATCACCCTGTCTGTAAATTTTGTAAAGTTCAAAGAGCAACTCTTTATTTGTAACAGTATCCCGCCGGGAAAGATTTATAAATAAAAATCTTTCAAGTTCAGATGGGTTTTCTTTTGTAGTTAAGTTTGAATAAATTTTTTCAGGCTCGTCAGTGTTTAACTCAAACAATCTTTTAAACTCACGCTCAACTTTTTCTACGATGGGTTTAGCAGAATCATACCCGCTTTTAATAACATTAAATAAAAAGGAAAAGTCTGTATTTTTTCTTCCGCCCAAAATAGGTTCAACAACAAAATCAGCCTCTTCAAGCTGCTGTTCATTTAATATTTTCATCGGGATGCTTACCAGTTGATCAGCAATTCGCCAGGGTAGGTTTAATTCTACATCCTGATATAGCGGGCTGGCTGTATTGACAGCAACAACAATGTCGGCACCGAGGTTTCGGGCTTCTCTTGCCGGAATGTTAGCAACCAATCCGCCATCAACAAGAAGCAGAGAATCTTTTTTAACCGGAGGAAGCAGAAGTGTAACACTTGAACTAGCGCGCATAGAAAGACCGAGCGAGCCTTTATCAAGAATTATTTCTTTCCCGGAAATAAGGTCGGAACTTACAGCCCTGAATTTAAATCGGAAGTTATTGTAGTCTTTGTCAGATTGGATTGGTGCGTTGATTGAAAGGAGATTTAAAAAATTACTAACTCGCTGTCCCGAGCTAATTGAAGTTGGAATAATAATTTTAAATCCATCCATTCTTAAAGAAAGGATAGCCCGGTCTTCAGTCACTTTTTGATCAACGAACAAATCATTGCGGTTTGATTGCTGTGGAGAGAAAAAATCATTCCAGTTTGTGCTTTGTAAAACCGAATCCAGATCATTGATTGAATATCCTGCAGAATACAGGCCCCCAATAACACTGCCCATACTTGTACCAACTATGAACTCAATAGGGATATTTTTTTCTTCAAATGCATGCAGAACGCCAATTTGAGAAATTGCACGCGCACCGCCGCCGCTTAATGCCAATCCAACCTTAGGTAAATATGCAGGAACCTTTTCAACCAGACCAAAGGGTAGTAATTTTTCCACAAGGTCAAGCTTTAGAACGGTTTTACTCTGAGCATCAATTTCAACTGCAAAAAACAGAATTCCCAGATAAATGATTATAAAGAATAATTTTTTCACAAAATTTAAATTACAGCAATTCACTTTCTAATATCCAAAATTTCAACCAGTATAAAGAGTTATCTTTTTTTCTGAGAAGACTTTCTTTGATCCTGTGCTTGTTTTTCGGCAGCCTCCATCATTCTACCAAAAAACCCTTTCTTCTTATTTGGATTTGCCACAGGCACAAGCTCAACGTTATCGTGCTTAATGTTAATATAATATTGCTGCCCAATTGAAAGCAGGTTGAACATAAAATAATAGAGATTCAACCCGGACGGAAAACTCATGAACATAAGGGTCATCATTACCGGCATAACATAAACCATTGCTTTCTGTGAAGGATCTTTTATTGTCATCTTCTGCTGAAGAAACATTGTAATACCCATGAGCAATGCAAGACCGCTTATAAGATCAACATTGAACAATGGAATTTTAAAGGGCAGTCTATAAATAATATCAGGTGAAGAAAGATTTGTCATCCACAACATAAACGGCTGCTGGCGTATCTCAACAGAAACGTTGAACAAACTCCAGAGAGCAATTAATATTGGCATTTGCAAAAGCATGGGTAGACAACCGCCCATCGGGTTAATTCCATAGGTCGAATAAAGCTTCATTGTTTCTTGCTGAACTTTTTGCGTATTGTCTTTATACTTTTCCTTTAACTCGTTAATCTTAGGCTGAAGCATCTGCATTTTCTTCATTGATTTCATGCTTTGCCGGGTTAAAGGATGAAGAGCGAATTTTATAATAATTGAGAAAAGAATTATTACCAAACCGAAATTTGAAATAAAGCTGTTTAGAAATTTGAACAACGGAAGCATTATATATTCGGAAATGGGGCGGATGATAAATTTTAATCCAAAGAAGCTTCCAAATTCAAAAATGGATTGGAAATTTTTTCCATAAGATTTTAGAAGCGAATAATCAATGGGACCAAAGAACAGCGTAAACGAATCTTTTTGAATTTTTTGATTCTTGAAAGGAATTTTCAAACTGGCGCTGTAAATTTCTTTTGTGCCATAGCTGTTTATTATACGATTTCCTTCAAAGTAGGCGCCGCCCTCTCCGCTTGGATTTTCCGGGGCAAGAATCATAGCAAAATATTTATCGCGTATAGCAACCCAATCAACTTTACCATTAATATCCTTGGTGATTTTTTCGCCAACTTTGCCTGCATCAATTATAACCTGTTCATCGCCGGAAAAAGCACTTGCATTAGCATGGTTTGCTTCATCAACTGAATTTTCCTCAACGAAGTTTACACCATTAGACCACTCAACATCATAACGGTAACCGCTTATAACCTCATTCATGTTATCAAGTTCAATATCAATTTTTGAAGCATAGTTATCCCCAAAGAAAACGAAAGTCTTTTTAATAGCTTTTCCATTATCGGAGGCGAAGACATAACTAATAGCAAGGGAGTCTTTATCTCTTAATCTGTAAAAATAATTTGCCGCATCGGATTTAAAATCTATATTCGAAGTATTAACCCGCTTCCCGTCCTTAGTTCCAAAAATGATGTTGAGATCTCCGCCGTTGGCGGCTGTATTCACTAACTGAACGTGCTGGTTGTAAAATGTTGTGTCTTTAATTTCATTATGGTACCATGTCTTGTATTGTTTTAGAAAGAATCTTCTTATCCTTGCACCCTTGCTCGTCAATTCAATTTTTGCAAGATCGGTTTCAACTGTAATTATTTTTTCCGGTTGAGAGACATTTCCAAAAGGAGAAGAATCGTATTGTGGGGTGGATTCTGTTTTTTGTATAACAATTGGCTTTGCTGCGGCAGTGTCTTTTTTCTGAACTGCAGTTGTATCTGCCTTTTTTGGCGGCTGTTTCGGCGGCTGTGTTGAACTGCTAAAATAAAGCCATGTTATTAAAATTATTCCTATTAAAACGAAGGCGATCGAAGTTTGTTTATCCATTAAAAATCCTTCTGGTTATCTTTTAGACGTAAGTATACGTTGTTTGTATTATTTTTTAAATAAGATTTCGGTGAAACCTATATTTTTATCGGCAATGTAAGATTCTTATTTAACCGGGTCAAACCCGCCTTTATTAAACGGGTTACATCTTAATATTCGCCAAGCTGCTTTTGCTCCGCCTTTGAACGCGCCATATTTTGTAATTGACTGAACAGCATATTCAGAACAAGTAGGATAAAACCTGCAGACAGGAGGAAACATGGGCGAAATAAATCTTTGATAGAGTGTTATTAATTTTACAAATAAAAATCTCATATTACAATACCGCTCTTATCAGGTTTAACAGCTCAATAATTTCGGGCATAACATCCTTCAAAGAAAGTTTTGGATCGTGCTTTTGGTTAATCGAGTTAGAAGAAAACACAATGATCAAATTCAAATTTTTAAGATTAGCAGCCGAGCATAATTCAGATTTATTAAGCCTGAACGATTCTCGGAGTAATCTTTTAACCCTATTTCTCCAGACAGCTGTACCCAATTTCTTCGATACGGCAAAAGCCGCTTTAATTCCGCAAATGCCGCAATCGCGTTGAATAAGTAAAACAGCTTTAAATTTATGAGAGGAAGAAAATAAAAACTCTCCGTTGGAATAAACCAGGTCAAATTCTTTTTTGCTTTTGATTCTTTCTTTAGCGGAAAGACCAAATTGTTTCAAATGAACCTCCTCGCAATTTATAGCGAGGCGTCTATAATTCTAATGTTTGAAAGAGCAGCCACACAAAAATAGCCCAGCATTTGGGGGATTAGGCTTCGTCGCTAACAGTTAATTTTTTTCTTCCTTTAGCTCTTCTGCGCGCAAGAACTTTACGTCCATTTTTGGTTGCCATTCTTTCGCGAAAGCCATGTTTATTTTTTCTTTTTGTCCTGCTCGGTTGAAAAGTACGCTTCATTTTATAATCCAATACGTTTGAAAGTGTGCAAAATTAAAGATTTTGTAAGTAATAACCAAAGTTATGGTTGAAATTAGGTGCGTTTAAATAATTTTGGCACATCTGTCCAAAACGATAAAAA
>PMDS01000048.1 GCA_003155655.1 Melioribacter sp.
GCCCATAGCTCAATCGGATAGAGCAACAGCCTTCTAAGCTGTAGGTTAGTGGTTCGAGTCCACTTGGGCGTACAAAAAAGAAGGTTTGTTGTTTTAAAATGTTTATTTAAGTTTAGTTGTTCATTCAAATTTTGAGTTAAATGGTGAGCATAGCTCAGCTGGTTAGAGCATCTGGTTGTGGCCCAGAAGGCCATGGGTTCAAATCCCATTGCTCACCCACAAGTTTTTGATGACCATGGCCCCATCGTCTAATGGTCAGGACATCGCCCTTTCACGGCGGTAATATGGGTTCGAGTCCCGTTGGGGTCACAAATTCTAATTTATACGTCATTAGCCACACCAGTATTTCTGATGTCTAGTAAATCGCCCTTTCATGGCGGTTATTGGGTTCTCACGTAGTGATCCCTTTGAGGTCACAAATTCTAAATTATATTTAAGTACACTAGTTTATCTATTGGTCAGGACATCGTCCCTTCACATGGGTAATTCTCCATTTTTATCCAGCGTCCGTCTCCGTTAGCTAACGGATGACGGATTTGCGGGGCTCAACCTGCCTGCCGAAGTTGTAAACGTTGGCAGGTTCGCTGTAACACTGGATGACAGCCTGACAAATTATTTAACAGCTGATAGTTTCGCTTTCATTTTATCTCTTTTTTTAATTAGACTTCCCACAATAAATATATTAATGATGACAAAAAAAGTATTATTGCAGTAAATAATAAGTTGGCGGCAACAAAAAAACTATTCGCAGACGGGAGAATAAAAAGTGAATGGTTGAGAGATTATAAAACCAAGAAAGGGAAAATAAAGAAGGTCTTCAAAGGACTTTATATTTTCATAAATGACAACTCTCCTTTTTATGTTGCCATTTCAAAAGGAGTTATTGGACGATTATTTCAGCATACGAAAGGACACAACCTCAATAATTCAACGCTTACTTACAATATTGGACTGATTAGACATGAGTTTTTGACTGGACAAAAACATACAGGCGACAGAAAGGAATTAAACTTCAAAACAGAAGTTGAGCCCGTTAAAGAATTCCTTTTACTACAGAAGATTGCTTCATTGCCTATTGACAATCACGAAGAACTTTATTTGTTTGAAATTTTTTACTCATTGAAACTTCAGACATTTCTCAATAAATTTGAAACTCATTAAAACTAATATCAGGAAAAATGAAAACTATTTTATCAATTTGGCATACGGCAGATAAAGGCAAATCAGAAACTTTAAGAGAGTTCGGAAATTTGTTATTATGTACTTATCCATCGTTTAGACCAATTTTCCCAGCCATTGCAAGCGTTCCACTAACAGGCGATTTTAGATTAGTCGTTGAAATAAAGGGTAAAATAATTGGTGTAGAAAGTCAAGGAGACCCTAACACTGATTTAGAAAACCGACTTATTGATTTAGCCGACAATTTTAAATGTGAGATTATTCTTTGCTCATCAAGGACAAGAGGTGACACGGTTTTAGCCGTTGACCATTTAGCCGCCACAAGGGGGTTCCAGACTATTTGGACTTCAACTTATCAAATTGCAAACAGGATACAACATACTTTGGCAAATCAACTAAAGGCAAAACATATTTTAGACTTACTTCAATCACTTGGACTATTATAACTGACATGAAAAGAGGAACAGCCGCTAACAACGGCTCATTCCCTATGCGGGTTTCAGTGGTATGCCAAGTGCATTGCCCGCAGGCAAGTTTTGTATCGGTTGATACAGACGTTGCCACGCAATGCCTTACTGGGCATAGCCGTGGAGCGTGGAACGTCGGGTGCAAAGTTGAAAAACTACATCATGTAACTTATATCTATGTTGCAAACATTAGGGATAAATAATTTTTATTTGATTCTTGATAGGGGTATAATAGAACTGTTTTTGTCATATAACAAAAGGAATTTAGTTTATTAATTAAGGGAATGAAATTATGAGAACAACAATTATTTTAATCTTTTCTTTGTTTCTTTTCAATATAGGTTTTGCACAATCAATCCCTGCTGATAGTTTGAAGACTAATAATGATTTTCCCATTAAAGTGAAACGGCTTAGTCCAAGAGTAGTTTTGTTAACCGGAAGACTTTGGCTAACGAATGTGCTGGTCATAGCCTCCAACAAAGGAATGGTGATGGTAGGTGCTCCATTTTCCAAAAACATTACCCATTATTACATGGAGGCTGCTGAAAAGGAATTCAACCGAAAGGATTTTATTTACTTAATTAATTCAAGTGCAGGGCTCGAAAGTATTGGAGGAAATAGTGCTTTTAAAAATGAAACGATAATTGGTCATATAGAAATTACACAGGATATTATCAAAGGCAAAGAAGATACAATAAATAAACTCAATCCTTTATATCAACCTAACCGAATTGCACTTTGTAAAGATCTGATTGAGCATGCTGAAAAAAATAGGGATACTATGCCCAAAAATTCTGAAAATTTCAAACTTATTAATTCAATAATTAAAAACTGGCAGGATTTAGAAACCGAGTATTCCATTGACAAAGAATTCTTACCTCCCAATTTGACCTTTACGGATGAAATGAAGCTAGAACTAGGAGATATCACTATTCAACTAATAAATTATGGACATGCACATTTCACGTCCGGTACATTTATTTATATTCCACAGGAATCCATTTTATATACGGGATCGGTTATGGACAAGGAAACACTTCCTTTTGTTTCGATAACCAAAGAAACACCCAACACCATCGTAACCGACTGGATTAGTATATTAAATAAATTTACTAATGATAATGTTGATTTAAAATACATTATAGTCCAAAATGGATTAACCAAAAATATGTTTGATAAAGAAGTATTAAAAGAGTATGATAGTTATATTACATCGCTCTGGGAACAAATTCGACTATTAAAGAAAGAGAAAAAAACACTTGAGGAAATAAAATCGATATTAAAATTCGAGACAAAATTCAAAGAATTCAACAATTTACAAAATAATCTATATATAAATACTCCATGGGAGGTAAATAATATTCATGAAAAAAACATAGAAAGTTTTTGGCTCTTATTGGAAAAATAAACATTGTAACTATATAAGCGTTGAAAACAGTTTTTCTATCAATACTTCTTGCTTCATTGATGAGTGCAGGTTTTTCACAATCGGTTCCAAGTGTATAGTATGACCAAAGAATAAACCCAGCGCCCAACACGCGGTATAAAATATTGGGGTTTTAATGGTATGCGAAGGGTTGTAGCCAGCTTCAATTTTTCGTGTACCTTGATAGGAAATCTCCCTCAATCCCTTACTGGCCATACCGCCGACGTTTTGATTATATTTTGCTTATTGCGCTGGGGTAATTCTGCATTTTTATCCCGCGTCCGTCTCCGTTAGCTAACGGATGACGGATTTGCGGGGCTCAACCTGCCTGCCGATGTTGTAAACGTTGGCAGGTTCGCAATTCGCCGCAGTCGAAAAGGTCCCGAAAGGGGTCAAATCTTTTATTTAAAAAAAGTTGGATTGATTTTTTCTGTTTTGTAATTTCACAAAAAAATTTTTTTATTTTATGCACAATCCTAACGAATATCAAAAGCAAGTATCAGACAAAGACGAGTATATTACTCCTCCGGAAATTCTTAAAAGCAGAATTTCGCCGACCGTTTATTTTTTTTATAACATGCTTAGAATCCTTTTTTATTCTAACCGCCAGGCAAAAAAAGGACTTTATGATTCAATTAGATGGTATAACTCCTCAGTTGATACGCGTGAAAGTCTGGAACGGGCAGGTGTAAAAATGCACTTTAGCGGAATGAATAACATAAAGGCGGTTGATAGCCCTGTTGTTTTCATCGCAAATCATATGAGTACTTTAGAAACTGTTGTGCTTCCATCTATAATTCAATCTGCAAGAAATGTTTTATATGTTATTAAAGAAGAATTGACTAAATATCCATTATTTGGTCCTGTAGCATCTGCAAGAGAACCAATTCTGGTTGGCAGGGAAAATCCAAGGGAAGATCTAAAAATTGTTCTGGAAGAAGGCAGTAAAAAAATTCAAGAAGGTAAATCAGTGATAATTTTCCCGCAAAAAACAAGAAGCCTTGTTTTCGATCCTGAATTATTCAACTCATTGGGCACAAAATTAGCCAAAAGAAATAAAGTGCCTGTAATTCCTATTGCACTTCTTACAGATGCATGGGGAAACGGTAAGTACATCAAGGAAGCCGGAAAAATAGATCCTAAAAAGACTGTTTATTTTACTTTTGGTGAACCAATGTTTATTACCGGTAATGGAAGTGAAGAACACCAGGCTATAATTAATTTCATCTCACAAAAATTAAGAGAGTGGGGAAGACCGGAATTGGTTAAGTAGCTATGTATTGAATTAGCAAAATTATTTTTATTGTTTTAGGAATTGATATAATTATGAAAAATATTCTCCCATCTTCTATTCTCAATTACTGTTAAACTCTAGCAATTTAACCTGGTCATAATAAACTAATTATTTCTTTAAAATAAATAAATAAGATTATAGTCTTAAATACAAATTCTTAAAAAGAAGTGTATCTAATTAAATTCCGGTCTGAACTATAATAATAAGTGTTAACTATGAATAGTTATATTTCTTAAATTTAGACCGGTAAATCTAAATAATTATTTAAGTGTTAATTTGTTAAAAAGATCAATTTTTAGAAGGATAACGGTTATTTAATAAATAGGTTTTACTTAATTCTATGAAGCCTGAATTGATGGCTGCAGTTCTTGGTCTGATTGTAGCATTGTTTGCCCTTATTGTTAAATTAATGCACAGTTATTCTGAAAGAAAAATTAATATGAATTCTGTTAAGCCGGTTTTAGAAATAAAATCTGCTGAATCAGAAAACCAGTCTATAAGGATTATATTGAAAAATGTTGGGGTTGGACCTGCTTTCGTTGAAAGCATTGAAACATTTGTTGATAATATATTATTCCCCGGAAATAATAAAACACTTTTGGAATCAGTCGTGAGACATCTCGATCTTAATGGTTTGGACGTTATTTGTTATGCTCTTGAAAAAGGAGAAAAGCTGGAAGTAAATGAATCCCGTTTTCTATTTGAAGCAAACCCGGTAAATTGGCTTGAACATGAGAAAATAATGTCTGCAATATTAAGATTGTCATTTAGAATAAAGTATAAATCAATTTATGGTGAGGCATTTATTTTAAAATAAATGACGGTTGCTTTTAAAAATTATTAACTATTAGTAAGGAATAATGGAAAAGGAAGAATTAGAGATTCTTAAAATTTTAGACAAAGCTGTCTCGGATTATTCTGTGAAACAAGCAATAGAAAAAATTATTAGCAGGGTTGAAGACAATTTGAATAAAAATCAAAGTGAAGTAATGGCTTGGGAACCAATTCCTCTGGATTTATATAAACTGAAACTTCCTGATGAAATAAAATCAAGCTGGGTATTTATATTAAGAAAGAATACAATAACCGGGGCTGAACGTCATCCTAATAGCAGGCAAAGAATGATGTCATACCGGGGGCAGGGCGATTTTCAAACTAAACCCGGGAATGAATGGATTTCTCATTTAATGGAAAGGAATTCTGATGCTAGCCCGGAAAATAGATGGATTTCTATTCCCCACAACGTTTGGCATCAGGGTATTGTTGATAACGAAAACTGGGTTGTTGTTTCTTTTCAAACTGCTGGAGTAACTGAACTTATTGAAGAAAGACCTGAAAGCGATACTGAAAACTCATTCCATAGAAAAAAATATGTTGAGTAAATAGTAACAATGAAAAAAACTGATTCGTTTAGTTCGAATGTTGATGAATTGGAATTATTATATAAGCTGAAAAAATGCTGGTCAAAAGAATCAAGTTCATTATGGACAAAGGAAAATCCGTCTAAGGGACAATGTGGTGTTACATCCATTGTGGTTCAAGAGTTATTGGGCGGGAAGATTATGAAAACCCGTTTAGCATCAGGGCAAAAACATTTTTACAATTTTATTAATGGTAAAAGAATTGATTTTACAAAAGACCAATTCTCAATTCCAATTATATACAATGATATGCCCTCTTCACGAGAAGAAGCATTTTTAGATACAAATAATGAACAATATAGTTTTTTGTTAACTGCATTAAAAAAGGAAATATTGAAAGATTAATTGATAAATAAAAATCTCCGGGTAAAAATATGATTCGCGTTCTTGTTCTTTATCCAAATATTGAGGGAAAGAAGTTTGATTTAGAGTATTATAAGAATACTCATATTCCATTAGTGAAAGATAGGTTAACTCCAATTAAACTTGAGTTTGACCTGGGGATTGATAGAGTTGAAAATCCTGCACCGTATAAGGCTGTAACCCATATGGTGTTTGAATCCTTGGAGGATCTCAATTCAAAATATAAGATTCACGGGAAAGAACTGAATGATGATAAACAAAAATTCACTGACCTTGAATTGGTTTTTCAAATTAGTGATATTATTGAGATATAGCTGGTTTTTATATTTCAGTGTAGTAGTTTGGAACAAAAATTATTTAAAGCAAAAAATTATTGCTGCAACTATAATTTAAGCACTGCTGTTCGAGTATTTCACATTCTTCCATGGTATTTATTCTCCCATGGTATTCAATTATTTTTATTGACAGTTTTCTTAAATTAATCTAAGTTACAAATGAAAGATTGTGGGTAAATAATTTTTTCCTTTCTTCTCAAATTATAAATCTTCTGCTGAGCATAATTTAGACTAATATATATTACTGCTTTAGTGCCAATACTGATACATCATGCAAAAATAGTTCTAAAGATATTAAGTAGTTAACATTCTGTTTAAGCTTAATTAATATAGAATGATATCAGTAATCTCATAAAAAAAATATGTTCAACTCAAATATTCGGAGTAAAAATAAATCTTAATAGTTTCAATCGACAAAATTAAGGAATACAAAAAAATATGGAGGATATCATGAATGAGTCCAAGTTAAATTTATCTACTTCCCCCTCAGGGGAAACTATCAATGTTGATCAGAAATTGGAAGAATTAACTGAGCAAATAATCAAGAAGTTCAACGCAAATAAGAAGGAAATATATAAGTGGAAGCAACGATTTTATCGTAGATTTTTTGAAGGACCTAGAAAAGAAATCAGTCATGATTGGCATGTCGTTAATACGTTTTTAGAAAGAGCAATTGATAAATTTAAAAAAGGATACCCGAATCAAAAAAATAATAGCGAACTCCTTTATACTCTAGCTCAAATAAAAGCTTATTTAACCTTAGCAAAAATTGAAAGGGATTTTGCCCAAGCTTGGACATACTTAAATCTGGCTGATTCACTTTTGCCGTTTGTTGTGAGTGTAGATGAATTACATTTATGTACTGTACGGCTTCAATCCAGAGATGAAGTTTTACCTGAAGATTTAAAAAAATCTTTGCCTAAAAATATTGAGAACTTTTTTGACGGAAAGAATTCTAAAAAATCCAAACATATTGATAAATACAGTATACTAAATACACAGGAAATCAGGGCATTACTTTGGAATTCATCAAATAGAAAAATATCACTGCGTTTATCACTTTGGCGTAGATTGGGTGCATATCTTTTTATTGGATTGTCAATTGCTGTTATAGTTGCAGAAATATTAAAGTATAATTTTAATATGAATAGGATAAACTCATTATTTGATATGCCTTTTCTAACAATTTCTTTATTGGGCTTTTTTGGAGGTGGGATTAGCGCTTTCTTAACAGCAAGAGATAAAGCCGTTGATATTACATCCTACCAAACACTAATTGTCTATACATTTTTAAGAATGCTGCTTGGGGCAGCGGGCTCATTTGTTGTTTTTATTGCTCTAAACTGGATTGGTAACGAAGAAATTAAAAAACAGCTAAGAGAAAATATTTTTGCTTTTCTAGGTACCGGTATTGCTGCTGGTTTTTCTGAAAAATTATTTGTTAATACCCTGGAAAAAATGGCAGACAAACTAGATATTATTAGTAAATTAGAAAAAGAGGATAAATGCTAAATATTAAAAATATTTTTTAAATAACTCTAAGTAAAAAATGAATATAAATCGAATTATTGCATAAAAATATAATGTTTATCTACTTATATGCATAAGTGTAAGTATTTGTAAGTAAAATATTAAATTTAAAGTTTTTACTATCAGCTGGAAAAAATGGGGAATTATTTTTCTAAAAGAATAGAAAAATATTTTGCCGCTTTATAATATCTTTACTGCAGAGAATTTGATATTTATCAATTTAGTAAGCAGTAAGCCAATTTATTTAATTAACTCACCTTACGCAAAAAGGT
>PMDS01000130.1:0-981 GCA_003155655.1 Melioribacter sp.
CTTTGACAATATTAAAACCAACCTTCGGATAACTTGCACCTGTATTAGAGTGTTGTGATTTGCTTTCAAATGTTTCTTTGACAATATTAAAACCAACCAAAAGTATTATCGAAAGGAGAGCAATAACGTTGTGATTTGCTTTCAAATGTTTCTTTGACAATATTAAAACCAACTTACCAACCGGGTCATCAAGTATCAATTGGTTGTGATTTGCTTTCAAATGTTTCTTTGACAATATTAAAACCAACCGGTTTATCATAAACTATAATTGCAATTGCGTTGTGATTTGCTTTCAAATGTTTCTTTGACAATATTAAAACCAACTTTATTCCTTTATTTAGTCCACCTGTAGAGTTGTGATTTGCTTTCAAATGTTTCTTTGACAATATTAAAACCAACCAAATGTTCTTTCCATGTCTCACCAAAATAGTTGTGATTTGCTTTCAAATGTTTCTTTGACAATATTAAAACCAACCGGTTTATACTCTTGGGCAAAGGCATCTAGTTGTGATTTGCTTTCAAATGTTTCTTTGACAATATTAAAACCAACGCAGGATGCAAAAACGCTTGAATGAACATAGTTGTGATTTGCTTTCAAATGTTTCTTTGACAATATTAAAACCAACTCTTTTGGTTTAAGGCTAATTAAGCGAACGGTTGTGATTTGCTTTCAAATGTTTCTTTGACAATATTAAAACCAACAAAACAACGTGACTTCTGTGAAGAGTTTTTGTTGTGATTTGCTTTCAAATGTTTCTTTGACAATATTAAAACCAACAGTTCACGGTTCGGATCAGATAACGGAAGTGTTGTGATTTGCTTTCAAATGTTTCTTTGACAATATTAAAACCAACTGTCTGTGAAACATATTTAGGAGCCTTTGGTTGTGATTTGCTTTCAAATGTTTCTTTGACAATATTAAAACCAACTAATCAGAACAATTGAAGAAACGGAAATTGTTGTGATTTGCTTTCAAATGTT
>PMDS01000130.1:989-13467 GCA_003155655.1 Melioribacter sp.
CTTTGACAATATTAAAACCAACTAAATCCTATTGCACTACATAAGATTTATAGTTGTGATTTGCTTTCAAATGTTTCTTTGACAATATTAAAACCAACCCTGTATTGAAGGGCTGAAATGGGTAACAGTTGTGATTTGCTTTCAAATGTTTCTTTGACAATATTAAAACCAACTGATTTTGCGTGGTTAATCGGGTCCTTATGGTTGTGATTTGCTTTCAAATGTTTCTTTGACAATATTAAAACCAACCTCTACCACCTGAATAGTAAATGTCTCCGGGTTGTGATTTGCTTTCAAATGTTTCTTTGACAATATTAAAACCAACCGTCTGATAACGCTAACGAGCCACTTGAATGTTGTGATTTGCTTTCAAATGTTTCTTTGACAATATTAAAACCAACAGTCCTATTACGATTAAACCCCATATTGGTGTTGTGATTTGCTTTCAAATGTTTCTTTGACAATATTAAAACCAACTATCGGCTACTCCGCCAATACAATACCATGGTTGTGATTTGCTTTCAAATGTTTCTTTGACAATATTAAAACCAACCTTTACCTCCAATTAAATCTACGAAAGTTTGTTGTGATTTGCTTTCAAATGTTTCTTTGACAATATTAAAACCAACCCATCCTCTGTTTTGAATTGGTCTACTTCCGTTGTGATTTGCTTTCAAATGTTTCTTTGACAATATTAAAACCAACTCAGGGTGTAAATCGTAGCAAAGAATAGGAGTTGTGATTTGCTTTCAAATGTTTCTTTGACAATATTAAAACCAACGTAGGTCAAAATAGGTCATTGAAATTAAACAACTTACAAGGATTCTAGGATTGAAAAAATCCAGTTTGGTTTTAAGGACTCTCTCTGAATCCCTCTCTTAAAAAGAGAGGGATTATTGAAAGAGTTAAAATAATTCTAATTGATGAGGTTCCACAAAACCGCTTTCCGTTTGTTTCCCGTAAAAGATTTCCATCATTCCAAATTGCTTATCCGTTACCGAAAGAATTCCAACATGCCCCTTTTCGGGCAGTATACTTTTAATTCTTTTTACGTGCACGTTTTTATTCTCTCTGCTGGAACAATGTCTTACATAAATTGAAAACTGAAACATAGAGAATCCGTCCCGCATTAATTCTTTTCGGAAATGAGTGTAAGCTTTTTTTTCTTTTGCGGTTTCTGTGGGCAAATCAAAAAAGACAAGTATCCACATTATTCTATATGCATTAAATCTTTTTCCAACGTACATATTTTTTACAATAAAGAGTTTAAACCCTTTTGAATTTATTTTTGATGTTAATTCAGATCGATTGTAAACTTATTACTAAGACATTTCCGGGTAAATAATTTTTCTTGCCTTTCCTTCAAAGCATTTTGCTACTGATGCTGTTGTTGTTTGTACTCCAACCATCAACGGACTTTTTTCACCCCCGATCATTATGTCGATTACGGGAATTGAAAGAAGCTGTTTCTTTATTGATGTGGTCAGTTCATAAAAATCCTCACCGTTGCTAACAATTTCTAAAACTAACTTGTCCACAAAAGGTCTGTATGGTTCCATGACATCATCTGCAAGGCAGTATGCGTTATATTTATTCGAATGGTGAATACCAAGAGTAGGAAGAAGTCCCGAACCGACTAATCCCCTTGCAACAATAGCGCGTAGTATTGCGTAACCATAGTTGAGAAGATTATTCGGAGGTTCACCGAAACGGTCGCGAATAAAATCCGGAATTATCGGGAAGAAATTTTTCCAGTAATATGCAGCAGCTCTCCCTTCAAAATTATCAGGGTCGCCTGAACGTACTTTCTTTGCCCAGGTAAACATGTTGGTAACTAATATTTTGTTTTGCCTTAAAAGCACTGCTTGGTTTATAATCTTTGACGTGATAGTTTGCTGCCATAATTGCTTTTTAAGCGGTTCGGAAGATTCAATCTGAGCTCTAAACTTTTCGCTCTGTTCCGTGTTACCTGAGAGCGGTAAAAAAAGACCGTTTGGCATGTGGCTGTTATCACACGTTACAAGTACAGCATTATTATCCAATAGGGAATAGAGTAACCCATGCGTTATAGTTATCTGTTGATTATCCAGAATAGCAATTCCGATATCTTCAATCGGGACGGTGTTGATTTCTTCTGGCCGTTTTTCTTTTTCCTTATCTTCCGGATAGTTGATTACCAATTGGTTGTTCTTTTTGGATAGATACGCCGGGTTGCTGAAATATAATGTTCGTTTGATCATACTTGTTTTTTACATGATTGGTTTTATGTTACCAAGGCGATCTAATCTTACCTTTATGCAAACATCCTTTATTATAATATTATCTAATGATTTTTCTGATTTGTTTTGACTTTCAAATTCACCAATTCCAGTTGCTTTATCATAAGGTAACAATAATGCTGAGATGTAATGAGGTAAGAAAAAGCACTTTTGACCAGTGAAACTAACTACTTTATAAATTCTTTCTGAAATCTTTTTCTTATTGTTCCAGTCAATTGATTTCATATTTTCATCCAGTTCTGGTACATAAACAAGATCATTTGGTGAAAGAATTATTTTCTTATATCCAGGTTTATCTTCACCAAGATCTTCTTTAGTAAATCCATTCGCAAATGCATCAACCGCCATAATAAGCGCAATGGATGATTCTGTGTTTATAATTCTATCACGGCTATCCGAAAAATTTTCATAGATAATAAAAAATAAATTGCTTCCTTTGTCTGCTTCAAAAAGTTTTCCCTTGAAAGATATTTTGTTACCAACTTCTTCAAATGTAGTAACCTTTGCAATAGTTTTACCATATTTCTTAGCCAGTACGCTTAGCCCTTCTCCGCTAAATGCTTCTTGCGGATTATCACCATTATCTTTCAAATGTTCATGCAAAATTTTTACGAGCCGGTTGTTCTGTTGTTTAGCGTATGGAATTTTATCAATCTTTTTAGCATCAAAACTCTTATCCAATGCAACACGTTTTGCAGCGTACTTATTAAACTCAAGAATCTGAATCTTCGTAATTGTATTTCCATTGTCATCTTTTATTGGATTACTTTTCACGTACTTCTGAGTTTCGGTTAAATCAAACAGGCAGTTTTTAATAAGTGTATTTATCGTATTACGTAGTTCTTTATTAGCAATTCTTGTCTGTAATTTAGAATTATATTTCGTCAGATAATCAAATTGAATTTCTATCGCTTGTTTTATAGAAATATCTTTATATTCAGCAATATGAATTATTCCTAATGGTTCTTTGAACATAGATTTACGTACAGAGAGCAATTGACCTTTTTCTTGTCTAATGGACTTTTTAATCCATGTACCATTTTCTAACACCCATTTTGTAAACAGATTAAATCCCTTAGTTACAACTCTTGTTCTATTTTTATATGATACAATTACAGTTTGAAGCGCTTCTTTAGCGTCTTTCGTAAATGTTTTCCATGGTAAAACAAATTCACGGATTTTTTTCTTGACCAATTTTAATCGAATATCTCTTAACTCTTTATCAGTATCCGCTGCGTTTAGAGAATTAATATATCTAATATGTTCTCGTCTTGTCGCAGCTATTATTAAAGCGTCCAAGGCATGATGTCTATGGTCAACACGTTTGTAATCTTTTTTAAATCTTATGTCGTTATGTTCTTTGTCGAAGTCAATTAATCTTTCGCCAGTTATCTCTTCCAAACGTTCAAAGCGTGGTTTCAATAATTCCTTCCAAACTCGGTTCAGTCCCCATTTATCTTTTAATTCGCTTGTAATTGATCCAATAGTAAACACGACCCCGTCATTTGCTACCGGAAATAAAAGTTCACCAAGTTTTTTACCAATATAGCGCGTATCATTTATTTGTCTTTCAATAAATCCTTCCGGTATTTCTTCATTTAGAAAGTGCCTCCGTTTTTTACCGTAGAAAGTATTCTTAACGTGCTGAATATATTCGACACTACTCAAGAGCTTTATTCCGGTTGCTTTTATCTCAGTTCCTCCATATTCTTCTATTAACTGTCTTGCTGTATAATTATCCTTAAATTTATTAATCGATGCTTCGCAAATTGTTTTATTTCCGAATGAATCATCAAAAAATCTTGAGCGGGGAATTATATGCTCTATTTCATACTCGGCTGTAAATAATTTACTTAGCGGAATTACATTACCTGTATATGGTGAAATGTGATTTTGTTCACCCCAAAGTATGTACTTCTCAATTTCTTGTCTTGTCGGCTCTTTAGAAAAATTTGGATAAGATTCTCTTGCTATTCTATCCCCAGTTTCTTCCCAAAGCCGTAATCTTTCTATGTCGGATTGGGAATCTGCATTTGCACTTTTTAATTCTTTTAATATAGCTACTGTTTTTTTTCTTTCCACTTCATTTTTTGTTATTTGGTTCGAAATCTTTTTTCTTTCATCGGCATTCTTTTTTAGATCCCTTGCTAATTCGATATGTATTTCATCTGGTCTTCCATATTCTTTCCAAATATTTTTTACAACTTGAAGTGTCTCATTTGTTATTTGTTCAACGATAGGATTTCTCAATGAATTTTGTTCAAGCAATTTAATTTCATCAAAAGAGTTGTATTTGTTTTCGTTTTCTCTTTCCGAGTGTCTTCCATAAATTAAATAACAAGCAATGTAAGTTGGTAATCCTTGGAAATCCGATATTTGTTTAAATCCTTTCTTTGTAATTTCTTCTCTAACTTTTAGTGGAATATTTGTATCAAATTCACCGGTAATAATTTTATTAATCCGTTCTATTGTCTCAGTATTTATTTTATCTTCATTCCACATTGAACCGCAGCGCATGATTGGTAATAATTTTTTAAGAGCTTTTGAAGAATATGCAGCATATTGACTAGGGAATTCCGGAAGTTTTGAAATATGTTTTGCTATCTCATCATCAAGACCAAAATTTCTCTTTACTGCAGACTCAATATGTTTTTCTTCCTTTAGTGAATAAACTATATGCCACAGCAATTCGAATTTCTTATCGTTATTTAAAATCTTTTCTCCCTCATCTTCATAATCATGTATCTTGAAAACAGTTCTAAACTTTGTTTTTATCTCATTGCCTTTAAATTCTTTTTCTTCGGGAAAATTTATGCGGTGTGTTGCCTCTGTCAATTTTATCTCTTCAGTTGAAAGTTCTTTGAAAATGTCCTTTCGGGAAATGCTCGTTTTCCTTTCAAACAGCTTAAATAATTTTTCTTTTCCCCTATTATTTAAATGAATATTAGATTCATCAATATCAAACTTAGTTTTACAATTAGCTTGTGTTTGCTCTAGTCTGAATATTTTCAAACTATGTATATCTTGCCATATTCTAAATTCTTGAAAAACGGGTGAACTTTTAGGTGCTACTTTAATTCCAAAAACATCTCCTTTTTCGTTTTTTTTCTTTTCATAATTACATTCTGCCACTAAATGCTTTTGCGACTTTAAGTCTCGCTGATAATAAATAATATCGTTTTTTATTAAATGATGAAGATCGTTAGCTTGTAATTCATTTATCTTCTCGTTATTGTGTTTATACAGGATATTAATGAGCGTGGGTAACTTTGCTTTATCATTTAACTCTGTATGAAATTCTGATTGCTTTTTCCAAATCGCATCAAACTCATTCTGGTAAAAACTACGATCTACTATTCTATCTTTTATTCTGTAATTCCTATCTTGAAGAAGATGCATCAAATAATATTCGCCAACAAATAGCCCGGATTCTTTAATGTCCTTTTCAAGGGCAATTTTCATCCTTGTCCAATCAGTTCTATCAGGCAATCTAAATTCAAAACGAATATCACCGGCTTTGTTTGTTACCTTAGTTATCTCTAATTCAACACTTTTCTTTTCCCAATCCGGTTTTGCTTTTCTTATGAGAGTTCCTTTGTAATCATTTCCTTCAGGGTTAACTCCGGTTACTTGAAATACTTTTCCATATTTACTTTTCTCTTCCGTTTCTTCAATTAAATTGACTTTCAATATCTCAATAATTTTTTCTCTCAATGGATATTTAATTTCTCCTTTATTGAGTTCTTCCTCTTTCTTGTCTTTTCTGCTGCTTCTAAAACCGCGTCGTTGATTAAAATGATATATTACTCTTGCAAGTTCTTGGAGTGTTATCTTTGCTTTGAGAGCCTTTGTTTTCAAGAAATATATTATCCAATCAGTAGAAATTTTGTCCGTATTAAATATTTCTTTAGCTTCTTCAAATGTGCTTTGTTCAAATGTAACGAAGTCATTAATATTAAATTTTTCTAAATCCTTGAACTCTTCGGGGAAATCATTTGGAAACCATCCGAGCTCTTTAAAAACTTTAATCAATCTTATTCTTCGCATTTTATAGCGTTGTAATAACCTTCTTGCGCTTCTTGTTTGTCTTCTATCTGCCGTTTTGGACACAGTTGTTCCAGCTTCAAAATCTTTTTCTCTTCCTTCCATCGGAATTATTCTGCTTCCTAAACCAACAATCCTACCATCATGGTTCTCTAAATCATGTTCAATTACAGACCATCCAATTGAATTAGTTCCGATATCTAAACCAAGAATTTTTTGCATCGCTTAGTCCACTTGTTATTTAATGAAAATATTTTAATCTTTGTATTAGCAAATCACAATAAGGATTATTCCGTAGTGAAAAGTTTACAGTAGTCCCGCAGCGATGCGGGATTGCTGTTTTAAAGAAACGGAAATCTATATATTAAATTTTTATTCTAAGTAATTGGATAATTCGGAATATTAGCCTCCCATACACCTTTAACCTAACATTTTTTTAATTAACAGTAAACCAAATTTTTACCATGCCGTCAAGTTTATCTGTCATAGGCACAGCCTGTCCGGCTTGTGGCTATACCAGAAGGCAGTTCACAATTCACAATTCTCCATTCTCCATCCTGCCTACGTTTACAACTTCGGCAGGCAGGTCTCAATTTTTATCTAAATACTAGATACTAATCCGCCGCGGCGGACCCAGTACTTAGTATTTAGTCCCCAGTACTAAATTTTCATCCTCCGTGGCTCAATTTAAAATGATTTAATGCTTGCATTGATATAGACTACTTAAAGGACTATATTATAGTCGTAAAAAGAAAGGGTGTTAAATGAAATTCAGTGAAGCTGTAAAACCAATCAGTTATTTAAAAACTCATGCTTCGGAAGTAATAAGGAACGTTTCTGAAAATCAGGAAACATTAATAATAACTCATAACGGTGAAGCAAAAGTAATACTTCAGGATGTTAAAGTATATGAGAAGACGCAAGAGAGCATTGCATTGCTCAAAATTCTTGCACTGAGCGGAAAAGAACTTAAAAAGGGTAATTATAAAACTCTGAATAAATCATTTGAAAATGTGCGAAGCCGTATAAATAAGTTTAAACAGGGACAAAGTGAAATTCAAAGTTAATATTGTTGCTTCTGCCGAAGAAGATCTGTTTGAAATCTACCAATATGTTTATTTCAACGATTCGGAAGAAAAAGCAGAGAAATTATTTTCCAAATTATATGAGAAATGTTTATTGCTACAAAAAAATCCAAAACGTGGCCATGTTCCTCCCGAATTAAGTCTTTTCGGAATAAATGAATTTTTAGAGATCATCTATAAACCTTACAGAATTATTTACCAGGTTACCGGGAAAGAAGTTTTTATTCATTGTATTTTAGATGGCCGCAGAGACATGCAAAAACTTTTACAGGAAAGATTAATAAGAGAATAAATACCTAACAAAATATCCTTAGCAGCTTTACCCGGCCATCTAGTCAGACAAAACACCCCCTCCTTTTTTCAAGGAGGGGGAATTAAAGAGCCTGTCCCGCGTTTTTTGCGGGAGGGTGGTCCTTGTCACAGGCATGTTAAATTAATAATTAGGCATAATAAATTTATGAAACTGATTTTATCCATATTTATTTCAAGTGTGCTGCTTATTTCTTGTAACAGTGAAAGAAGTAAAAAAGAAATAGTAAACAAAATTAAAGGTGATTGGATTAATGATACTTGTTTTTATTCATTTACTGAATCACAATTAACTAACTTTACACAAAACGGAAATTATAAAAAAGAAGATTTCTCGATAATAGATGATTCAATTGTAATTCACGATAATAAGTTTCAAAACTCTAATCCAAAATATTATCTCTACTATTCAACTCAAGATACACTCAAAATGTTTTTTTATAACAATGGCCAAAAAAATAAACTATTACTGTATAAATCAAATAAAGCATCCACTGATTCAATAGTAATTATAAGTGGTCAATTATTTAGCTCTTTTTGTTTTGGGACATGCCCGGCGTTTATGGTTAAAATTAATTCAGATAGAGCAATTGAGTATACCGGGTTTGGAGGAGATAATGTTAAATTAATTGGGTTGTATCAGGGTACCATTACTAATGATCAAGTTAACATTTTGAGAAGCCTGATTTCAAGAATTGATGAAGATAAATTATTTATTTCTGATGCCATTGCATTAGATGTTCCTACCAGTGATCTGGTTATTAAATTTATTAAATATAAATCGTGTCAAGTCATACAATATCATTCTCTTTTTCACTCAACTATTGAACTTAAATCTCACGAATTAACGCTTTTTTATAACTTCTTACAAAATATTTACAAAGAGACTTTGCTGGTAAAAAAGAAAGAATCATTTGAAAATAAAAACCAGGCTAATCTCGATTATTATTACAATAAATATTATAAAGAAATTGTAACTAACCCGCTCCTAAATAAAACTGTGCGTAGAGCAAGAATTATTAAATATTAATAGGCTGTTTACCCGTCCGTCAAACCAGATAGAACACCCTCTCCTTTTTTTAAGGAGAGGGGCAGGGGTGAGGTCTTTCCCGCCTGTCCCGACGTCTTATGTCGGGGCACCTAATAAGAATTGCGTTAAAAATCTGAACGGAGTTGAGGAAAAGAAGAAAAATATGCCTGATCCCGTATTTGTGAACATACCGGCAGTATCTGTGGTTTCCTTTGAAATATTTCTTAGACAATATTAATACCAGCCTTATTCATAATCATATTCTTAATCTTAATCATAATCTTTTTGTTAACATATCCGCCGAAGTCATAAATGTAGGCGGACCGCTAGGCATGGTTCTCAATTTTTACCCTGAGCTGAAAGTTTTCCCCGCGTAGTTTGCAGGGACACCTAAAAAGAATTGCGTTAAGAAATTTCGTGAAGTGATGCGTTAAGCGGTAAAATCTGTTTGACGAGTCCGCCCTAGTCAAAGTTTCCCCTCTCCTTTTTTTAAGGAGAGGGGCAGGGGTGAGGTCTTTACCGCAGCCCGGTTTATTCACCGTCCGTCAACCGACGGATTCCTGCAAGTCAAGGAAAGGTTTTTATCTAAGTACTAGATACTAAGTACACAGTACTTAGTCCTCAGTACTAAATATTCATTCTCCGTGGTTTACCCGCCTCCGTCAGCTTTCGGATCAAAGTTCTCCCGTCTTCCGTTTTTACCTTTCACGTCTAGCGTCTAGCCTCTCGCGTCTCACCGAATGGTGATCTTGCCTCGCCTCCCATTCCTTGACGGAACTAAACCCTCAGTTTAAACTAAATCCATCCGAATCAATTTTGAATTGAGCTGTAGCAGCATGAAGTTCATTAGCTATACCAGCTAACCCGTCGGCAACATTGCCTAAGTTTTGTGCTCCTTCTTTGGCTTGAGTTGTTTTTTCAGATATTTCATTTATTGTTGTTGCATTGAAATCGCTGATAGAAGAAATATTATTAATCATCTCCACTGTATGTCTCACTCCCATACTTAACTCCTCGGTGGCGCTCATATTTTGTTCAACAACCATAGAAATTTTATCTATAGCAGACAGCAGCGAACTCATAACATCTGAAACTGCACCGTTTGCTTTAGCCATTTCATCTATTTGCTTGTTCATGCTCTGTGATGTTGAAAGTAACTTGTCGATTGAATTACCTGATTCATTTGCACTGCTGGAACCATTCTTTACTTTTTCAACAACAAGTATTATTGCTTTACTTGCTTCCGTAATATTTCTCCGGACACTATTAATCAAATTTGTAGTTTGTTTTGTTGCAGTTGCAGATCTTTCTGCCAGGTTTCTCACTTCATCGGCAACAACAGCAAATCCTCGTCCGTATTCCCCGGCTCTTGCTGCTTCAATTGCGGCATTTAGTGCTAGTAAATTGGTTTGTTCAGCTATGGAATCAATTGTTTGAATAATTTCTTCTATCTGTTCGGACTGTTTAGCCATTTCCTCAATTTTTTCTGCAAAGTTTTTAACAGTATTATCGATATCGCGCATCTGATCCAAATTTTTCATGACACTTTTTGCGCCGAGTTTTGCTTCATCAATTGCTTCGGAAGAATGTTTTACAACATTTGCCGCTATTGAATTTGCCGATTGAATCGCCTGTGCAATATCGTGTGCGGAAAAAGAAACTTGATCTACAGCAATTTTTTGATCGTGTGAATCATGCGCAATGTTATCAATCGATGCTGAAATTTGGATCATGTTGCTATTTGCCGTGTTTACAGATGTTACTTCTTCATTCAAACTATGGGCTATATGTTCTATAGAACGCGCATTCTGTGTGGATGTTTCTATTGAATTCTCTGCGGCTTTTGAAAGATTCTGGCTAAACTCAGATAGTTTTTTTGTTTTTTCAATTAATGTTTTTAAAAGTCCGCGCAGACTCATCGGCTCACTATTATACGTTGCAACTGGTATTCGGCAATTGACTGCTTTATTAATATAGGTAACTAAATTTTTATCAAAGATTCCTGTACAGATAGCATCGTATTTTTTCTCAATACATTCATTTATTGCGGCTCCGTAAATTTCTGCCGAAATATTGGTGCCTCCATTGAAATGCGATCCTTTTGGTATAATCCAATCAACTTGGGCGTTATACTGTAATAATTTTTTTGCGGCAGAATCTACACCCAATTTAAATCCGTCCCAAAATGGATTACCTTCTCTTCCAAGTACTGCAATTCTTATTTTTTTTGATGATGCTTTTATTGGTTTTGGTCTTTTGGCGGCTGTCGATTCAGATTCAATTAATCCCTTTCCTTTCTGCCAGAAATTTGAATAGTTCTTTTGGTTAACCATCTCCATATTTGTTAGAAGTCTTGGATTTTTGGGTTCCCAATTATCTGCTAGATGGTTGAATAGATTAATAATCGGATCATGTCCTTGCGCAAAAACATCTTGAGATATTGTCGAAGTAATTATCCCTTTTTGGATGTAATCCATTGTGTCGTCGGCAAGATCATGACAAATAATCTTTACTTTCCCATTTCTTCCTGAATCGACGACGGCTTTTGCAGCAGGTGCTCCGCCGACATGCGAAATATAAATCCCATCCAGATCGCTAAATTTTTGAAGTAGTTCTTTTGTTTTCAAATAACAACTTTCGCCAACCTGGGCTTCAGATGTACCAACGACTTGTACTTCCGGAAATTTTTCTTTTAGCAGGGTCTGAAATCCTTTTCTTCTTAGTTCTTGACCTGTCAATCCAAATTTTTCTACAATTATTGCAACTTTACCTTTTCCTTTGGTAGCTATTCCCATTGCTTCACCGCACTTCCTGCCTTCTAAATATGAATCCGCTCCAACATAAAATAATCTTTGGCATGGAATATCTGTTGCAGAATTAAATTCTTTGCTTGCCTCATTTAAGTTGGCAATGATGTTATTGATATCTCCAACCATCGAACCTATTTTACCATTTACGGAAGTTTGAAGTGTACTCGTATCCAATTTAATTCCTGCAGTTAAATTCCCTTGTGCCATTTCTGACATAGCATGTGTAATTGACGCTGAATCTTTTTCCGCTAGTGATTTTACATTTTTTGAAATTGTACTTAAAGGTCGGTAAAGATTGAAATATATGAAAATAAGGATCATTAAAGTTACTGCAAAACTTCCAATTATTCCGGTATATAGGTAAGTTTTAAAACCTGGTAGCGAAGTGGAAAAATTTTCAGGGCTATTAGCATTCAAACTTGAGTAACTAATAATTTCCATAATAAATAAGCCACAAAGAAGTACTACTCCCATGACTAATAATAAACTTTTAAGATATTTTTTTAATTTTTTACTCATTGCGGAATCCTCAATTCATTATTGGACAATCATTTGTGAATAAATGATATAATTTATTTCTGAAGGATTATTCACTGATTTATTATCGAAAAAAAAATGAAGGAATTAATAATTTATTCTTAGATTAATTACTTTGTACTCAAGACCCATAACCCGGACGTCATGGACCAGGAGTCTGTCCGAGAACTACGTTTTTAAGGAATTTTTTTTGCTCAGCCGTCAGGGACCATTCCCTGACGGAAACATATTTGTAATAAACTTCCCTCTCCTTTTTTCAAGGAGGGGGAGTAGAGGGCAATGCTGTCAGGTTAGCAGCTTTGCATATTATTCTTATGAACTCAACCCCTATTTCCCCTTCTCTTATTAAGAGAAGGGGATTAAGGGGATGAGTTATTTTTGTTA
>PMDS01000043.1 GCA_003155655.1 Melioribacter sp.
AATTATGCGTAACGTGAGTTAATAATTCTGCTTCTACTTAACATTATTTGACTAGTATTAATTTTTATTTTAAGTTACAATTTAGATAAAGGCAAACCCTCAATGGGACTACCTATTCTTCATATCTTTTCTTGTAAACACTCGATAAGTATAAGTCGAAAGACTTTAATAACACAAGGACTTACGGTTTGAGTATTCGATGCATCAGGGATGGTGCTACTGCTATTGAGGATGCAGAAGAATTTCCCGGAGAATATTCACTTTCTCAAAATTATCCCAATCCGTTTAATCCAAGTACAATAATAAATTACTCAATTCCAAAAGCAAGTTTTGTTACAATAAGAGTTTATGATGTATTAGGAAAGGATGTTGCAACTGTGGTCGATGAATATAAACCTATTGGAAAGTATAGTGTAAAATTTGATGCAAGTAAATTAACAAGCGGTAATTATTTTTATCGAATACAAACTAGTAACTATTCGGAAACAAAAAAATTAATTTTAATGAAGTAATATTTAATTATAAATTTTGAATGAGAATGATTTTTTTATGAAATTTTTGTTTATAACATGTATACTTTCGTCTATTATTTATTCACAACAAATAAAGATTACTGTTGGCGGCACAAAAGAAAATAAAGCTTACCTTTATTCAATAAGTGGTGAAAAGATTTCATTTGTTGATTCAATCCTCAGCTCTAATAAAGGACAATTTTTTTATCAGCCAAAAGATATTTTACATGACGGTATTTACCGCTTAACATTTAATAATAAATCGATAGATTTTATTTATGACAATAATGATATTGAAATTAGTAGTGATGTAAATAATATTTTAGACAGCCTGAAAGTGATAAACTCAGAGAGTAATAAAATATATTATTCTTTCGTTAAACTTAACAAAGCATACAAAACAAAAACTGAATTACTTCAACTAATCCTTGCTCGCTATCCAAAAGATGATGAATACTACAAAGCCACACAGAACAAATTAACTCAACTGCAAAATGAATACATAGAATTTATAAATGTAACTGCACAAAAAAATCCGCAGTCATTTATTGCAAAGTATATTCGCTCAGCACAATTGCCGGTTGTTGATATTTCAATTCCAATAGGCAAGCAGCTTACATATCTAAAGGCTCATGCCCTGGACAATGTTGATTTCAATAACTCATTACTAATTAACTCAGACGCATTCACCAACAAAACGATTGAATACTTGACCTATTTCCGCAATCCGCAATTACCCAAAGAACTATTAGAAAAAGAATTTATGTCTGCCGTGGATTCTATACTTAATAAAGCAAAAGTGAACCAGCTTATTTATCAGCATATAACCGAATATTTAATTGACGGGTTTAAGAAATTCGGTTTCGATCAAGTTCTAGACTACATCGTAGAAAACTACGTAATTAAAGATGACCTCTGCCTGGATGTAAAAACAGAAGGATTAATAAAACGCAGAATTGAACAAGCAAAGAATTTTAAAACTGGAAATATTGTGCCCAATATTTCGATGCCGGATATTACAGGTAAAGAAGTAAGTCTAAAGGGTATTTTTGCTGAAAAAGTTCTTATTGTTTTTTATGCAAGTTGGTGTCCGCATTGTAAAGAGTTAATGCCAAAACTGAACGAGATTAAGAAAAGTTCTGATGGGAAAAATTTCGAAGTTCTTGCTATTTCATTAGATACTAAAAGAGAAGATTGGAAAAATTTTGTAAAAACGAATTGTCCGACTTTGGTAAATGTTTCGGATCTTAATGGTTGGGATGGAAAAGCGGCATCAGACTATTTTATTTACGCAACACCAACAATGATTTTAGTTGATAAAGCAAGAAAGATCTTAGGGTTATATACGTCCATAAATGAATTACAAGAGATGCTAAAGTAAATTTTTTATCGGCATTAATGAATACAGTAAGCAGGTCTATTTCCAGAACCTGGTTCGAATAGAAATAGCAGGTTGAGAATGTTCTAATTTTTGTTTCTGATTATGGTATAGATCATAAATAGAGGAAAAAAATCCTGGTAACAAAAAAGAAAAAAACTATCCGGATTTACGCAAACTTGAACTAAATTCAACACAATTTTGACCTTGCTAAGAATCCAAACTTTCCACTCGGGTACACTATACTATTCCTGGGTCAGGTAAGCCTTCATTTTACAAACCAATTTTAAATAATTTGCTCAATAAGGCTTTGTTGTATTAAACAACAATTAAGAATATGAATTTTATATAACAATGCTGAAATATATTTACAGCAGGTAAAACCTTGACGGGCAAACCTATGTTAAACGACTTGTTAAACCAGGTTTTGAATAGAGATAGTCTTTTTATTGGGAAAGAACATGCGGTCCTTTTGGAACCGCATGATATTAATTAATCTTCTTTATTTTTTCTGATCTCCCATTTTCCCCGATTGATTTGAAAGAGTTTGCAGAGCTTGTTGTAATTTTTCTAGTTCTTTTGCTGCTTCAGTAAATTTTCTATCGGCATTAAGCTTCAGATAATTATTAAATGCTTCATTAGCCGCTTTGATTTGTCCGGGTAATTGAGAAACTGTTATAGGTGTTGCCTTTTCTGTTACAGAAACATTTTGCAGAACCGGTGATTTAGAAAATAATCCATTAAGTGCTTCATCAAAACTTTTTGCATAACTCATATTATCGCCGTGCATAACAACTACCAATCTAAGTTCGGGGTAAGCAGCTGTTTCTGCTTTAAGATAAATTGGCTCAACATAAAAAAGCGTGTTGTTAACAGGTATGGCAAGAAGATTTCCCCTAATTACTTTAGAACCATGCTGATCCCACAAAGTTAATTGACCTGAAAGAAAACTATCCTGGTCAATTTTTGATTCCACCTGCTGAGGCCCCAGAACCATTTTATCTTTAGAAAATTGATATGCAACAAACTTACCGTAATTTTCTGCATCGCACATTCCTGCAATCCATCCTATTAATACTTGTCTGTTCTTAGGAGTAAATGGACACATCAATACAAATTGTTGCTTACTTATACCGGGTTGTTGCCACATTATATAATAAGGTTCAACCGGCTGAGTTTGATTATAATATTTATCGGTTGCTCTTATCCAGAGATCTTCCTGGTTATAAAAAACGGTCGGATCTGTCATGTGATATTTTTCATAAACAATACCTTGAGTTAAAAGCATATCGATTGGATAGCGCAGGTGAGATAGTAAATCTTTCGGCATTTCACTTTTTTGTTTGAACAGTCCTGGAAATATATTACTCCAAACTTTAATAATCGGATCGGTTTGATCCATTATATAAAAATTTACTGAACCGTCATAGGCATCAACAACTGCTTTAACAGAATTACGGATATAATTTATTCCTTCAAGGTTCTCATCCATTTGATTTGTAAGGGTCTGTGTTGTATTGCCATCTTTATACTGAATACTTTCAAATGTAGAGAATGGTTGACTATATGGAAAATAATCAGATGTAGTATATGCATCGATCATCCAAACCAGTTTGCCGTTTGTTAGTACCAGGTAAGGATCTTTATCAAACTGAAGAAATGGAGCCAGCAATTTGATACGCTCAGTAATTTGGCGGTGGAACATTATCCGGCTTTTCTCCGTTGGGTAATCTGAAAACAAAAAATTTGTTCCGTCAAATTTCCACCCGTATAAAAATTTTCGCCAGAAGTTTGATAATTCAACTCCACCCGTTCCCGCATAATTTATGTAAACATTATCTTCACCGCTTGGGTAATCAAATTCTTTTACTTTAGAATTAACTACAACGGGAGTCTTTGTCAGTTGGCCAAAATATATTTGAGGTTGCTTTACTTCAAGGGATTTTGATTCGCTTACAGGCGGAATATCTTTTATTAACAGGTGAGGCAATCCTTCCGGCGTAAATTCGCTTACCTCAGCCATTGTTAAACCGTATCCATGTGTATACTGAAATCTTTTGTTCACAAAAGTCTGACTTTGCTGCGGCAGGTTATCAAGATTAATTTCTCGGCCGGATACCATTACTTGTCTATCTTTCCCGTCAATGTTATAGCGGTCAACATCAACATCGGAAAATTCATAATAAAGACGCATCGATTGAAATTGTCTGTATGCGGCATCCAAAGCTTTCAAATCCCACAAACGGATGTTAGAAAACAGATTTGGATTTTCATTGATTGTCTGTTGAGTAAGACTTCCATTCATTGGATATTCTTTTTCTTCTACTTTATTTAGTCCAAACCCGTAACGGGTAAATTCGATATTATTTAATATGTATGGACGTTCATAAGTTATTTCGTTTGGTTTTACCACTAGCCAGTTGAAAGCTTTCGGCAGTGCTTCAAATGCAAGCACCCAAACAATAAAAATAATAATTCCCGTACCTGCTATAACAGCTAATGGAGATTTATTCGATGTAAAGTGAAATTTTTTGGATAAATAATTCTGTAATCTCAATCTTAAGTTTGGAACTAGAAGTGCTATACCGAACAGAATCAATATAATGATCACTACAAGAGTCGCCGGGAGAAGAATCTTATCATCGGTCCAGCTCATGCCGCTTGCAACCCCGGTATTGGAATACATTAAATGATATCTGCTTAAAAATCTTCCGGCAGCTATAATAAAAATAAATACAGAAGAATTTAAGTAAAGCGGAAAATATAATTTTTTCGGAATTATCTCTGCTTCATCAGGTATATAAAAAACAAAATTGTTCTCAGTGAAGCGTATAAATGAAGAAAGAAATACAGCTATGATGGAAATAAACGAGAGCATAAAAACCAGATCGTATAGTGCATCATAAAACGGAAGCGAGAAAAGATAGAAACCTACATCTTTTCCAAGAATAGGATCTTTTATATCTGTGGAAACACCGTACCAGAATTTTAATATTAATTCCCAATGAGTAGAACCCCAGTAACCGCCGATTATAATTGCTAATAACTTAACAACGGTTTTTATTATCCGGTTTTTTTTAGGAATTGAAAGAGTTAATAGAAAGATTATTAAAAAAGCAAATGCTGCCCCCGCGATTGCAAGTAGTCCGGTTGAATTGACAATTGTCCAGAATGGATTGCTATAACCCAGTTGTTCAAACCAGAGTGCCTCTCCCCAAAAATCCATGAACCAAAATATGAATAAAGTAAATAGTGCCAATATAATCCCGGAATACTTTTTCATCTTCTGGTTTTTTTTGGTACCGCTGAAAAACAAAAATACAGCAAGCGCCATCAGAATAAGGAACAGTGCAATATACATTTGTGAATGTCCTCTTTATTAACGTAACTAAATATAACTTAAATAAAGGGCAACAAAAACAATATAACACAGCCTCTTTACGGCGGAGAGGATAGACATCAAAAATAAAAGGGCTTAAGCCCAAATAAAACTTGATATAAAAAAAATCCCTGGCTCGTGCATACACGAGCCAGGGAGTAATCATGAACTCTTTTTATTAATTTCTACTTGGACGTATTAAGATTTTGCTGGATCGACCAGGCAAAATCTAACTGAACCCAATTATTGAATATCGCATTGTCATTCATATCCACGTATTGATCTGCAGAATAATTAAGAGAACCATTTGTTTTATTCGATGTTGCAAAAGCATGGCATGTCATGCAATTAGTTTGCATACCATATTGATAAGACTTATTTAATTTATTAACGTTTCCAAAAGGTGCCGTTAGACCAGGCTCCAGATACGGATTATATCCTATTATTGGTGTTACATTTTTATTAGTTCCTCCCGTAATAGGCTGGTTGGGCCACACCATTGCGTAGGCAGTGGATACTGCATAATGCGCAGCAGCCCCTTTTAATTGTGTCGGCTGCAATTTTGCCTGCCATATAGAACTTGGAAAATCGGGCTGGGCAGGATTGGTTGTCCAGAAAAATGTCTGCCAGGTCCAGTTGCTTATTTCTTTAGTGGCAACATGCATACAAACAAGTATAGCTAAATCGCCCTTGATAACTGGTCCAGCTTGTCCTTGCTGCTGAGTGTTTATATAAGCTGCTGCTAATGAGTCTATGGGGTAATAAATAAATTCATTTAAATTTACGATAGCTGTAGCCGGTGGATTAGTTTGGCTGCTGTCAACAGGAACTGCTATTTTACCCGGGGTTTGTTTATTATTTACGTCTATATAAATATATGAATTCCACTGAGGTTCGCTATAAACCTGACCCCAATTTGTTGGTGGTCCCTGCCAGGCAGGTATACGGATATATTTGTCTCTGATTCTACCTATATAGTAAGTCGGTTTAGTTGTTATGCTTCTTTTAGGAAAAGGTTTAATTTTGCCAATTCTGCTGGTATCCCAACTCTTTGTAATGGTAGATTGATTAAGCAATAATTTTGTTGTTGCCCAGCAAGCTGCACTTGGATTATATGCCACCGATACGTAAAATCCGGGGTTGTTAAGTATTTTTGGTTTGATTGACGTTCCAAAGGTGTGGGTTAACTGATGGGGAAAACTCAGCTTTTCGCGTGTAGATTTGGTAGGGTTGCACCCTCCCAGGCTATCGTTGTTGGCGCATAGGGTCGCAATGTCAGAGATACCTAACCAGGTTTCATATATGCGCAATGTATCCGCAATAAATATTTGGTTGGAATTTGCAGTTAGTCCCGCCCAAATTCCCCATGCATGTTTTGTAATACTTACAGTATCCTTATTGGCCAGCCATTTGTATATTTTTGAAGAATCTTCCGGGAAATTAAAACCGGGAACAACCGATGGTAATGGCTGAGGTGTTACTGTAGCTGCAAATTTGCCGGTTTTATCATTACGGACACAGCCTTGATAAACAACGACTAATAGTAAAATGCCTATGTAGCTAAGAAACGTGAGTTTTGTCTTCATATATTCCTCCTTATAATTTTTTCAGATTCCGCCCATCTATTAAACCTATGCGGTAAGATCCGTTTTTTAAAGTGGGTTCTGCTCCACTGGATTATTAAAAATCATCTGTCTCTAAATGTTGCCAGGCCGTATTGCAACTTATAATTTCAGAAAGGAATGAAGGGAAATCATGTGCGGCAGGGTCCTTTTAAAGAAACCCTGCTAAGAATAAAGTAAATTTTAAAACAGTTACTAATTGCAAACATATGTTAGTTGATAAAGGTTCAATTAATTAAACCCCATCTATTCTATAATTACATTTCCTGGCAGTTGATGATTTCTGAAATATGGATTTAATGAACTTCTTAATACGATAAGCAATAATACAATTTGGCTGGCTTGCAGGAACGAGAGGGATTTTATGGATACGTACAAATAAAAATATTATTACGGATCAAAAGGTTGGGGGTTCTTCCGAAGGTCCGAAGGACTCTTAGAGTGAATCCCTTCGGCAAGCTCAAGAGGACCTTTGATCTTTTGATCTTTCCTTCTTTTAATCTTTTCTTGAGTTCAGTTCTAAACTTTTTTGAAACTCGAGCGTAAATTCAGAACCAACGCCTTTTTCGCTTTCGAGGCTGATGGAGCCGTCATTAAGCTCAACAAATTTTTTCACTATAGTCAGACCAAGTCCGGAACTCATCTCACCGGCAGTAGGAACGGAAGATAATTTTATAAATGGTTTATACAGATCCCCTTTATCTTTTTCGCTGAATCCTTGTCCAAAATCTTTAATGCAGATGAATATTTTTTCTTGATCTTCCCGGAGTTTAATAATAATCTCTTTACCAAGGGGAGAATACTTAATTGCGTTACCTATTAGATTTTCTATTATTTGCGCGAACAATGTGCTATCAGCACAGATTGTGCTTTCTTCTATTTGAAAATCTTTAATTATTTTTTGCTCCTTTTTTGTGGCCTGGTTCCTAAAACGCTCAACAATTTTATCTATCTCGTTTTTCACTATAATATTAGACTTAATAACGCGGAAGCTATCGCCTTCAAAACGGCTGAAGTTTAACAATTGGTTGATGAGTTCAACCATTCCCTCGGATGCCTCGTCTACCATTTTCACAATACTTATATTGTCATCATTCAAGTCCCCATCTTCCAAAAGCATCTCAGAAAAACCTCGAATAGCAGAAATTGGATTTTTTAAATCATGTGAAACAATTCGAAGCACCTCCAGCTTCTGACGGTTTTCTTCTTCTGCTTTAGAGCGCAACATTTTTTCTTCTTCCGCTGATCTCTCCGCTTCGTTCTTAGCGGTCTTTAAGCTGCTGGTTCTTTCTTCAACAATCAGCTCTAGTTTTATTTGATTTTTCTGCGCTAATTTTAAACGTAAAAGAAGAAAGAATACAAAAACCGATGATACCGCCAGGGAAAGTAAAATATAAAAATACGGGGTTTCAGAAAATCTTGATTCAACTCTAAACTTTATTGATGCAGGAACAATACTCCAATTCCCGTAACCGTCGGAAGCTATAATTTGAAATTCATAATTTCCGTAGGGCAGCTTTTCAAATTCAAATTCTCTTTTATTCCCTACGTCAACCCATTCATCGTTATTTCCTAGAAGTCTATATTTAAATCTAACGTTTGATGGAGAACTAAAAGACGGAGCTGCAACGTTTATTGAGAAATTTGTATAATCGGACGGTAGAATAATCTTATCCTCCGGGAAGTATGAAATATTTTTATAAACAAGATTATCAATTTTAACGGCAGGTTTAAATACCGGATCTTTCATTGAATTTACATCCACTATCACCGGGCCGCTAAATGATGGGAACCAAAGATTTCCATCGTAGTCACGCATCCAACTTGGCTGACAGCCTCCGTTAAATTCTATATTTTCCAGCCCCTCCTCGTTTCCGTAATTAATTGAAGTTACGTTATTTTTCTCCCCTCTCAAAAAATTGTCAATATCCGTTTCACGAATTCTAAAAATTCCGTTGTTACAAGTAAACCAATAATTTCCTTTATAATCTTCCGTGACTGCAGATATGATATCGCTGAATAGACCATCTTTTAAACGAATACTGAAGTATTTATTATTAACTTTAATTCGTAACCCATTTCCATATGTTCCAATCCAAAGACGGTTTTTTCTATCAATATATAAAGCTCTTGCGGATTTCGCGCCGATGGAATCTATCAGCGTAAATTGATTATTTGAAAATTTGATCAGTCCGTTATCCGATGCAAACCAAATTGTTTTATCTTTGTCTTCAATTATGTTTCTGTATATATTATTTTTATCGTTAAAGGGTGCAAAGAAAGAAAATTTTTCGTTCTCATATTTAGTTATGCAACCAATTGATCCCATCCACATTCTATCTTGAGAATCTTTGTAGACGGAAAAGAAATTTAAGCCCGTTTCTTTAGCCACTTGTGGAGTAAAATTTTCTAACAATTTATTCTTGATGCGGGCAATTCCCGCTGCATTAGATGCAAGCCAGATGTTTTTCTGCTTGTCCTCTGCGATACTCCAAATTATTGGAGGTGAATCAAAATAAGCACGGTCGGCATGAATTAGTTTGTTTTTTTCAATCCTTATCAACCCGCGATTTTGTCCGATCCATATTGAGCCCTCTGAGTCTTGAAAAATAGGGTACGTGTTTGTCATATCAAGACCGAACGATTTGTTAAGAGTATATAGAAATTTCTTTTTGATATAATATACTCCGTTTAGTTCAGTGCCAACCCACCAATTATTTTCAGAATCAATTAAAAGAGTTGTTCGTTGGAATGTTGGTATCTGCTTTTGAGTGAAAATCCTTTCTATTGTAAAGTCTTTATTTATCTGATATATCCCTTGATTTAATGTTGCTGCTAGCAGTATCGAGCCTGAATCGTAAATTCTGGTAAACTGAATATTAGGGAATAAATTTTTCGCTTGTGGTATGCCGTTGAATGTTTTTGAAAAGTATAACCTGTTGTCATTTATAAACCAATAACCGTCTGTATTAGCCAGTAAAGAATAAGTATAATGAAGTGATTTTTTTATGCGAATAGTTTTTACACAAATTCCATCGAGAACGAGGGACAAATAATTCTCTTGAGAAATAAATAAAGTATCATTCTTTAAGTTTAGAGCTGTTTCAAATAACCGCAATTTAGAGTTGGGTTTTCCATTTATTAAAAATTGTACAGCTTTTGCTTTTCCGTCTGCATAATAGAATAAAGTCGAATCAACCTTTACATAAATATTTCCCTTTGAATCTTCGTTAAAATTATTCGCTATGTTGAAGTTAATTTTAAACTTTGAAGACAGATCATGAAATTGCCGTCCGTCGAAAAGAATTATCTTGCCTAGTTCGTTGGATAGCCAGATATTATTTTTACTGTCGATAAATAACGAAACAATCCTGTCTGAAAATAATTCCGGGTAATTTTGGCTTGAGTATACTTTAAACCTTGTGCCGTCGAATCTTACAAGTCCGCCATAAGTTGCCATCCATATAAAACCGTTTTTGTCCTGGCAAATTCTGTTAATTGAATTTTGCGGCAGTCCGCTGTTCGAGTTCCAATTTGAAACAACATATTTTTCGGATGCCTGAATTTTTCTTAAACTTTGTAAAATGCCGGGTTGAGCCGTCAAGTCGGCAATCGAAATTATAATGGATAAGATTAATATTATTTTAAATCGAAACAACTTTATAGAACTCCATTATTAATTAGTTTAAATACAAAAAGACTATTACAAGTTATGAGCAATTCATAAATCTTTCAAGCAGAAACAATTTTAGAATGTTAACATTTGATACTCAGTAGAACCTTCGGCAAAAGCAGAATCGGTTCACCAGACATGACATAAAGGGCAAGTAATTGAATTAATTGCTGATGGACTTTCAAATAAAGAAATTGCTCAGAAGCTTCGTCTTTCCAATTACACTGTAAAAAGTAACGTTCACAATATCTTAGAAAAATTAACTCTTAATACGTGTATACAGATTGCAAAACATGCTCATCTCACCGGATTTTAATAAACTGAAACAGATATGACTTAATTAATAATTGAATAGTATTCTCATCTTTAAAATACCATCTTTGTGACTTAAAGAGATAATATTTTTATTATTATAAATATTCCATATTGTATTTAGTTCCATTTGGGCAAAACTAAATTAAAGTTTTAATTAGTTCGCCACTCGAATTCTATCTAAATTGTAACAACGAAAGGATAGAAAAATCTAGATATGAAATACTCGGTTGATTATTTACAGGATAAAAATATTGTTATCATTAAAATGAAAGAGAGATTAAACTTTCAGATTGCAGAGCAGTATTCAAAGGAAGCTATAAAAGTTGCCCATCAGAATGATTGCACGAAATTTTTATTCGACCACACAAAAACAACACTGCGGGATGGAATAAACAAGATACATATGGATGGAGAAGAGCTGCAGCAATTTGGATTTAAGAATACCGACCGGATTGCCGTTGTGGTCGCAAATCTAAATTATGACTCAAATTTATCTGTTCCTGAAAGCCAAAATAGCCGGTGGAGTACCTTGAAATATTTTAGCGCAGATAATATTCAGGAAGCGCTTAATTGGCTTTGAAAAAAAATGGACATTTGTCAACTTGAATTAATCTTAATCGCTTAGTTTTTATTGCTTTGAATCTATGGATAGGAAAATAATTAACTTATAGATTCCCACCTAAAAGATGTAATCCCTTTTTCATCCTTTTGGTCGATTGTGTATTCATATTTATCATGATTAATATAACGCTACAAGTATTTTGCTTGTAAGGATTAATAAAATGGAATTTAAATCAAATAAATCGCCCCAATTATTTTCATTCTCTACTCCCTCTAAAATGGATAGGTGAAATGAGCAAAAAGCTAAATTGAAAAAGAGATTCCAGGCTTGACAAATAATAATTTACAATACGGAGATGGTAAAAAACACGAAATGCTTGAGAATCTTCGAATCAAGCTTAAGATAAACATAGAAGGTTGGAAAAAAATAATTAAAAGTATGTATTGTTTAATATCTAACAATAATTGAAGGAGAAAAAAATGAGTAAGGGTCAGAATAGCAAAAGAGATTCCAAAAAAGAACCGGCTAAAACTATGAAAGAAAAGAAAGCAGCAAAAAGGGAAAAGAAAAACGATGAATTAAATAAGCTTAAAGTCATTCCCCTTTAATAAGTTTATTATAACTGCATTTTGCCAAATTTATTTGATTAATTATCATAATATTTAATGAGATTTTCTTATGACTGAAATAATTATTATAGGAATACTTTTATCCCTTGGTGCTGTTTTTCTTACATCTTATATAATATTCATTGAGCTGCATAAAAATCAAGAACTTCAAAGGACAAATGATCAAGGAAGAGAAATAGTGCGCGTAGAAAAAGAGTTGGACAGAACCGATGCTATAGAAAGAGGATTACATATGCTTAACTCAGAAGAAGTGCGAATACTTAAATAGAATTTGATTGTAAATCCGGATTTTACTACAATTAACCAGAATGCTGGTAAAGCGTTTACAATCAATTTATTCTGAATACCTTAAATGAGTGTAGAATACAGAACGTTGAGTGAAGAATTTAAATTTTACACTTTTCACTCTACATTCATCGTTATTATAGTTTCAAATATTCTTTCAAGTTAATAACTCACCTTACGCAAA
>PMDS01000120.1 GCA_003155655.1 Melioribacter sp.
CCTGTCCGTACCATTCATTGTTATTCGCGTTGCGCCATAAAGGATGAACAACCCAGCTTGTGCTGTCATTAATCAAAACTGCAGCGGAGCTATGATTAGGATTTTGGAAAAGCGATTGAGATGCTAATGGATCACCAAGATTAAAAAAATTGCCAAGATTAGTCCAGGAAGACTGATCTTCAGTAAGAGTACTGCTTCTAAAAACATATTGTCCTCCTGCAACGTCGCGTGCAAAGGAATAATAATAATACCCTTTGTATTTCCACATTACAGGACCCTCCGCCCAGCTAAACGGATATGAGGGTGATGGATTAATCCAGCATAAATTTAAAATTTTACCGCTTGGTTGACCATTGTCACCTAATTGCACTATCCAGTTATTTACCTGTCCGTTTTTAACTAATAAATACCAGCTTCCATCATCATCAATAAAAATTGAATTATCATATCCTAAACCAGGTACAATGGAAGGAGTATTGATCAACGTTGGTAAAGTCCAATCTCCTTTTATATCCGTAGCAGAAACAAAGTACATCTGAAAATTACGTGAAAAGAAATCCCAGTATTTACCATTGTGATAAACAACCTGCCCGCCCCAGCATCCTCCGGAAGGACTATCGCCATAACCAGACCAAGCGGCACTTACCGGCTGTGCAATAGCTTCCCAATGTACCAAATCTGTAGAATGATAAATAACAGGTGTCGGGTTAAAAGATGATCCCGTTGTATAAAAATCATTACCAATTTTTGTTAATGTACAATCCGGATGATCACCCGGTATGACAGGGTTCATAAATGTATTAAAAGACAGCGATTGCGCATATTCTAAATTTGTCAAAAATAAAAAACAACCTATTACTGATAAAAACCTATATATAATTTTTCTATTAAATTTTTCTTTATTCATAATCAAATTTTCTCCTTTACTTTAAGTGTAAAAGCTACTGCAATGATTAATATGATTCTCAGTAATTTCATTGGCAAATCCTTTAGTTAGATTTTGGTTCGAAAGATATATGCATGTAAAAAAACAACAATTTTCAATGCTGTGTTTATGCTGTTGGAATATTTTTCCTCTAAATGGCAATTCAAAATTTTTTTATCCTGAAATAGAATATTTTAATAATGTTTTATAATATTATTAATCTTTACAAAATTTGATGCAAACTATCGAAACCGATCACATCATTTGTATTTATATAACTTAACTTTTTGAATGCTGTAAGTATTTCCCGGTAAATCCATATGCCTGCCTTGATGACTCTGGTCTCCATTCATACGAAGTCCGGGAACCCATTTTCCGTCAACAAAATTCCCTCCTTCCATTAGTCCAATTCCGGCAAATGAATTATCATTTGTATTAGTTTCAAATTCCACTATTACACCTCTGCCGGCAACATAAAATTCATCAGGAGATACCATAATTATCATCCCGCCAAATCTAGGATTATCCCCTTCAGAACGTGGCGCATATTTCCAGCTATATTCGTGACTTACATTAAAGATGTAATCACCCATGATAATTCTGCTTTTTTGATTTACACTATCAAGTAAAATTCCTTGCATCGTGGATTTTCCCTGATTAGTAATTATCAATGGCGTAAGCTGTGATAATACATCATAGGCTTTTGAGATCTGATTATTCTCGGGATTTAGAAGAGATTCGATAGAGAAAGGACTATAACCCATTGCATTGTGTTTTGCGAATGCATAAAATGCATTTGCCGCACTTTGATCATTTCCAACTTCCGGTATAAATAAAGGATTGGAATTTTGAGCGGATTGGCCGGCAGGTATATCATATTTTTCACACCACTCTGCAAAATTTTTAAAATAAATATCCGGTGAAAGAAAATCTATTTTCGGAGCTGCCGCTTTCCAAATATCTATTAAATGAGGAAGCGGGCCTGCACTTGGATATTGACCCGGTTTGTAACCGGGACGAATCAAAGCGGCATTTACATACATTGGCAGGGGATATTCTGTCTTTCCAGCTTCTGCAACGTAATTTGTATATTTTGCATAATTCCATGCCATAAATATTTCATCTGTCTCAAGACTTTTACCAAATATCTCTTCCCAATTACCGAGTGTTTTAAATCCATTTTCTTCCCATAGTTTATAAATCTGTTTGTGAAGGCTTTTTTTATTAGCAGTTAAGTATCTGACCAGTTCATCAGGCACAGGCGCCTTGAATGAATCATATGCGTTTTCGCAATAATCCCTTGCATCCGGAATCATTCCAATTTCATTTTCAACCTGAACCAATACGACGGTTTGCTCTTTCTCATCAAATGCTTTAATATGTTTCATCAAAGCAGCAAAGGCAAGTGCATCTGCGTTTCTATTTGTGCTGTTGAATGCCGTAAGAATTTCTTCTGCTTTTCCATCTTTTTGTCTTGCACGTGGAAATCTTTGCGGATCTGTTTTTATCCATAATGGAACATAACAAGACATGCTGTTTTTCCACGTTCCGAACCAAAGAAAAACTAGTTTCATGTTATACTGCCTTGCAGAAGTTATTATACTGTCAACAAGAGTATAATCAAACACACCTTCCTTCGGTTCAAGCAACTCCCAATAAATTGGAACAACAAGAGTATTCAAATGCATCTTAACCACATTGGGCCAAACTTTTGTCATATATTTTAAGTCCGATGCGCTTGAATTCCCTGTTTCGCCTCCAAGAATTAAAAAAGGTTTGCCTTTTACTATTAGTTGAAACGCGCTGCCCTGTCTTTTTAGGTGGGGTATGTTATCATTCTTCTCTGGATTGTTTTGAGCAATTAAACAAACAGACAAAAGCACTAACATTAGAATAAAACTTTTCATCATTAATCCAGTAAAAATAATAACGTCAAAAAAGCCCTCCCGATAAATCGGGAAGGCTTTTAAATTTAACTAATCTATCTAACTTGTTTCTCAATCAATATAGTGATTAAGAATTTTCATTATCAAAATATTTTTTTAATAAATCAACTAATTTTAAGAACTATTCTATTATTTCAAATGCGTCTACTTCATAACGATTGTGAAATCACCAGCTTTAATCGAGCAGAAATAAACACTGGAAACAAAAAAAGTTCTTATTTTAACCGGCCGATATCATTAAACAATAACGCTGCATTTTTCATCAAAGACCCATCATAATCGCCGTTTGTTCAATACTTATTCAGCTATAGATTCTCCTTTTTTTTAGAAATTCATCCGGTAATACAAAACCGGATGAAAAATTATTAATACTTAAATGCCTTTCTTCTCTCTGCAAGTTCATCTTGAATTTGGACATTCAATTTTCTATTGATTTTATAGAATGCTAGACAAGTAACTACAATACACAAAAAGATTGCCGGGTAGATACTTACTATTAATCGAATTCCCTGCAATGCTTCCGGTGTTTGAACAGAGTTAGGTTTATACCCATATCCGCTTAGCAACCATAATGCAATAGCACCGCCAAGACTCAAACCGGCTTTTAATGCAAACAGAATAGTCGCAAAGATCACTCCTGTTATACGGCGACCGGTTTTCCATTCAGAAAAATCAACTACATCTGCAAACATCGCCCAAATTAAAGGAATCGTTGGTGCATAACAAAGAGCACGAATGAATTCCAAAATAAAAGTTGTTCCAACTGCATTTGCAGGAAGTAAAATAAACAAACACATAAAAATTGTTGTCAAAGAAAATCCGACTATTGCAACAGCTTTTTTCCCAAAGCGCATTGCTAAAAATGTCGAGAACAGTACACCTATTACTGTAATAAATTGGCTAGACATATTAAATAAACTAAAACAAACTGATGATACATTTGATTTTTGAGGATCAACAATTAATCCGAATGTATTTAATAAGTAATGCCATATTCCTCCCGAACTGCTATCAATATTTGTCAGGCCAACATTCTGAAGTAAGATATACATACTATCTTTATTCATATAATAATCAAAATAATAGGCCATTGTGCCACCCCTCATCGCTACAAATATGAAGTGTGCAAAAGCGAGAATAAACATGGCAACCCATGGACCTGTCTTTAATAAATATCTGAAATCTTGTTTGGGCGATGATTTTTGCTGCGGATCTGGTTTAATCCGTTCCCGGGTTGTAATGAAAGTAATAAAAAAGAATACAATACAAATGATTCCCCATAATCCTAAAGTCATTTGCCAGCCTTTAGCGTTATTACCCTGACCAAATTTTGCGACTAAAGGAAGTGTAAAACCACCAACTATGAGCTGTGCAATCATGGCAGCTACAAAACGATATGACGATAAGCTTGTACGTTCATTACTATTACCAGTCATTACACCCATCAATGCCGAGTATGGAGTATTATTAGCAGAATATAATGTCATTAACAATATATTTGTCAAGCATGCATAAATAATCATTGCGGTCATTCCAAAACTTGGGGTAGTATATGCAAGTACCATTGCAACACCCCATGGTATAGCAGTCCAAAGAATCCAAGGGCGGAATTTGCCCCAGCGAGTATTTGTCCGGTCTGCGAGTACTCCCATCATCGGATCAAAGAATGCATCCCAGAGCCGACCAACTAGCAGCAAAGTACCTGCAACTCCGGCAGCAAGTCCAAAAGTGTCTGTGTAGAATTTCGATTGGAAAAGAATCATTGTCATAAAAACAAAATTAGCAGCTGCGTCACCCAAGCTATAACCAATTTTTTCTCTTATTCGAAGTTTTTCAGTACCTGTTTGCAAAAGTCACCTCAATATTTGTTTGATTCTTAAATTAGTTAAAAGAACTAATACTATATATTTACTTGGTTCTATTTCACAACACGAACATCATAAAAAACTAAAAGAACTATAAAACTCGAAGTATTACTTTCTTCAGGTCTACGTCTTTTGAAGAATTACCAATCATTATTTCAAAATCACCAGACTCAACTTTATGCACTTTATCTATATTTGTAAATGCTAAATGTTCAGGTGCTATTGTTAATGTAACGGTTTTCATTTCACCTGGCTTCAAATAAACCTTTTTGAAGCCTTTTAACTCTTTAACCGGACGTGTTACAGAACTAAAAATATCACGTATATACATTTGAACAACCTCAGTACCAGCATGCTTACCAGTATTTTTAATATCAACCGAAACTATTGTAGATTCATTGGAACGAATTGTTGGATTTTTCAACTTGGGATCAGAAATCTCAAAAGTTGTAAAGCTTAATCCAAAACCGAATGGGAAAAGAGGTGTAATATCATCAAAAAGATAACCACGTCTTGCTGAAGGTTTGTAATTATAATAACAAGGTAGATGTCCTGAAGAACGCGGGATTGATATTGGTAATTTACCACCAGGGTTAAAATCGCCAAAAAGTACATCTGCAACTGCAACACCTGCTTCTTGTCCCAAATACCAGCATTCAAGGATAGCAGGAATATTGGAGTTTAATTTCGTAATCGAATTAGGTCGTCCATTAAAAAGAACAGTAACAATAGGTTTTTTCAATTCCAGAATTGCATCAACTAATTTGTTTTGCATACCAAAGAGATCTAAGTTAGCTCTATCGCCCATGTGAATTTTATTCCAAGCCTCTCTTGAAGTTTGTTCATTTCCACCAAGCGCTAAAAGTATTATGTCGGCTTTCTTTGCAATTGCAACTGCATCCTGAATTAATTTTTTATTCTCTTCCGGGTCGGCCATTGTTACAATATCATCATTCCATGAACCGCCCACTGTAAGTCTACATCCCTCACTATAAAGAATATTAACTTTATTCCCAACTTTTTCTTTAATACCCTGAAGAACAGTTGTAAAATATTTAGGTTGACCACTGTAGCCGCCTAGCAGTACACGATCTGCATTAGGACCAATGACTGCTAAAGTCTGATTGTTTTTTAGATTCAGCGGCAGCAGATCATTTTCATTTTTTAACAGTGTAATTGTTTCGTGAGCAGCCTGTAAAGCAAGCGTTCTTTCCTTTTCCAGTCTAACATCACTATTAATTAAATTTACATCAACATATGGATCATCAAACAGACCCATTTCAAACTTGAATTTTAACAAAGATGCAACAAGTTCATCGATAATATTCTGTTCAAGTTTCCCTTCTTTTACAAGTTGAACAAGATTCGGATAACAGTCGGGATCAGGAAGTTCAATATTTACTCCAGCTTTTACAGCAATTAAAGCAGCGTCGCTTTTATCTATTGCAACAGAATGACTAATAGCTTCTTCTCTAAGATTTAGTTCAGTGACAGCGTAATAGTCGGAGACAACAAAACCTTCAAAGCCCCATTCCTTTCTAAGAACGTCTCTTAATAACCATTTATTTGCATGTGAAGGTACGCCATCAATTTCATTGTAAGATGCCATTACACTTTTAACTTTTCCTTTTTGTATTACTTCTTTGAATGTGTAAAGAAAAATATCTCTAAGAGTACGTTCAGGAATATCAGCAGGACCGCAGTTTGAGCCGGCTTCAGGCTGTCCATGTGCTGCAAAATGTTTAAGAGTGGCAATAATTTTTTTCTTATCATTAAATGTTCCATCACCCTGAAATCCCTTGACGGCAGCCAAGCCCATATTTGCAACTAGATATGGATCTTCTCCAAAAGTTTCTTCAACACGCCCCCAGCGTGGATCTCTGGCAACATCAACAACAGGAGTCAAAGCCTGGTGGGCACCTCTTCCGCGTGTATCCTCTGCAATTGCCGAATAAATATGTTCTGCCAATTCAGTATTAAATGTTGATGCTAACCCAATTGGTTGAGGATAACTTGTAGCTTCTTTTGCAGCAAGACCATGTAAACATTCTTCATGAAAGATAACTGGAATTCCCAGGCGGGTTTCTTCAACAAAAAATTTCTGGATAGTGTTTGCAAATTCTCCCATCTCACGCGCAGTTAATCCTTTTCCAGAATCACTTAATCTTGCTATCTGACCGATGCCATCTTTGAAATAAGCGCCAAGATTATTATAATTCAAATTCCCTTCTTCATCAAAAAGAAGAGCCTTTTTTTGTCCCCAAATACAAATCATCTGGGCAACTTTCTCTTCAAGCGTCATTCTATTTAATAAATCTGCAACACGATCGTTGATAGGAAGTGATGAGTCTTTATATTCGAACAAATTTTTTTGTGATGGAGTTTCAGAAGTAGAAATCTTTTCAATCATTTGACAATTCCATTATCTAAAAAATTTATTTGTAACGTTCAGCTTTGGGAATACAATGAATAATTAATGTCAATACTTAGTTGATTAATAAGGTTAGTAACTATAAAATTAAACATACCGGCGTGAACTGAATCCATCTTTACAATACAAGCTACATTAGGAGACATAGATTCCTATCTTTTCAACAAAATATGTATTACAAGATTAAAATTTATTCGAAAACTTATTCTTTGCGCGTAATGTTGTTACTTCAAGAAATGATAATAAAAACATTAGCCTAATACTAAACAATTTTAGGTATTGTTAGATATTTTATCAGTTCAAATAAAATTGAACCGATTTAATATTAGAAATATTTGTTCTAATGTCAATAAAAAAAATATCAGCTCTTGTTAAAAAAATAATTATTTTACTTTCCTGCAGTGTATAAAAAATTTACGGAAGGCATTTAAAAACACTTCTAGTCTGCTTCTTGAAAAATTTCAAATTTAAACGTTAATTACTTTGGTAGATTCTCTTATAATTAATTCTGTATCAAGAACAACTTTTTGAGTGGGTAACAAAGTGGAAGATTCAATATTACGAATTAATATTTCAGCTGCTTTTTTTCCAATTTCTGCCTGCGGGGCTCTAATTGTTGTTAAAGGAACCGGGTATATTTTTGCATAATAAATGTCATCATTACCTACAATTGATATATCATCGGGCACACGAATTTTTAATTCCTTAAGTGCAGTCATAACTCCCAAAGCTTGTTGATCGTTAAAACATACAATAGCGGTTGGATAATCTTCCCGGCTTTTATCTTTAAAATATTCCAATGTCTTTGTGTAGCTTTCCTCGGGATTAGAACCAATGTGGACAATCATCTCTTTATTAAAGACAGACGTAGTCTCGCTAAATGCATGCCTGAATCCTTCGATGCGTTCATATGTATGGGAAGATTTTGCAGGACCTGCAAAATGAACAATCTTGGTATGACCACTATTTATTAAATATTTAACTGCTTTTTTAATTGCCTTTAAATTATCAATTGCAACAACATTTGCTTGAATCCCTTTTACATCTTCCAATAAAACAAATGGGTAGTTAATCATCTTTAATTTAAATAAATGTTCAATTTCAGCAGCCCCCTCAACAATAGGTGCTATGATTGCGCCTTTAATATCTTTGGAAGAAAATAAATGAGAGAAATTTTTTTCGCTTTCGTGATCATTTTCCGAACTTGTAATTATAACAGAATACCCTTTGCTGCTTGCATAATCTCTTACTCCAGATGCAACACTTGTATAGAATGGATAATTCAAATCCTTAATAATTATTCCGATAGTTTTATCCTTATTACCGCTCTTCAAATTTCTTGCAACACCTTTTGGACGAAAATTCAGTTCTTTCATTACTTTTAGAATTACGTCTCGAGTAGATGGTTTAACCGTGGTTTTTGCATTTATTACAGCCGATACAGTTCCCTTAGACACACCTGCTTTTTTAGCAACGTCTTCAATTGTTATCTTTTTCACTAGTATCTCAAACCTTTTAAAATTATTAAAACGGTTTAATTTTTTATAAAACTAAGATATTTTTTGTTGAAGGCAAAATCAACTAAAATAAGTTCAAATATTTCTTAAATTTTTTAAACAGAATGGAAAAATGTCTTGTCGAAGGGCGTAAACACTTTAAGATTAATTTTTTAATTAGAATTTGTCTATCGGCAACATTTATAATTCATTAAATTATTCAAACTATGTTGCATATTAAAGGATTGTAAGGAGATCTTATGCCTGTGTTACTTAGACAATTTTAAACAATTACTTTAAAAATTCTACGTACATAATTTACATTATATCGTTCTGCTTGTTCTTCCGCAGTATTCCATTTTCATCTACACAATAGTGTGCTTTGATAACATTTTCATTTGTTTGGAAGGACTCAACAAAGCTTTTCTTTGTTGTATTGATTTTTCTCAACAACTCTTTCCTTTCAGTAATAAATGGAATTTGTTCATTGATAATTTCCATTAACTCTTTTTTTACATGTTGAGTGTGAGTATTCATCTTAGAAAGTGTAATCTCACTTAAATTCCTTTTCTGGTTCGATTCACTTTTTAATTCCATTTCCCCATATAACTCATTAATCATTAATGAAGTACTTTCACCAACATAATCAATTAGACTTATTAACCTGCTGAGCATGTTGTGGGTTACATAGATAACACGAGTCATTGCATTACCTCCTGCTGAATTAATGGGATTCCGAATTCAACTATATTCTTTTTATGTTCGTCGTTATTTATTCTCAGATAACCTCCATAAGTCATAATAATTTTTTGAATCAAGGCTAGTCCTAACCCATTTCCTTCATCAAAGTCTTTTTCAATTCCAAATTGTCTGAATAAATCAATTCTTGCTACTGTACCGGAAACCATCCCGGGCCCTTCATCTATGACCTTTGTATTATAATAATCTCTATCAACAGCGCCTGCTACTGTTACTTTAGATCCATAAGGGGAATACTTTAGAGCATTCTCAACAAGTTCATTTACAATAAATTCATAATACCTACCGTGAATTTTTAATGTCGCTTCTTCAAGTGCAACTCTCAAATCATTTTCTCTATTAAAATCTCCTATAGTGGTTGTAATAAGACGTTCTATTCTATCATTATCGATTTGAATCTCATTTAACGTAGAATCAAACAATTTATCCTTATCTTGAATTGAAATTATTTCAGAGTAGATTAAAAATTTCTCTATTCTTCTATGAAGACGTCTTCCTGAAAGTTTTATTTTATTTATAAGGCTTCTCAACTCTTCTTTTGAAAGTAAGTCCATGTCATCTTCAATCAATTCTGAACATCCAAGGATACTAACTAAAGGAGTTCTGAGTTCATGCGGCACTTTTTTAAGTAAATCATTTTTTAATTTGTTCAATTCTTCTACAAGTTGTTCTTTCTTTTGGAGTCTGACTTCAATAGCACGCAAAACATCTTCTGCTTTGAATGGTTTTGCTAAATAATCATCAGCGCCAAGCGCCATACCCTCTCTAAAGTCGCTCATTTCAACTTTGGCGGTTAAAAATATAAAAGGAATTGAAGCAGTAAATGGATCTTTCTGGAGTGTTTTAAAAAACTCAAAGCCATTTAACTTTGGCATCCTAATATCACTCAAAATCAGATCTGGTAAGTTATTTGTAGCAAGTTTTATTCCTTCATTCCCATCTTTAGCCACTAAAACATTGTAGGATTCTGTTTCCAGAAGGTCCTGCAAGTTTATTCTAACATCTTTCTCGTCTTCAACAATCAGTATTGTTTTCAAGCTGTAAATTCATAATTATTTTACACAATAATCGAAAATATGAATTTAATGTCGGAATAAATTGTTGTTAATGGAACGTAGCAGTTGTAAACGGGATAATTTTGAATTGTAATTATCGTGATTTAGCTGCATGGGAAATCGATATTAATATCATTTTATCAAGCGGCTTATCTGCAATAATTACAGGTATTTTTTAAAGCAATTATATAAATTTTAATAAATAACCACTCTCAAATTTGATTTTTCCTGAGCTTTGAAGAAAATCTTTTACTGATAACAAACGGCTCTTTCACACCTTTAAGATAAAATAGGAATGATGAATTATACCATCTTTCCATTTTAACAATAAAATCCGAATTGATAATAGTAGAACGGTGGATCCTGATAAATTTTTTATTTGGCAACGATTCTTCCCACAATGAAATTGATTTACGAACAAGAATATTATCTCCATTAACTAAACGTATTGAAGTATATTGATTTTCAGCGGTTATATATATAATCCCGTTAATTTGGATATAATTTGGTTTGCCGTTCATATTAAGAAAAATTTTATCATCTTCATTATACTTTTTAATTTTCTCATTTTTAGTTTTATTACTCTTAGTTATTTGTCCCCATTTAATAACCTCTCTTTTTCTAATTCTAGATGTAATTGCCGAAAGTAGTTCTTCAGATTTAAATGGCTTAAACAGATAATCATCGGCTCCGAGTTGCATTCCTTTTCTTATATCTTCGCGTTCAACCTTGGCAGTCAAAAAAATAAAAGGAATTGTTCGCAGAACTTTGTTCTTTGATAATTCTTCAAGCACTTGATAACCGTCAACTCCTGGCATTAGTATATCAGAAATAATTAAATCCGGTATTTCTTTTTTTGCCAATTCGATTCCAGATTTACCGCCATCGGCAGAGGAAACATGATAATTTTCTTCTTCCAATAATGTAACGATATTATTGCGAACGTCATCATCATCTTCAATAATAAGTATTTTAATTTTTTTCAATTTGTTTACCACTAAGTTTTTGGAATTGTTATTGTAAAAACAGTTCCAAGTTTTAGCTTGCTTGTATAGTTTATCTCTCCATTATGAAGTTCTACTGCTTTTCTTACAATGGATAATCCCAAACCAGATCCGGGGATATTAGAACTATTTATGCTTCTATGAAATGGTTTGAATAAGTGTTCTCTATCCTCCTTCGGAATGCCAATTCCTTCGTCTTTAATTTTAAATATTAGATTATTCTTTACTTCAGAAATAGTAAAGTTTACCTTGCCTCCATTTGGAGAGTACTTATATGCATTCGATAAAATATTCGTAAGCATAAATCTGAGCAGCTTGACATCTAATAGATACTCAGTTTGTTTTACTTTGTAGTCAAATTTTAAAATATGCTTTTTATTAGCATAAACACTAACATCACTTATCACACCATTGCAAAACTCCAGTAAATTCATTATCTGAGGATTAAATGATATTTTACCGGTCTCTGCCCTGCTGATAGTTAAAATTTCATCAAGCAAATTAGTAAGATAGTCAACTGAATTCTTAACCCTGTTTAAATGTTCGTTAAATTTCTGCTCACTCCAAACTCTGCCATACCTCTGGATTAATTCCGCCGAAGAAAATATTGATGTTAGCGGAGTTCTAAACTCGTGTGATGTAGTCGAAATAAATCTTGTTTTTAGTTCATTTAATTCTTTTTCTTTTTCTAAAGATTCTTTCAGCATCATTTCATATTCTTTTTCTTTAGCAATTTCCCCTTTTAATTTTTTATTGGCATTATTAAGAAGTTCAGTCCTTGTTCTAACAAGTTCTTCAAGATGGTCTCTATAAACTTCAAGTTCTTTGTGGATTTTCATTCTGTCAGTAACATCTCTTATAACCAGTTGAAAAGCCTTTTCCCCATCAATAACACAGGATGATCCAACAACTTCTACATCAACAGTTGAACCATCGAGTCGGATGAACCTTTCATATAAAGGTGGAGAGCCCCTATTTTCACCGTTCATTTCTTCTATCCTTCGGGAAACTACAGGACGAAAAGTAGGGTGTACTATATCCATTATCTTATGCATAGAAAGATGTTCAAACGATTTTGCTTTTAACATTTTTAGCGCACTTGAATTGGCAAAAAGAATATTATTATCACGGTGAACAATAATTGCATCGGGTGAAAGTTCAAATAGTATTTTATATCGTTCCTCGCTTTCAATAAGAGCCATTTCTGACTTTTTGCGTTCTGTAACGTTTTGGAAAATCTCTAGTATTGCCTTTTTGCTTTTATACATCATACCAGTGTGACTAATTTGGAAAGTTTTCCCATCAAATACACCGGATGATTCTGAAATTTTTGTTTCTCCTAGTTCAATTCCATCTCTCAACGGGCAATCCACGCATTGCTGTTTATTATCCTTATATAGAGACCAACATTTTTTTCCTAAACTTTCTTTACCAAACTGCTTAATAAGATTTTCACTCATGAACAAAATTTTGCCTTCTTCATCAACAATATTTATGTTAAATGGTATTGCCCTTAACATTGATTCATTAAATTCATGAATTTCTTTCAAAGAAGTTTCAGATTTTTTTCTCTCTGTAATATCACGTGTAATCGAGATTCTATGCGGCACACCATTTAGATGTATGATAGAAGAAGACATTAAGCCATATATTAATTCCCCGTCTTTCCTTCTAAAAAGTGTTTCAACGTTATCTATGCTTCCATTTTCTTTTAGGCTGGAAACTAATTTTTCCCTGTCTTCCGGAAGAACCCAAATATTTAATTCCAAAGAAGATTTACCAAAAACATCACTTTCAGAAAAGCCAAATATCCTTGAGAAGCCCTGGTTAATGGATACATATTTCCCATCATCCAGGCTGTTAAAACAAATAGCATCAGGACTTGCAGTAAAAGCTAATTTAAATTTTTCTTCACTTAATTTTAATCCCTCTTCAGCACGCTTTCTGTCAGTAATATCTTGAGAAATAACCTGAACCCCTATTGTATTATTTTGATGATCAACTAATGGTTGAAATGAAGAAAGAAACCATTTTTTATCATTTTGAAGAAAGAATTCAAATTCAATTGTTTCTGCTTGGCGGGTATTCATTACACGCTTCATTACTAAATAAGCCTTTTTTCCAAAATCCGGTTCAAAAATATCCAAAATATTTTTCCCGCTAAATTCTTTATCCAATAATCCAAGTGATTGAATCGAAAGGCTGTTCTGCATAATTAAATTGCATTCAGTATCAAATATAGAATTAGCAGTTCCTGTATTTTCAAATAAAAGCTGATAACTGGCTCTGCTCTCTCTTAATTTATTTTCTGCTATTTTGCGCTCAGTAATATCGCGTGCAGTAGTATGCATATACTGTTTGCCCGATATTGTAATTGTCTTATTATTAAATTCAGTGTCAATCTTGGTACCATTTTTTCGGAAAATTTTAGCTTCACTTAAAACAGATTCCCCCGCCAAAATTCTTGAATGATATTGTTCATAAGCATAAATATCCGCAATATCATGAAGTTCTGGAATTCTCATTGTTAACAATTCAGCTTTGGAGTACCCGGTTAAATCTTCTGCGGCTTTGTTCACTGCAACAAATTTGGAATCCGGATCAGATATAAAAATTGCATCCCTGGATCCTTCAAAAATACTTTCATGCCAGTCTAAAGTTTCTTTTATTCTTTCTTCAACAAACTTTCGTTCAGTAATATCCTGATTAACGCCATATGTCTTAACCACATTACCCAAAGCATTTCTAATTGCAAAATATCTAACTGTTATAGTACCAATTTCACCATCAGCATATAAAATTCTGTGTTCAATTTGTCCAACAAAGTTAGGATCAGTAGAATTAATTGTCTTTTGAATTTCTGAATTTATTAATACGGCATCTTCCGGGAGAAAAAAACGCTTTGCATATTCACCTGGCGTCATTTTATAACTACCGACTTCAGAAGCTGTTGTATGGAATATTTTATAGAACTGGTCATTAAAAATAAATTCGTCATTTGCAACATCATATTCCCAATGACCAAGGTGAGCAATTTCCATAGCATTAGAAAGTTGTTTTTCACTTTTACGTAATTCTTCTTCAACTTTTTTCTGTTCTGTTATGTCAATAACTGTAATCAGCACTGTTCTTTTTCCTTCGTTCTGTACCGGTACAGTCGAAATCATAAGGTCGCGATTTTCAATTGTATTCTCAATTGAAATTGTAAATGTTGCTTCAACATTCTTAAAGTATTTTCCTTCTTTAAAAGTCCGGTTAATAAGATTGCGCAATGGACAATTGCCGCATTCAACATTTTTTCCACATCCAGGTTGATTCAGTGAATTTACGCAGTGTAATACTTCGCCACTTAGCTTGCCAATGGACTTTTCTTTTGAAAATGAAGTAAATTCCTCGCCACTGTGATTGATATTTAAAATTCTGGCATCATAATCAACAAGAACCATAATAAAAGGAGCATTATCAAAAATTGCGTTTAGAGTTTCTGATTGCGCTACTATTTTTCCCCGTGCAAGTTTTTGATCGGTAATGTCATGAAGTGTTACAAATACCTGGAATGGTTTTACTTGACCGGGTTTAAATTGGGGTACTGCATTAACGTTCACCCATAAAAAATCTCTTTTGTCATCGTTATATATCCCAAGAATTTTATTGAGTACCGGTTTACCTGTCTTTAATGCAACCATAGATGGATGCATTTCTAAAGGTAATTTGTTCTCTTCATCGTCTTTTATTATCCACTTTTTTTTAGCTAATAAAGATTTATTTTCAAATTCGTCACTAGTTAGGTTAAAAAATTTCAGTGCAGCAGTATTCATATCAGAAATAGAACCATCATAAGATTGGTAGAAGACACCTTCCGCCATGTTATTAAATAAAGTTCTATATTTTTCTTCCCGTTCAGTGAGATCCAATTCATTTTTTTTTCTGTCGGTAATGTCTCTAATTGTTACACGCCGTCCAAGAAAAACTTTTTTCTCGTCTAAAATAGGCCTGCAAATATGACTGACATGCTTAATATCTCCGCTCTTGCTAATTATTCTGAATTCAAAATCTGAAGTTGAATCTGTGTTTTGATTAATAAGTTCCTTTTCGAAATGTTCTTTTATTTTTACGTAATCATCGGGATGTATAATTTTTGTTACTAATGCCTTATCGGCGATATACTCTTCCGGTTTATACCCAGTTATTCTTTGGCATGAAGGGGACATGTACTTAATTACCGAATCAGTGGAAATCCAATATTCCATGTCAAAAGTAAAATCTGCAACAGTTTTAAATTTAAATTCATCTTCCTTTATTATTTTTTCAACAGAATGTCTATAGAGAGCCTGTTCAATGCCGATAATCAGATCACGTTCATTTATTGGTTTAACGTAATAACCATACGGGCTAGTTCTATTAGCCCGCTCAATTGTATTTTGATCTGCAAATGCAGTCAGGAAAATAATAGGAATATTAGCCAAGGAATTAATTTCTTCAACTATTGCAATACCATCAGCATGGCCATCCAACATTATATCCATCAATATTAAATCAGGTGGATTCTTGCGAACTATTTCAATCGCTTCCTTTCCAGTAGTTACAAGGGCTAATACATTATATCCAACTCTTTCAATTTTTTTTTGAAGATATTCTGCAATAATTACTTCATCATCAACAATAAGAATTTTTGCTCTTTTAGCGCCAGAATCATTTTTGTTCATTATGTAACCTACCGAATTCCATTTTAAACTCGACCCCCTTTTCTTTTCTTATTATGTTCATTTCACCTTTTAACTGTCTGGTATTAATGTTAACCAATTTGAGCCCAAATGAATTAAAGCTTTGAACATCAAATTCTTCCGGAATTCCCACTCCATCATCAGAAATAGATAATATGTATTTATCATTTTCAACTTTAAAAGTTATATAAATACTTCCTTTTGAACCAATAGGAAATGCGTGCTTAAGACTATTGGTGAATAATTCATTTACAATCAAACCGCATGGAATGATAGTATCCATATCTAGTTGAACATTTTCAATATTACTAACAATAGTAATCCTGTCCTGAACCTCGATATACGTATTACATAGGAATTTAATCATGTTTTCTATGTAATCCTTAATATTCAATGCAACAAAATTCTCCTGCTTATACATAAGTTCATGAATTAAAGCAATTGAACGAACTCTAGTTTGAATGCTTGTAAAAACATCATGACTTTTTTTATCGTCAAGAAAATCTTCATTTAAGTTTAACATACTTATTATTATTTGAAGATTGTTTTTAACTCTATGGTGAATTTCCTTAAGCAGTAACTCTTTCTCTATAAGAGAATTTTTTATCTGTTCTTCGTAACTCAATCGCTCGGTAATATCTTCAAAAGTGGCATAAACCTGGTACGGTTCTTTTTGATTGGTTTCAAATTGAGGAACAGCATTTATAATTATCCAGCGCTGTTTTTCCTGCTTAGAATTGTATATTCCCAAAATTGCATTTTTCACTTCATTACCAGTTTTGATTGCACGAATTACAGGAATGTCATTTTTTTCACATTTAGAGCCATCGTATTTAACTGCCTGCCAGATTTCATCATCAACAGAATGATTTTTCATTTCTTCTAAACTTAAACCAATTATTTTTTCTGCTGAGGGGTTAGCTGCTATTATAGCACCATTAATATCGAAATAAACCACACCTTGAATCATCGTTTCAAATAACATTCTATTTTTAAGCTCATTTTCTCTAAGTCCTTTTTCTACTTTTTCATTTATCATCGGATTATCAGACTCGTATTCTTGTTGTCCTTGTGAATTAGCACGTATCTTCCCCAAAAACCATATTCCGATTCCTAAGGTTATTAGTGAAAGTAGAGTTAGAATAGTAAAGTAAACAGAGCTTATTTTAATTGATCCCGGGTTACCATCCACATCAACCTTTGCTAGAAAATACCAGGGAGTACCAGCAACTTCCTGACAATAAAAAATTACTTCCTTTCCACTAAAGTCGATCCCATTCCCGTCAGATGATTTATCCTCTAATATTTTATCCCATATCATTTTTTTTAATAAAATAGGAAATCCAGATGTTAATGTTTTATTTTCTTCGTACATCGATTCATTCATACAAACAAGACTGTCCCCCATTTTTATTAAAAGAAAAGATTCTACTGTTTTACCTGGAACCGGCACTGATCTCCTGAGTAAGTTGAAAAAAGAATTTGGATTAACCTGGCAAAGAATTATACCTTCGCGTTTACCAACATTATTTTTATCTCTTACGATAATAGGTATGATCAGATTGAAATAAATGTTTTTATCATCTTCAAATTTTTGAGGTTCGGTGATTATAATCTCATTGCCTGTAAATGCTTTATGCAAAAACTGTAAATTATTTATACTAATATTAAAATTATCTGGAATGGATTTTAGAAGGATATTATAATTTGAATCTAAAATTGAAATACATTTATAACTTGATTCGGCAGTAAGGAGATTAATCCTATCTTTCAATTTCTTTTTTAAGGCAAGATCGTTGTGATTATTTACAAATTTTTCTATTTCTGTAAATAGCTCATAATTATTAAAAATAGATTTTGCAATATTTACATTCTCTTTATACCAATTAGTTATTTCACTTGATTTCTGCTTTGAAACAGACAAGAGAAATTCTTTTTGTTCGGACTCAAAGTATTTTTTTTGAAAATATGAAACTACTAAGGACGAAATTAAAATGCATACAGACAAAGAAAGAAAAATAATAAAAAGACTCCATCCGGTTTTGTTCCTATTTGTATTCTCATTAATCGCCATAAAGAATTCCCACTTTTTATGAGTAATTGTTTAGAAATTACTCAAGAATGGACAGGGGCACTTAGTTTTTATTTAAAAACAACCGTTTTTATTCAAGTTCCCTGTAATTTTCTATACATTTTGTTAATAATTAACAAATGAATTAATCAAATTGTTGTGAGCGGGCGAAAATTGTTGTGAGTGTCATTTTTTTGGTGTGTACGGGTATAAATTGATACAGGCGGGAATTTTCTGTTATTTATGTTTAATGATTTTAATATAAGATCCCATATTATTTAATATTTGACTGTTTTAAAAACCAGAGTAAGTTGTGTCATTAAGAAATTCAATGTAAGGTGAATGTTCACTATTGTGTAAAGTGCAATAACCGAATTTATAATCTTTATAACAGCTTGTTCCATTTAATCAATAAAAAAAATACCGTTATATATTCTAATATATGTATGATTTTCTTTGATGAATGCAGTTTCAATATGGATTCAAAAATCTTACATTTCTTTCAAAAAAAAGATAAATTGCATTAGTTTATGATAAAATTATCCAATTATTCAAAATAATGGTTCGTTTTTTAACAGTTAGGTGCAATTTAAAATTCTCAAAAGAAAAAAATGTTAAATCCAGATCTTAGCTGCCTCTCACATAGAAGAAAAAATATATTGACAGGAGAATGGGTTTTAGTTTCTCCACACCGAACAAAAAGACCATGGCAAGGAGAAGTTACAAAACCGGATTTGGCTACACGTCCTGCTTATGACCCGGAATGTTATTTATGCCCGGGAAACAAAAGAGCAAATGGAAATATTAACCCGGATTATAAAAGTACTTTTGTTTTCACGAATGATTTCTCTTCCCTTTTACCAGACATCAAATTTAAAGATGTAAACAATTCAAATCTTCTTATTGCAAAAAGCGAAAGCGGGATTTGCAGAGTTGTTAATTTTTCTCCAAGACACGACTTAACTCTTGCAGAAATGGAAGAGCAAGATATTAAAAATGTAATTGAGACCTTTTGCAGCGAATTTAAAACTCTTGGGGCGAACAAAGAAATAAATTATGTGCAGATATTTGAGAATAAGGGTGCAATGATGGGGAATAGCAATCCTCATCCTCACGCGCAAATATGGTCACAAAGCAGTATTCCTTCCGAGCCCTTGAAAGAATTAAAGCAATTCCGGACATATTATAAAAAAAATGGGCAGAGTATTCTTATTAACTATTTAAAGTTAGAATTAAAACTTGACGAAAGAGTAATTTATCAAAATACTTCCTTTGCTGCTGTAGTTCCCTTCTGGGCAATATGGCCCTATGAGACATTAATTATACCTAAAAGAAAAGTTGCAAACATTTTACAGTTAAACATAAAAGAGAAAATAGATTTTGCAAATGTTTTGAAAGTTGTTACAACTAAATACGATAATTTATTCCAAACTTCATTTCCGTATTCATCCGGAATGCACCAGGCACCAACAGATGGCAAGGATTATAAGGAGTGGCATTTTCATATGCATTTTTATCCTCCATTACTTAGATCATCAAGCATAAAAAAGTTTATGGTAGGATACGAAATGCTAGCTGAGCCACAGCGCGACATTACCCCTGAAGCGAGCGCAAAAATATTAAAAGAACTGCCGGTTATTCATTATAAAAAATAATTCTTGATAATTACACTGATTAATACAGTAAGAAATTGAGGTGATATTTAAATAAAGATAAAGTAAACTTGTTTGAAACTTTTCATTTTCTCCACTTAATCATTAAACTGATCTCTTTTGAAATATTAGTTTAATATTTCTAAGAGTTAAATATATTGTTTAATAATTTCCCTATTATTTCATAAAAGCAGACTGGGTAATCTTTATATTATCTCAACAATGCAGAAGCACACCAAAGTACAGGCGCCTGACCATGCAGATCGCCGACATTTCTTTTACGGTCTAAATAATACTGCTGGTCGTTCTTTTTACCGGTGCCTTCACATACTTCACGTATGTCTGAGTTTGAATCAATATATTTAATTAAAGCAAGCCATCCTTTCCGGGCAGCCGGACCAAATACATCTGCATCAAGCCAGCCGTTTTTCACCCCAGTAATCATCGCAAAAGTAAACATACCTGTGCTGGATGTTTCAGCCCAGGAAATATCCAGCTTATCGATTAGTTGGTGCCACATTCCATTTTGATCCTGATATTTAAGAAGTGATGACATCATTTTTCTGTAGCCATCCAAAATTCTTTCACGTTTTGGATGATCTACAGGAAGACTTCTTAATAATTCTGCCATACCAGCAGCAACCCATCCATTCCCACGACCCCAGAAAAAAGGAACGTCTGGTGCATGGTAGAACAAACCATTCGGCTTTTGAAGTGTGTCAAGATATGTTGCCATTTCCAATGCAGCGCGGTCAAGATATTTCTGATCATTAGTTGCGCGAAATGCCTGAACCTGCAATGCAGTAATCATGAACATATCATCAATCCAAAAACGTGTCTGGGTTGTTAACCCCTCCTTGGTTGGATTTTCCCATTGCTTATCAGCAATTTCTTTTGCCAGATCCAAGCATCTTTTATCTTTGTTCTCAATATAAATTTCAAATGGTACAACACCAAATACCGAGTTATCAACATGGTCTGGAACAGGAATTAAATTTGCTTCTTGTGATGAGAATAAAGGTTCCATTCTTTTAAATAATCCGTCTTTTAAATCAGTATCGTTTGTCAATTGCGCAAAAGTTAATGCACCATACCATGTGCAAATCTCGGGGTAAATAATTTGCTTAAGCGTGGTGGTTCTTCCAGGTCCTCCATGAGGAGTAACAACAAAATGATCTGCAACACGTTTACCTATTTCTTTAGGAGAAGTACTGTTTGGCCACGAACTAAAATATTCTTCATTCACTTTTTGAGGAGAAAAAGTTGTACAGCTGGCTAGCAAGGTTACAATACTAATGAACAGAAACCATATTAACATTTTTTTCATCGTTACACCTTTAATTAAAAATTTTTGACTTTCAAGTTTAAACTCTTTCGTTAAAAAAAACATCATTTCATTAACATCGTTTTCCTATCACCTCATCATCAATAAGAATTTATCCCTTCTCTATAATATAAAAGTACATCCTACTTCCCATGCAACACCGGTGAGCAGAAAATTTGCGGCGTATTTGCCTGCTTTATCAAACAAATATTTTATTTTTTAATAAAATCTTCACGATATGGAGTAAAGACATCAATTATTATGCTATCTTCAAGTGCTAATACACCATGCTCAATATTTGGCAAAGCTAAGTATACATCACCGGCTTTAAGATTTTTTTTCTCTCCGTCAACTGTTACTTCAAATGAGCCGCTTACAATATAGCCAATTTGCTTGTGCGGATGTTTATGCAGATAGCCGATTGCGCCTTTTTTAAATTCAAGGTGAACAAGCATTATATCTTTATCATAGCCAAGAATTTTTCTTCTAATACCTCTATCAACATTTTCCCACTCATATGTGTTATTTAACACAAAACCTGTAACGCCAAAATTATTTTCCAATTATTCCATCATCCTAAAAAATGAAGTTAAAATTAGTCTTTGAACGAATAATGTTCCATTATTTTTTGCACTAAGGACCGGACTTAATTATTTCCAGTGAGAAGGGTTCATCATTATTTATTAAAAAAATAGAGATTAAAACTCCCTGGAAAAAAACTTACCTGCTGCAGGGAGTTTTTAACAAAATAATTTAATATAGATGAATTGTTGGATATTGAACAAATATTTTACTGAACTACAGGAATAATTTTTGTCATTATTAAGCTAATTGTCTTATACCATTGATCATCCGAATATTTATTTTTTAAAACAGGAAAACTTTTTAATTACTTAAAACTTTGAGCGAATCCGAATGGGAGCCAGGAAAAAGTAAATCCTAAAATTACGTTCCCATCCTGACTGTAGGCGCCCCATAAACCCGGCGAGATCCCCCACAATTTTACTATTCCAGGGTAGATATTTACATTAACCATATAATCAGTTTTAATTGTAACAGATAAACTTGCCAGCAACGAATTATTTTTATCATAAAACACGCCAAAATTTCCAACTAGTCCTAATGTTTTTTTATTTGTCTTTTCATCAATCACAACTAAATCACTTGCCGCAAGTCCTAAGCCAACAGATAAAGCAGATCCATCTTTCCATTTATATGAGAGACCTCCAACCCCATTTGTTCCAAAATAATAGAATGCATACCATGATTCTAAAAAAGGGAATTTCCATTTAACCGAGAAAAATTGCCCGTTGTTGTGTAGATCACCATTCCTCAAAGAGAAAGACGGCTGTTGAGACCAATCCGCCAAGTTAAGATCTTCAGAAAAAAATCTTTTAACACTTTCTGATGAAAATAAAATTATTCCTCCAATATCAAACAGATAGATATCTGCTATAGGATCAACATCCTCCCCCACATGGTTTCCATTTTCAACAACTTCATTAGTAAAATGGTAAAACATAATTGTAAAAGCGGACAACACCGGCGGAACCGGGTAATGGTAATATTCATACCATTCTTTCATTGCTGCATATTCCATTCCGCCGCCAATTAAATGAAGAGTATAATTTGGCCAGAACTGTGCATTTTTTTTGCTAAGAGAAAGAGGCAGTACCTGATCTGAAATAAACTCCTGCCATCCGTAATCATTAATTGACTTAAATGGGTCTGATAAATTACTCCAGATGTTTTGGATTCCAATCTTGAAAGGGAAATTTTTAATGTCGCGCTTATTTCCAACTTGAATCATATCAAACCCGCCATTAAGAAAGACAAACATTGGATTATAATCTGCCTGGATCCCGTAGGGAAGATTTTTGTAAAAATATGAAGATACTGTAAACGACCTGCCAACAGACCAATTTGAAATTGCATAGGGATTTACAGCGTTGACCCTCCAAAAATATTTTGTAAAACTTGACAATCCTTTAACCAGCAAGCTGGTGGAAGTTAATTCAATTTCATTGCGTACTATATTTGTGAATAAGCTATCTGTAGCAATCTGCAAAGAATAATTTTCAGCTTCAGCCATTGGTGCCCAGGAAAACACCGGAGAAGGTGAAATATCAACTGCCCCATTTACCGGCAAAGATAAATTGGGTTCTGATAAGAGTGTTATAAATGACCACGTATCAGACCATTTTGAATTACCATAGTTATTTGAAGCTTGAACTCTCCAAAAATATTTTTTTGTGTTATTCAGATCATTCACTTTATAATTGGTTGAAGTCAATCCTCTTAGATTATAAATAAAACTTGAGAAAGAACTGTCTTCAGTGACCTGCAGCGTGTATTTAGAGGGATATTTATTTTCATTCCAGGCTAAAGTAGCAGAGTGTGATACATTTTTTACACCATTCCCGGGAGCAAATAAAACAGGCACTTGTGGAGCTATACCAATTGTAGAAAAGGACCAGACTTCAGACCAATTAGAAGATCCATAATTATTAGACGCTCTTACACGCCAATAATAAGTAGTAAAATTATTTAAGCCGGTAATTTGTTTACATGTGTCTTTTAACGAACTTTGGTTTAGTATGAAACTAGAGAATGACTTGTCGGCAGATACTTGAAGTGTATAGCTTTCAGCATTTCCAATTTTTTCCCAAGATAGTATTGGAGAAAGAGAAACATCATGCATTAGATTATCAGGATCTAATAATACAGGAGTTTTGGGCGGTGCAACTGTTTTAAATGAGAAAGTAACCGACCAATTAGAGCTCCCAAAAATATTTTTGCTTTTAACACGCCAATAATAAGTTGTATTATCTTTCAAACCATTTATATTTTGGACCGTTTTTGTCAGACCGCGTTTATTAAAGACCGGTTCTTTGAAATAGATGTTAGTTGATACTTGTAAAGCATAATTTTCAGCGTTTTTACCCGCCTTCCACATCAGTTTTATCGATAATGGAATTTCTTCAGCGCCATTAACAGGCTTAAGCAATAATGGAGCATCAGGAATAGTTCCTACAATAATTGCCAGTTTCCCAAGAGTAATCGCTTTCCCATCATTTACTGATACTATAATTGTATCAATTCCGGAAGTTGATGGCGAAAGCCATTTTACAATTGAACCTGTATTATTTCCAGAAAAGGTTCCTCTTTTTGATGACCAGGTAATTATAAGATTATCGTTATCTTCGTCTGAGGAAATGCAAGTTAAAGTTGTTGTTGTATTTATTAATAATGTATCCGGGCTTGCGGTTAAACTCTCAATCTTAGGCTTGTGATTCTTTGGTAAAATAGGGGCTTCTTCTTTATGACAGCTTGTAAGTATCAGCAGTAATGAAATAAAGTATAATATTAGTGAATTGATAAAAGAACGTTTTTTACGTACTGCAATGATTGGCAAATTAATTTATCCCTTTTACCCTGAACACTTCATTATATACAGAATCTAAATTATTTAAGAATACATTTTAAGCTGAAAAATAGTAAAATTGATAAAAAAAAACTTATTACTAACTAGAAAAACGATTTATTCTTTAAAAAGCTAACAGTTAATTATTTTTATTAAATAAACCTATCACAAAAAAAATTATTATTTTTATTAAGATTAAAAGTATAGGATACGGTTTAGGCTTATTAAAATGCTGCCTTTTAAGAAGAGTGTAAATATTGTTTTATTTTGTATTTTGTTTTTTGCAATCAAAGTGCAGCTATATTCACAAATCCCTGCTTCAAGGGGTTTGTGGAAATTTGATGAAGCTTCAAGCCCCCTCAAGGCAGAAATTGGAAACGATTTAGAACTTGTTGGTTCACTATTGTCAATTGCCGGACCATCCACCGGAAATGGCGCCATAAGGATTGGAAAAGGGAGTTATCTTAGAATGAAGCATGGCATTGAAGCAAATGGCGGCGGTGCAATGGTTAATGACTATTCAATACAAATCGACTTTAGAATTCAAAGCCTTAATGACTGGCATTGTTTAATTCAGACAAATCCTTCCAATACAGATGACGGGGATTGTTTTATTAATTCCGCAGGAAATATCGGAGTCAAGACAACCGGGTACTCCACATATTCGGTAAGAACTAATGAATGGTATAGATTGGTAATCTCTGTAAAGAATGGGACCCAGTTCAATTATTATTTAGACGGACAACTAACAATTGGTTTAACACAACCTATTGACGGCAGATTTGCACTCGATACAATTTTACTTTTATTTGCTGATGATAATGGTGAAGATGGTGAGATTGACTGTGCCGAGGCAGCAATTTGGGATAGGGCGCTTACAACAAATGAAGTGAAATCTCTTGGTAATTACGGCCATAATCCAAAACAGTTATTTCTTGTCCCTTATTTACAAACCCCGTCATCAAATTCTATTTATGTATGTTGGCACGATTCAACCTCAACAGAAACAAAGGTTGAATACGGCACCACTTCCTCACTTGAACAAACAACTTCCGGAACCTGTGAAACAATTTACGGATCATATGTATGGCATTCTGTTAAACTTAATGGGCTAATACCAAATACAGAATATTTTTACAAAGTAATAAGCGGGTTAGGTACATCAGAGATATATTCATTCAGAACCCAACCCCCGCCGGATTATGTAGGAAAAATCCGAATTTTGTTATTGGGTGATACTCATGCAAGTGATACAACAATGGCTGTTAAGGTAATTAAAGAAGCCAAGAAAAAAATGCAGCAATTATACGGCGATGATTATTATAACAAAGTTAACCTTGTGCTTCATTCAGGAGATCTGGTAATGTCGGGATATGATATTACCAATTGGACCGATCAATATTTTGCGCCAATGTCTCCAATTTCCCCCAACGTACCAACCATGACAGTTACCGGTAACCATGAAGGGGAGAATAATAATTATTATGCATACATGAAATATGATGATGTTTCAGCATACCCTGCACCTGACCCGCTTAATGAAAAATTTTGGTCTCTTAAAATTGTTAATACTGAATTTATAGGACTTAATTCAAATCTTAATAATTCAGACGGCGTTCAACAATTAAACTGGCTGGGAAATAAGTTAAAAGAACTTGAATCCGATCCTAAAATTGATTTTGTATTTCTAATTGTTCATCATATGCCAATTTGTGAACTTTGGGGAGACGGCATGTCCGATGCCGGTTCTATCTATGTAAAGAATCAGATTATACCAATCTTAAAGAAATATTCAAAGGTTGTCCAGCTTTCTTATGGTCATACTCATGGTTTTGAAAGGGGAACAATTGAATCAGAAGCTGCAAATTCGAAAGGAGATTTTAGAATTGTTTGCGGAGGCGGAGGCGGTGGAATAATTGATACATGGGGTTCGTATAAAAATTTTGATTACCCGTCAATCCATATTTCCCTTGATAATTATTGTTTCCAGATAATTGAGATTGACGCTGCCAATAAAACTTTTGAATCATCAATGTACAGTCTTGGTAATCTAAACAAAACAAGGAATTCTGAATTGATGGATAAATGGTATAGAAAGATTAATCAGCAAGCTCCATTAAATCCAACAGCGAATGTTCCAATTATAGACAAAAAGATTATTACATTTAATACATCGAGCATAAGTTCAGATTCTTTAATGTCTGTTAGAATGCAGATAGGAGATGATAGAAACTTCCGTTACACTTTAATTGACACAATGATCCATTGGAAAAACATTTATGGCGTTGATGCCGGTTTTAATCCGATAGATTTGAATAAAGGACTTGATCTAACAAGACTTACATTCAACTGTGATCATTTCCTGAATGAAAAAATGTACTACTACAGGGTTCAATACCGCGACCACAATTTAAGATGGTCCGGTTGGTCAAATATAGTGCAATTTAGTATACCGTCGGATACAACATATAATTCTCTTCTAACTGAATATGATTTGAAGCAGAATTTTCCTAATCCGTTTAATCCCAATACAAAAATCATTTATCAAATACCTCAAAGCAGTTTTATAACACTAAAAGTTTATGATGTATTAGGAAATGAAATTAAAACGTTAGTTAATGAAGAAAAGCAAGCAGGTAAATATGAAGCGAAGTTTGACGGAACATATTTAAGCAGCGGAGTATATTTTTATAAATTACAAGCGGGGAAATTTATTCAAACAAAAAAACTTATTCTGATCAAATAAATATTCTATAGAGCAGAACTGCTTATTAATAACAGAATAATTAAAATTTGAATCCGGTAATTAAATTTCATAATGCATCCGAAATAAAATTAATCTGCGGAACAAATTATGATATGTAAATCAGTTAAACTATTTGCAGCAATTTTTCTCCAGTAGAAATTATCAGTATCTCTAAACCGGTTACAAAAGTAAAATTTAGGCTGTTTAAGATTAGATAAAAAAATGTGATGTTGGAAAAAGATAAACATGTTGAACAGTTGTGGACCGTACGATTATGAAGAAACCCCACAAATTATTGTTGTGCTACAATCGAGCATTATTTTTTTATTTTGGATTAGGATATGAAAACTGAACTACAACTTTTGAGCCGGGAATTGTGAGATTACAAATCAGGAAATGATTATTCTATTTAAAAAGTAAAAAGCCAGAGCTATTCACCCTGGCTTTTCAATAAAAATATTTCTGAATTTCTATTTCATCAAAATCATTTTCTTGATTTCTGTAAAGGTATTTGCTTTGAGACTATAAAAATAAAATCCTGAAGAAAGTTTCCTTGCATCAAAAGTTATTTCATGAAAACCTGCTGATTGTATACCATTAGCCAATTTATAAACTTCTGCACCAAGAATGTTGTATATAATTAAAGATACATTGCTTTCTTGCGGAAGTGCATATCTTATCACTGTGCTTGGGTTGAATGGATTCGGATAATTTTGAAACAGTTCATATGATACCGGCATGCGGGCAATATTTTTTATGCCTGTAATTGAACCTATTGTATTAATCTCATTGCTGTAGCCAGAATATAAATTTCCCTTAAAGCATTTAACTCTGTAATAATAAGTTACACCATTATGCGCAGATAAATCATCATAAGTATGTAAAATCGACGATAAAGTGATTAATTGAGTATATGAACTATTCGAATTAATTGACCTCTCTACAACACAACTATCTGCAATAGTTGAGTTATCAATCCAGTTTAAAGTAACACTGCCATTAGTTGTTTGAATTTCTGTTAGTTCAGAAGGTGCGTAAAATGCAGCAATTTCTGGTAAAGAGGCTGCGTTTCCAATTCCCGACGATGCTCCATCAGATCTGGTTGCAACAATACTATAAGAATAAGCAATTCCCTCTGTAGTATTTAAGTCCGTGAAAGAAGTGGCGTTACCTTCTAATGATGCTATTTTCTGAAAATCATTCACACTCTTAAACCCTCTGGGAAGACTTTGGTCTACTACAATTCTATATACATCATATCCTGAAGTATTTGGATCATTATTCTTCCAATTGATAAAAATATTACCGTTAGCATAAGATATAATAATATCTGAAGGAGGTGTAAGTGATTGATTCCATGTAGTTAGAGCAACAAAGTTCGAGTTTTGGCTTTGACCAAATGAATCGACAGCGCGAACTCTATAATAATAAATAGTTCCAGGCGTCAAGCCGCTAACTATTTGTGTAAGTACATTACCACTATTTAAATTATTATAACCTGTAACAAAAGATGTAAAACTTGAATTTGTGGAGACATCTAATTGATAACTTAGTGACTGAGGCAAAATATTCCAATTAGCTGTAAATCCTGTCTCATTTATGTTGGTAGCTGCTATCGCTGTTGGAGTACCCTGACTCCCTAATGTTACATCAATGTTTCTAGTGATAACATTACTTGTAGAAAGTCCATCACTTACACTTAAACTTATTGTTTTTTGCAAAAGAGTCGGATTTCCGCTTTTATTTTGATACGTAACACTCCTTAACGCATCTTGATAATTGCTTATTGCTGATTCATTTTTTAATACCAATAATCCCTGTTCAGCATACCATGTGGAAATAATACCATTTTGAAATGTAAAATTTAAAACATCTTCGTTACTGTTGTAATTGCCGCTTATCCATATACTCGCACTTAACATATTTGAGTCATCTTTATCAATAATTGTTGTACTGCTAGTTACTGCTTTATTGACATCTCCAAGTCTAAATACCTGACTTGTTGATTCAATATTTGCTAAGACAGGCGCATTGTTAATAATATTTATTGTCCGCGATAAAATGTTACTGGGATTGGTCCCATCATTTACTTGTAAACTTACGGACCTTGATAGAATATTTTGGCTAATATTTGTGTTCCTGTACTTTATACTTCTTATTGCTGCCTGATAGTTAGCAGGAGACGATTCTCCGCTTAAGCTAAGTACACCACTAACTGTATTATAGCTGCCCGTTATGCCGTTTTGATTTGTAAAATTTAGTACGTCTTCACCTGAGACAAAATTTGCTGTAAACCAAACAGATGCGCTCAAAAGGTTTGTACCGTCATAACTTACCGTAGTGCTTTGGGTTAAATTTGCGTTGCCAAAATTGCGCGGATATCTTAATGTGTTTGATTCTATTAAATCTAATACCGGTGGTTGAGTAATTTGAATGTCTCTTGTTACTTTATTAGTTTTACTTTTTAATACTGAAGAAATTCCTGCTATTAAATTTACAATCTGAACATCTCCAGATTCAGCACCAATTATTTGGAAAGAAACCGTTCTCAAGGATGTATTAGGATGGGAGTTTGTATTCTGATACGTCACTGCGCGAAGAGCGTCCTGGTAATATGAATCTGAATTGATTCCCAATATTGTTAATGTTCCTGACTCGGAATCCCAAGATGCATGTGGTACGCTGGGAGTATTAATATTTTGCGTACTTTTCAATCTTACATTTTTGGTTGTTGAATTCGCTGCAATTAAAGTAGGATTCGTATCAGGCGCAGTCCAACTTAATACGTCCTGATCGCTATGATAATTACCAGTTATCTGTATTATTGCAGAATACACAATATTCGCATCATCTACGGTAATTGTATTTGATATTTCTTCTGCTGCGGCCGGGAAAGGTCCATTATATTTTAATGGCGATCCTTCAATTGAAGATAGTAATGCAGGATCAACAACAGATATTTTTCTACTCACTGTATTGCTGAATAGATTTTCGTTATAAGTAGAACTTACAATTGGAATAGATGATTTGGAATTATTCGGATTTTTTACAATTACACTGTTATTTGGTAAACTAAATACAGTAAAACTTACAATCCGGTTATACGTGTTGGGATTATTACTTGAATTCGAATATGTTATATTTCTCAATGCAGTTTGATAATTTGCAACTAAAGAATTACCGCTAAGTGTCATAGTTCCACTTCCACTGTCCCAGCTTCCAGTTATTCCGTTTTGATCTGTAAAGCTCAATAAATCCTCAGTACTCTGGTAATTTCCAGTTATCTGCACTCTTGCTCCAATAAGAAATGAATAAAGATCAAAGCTTACTCCAATGTTTTGTGTAATTACTGCCGCCGGATCATTTTTAAAATAAAACAGGTTGCTGGATTCAATACTAGATAAGACCGGATTCGACGAACCTGTTACCGCCGGCATGCTTTGGGCAGATATTGTACCCAAGATTATGAAACTCATAAAAAAAACAAAGTTCCGTATTATACTTTTGTAAGGTGTATTATTTTTATTCAATATATATTATCCTTCATTTGATTGTGAAAAAATTATTTAAATAGTTTTGTACAGATACAACAAAGATTTTTACTTCTTTTTCTTGATGTTACCTTTCTTTATCAATAACATCATTACAATTGAAATAAAATTTTTTGCACTTATGTTGATTAATTAAAGAGTTACTCATTTCATAAATTCCAAATTTTACGTGCGTGCTTACAAAAACTAGCATGAAGTCCGGTTCATCATATTCGTCAAGAAAGTCAAATCCTCCGAGTATGAGCATATTAACAGAAGGACTACACCTGGTTTATGAATAGCTACAAGCTTATTTGCATTAACAACTTAATCAGCACATTCAAGAATCTTTACTTCACAACAATAAGTTTCAATTATCTATTTATTATTTTCATTTAGATGAAATGCATCATCAACAATTATTGCCGGTAATTTATTTGACACATTTTGAATATTTAAAATTCATTTATTTAAATTACCTTTTACACAAATTATTCTGTCATATTTTATTTTCAAAAAATGTTTGAGCGGCTATATGAATGTTTTAGTAAAACAAAAAAATAAATAGCGGTAAAATGAGATTTACTATAAATGGTAAATTTTAATAATTAGTATATTATCAATTAAAGTTTTTATTACTGATTCAAAATTACATTATATAAGATAATGAGTCAAGATATCTTTTAAACATAATTTTAAATTTATTTGTACAAATCTATATATCATAGAAACAGCGAATATGATCGAAAAACGCTGTTTATTTCTCAAAAATAACCCGTCAAAACTCACTATTCGCAGTAAAGTATTTTATCCATAACTAAAGTTTAGGAAGCCGAGGGGTTTTGCTTATTCAGAATTACAATAAGTCACTACTGTCCGGTTGAGGATAAA
>PMDS01000020.1 GCA_003155655.1 Melioribacter sp.
ATAGCTTTTTTAAGAATGAATCTTTTTGTTAAGATTTTACTGAATGAATGGCTGGATAATCCTTTTAATCCGAGAGAAAATACTGACTTAAAACTTATGCAAGAAAGTTTATTTGATTAGGGGGGTTCTTTTAGGATCTTTGCTTAAATCTGTCCAATTCTTCTTATTTTACTATATTTTTTATCTTCTCTTTTTTATCTTGGACAGCAGTGATATCACTGCTAAAATTTCTTTACTTTTTTGAGGTATTATCTCAAATTTGTTATCTTAATCTGCAATTCTGACTATCAGTATATTTTCAAGTAAGGAATAGAAATGAACAGTATATTAATGCAACCATGGCACAGGGCAGTTATAAAAGTTGGCAGCGGGCTGATTGCTCCCGGCGGAGAAAGAATAAGCACAAAATTCATTTTACCAATAGCGTCTTTTATTACCGAATGCAGAAACCAGGGAAAGGAAATTGTTCTAGTTTCTTCCGGAGCTGTTGCCGCGGGGTTATCAACACAACCGCAAATGCAGAAACGTACACACCGCTCCATTCCTGAAAAACAAGCTCTTGCAGCTATCGGGCAGTCGCTTCTGATGGCAAACTGGAACCGTTTTTTTGATTTTCCATGCTCGCAAATATTATTAACTTATGATGATATCCACGACCGCAGAAGATTTGTAAATGCTAAAAACACAATTCAAAAATTAATTGATCTTGGTACTCTGCCGATTGTAAATGAGAATGATACAGTTGCAGTGGAAGAATTAAAGGTCGGAGATAACGATAACCTTGCCGCTTATGTTGCAATGCTTGCCGAAGCAGATATTCTTATCATATGTACAGACATAGACGGATTGTTTGATTCGGATCCTAAAAGAAATAAAAACGCAAAGTTAATTCCGGTAGTTGAAAAGATTGATAATACAATCTATTCTTTGGCGGAAGGATCAAAAAATCCGATTGCAACCGGCGGTATGAAAACCAAAATAGAAGCAGCGCATAAAGCTGTTGTGCGCGGCATTGATACAATAATTTTAAACAGCACAAAAAGGGAAGTGTTTGACCATCTTCTTGACGGAAAACTTATAGGAACAATATTCAAGAAAAATTCAAACCCAATGACAGCAAAAAAACATTGGATGCTTCACGCACTTACTACAACCGGCAAAATAGTAATAGATTTGGGAGCTGCAAAAGCGGTTCAATATAAAGGAGCTTCATTACTTTCGTCAGGAGTCTTAGCCTGCGAAGGAGATTTTAAAAAAGGGGAACCGGTTGAAGTTTATGTAAAGGAAGGAAAAACATTGAATGTTATTGCTAAGGGCGTTACTCAATACAATTCAAATGATCTTAAAAAAATTCTCGGAAAAAAGAGCTCTGAAATTTCTTCAATACTTGGTTATACCAATACAAAGGAAGTAATTCACAGGGATGAGTTAGTGCTTGTAACAGATATTTAAAGGAAAAATATGCAGGATGATCTAATTCAGCTGGCAAAGAAAAGCCGCGCGGCATCAAACAAAATTGCCCGGTTGACAACAGGCGAAAAAAATAATTTGCTAAGCGCTATGGCTGAACAGCTTTTAAAACAGAAGGAAAGCATTTTGAAAGCCAATGCTGTTGATATAGAATCGGCTAAAGAAAATAAATTGTCTTCTGCAATGTTAGACAGACTGCTTTTGACCCCGGAAAGAATTTCGGGAATGGCAAAAGCGCTTGAGGAAATTGTTCAGCTTCAAGATCCTGTAGGAGAAATTAGTGATGAGCGAATCCGCCCAAACGGATTGAAAGTTGAAATGATGCGGATTCCGCTGGGAGTAATAGCAATAATTTATGAAGCGCGTCCGAATGTAACATCCGACGCTGCCGGTTTATGTTTGAAGAGTGGGAATGCAGTAATACTGCGGGGCGGGTCAGAAGCGTTTAATTCAAACAAAGCAATTGTTAAAGCCTTGCAGGATGGATTGGAAAGCTGCGGAGTTGATGCTGCAACAATTACTTTTGTTCCGACAACAGACCGCCAGGCAATGTTAGAACTTTTAAAACTTGACTATTACATTGATCTTGTAATCCCACGCGGCGGTGAAGGACTAATCCATTTTGTTGCGGAAAACAGCCGCATTCCGGTTATAAAACATTATAAAGGCATCTGTCACCTTTATGTTGATAAAGACGCAGATATTGAAATGGCAATTAAGCTTTTAATTGACGGCAAAACATCCCGGCCGGGAGTCTGCAACGCGCTTGAAACACTTTTAGTTCATAAAGAAATTGCAAAAACATTTTTACCGCGGGCAAATGAAGAAATGAAAAAACGCGGAGTAGAAATCCGCGGATGTGAAAAGACAAAATCAATTTTGCCTGACATTACTTCGGCCAAAAAGGAAGATTTTGGTTTTGAATTTCTTGATTTGATCATTGCCGCTAAAGTTGTTGATAATTATGATGAAGCGGTAGCACATATTGAAGAGTTTGGTTCCAATCATACGGAAGTTATTACAACAAAAAATTCAGAGACCGCACAAAAATTTATCCGTGATATAAATTCTTCTTCGGTGATGGTAAATGCATCATCACGCTTTGCAGACGGCGGTGAGATGGGGCTTGGGGCTGAGATTGGAATTTCGACAACAAAGCTGCACGCTTACGGTCCTATGGGATTGGAGGCATTAACCACCCGCAAGTTTGTTGTTGTTGGAGACGGGCAGATAAGACATAAAATTGAATAAATTTATATATTCTATTTTCAGAGTTAAGTAGTTTACCGTAATCCTTTGTATTCCATTCCCGGTCCATCATCGGGACGGGCGGCAAATCCATGTTTCTCATAAAAATTTCTTTTCCCCTTTGCGCAGAATAATTGGATATCGCGGATGTTTAACTCAAAACATTTATTTAAAAGCATTTTGAGAATCTGCGAGCCAATATTTTTTCCCTGGTATTCAGGAAAAACAATCATTTCATAAATCATTGCATGCAAGATTCCGTCGGAGACAAATCTGCCAAAACCGACTAATTTGCTGCCAACATAGGCACATACACTAAAGTAGCTGTTTTTAATAGAAACAGCCAATTCCTCTTTATTCAAATTGTATTCCTGATTCCATCCGGTCGATTCAAATAATTCAAAGTATTGATCAATCTGCGGCAGTTCAGTTTTATATTGAATTTGTTCCATCATATTAAAATTGTAAAAATTATAAAGGCAAAAAGTCATATTTAGTTGGGTTTATGTCTGGGCCGGACAAGTCGAAACCTCTTTATTTTTATCGCTAATAGCAATTTTACAAATTATTTAGAGTTATTTCCCTTTAACCTTTCAGATTATGACAAAGTAAAAACTAATTAATGATAAACGATTTAAAAAAATTTAAAAATTATTTCTTTTCATTTTGCTGCAGATCCGTTTTCCCGGTTGGACCAACACCGGTAACCTGAAGAATCACTTCGCCGTTCTTAGCCCATGCAAAATGAGGCTGTCTTGCCGGTTCTGTAAAAAAAGTACCCGCCGGCATTTCAATTAATTTTGATTCATCAAATTTATCGCCGTATCCATAATAAAATGTACCGGATAGAACAATAACATGTCGTGTCTCCGGATGAAAATGTGCAAGCAGTTTTACATTTGCAGGAATTTTTACACGGCTTGTGTAAAGCTCCGGTTGTGTTGGGTTTCCATCGAGCACAACTGTCTGCAAACCGGTAGGATCATTTGGGTTAGCTGTAAATTTTATTTCTTTTGGTAATATAACCTTGGGATTTAATTTCTGAGTTTGGAAAAAAGTAAATGCTGTGCCAGAGATAAACACAGAAATAACTATCACTATAATTAATTTGTATATTTTCATAGCTTAACCTTTACCGGATTTATTTAATTAGAATTAATTTTTTTGTTTGAGTAAAATTACCCGCAATAAGAGTGTAGAAATAAATGCCGCTGGTTAATTGAGAACCATGCCTAGCGGCAGGCAAGTCGAGAATTGAGAATTGAGAATTATAAATGCCTGCAGATTGAAATTCATTAACAAGTGTTTTAACCTCATTTCCCAGTAGATCATAAATTTTCAGAGATATAAATCCTGCTTTTGGTAACTGGTAACCAATAACCGTTGAAGGATTGAACGGATTTGGATAGTTTTGGAAGAGTTTATAATTATTTGGGAGAATCCCTCCTTGTTTCTTATCAACACCCGTAGTGGAAGCAAGACGTATTTTATAAACAGATGAGCCGGATGTAATATAAAGAGTTTTTTTATCTGCATCACCCCAGGCGCAGTTTGAAGCCGATGCGTTATTGGGCATTAAAATTTTATCTAAATAAGTATTTCCCGTTGGCGGAAATATCCAAACGCCTCCGGGACCGCAGCAATAAATATTCCCTACGGAATCTACTTTCATTCCATCAGCATATCCCGGCTGCGTAAGTGTATAAATAAGCGTTTTATTTTTAATAGTTGAGTCATTAACAACATCAAAGGAATAAATTTTTACTTGCTGCGATTCATTTACATATAATTTTTTTTCGTCCGGAGAAAAGCATATCCCATTCGGAAGAGTAAAAGTAGTGTCAAGCAATTGTACCTGTCCGCTTTTGGGACTAATTCTATAAATACCTTTTACAGATTTTCCATTAATTATAATTTCATCTTGACCGCCAACTGGAACATTAAAATCAGGATCTGTAAAGAAAATGGATCCGTCCGACTTCACTACAACATCATTGGGACTATTAAATCTACCGCCAAGATACGTTGTAGCAAGCGGAGTAATTTTTCCGTCAAGCTCCTGACGGGAAACGCGGCGTTTTCCCATTTGCGTAAGAATTAATCTTCCTTGTTTATCAAACGTAAGACCGTTCGAACTGTCTGATTTTGCTAAATATTTGCTTAATGAATTATCGGTAGGAGACCACTGATAAATAATCGCAGCTTGTATATCGCTGAATAATAACCCTGTTCCGTCCTTCCAAACCGGTCCTTCCGGCTGAAGAATACCCGTAGCAATTCGCTCCAGCTTGGCGCCTGAAGGAATTGGGGATTGCGCATAGAAAAAATTTACACAGCAAAAAAATAAAAAAAAGAAAAATGTTAATTGATGTTTACTTGTCATTATCATTACTCCGCGTGTATTCAGAAATTAAACATTATTTTCATCAGAATTCAAAGTCAAACAATACCGGATTTGTTTTAGAATAATATCTTTATTGTTTCTGGATATAGTTTGAAGCAAGATTTCCGCAAATAGGACAGTTCTTGACTGGTTTACCAAATTCGATGTTACCGCAAACCGGGCATAGATAGATTTCACTTATATCCAAATCTTTACCATTTTCGGCGGCTTCCAGCGCAATTTTGTATAATTGTGCGTGAACAGCTTCGGCATCAACTGCGTACTTAAACATTCTTTTTGCTTTATGATTATCTGTCTCAGCTTGCTCCAGCATAGGCGGATACATTTCCGTGAACTCATATGTTTCGCCGGCGATTGCAGCTTTCAGGTTCTCAATAGTTGAACCAATTCCTTCTAAAGCACCTAGATGTCCTTCCGCATGAATTCTTTCAGCCTCGGCAGCGGTTAGAAAAAGTTTTGCTATATTCTTAAATCCTTCTTTTGCAGCCTTCTTTGCGAAGGCACGGTATTTTTGATTTGCCTGGCTTTCGCCTGCAAATGCTTCTTTTAAATTATCTTGTGTTGTTGGCATAATTATTTCTCCAAATATAATAATGTGACATTGTAATAATTCTGAATTTATAGTCTACCAAGAATTTTATCCATTACATTTACAAATTAAATTGAAAAATGGTAAGTAGATTTAAGAATTTTAAAGCTGACGGGCAAGTCTTGAAATTCGGTTCATGTATAATTGATCATAATTTTTGTTAAAGTATAAACTATTTAATTAAGAAATAAAAAATCCGGCAGCTTGATTTAATATCCCGAGTAGCTGCCGGACAGATCAATTAGTCAAGTGCCAATGCAAGCAATTACACCATAACCCTTTTCGGCTATTATATAGCGCTTTGAATTTTTGAATTCAGTTGAGCCCGGATTAGTTTCATGTATTATAATTTCACATTTCCAATGAATAAAATTACCTGCAATTTTTTGAAGTTTCATACAGCACTTCCAATCGTTTTATTGTTTCATCACGCGGCGGCATTTTTCGGTTCAAATAGTCTCTAGCAGCGTCAATATCAGTTACTAAATGGTCACATCCTTCATCATTTGCAATATCCGATATTCTACGCAAGTTTTTCTTCAGTCTGTCAACATCCGCAGTACTAAGAGATTTGTTTCTCTGCCAATCTTTTGTAGAAGATTCAATTAATTGCCTGAGTTCAGAAGTTGCTTTTGAAGGACCTTCGAAATGCGGTCTTCTTGCCGGTTGAGCCGCTTGACATACCATTATCTCGTAATTTCTAATCTGAATTTCTTTTCCATCATAAGATATGCAGCAATGATCCCAGCCTCTTTTTATTTTACCAGGATGTACGCCGCCCATATAATTTGCACGCGTAACATATAAAATTTCACCGTTTTCTCTTCCTCCGGCTACTGCATATTCTGGTATAAAACCATTCTTTCCTTCAACCCATGCAACACAGTCCTGCGCTTTTAGATCAATTGCAAATAGTAAAAGAATAGTAAAAATAATGATTGATTTGTACATATTTTTCTCCTGTTATTTGTTAGATGGTCAATTTGATTTCTAATTCGGATATTTATGTCTCTTAAATGAAAAGAATTGTTTAAATTCGAACTACAACCTATTCAGGATTAACCGGGAAATCAAGATTTTTTTGAAATTGATTAATATTCAGGATATAAAATCTTAGATTTACTCAATGGAGTATAAATAATTAGGCAGTTTGATTTTATATCCGGTGTTGCTGCCGAATAGATCGGTCATCTGGTCGCCGATACAGGCGATTATCACATACCCCTTTTCTGTCAGTATTTTACGCTTTGTCTCTTTGAATTCAGCAGCAGGAATTTTTGTTTCGTCCGGTTGGCGTACAATCAAGGTGTCAAACTTTGTATAACCCTGTTCAATAAGATTATTTTTTGTTGCATCATGTACTTCAGAAAACCGCCCGGTAAGGAAAATTACATGAATGCTTTTTGAGACAAGGTAATCATAAAAACGCTTTGTCTCTTTAATAGCAGGTAATTTTGCGCTAAGAATGGACTCATGCCATAGGTTTTGTATATATCCAAAACCAATAGACTTTGTCAGGTCATAATTTGAAAGAGACGTTTCATCAACATCAAAAACGACAACGGATTTATCATTAAGCGTCATCTTATTAATATGTTCAATTGCATCATCAATAATTTTTTTACATTCACTGTCATATTGTCCCGAATCATAATATTTCTGAACTGCATCTTTTACTTCACCAAGGGTTACTAATTTTGTTGTTGCCTGGGCAAAACAGAAGAAAGGAGTAAGAAGTAAGAAGTAAATTAAGGCAGCTTTGTTAATCAATTTCATTTTATTTCCGGGAATTATTTTTAATTAAATTTTTAGCTCCCTCAACAATAGTGTCAGGGTACCCAACAAATCCTAAAAGTGCAATTGCATTTTTGCTTTTAGAAACTCCTGAGTGCAGTTTATAATCAAAATGAAGACCAGCATCAGTTATTTCCTCACGGAAATGATAATTTCTATAATCAATTTCCGATGTTTCTGTTAATTGAAGATCGTGGGTAGCAAGAATAATATAGTCTTTTTTATTTACCAAATATTTTAGAACTTCAATTGAAGCCGCAGTACGTTCAACTGAATTTGTACCCCGGAAAATTTCATCAATAATAAATAAATGAATGCCATGATTTTGGGAGGCAGTTATAACTTTTAAAATAGACTCAACCTCTGCCAGGTAATAACTTTTGCCGGATATCAAATCATCACTTCTCTCAATAGAAGTAATCACTTTAATAAATGGGGCCTCATATTTTTTTGCCGTACACAGATTAACCGTTTGAGCCAGCACAGCATTAATACCAATAGTTTTTAGGAAAGTTGATTTACCCGCCATGTTGGACCCTGTGATAAGAATGTTTTTTGATTCAAAAATAAAATCATTAGCAACAGGGCTCACCAATAATGGATGATAAATTTCTTTTACAATAAAATTGTCCTGATCTTTTACAAATGTCGGATTGACAAAAAACGGAAATTGTTCCCTATATGACGCAATCGAAATAAGTGCGTCTAAATAACCTACGATATCAAATAAACTCCGCAGTTCGTTAATGTTACTTTTAATTTTATCTAACGCTGAATAAAAGCCGGTTAGCTGTAATAAAAAATAAGCATTAAAATAGGGCGCTATTGAATTATCATCGCCGAACTGCAACGAAAAAATATTTTGTGCAATTGATCGCGTGTTTTTTAAATCCTTATCAAATTGGCTGCTGATAAATGGGAATTCTTCATTTATAACAGACTTAATTTTGCCGGAAGTATTTATAAGAACCGCAAGATATTGAAATGTGGCTAAAAATTGTTTAAATCTGTTCCAGTGGGCAAAAACTATTAAAGAATTGATCACAAACATTAAAAAGATAAAACCGGGATGAATAAATCCTCCTAAACCCAAGAATAAAACCCAAAAAGCAGCAGCTGTTAGCCAGTAAAAAATAAATGTGTATTTGGGTTTGGCGGGAAGTTGTGTCCAAATGGAATATACCAGGAATTTAACATTGTATCTTGAAAGCGGCAAAAAAGCTACCTGAATTTTTTCTCTAAGTCCGGTGTTGCCGGCAAAAGTTTTTATAATATCCTCACGTTTTTCCAACTCTTCGTCTGATAAAAGAGGCTTTCTTAAAATTTCATAGAGACATTGTGCGCCTATGGGTGTAATTGTTCTATTTGCCAGATGATAGAAATCATCCATGTTAAGATCATTCCAGGTCTCATTATCAAGCACATAATGTTTATCAGATTCTTCCCTGTTTTTTAATTTGAATAATAATTTTGCTGTTTCCAGGTCAGTTTGAGTTTCCGGAAGCTTACCCCATTTATCCCGCAGCTTTTTAATAGTAAAATATTTCTTAATAACAGAGTATATTTTTGACAATACAACTACTGTTGTGATAAATATTAAAAAGAAAATAAAATTAGTCATTGTTTAAAAAATAAAAGCCAAAAGGTCAATCTGTTCTCAAAAAAAGAATATTTAAGACCGACAGCGCTTAAAGCAGTTTTTATAAAATATATTTACTCAAATCCCTGTTCTTAACAATCTTATCAAGTTTCTGATTGACCATTTCTCCGGTAATCTCAATTTTTCCTTCAGGCATTTTATCGGGTACCTCAAAGAGAATGTCTTCAAGCAATGTAGTTAAAATTGTGTGAAGTCTTCTTGCGCCAATATTTTCTACCTGGTCGTTTACAGTTGCAGCAGTGCGGGCAATTTCTATAATAGCATCCTCTTTGAAGGAAATTTCGACATTTTCCGTCTGCAGCAAGGCAGAGTATTGTTTAAGTAAAGCATTTTGCGGAAGGGTAAGGATTTTAACAAAATCATCTTCACTCAGACTTTTTAGCTCAACGCGTATTGGAAAACGTCCTTGTAATTCAGGAATTAAGTCCGAAGGTTTAGCAACGTGAAACGCCCCGGATGCAATAAATAAAACATGATCAGTCTTTACCGGCCCGTATTTTGTGTTAACAGTTGATCCTTCAACTATTGGAAGCAGGTCGCGTTGAACGCCTTCGCGAGATACGTCCGGTCCCTGCGCACTTTTAGCACCAGTAATTTTATCTATCTCATCAATAAAAACAATGCCGGATTCCTGAACCCGTTTTATAGCTTCGCGTTGAACGACTTCCATATCTATCAACTTTTCAGCCTCTTCCTGGGTAAGTAATTTTCTGGCTTCCCTGATTGTTGTTTTGCGTTTTTTCTTTTTCTTAGGAATCATGCTGCTCATCATTTCCTGCAGGTTCATAGTCATGTCATCCATTCCCATAGGCCCAAGAACCTGCATTCCGAAAGCAGGAGCAGTTGTGTCAAATTCAATTAAACGGTCGTCCATTTCCCCATTGCGTAATTTTTCGCGCATCCACTCGCGCGTTTTTTCATTTCGTAATTCTTCGCTTTCTTCATTTTCTTCTTCGGAAGCTGCTGAAGCTGATTTTTTAACCGGGGGAATTAATTGATCCAGAATTTTTTCTTCAGCCATTTTCTCAGCTTTGGCTTGAACCTCTTCAGTCTTTTCTGCCCTTACCATGTTAACTGCAAGTTCTGCGAGGTCGCGAATCATCGATTCAACGTCGCGGCCAACATAACCAACCTCAGTATATTTTGAAGCTTCAACTTTTATAAAAGGAGCGCCGGAAAGTTTTGCCAGCCTGCGTGCAATTTCTGTCTTGCCCACTCCTGTCGGTCCAATAAGTATAATGTTGTTAGGTATAATTTCTTCGCGCAGACTTTCATCAACCTGCTGACGCCTCCACCGGTTGCGTAGTGCAATTGCAACAGCTCGTTTTGCATCATCCTGACCGATTATATATTTATCAAGTTCAGTAACAATCTGTGTAGGGGTAAGACTTTTCAAAGACTCATTTTTCATTTTTCTTTTCCTCATTTGCCAATCACTTCAACTGTAATTTTTTCATTTGTGTAAATGCATATATCTGCGGCTACTTTCAATGCTTCTTCAACAATATCTTTAGCTGAAAGGTTGCTGTATTTTTTCAACATTTTAGCGGCAGCAAGGGCATACATACCACCGCTACCGATTGCAACAATGTTATCCTCGGGTTCTATAACATCCCCTGTACCGGAAACTATAAATGACTTCTCTTCAGAAATAATAGCCAGCATTGCTTCAAGCCTTCTTAAATATTTGTCAGTACGCCAGTCTTTGGCAAGTTCAACAACGGCGCGGCTTAAATTGCCGCTGTATTGTTCAAGTTTTTCTTCAAACCTTGCAAGAAGTGTAAATGCGTCGGCAGTTGAACCGGCAAACCCGCATAAAACTTTTCCATTGAGAAGTTTTCTAATTTTCAATGAATTATGCTTCATTACAGTATTGCCAAGAGTAACCTGTCCATCTCCGCCAAGCGCCGCCTGACCATCTTTAATAACCCCCAAAATTGTTGTTGAGCGGATTTTCATTTCATTCTCCTAAAATTTTATATAAAGCGACTTAATTTCAATTTATATTTCCGGTATTTGTTATTCCTTGTCAAAATGGAAATATTCTCGGGACTTTTTTTTGGTAGAGCAAATATTCATCTCCAAATTTATCTACAAGTTTTCTTTCTTCGTAAAATGAACCAACATAGAAATAAACAATAATACAGATAAGCATAACCAAGTAAAACAAACTCATTGTTGGACGAAAAGTCAGGAATAAAATACTAAACAAGTATATTGGGTGACGAACAAATTTGTATGCGCCCTCAATTTTAAAATTTTGTTTTTCATCCATATCACTAATATCATATTGGCCATCCATTAGATGTTTTATCTGCGCAACTCCTAAGAATTCTTTTAATTTTATAGATTTTACAGCCCAGATCAATCCAGCAAGCGAAATGACCTGCAGGGCAAATATAAAAATATCAAAAGGAAATTGTAAATCATAAACAACAATATCCGGTTTTGGAGCGAGAGTATAAAAGGTAATGAAAAAGATTAAAGATGATACATTGTAAAACAAACGGTAAAATGCAATACGAATTCCTAATTTTTCCGTTACTGTTTTTTTTATTTTATTGGACGCAAGAATCGTATGTGAAAAGGCAAAAAAAGCAAATAGTAAAACAATAATAGTTACATCAAAAGTAATCATAATTCCTTTCGCAGACGCGCGACGGAAATTTTTAAAGCCTCGCGATACTTGGCAACAGTTCGGCGGGCAACGTGTATTCCTTTTTCCTGAAGAATAATTGCAATTTTATCATCACTGTAGGGGTTATCTTTTGGTTCATTATCGCAAATTTCTTTGATTAGTTCCTTGATATGTTTGTTTGATATCTCATCACCGCTGTCGGTAGATAGACCCTCGCTGAAAAAATATTTCAATTCATGGATACCTTGCGGGCTTTGTACAAATTTTCCATTTACCACCCGGCTTATTGTTGAAATATCCATACTAATTTCATCGGCAATGTCTTTATAAATCATTGGTTTAAGAAAGCGCGGGCCGCTTTCAAAAAATTCGTACTGCTTTTCCAATATTGCGCGCATAATTTTCATTAATGTATGGCGCCGCTGCTGAAGTGATGCAATAAACCATTTAGCGGATTCAAACTTCTCACGTAAAAATTTATAAGTTTCTTTTTCCCGTTCGGAAATTTTTCGCTTACGCTTGTTAGTGTCGATCATCTCAAGGTAAGTTTTGCTTATTGTTACAGATGGAACGCTCCTATCGTTTAGAGAAACAATATAGTTGTCTTCAACTTTTTCAATCATAAAATCGGGTGTTATTTGATTCATTTCCTCAGAATCAATATTCCCTTCGCCCGGTTTGGGATTCAACTTTTGTATTAAATCAATAGATGTGCGCAATGATTCTTTAGAGAGATTCATCTCTTTCTGGATTATATCAAAACGCCTGTTGGCAAAATCTTCGAAATGCTCTGCTAAAATTTTCTCAGCCAGGTAAGAATAATAAGGATCGTAAGAAGAATTACGAATTTGAACAAGAAGACACTCCTGCAAATTGCGGCAACCAATTCCTACGGGTTCAAGAAGCTGAATTTGTTTAAGTATTTTCTCGGCGTGTTCAAGAGTAACCTCGATATGTTCAAACAATACAAGCTCGTGAACAATTTTTTCCAAATCAGCTTTAAAGTATCCATCCTTATCCAGGCCACCAATTATATTTTCTCCTAAAATCATTTCTTCTTCAGAAAGATCCAGCATTTGAAGCTGCTCGATAAGATTTTCACGCAGAGTTTTTCTTTGCGGTGTAATTGGCTGAATTTTTTCTTCATCAGAGGATCTATTTAAACGGTCGAACTCATGTTCAGATTCCGATTCGTTCATAAAATCTTCTAATTCGAATTCGTCCTCTTTACTGTCGTAGTGTTCTTCTGTATCATCCGGGGAAGAATCCTCGGCATTATCTTCGTCCTTTTCCTGTTCTAGTTCATATTTTTCATCAAGAGTTTCTTCAAGGATAGGATTAAGTTCAAGTTCGGTTTTAATTCTTTGTTCAAGAGAAAGCGTATTTAACTGGAGCAGTTTCTGGTATTGAATCTGCTGGGGCGAAAGCTTTTGCTGAAGCGCTAATCTTTGTTGAAGAGACAACATATTTACTTACCAGCCGCTTTTTTTGTTTTATTGATCCAGTTTTTTCCATACTCTCTTTCAAGAGCGGCACTGCAGAAATCCAAAATTTTAATTTGTGTATTATTACCCTTATCAAGAGCGGGTCTGCATTCAGAATACTTTTCAAATCTTAAAACGTCACTTCCAAATTTTGAAGAGCGTATTGGAAAAAGATGACAGGAAATTGGTTTAATAAAATCAACTTTTCCATCATGAAAAGCTTTTTCAATACCGCACTTTGCAATATCACCATCCCAAGTTACAAAAACGCAGGCTCTGTTGTTCAAACTCCGTGTAGTCAATTCTCCATATTTATGAATCCAGAATCCATTGTTCATGATCTCATTAACATGGTCTTTTGGTAAATATTCAAGAATAGTTGGAAGAAATTTATTAATAATTTCAATTTCGTCTTCTTTGATTGGCGCGCCAAGTTCACTTTCCATTGTACAGCAAGCGCCTTTGCATTTTGCTAAGTCACAGGTAAAATTAGTTTCAACAATTTCTTTGTTGACTATTATATTATCTATCTCTAAAAAATCTGCATCCATGATTTTGTTCAATGCTTTCCGGCTATTTTAAAAACTGTAAAAATTTTCGTGAAAAGATACAAATTTTTGTTTTATCAAAAAAAGAAAACAGGCTTTATTAAATTCGTTTTTGAATTAGCGCTGGGGAAAATTTTTTGTTATGTTGGCGATAAATGAAAAAAAATCAGGGTTGTTCAGGGATCTTTTAATTTATGTTTACTGCCGGAGAGGTCAATTTAATATAAATTATACGCTACTATTTTCTTTAGATATATTTTTATAGTGAAATAATGAATTAATTTTTTCCGAAAAAAAATCCGGGAAATAAATGAATTTTGAAAACAAAACTATTCTAATTACGGGAGCATCTACCGGAATTGGAAAAGCAGTTGCCCAGAAACTTCTTAATGAGAACTGCCGGATAATTTTAATCGCACGCAGAAGTGTTTTAGTAAAAGAATATGTTGATGCGTCATTAATTAAAAAAAATGCTCCATTAATCATAAAATGTGACGTAAGCAAAAAGGATGAAGTTGCATCTGCATATAAATTAATAAAAGAAAAATATGAAAGAATTGATATTGCAATTCTAAATGCCGGCGTGGGACATACAGTTACAACAAAAAATTATAATTCGTTTTATGCAGAACAAACCTTTGGCGCAAACTTTTTTGGAATTATTTATTGGGTTGAGCAATTACTTCCGGAATACTTGAAAAGCAGAGCGGGAATGATTGTCGGCGTATCAAGTCTTGCAGATAACCGCGGCTTCTCCGGCAGCGGATTTTATTGTGCAAGCAAGGCTGCCGCTTCAATATACCTGGAAGGACTGCGGGTTGAACTGAAGAGTTTTGGAATCAAGGTTTTAACTGTTAAACCCGGATTTGTAAAAACGCCGATGACAGATCAGAATAAATTTAAAATGCCGTTTTTGCTTCCGGCGGATAAAGCAGCACAAATTATTATTGATGGAATAAAAAAAGAAAAGCGCATTATTCAATTTCCGTGGCAGACCGTTTTTTTAACAAAGATCGTTGGACTGATTCCGGGAAGTCTTTATGAATATTTTGCATCTAAAGTAAAAATGAAATAGCTTATTAAATAGTAAATAAAATTGTTCATTAATGCAGAATAGTGATTCACAGACAGATGAAAGGTTAGTGAATGCCATCAGGCAGGATGATACAGAGGCATTTAAGGGCTTATTTAAAACTTATTATGCCCCTTTAATTCGCTTTTGCTGGTACCGCGTTCATTGCATGGAAACATCCCGCGATCTTGTTCAGGATCTTTTTACACGCATTTGGCTAAAAAGGCATACACTTGATCCCAACAAGTCTATAAAAGCATATCTATACAAAGCCCTGAACAATTTGATCATTAACTACATTAATCTCTCTTCATCAAAGGCAATTCCATTTGAGGAAATTGAAGAGATAAAAGGACACACCGATAGAAATGAAATTGAGTCTATGATTGATATACAAAAAGCATTAGACCAGCTGCCTCCAAAGTTAAAGACAGTCTTTATGCTGAGCCGTTATGAAGGATTTGATTATTCGGAAATTGCAGAAATATGCAGCATTTCAAAAAAAGCAGTAGAAAAAAGAATGTCACGGGCTTTTATGCTAATGAGAAAATTTTTTTCATAAAATCACACCTGCTTAGGTAGGGTTTTTTGCTAATCAACTGTATTATATAATAGAAATTTTATCTATGAGGAATTCTTCTGATGAAGAAAAAATTTCAAGAACTTAGTATCAAGGAGCTAACGGGGAACATTAACAAAGATGAGGAACAAACCCTTGAAAACTGGCTTGCAGAATCAAATGAGAATAATAAAGAATTTGAATTAATAAAAGCTGTTTGGGAAAAAAGCGCAAATTATAAGATCCCCGGGATTCCGAATGCAGAGGAAGAGTGGAACAGTTTGTATGAGAGGATGAAAGATGATATGACAAAAAGTGGAGCCCGGGGCTCAATATTTGACGAAATTTTCCCCCATATCAAATCTTTATTTACCCCAATATGGAAACCATCTTTAGGCACCGCTCTTGCAATAATTCTATTATGTGCCGGAATATTCATTTTTAATCATAAAAGCTCCAGCCCCATATTAATGAACGTGGGTACTGGTAATAAAGAAACAAAAGAGATATTGCTTTCCGATGGTTCATTAGTTAAGCTGAACAACGGCAGCAATATTCAGTACCTGGAAAAGTTCGATTCTAAAATCCGGGAAGTTAAATTAAACGGCGAGGCATTTTTCTCTGTTACAAAAAATTCTACACCATTTGTAGTAATTACTGAAAACGCAAAAATTTCTGTGCTGGGGACTAAATTTGATGTTTGTGTGCGCGGTGAAAAAACGCAGGTTGTTGTTAAGGAAGGGAAAGTTAATTTAGTCCAAAAAGAAAATGATGCTGGCGTTTATTTAACTAAAGGTCAGTCAAGCTGTGTAGCAAAAAATGCAAATCCGGATTCTCCTAAAGAAATTGACGCTGATTATATGCTTGGATGGATGAACGGAAAACTTGTTTTCAATCAAACTCCTCTTACTGAAATTGTTGATGAACTTGAGAGATTTTATGATGTAACTATTTCAATTGAAGGAAATAATGTTACTGCAAATACCTTGACAGGATCTTTCAAAAACAGGGATGTTGATAGCGCTTTAACAATGATATGCCTGACAATGAATCTTAATTTTGAAAAACATGGAAATGGTTTTTTGATTAAACTCAAAAAGTAGTGTGCCAAAGAAGTCAAAAGTTAAATGAATATAAAATGGACATAGATGCATAATAAGTATTGAAAATATTTTAACCTATCAACCATGAGGTGAGAAAATGAAGACTATATTAATGAACTCGTTATTTATATTGTTCCTGCTATTTGCAGCGTGCGGTCAGGGAACTGATTCAATTAAGAACCTGGAAGATCAAAATTATACCCCGCCATCAATATTAACCCAGCCAAGATTCCTCTACCCAACGATGGCACAGGAAAATTCATTTGCAGGGAATGCAAAACTTTATATACTCATAAATAAAGATGGCAAAGTTGTCAAGGTTTCTGTGATTAAATCTACCGGGTACGATATTTTAGACAAAGCTTCAAAAGAATACTGCAGCACACTTACATTTAAACCCGCAAAACAAGATGGTTTACCGGTTGATTCACATATTATCTGGGAAATGAAATATAATCTTTCAAATCAAAGCTGGAGCACAGAAACTTACCTTAAGGATGTTGCTAAACTATTTGTTGATGAAATAACTTCAAATAAAAATGAGAAAAAGAAAATCCGGGAAGAAATTTTGAACTTGCATAATGAATTTGTAAAAACGATGAATGATAGGATGAATTATAATATTATTATAGGGCAGGTTATATCACCGGCTATTTCAATGGAATGGCAAAAAGACTGGGATAGCTGGCCTCTATCATTTTTGCTTTACTATGATTTTATAAAACGCTATCCGGATTATGATAGTCTGTCAAAAATTCAAAATCAAATGAAAAACACGCTCAAAACAGACATTCAATGTATTAAGAGCATAAATACGGAAAGCATACAAATGGAAAATGAAAAAGAAAGAATTCTATTAAAGATTAGAACATTTATTAAAAATGAGTTTCCAGATACGCCATTAAAAGAGTTCGGATTTAACGACACAGCTGAATTAAAACCAGTTTCTTAGTAAAACAAAATAACAAAGACCTTTTGCAATGGTTATAAAGAGGATCTTACTATATACTTTTAGTTTTTACTCTTTAATTAGCGCGCAGCAGGTTGTGAAATCTGATGTTCAGCTCGAATGCACAGAGCGTCCGCTGCGCGCAGTACTTGAAGATATAAGAACCCAGACCGGTATAAATTTTGTTTATCAGGATAATTTGATAGACAACATTAAAGTCAGTTGTAAAATAAATGATGCCCCTGTTGAAACAGCAGTAAAAAAAGTATTAAGCGGTAAGAATGTTGCGTATAAAAACTTTGGCGAAAATTCGTTTGTGCTTTACAAGGAAATAACTCACCCACAAAAACATTTTAGTGCTTTTGTAATTAATGAAGATGTTCCCAGGTCTAATACTCCCAGTATCTTTGTTGCACCTGAAATGATCTCAAAAATGCAGCCCGTATATCCTGCAACTGCAGTCAAATACAAAATGGAAGGGAATGTTACTGTAAAATTATTAATTACCGACAAAGGAAAAGTTTCTAATGTAATTGTTTCAAGGTCTTCCGGGTATCCAATTCTTGATTCTGCATCAGTCAACTATTCAAAAAAACTTGATTTCAATCCGGCAAAAACAAACGGCGAACCGCAAAACATTTGGATGACTCTTGTTTTAAAGTATTGTGTTTTGTAACAATTCAATTATTGCAATGTGCATTCTTAATCTTTTTTAATAACTTAAGGGTATAATATATTTTCTAATTTTTAGAAACCAGGATACAAATGTTTTTAAAATATAAAATACAGATGTATTTATTCTTCGCTGCCTTGCTGTTTGTTTCATGCAGCAAAAACAGCAACTCTCCTGTTGAACCAATTATTGAAAGCAGGGGGCAGGTAGTAAGTGTAAGTTCACTTGGTACTTATTCTGCACAGACATTACAACAATTTGCAACTGCTGCATTGGGAAGCACACAATTTAATTTTACGCTTCAGTATGATGTAGAATCGTATAAAATTGATTATAGAACAATTGACCCGCAGGGAAATTTAGTGGTTGCTTCAGGCGCATTGTATATTCCCAAAGGCAGAAATAATATTTCCATAATGAGTCTTCACCATGGAACTGTTACATCAAGAACAGAAGTAGCATCAGCGAATCCTTTGAATACGGGAGAAGGATTAATAGCAGCGGCTTTAGGCTATCTTTCACTGGAGCCGGATTATCTAGGGCTTGGCGATTCTAATATTCTGCATCCATATCATTTAGAAAAACCTTCTGCTAATGCAGTAATTGACTTTATAAGAGCAGGAAGATCATTTGCTTCTACAAAAAGCATTACATTAAACGGGCAGGTATTTCTGGCGGGTTATTCTGAAGGCGGATATATTACTCTTGCAGCGCACAAAGAGATAGAACAGAATTACTCCAATGAAATTAAAGTAACCGCGTCTTCTCCAATGGCCGGTGCATATGATCTTAATCTTACCGCCAATACAATTCTTCAACAAAGTACTTACAACCAGCCTTCTTATCTTGCATTCTTTTTTGAAGCGTATAACAGCATCTACGGCTGGAACAGGATCAATGATGTTTTTAATTCTCCTTATGCGGAAAGAATCTCCGCATTATATGACGGCACAAAAACTACAGATCAAATAAATGCTCAGTTGACAGTTAATGTTAACCAATTATTTAAACAAAGTTTTTTAAGTTCGTTTTTAAGCGGTAAGGAAACAACTATCACGGCATCATTCACAGAAAACAGTTTGTTAAATTGGAAACCCCTTGCACCCATTAGATTTTATCACGGAAATGCAGATGAGTATGTGCCCTATCAAAATTCTGTTAACGTAAGAGATTATTTTAATGCGCAGGGTTCAAATGTAGAACTTGTTACAATTAGCGGCGGAACACATGAATCAGCAGGTATACCAAGCATTCTTGACGCAATTGCCTGGTTTGAAACTATAAGGCTTAAAAAAATAATTGCACAAAATTAATTCACTAAATAAATAAGTAGAATAATTTTTTTGAAAGGGAAATATAATGTTTGTAAAAAAAATCGACCAGATTATCAAAGAAGAAGTTAAAGCGGCAACAAAAACTTACAGGCAGGTGCTAATTGGTTCCGGCGAAGGACCAAATTTTGCAATGAGGAAGTTTACAATCGAACCGGGCGGCGAAATGCCGATGCATACTAACACTGTTGAACATGAACAGCTTATTCTTAATGGGCATGCTAAAGTTGTAATCGGTGATAAAACTTTTGATGCCGGTAAAAATGATATTGTTTTTATTCCAGCCGGAGTACCGCATTGTTATAAAACAATAGGAGCTGAACCTTTCGAGTTTTTATGTGTAGTACCAAATAAGGTTGATGTAATGGAAATGGTCAAATAATGAATTGTTGAATGAGTATTTTTTATCCAGATAAATGAGGTGTAAAATGACTTTCAGTTCATCACAAATCAAAGTGTTCTTTTTAATTTTATTATGCGGATTTTCATTTATCACCGCCCAGGAATTAAAAGTAATTCAGCTTCCACAGCCGCAGACAGAAACCGGCAAACCATTGATGCAGGCTTTAAAACTTCGCCAGTCAACCCGCAGTTTTGATGTAAAAAAAATTCCTGTACAGGAATTATCAAATCTTCTTTGGGCAGCGTATGGATTTAACAGACCCGAAGCAGGCAGGCGTACTGTACCTTCGGCAATGAATTGGCAGGAGTACACAATTTACGTTGTTCTTGAAGAAGGAATTTATGTATATGATGCAAAATCAAACTGCTTAAGCCAGTATGCCTCCGGAGATTTCCGCTCTCAGTGTGGAGCACAGGATTTTGTAAAAACAGCTCCTCTTAATCTTCTTTATGTTGCAGATTTTTCAAAAGCGGGAAAGGCTTCGGAAGATGATAAGAAATTATACATACCAGCAGACTGTGGTTTTATTGCCCAGAATGTTTACCTCTATTGCGCGTCTCAAGGCTTAGGAGTTGTAGTAAGAGGAATGGTAGACCGCACAAAACTTGCAGAGACATTAAAACTTAAACCTGAACAAAAAGTTATTCTTTCTCAAACGGTTGGATATTCGAAGTAATACTGTTTGAGTAAAAAATAAATTTGAAAAGTTGAGCCGGGTTGGTTAATACACAATCCGGCTCACAATATTTTATTTAGCGGGGTTAATTCTTTTACCAAGACTTTCAAAAGACACACTATGCTATTCTCCGTTATTGGCACAATTACAATATTGGTTCGTCATATAGTAGTATGAATAAAAGAATATCTGTTCAATCAGGTATAGTTAAGAAATCCCCTTTTCAATCTGTAAACTGGAAGAGAATAGTTTAGTACGTTTATTTGAAAGAGGTGTTATGAAAGGAATTATTTCAATATGTATTTTAGTTTCTTTAATTCCGGCAGCAATTTATTGCCAGACCAAGATTACAGGTAAAGTACTTGATTCAAAAGGCAGCCCATTACCCGGTGCAAACATTTACATCAAGGGTTCTTATGATGGAACAACTTCCAAGACAGACGGGACATTTTCCTTCAAAACAAATGAGAAGGGAGATGCAATTCTTGTTGCAAGTTTTGTTGGTTATAAGAAGTACGAAAATAAAATTACATTAAAAAAGGTAGATTTGAAAATTGACATCCAACTTGAAGAAGAAATTACACAGATGAATGCAGTGGTTGTATCTGCCGGCTCTTTTGAAGCAAGCGACGAAAAGAAGGGAGTTATATTAAGACCATTAGATGTTCTAACGACCGGTTCAACAGCAGATTTATATACTTCTTTAAGTACGCTGCCCGGAGCTCAAAAAATTGGAGAAACTGAAGGACTTTTTGTTAGAGGAGGATCGGCTTCAGAAGCAAAAACAATTATTGATGAAATGATTGTGCAAAAACCTTTTAACAGCAGCGTACCGGATCTTCCGTCCCGGGGTAGATTTTCCCCTATGTTATTTAAAGGAACAGTTTTTAGTACTGGAGGTTATTCCGCTCAATATGGACAGGCCCTTTCTTCGGCGCTAATTCTGAAAACTCAGGATATGCCAACGCAAACAATTACTGCAATTAACCTTATGGTATATGGATTTGGCGGGTCACACACACAGCTTTGGGATAATACTGCCGTATCTGTTGAAGGGGCATATTATAATCTAAATCCTTATAACAAAGTTTTTCCGCAAAGAGTTGATTGGGATAAATCCACATCTAGTACATCTTTATCAAGTAATTTCAGGCAGAAGATAACCGAGAACGGATTATTGAAAGCGTTTGTTTCCTATTCCAAATCGGAAGTTTCATTATACCTGCCAGATCTTGATAACCTGCCCAACAAAACTTTTTATAGTTTGAAACCCGAGGATTATTATTCCAATGTAAGTTACAGAGATATTTTAGGTGATTGGAATTTGTTTGGCGGGTTTTCTTACAGTCTGGATAAAGACAGAATTAATGCAGCCGGCAACAATATTGCGCAAGATCAGCAATTAACCCAGGCAAAGTTTACAGCCAATAAGAAAATATCAGATAATACTTATATAACATTTGGTGCAGAAACTCAAAATACTTTATATGATGACACATACAATCAGCTGAATGTAAAATTGAACGAGATATACACAGCCGGTTTTGTTGAAAGTGATATATACTTTACAAATGATCTTGCTGCAAAAATCGGAATTCGTACAGAGCATTCAAAAGTACTTGACAAATTTAACCTGGCTCCCAGAATCTCTTTTGCATACAGGCTGGGAAATTATGACCAGCTTAATTTTGCTTACGGCAGGTTTTACCAAACCCCTGAAAAAGATTTTTTAATTATGTATAACAAGTTCAACTACGAAAACGCCGACCATTATATTGCCAACTATCAATATCTTGGTGAGAACCAAACATTTAGAATAGAATTTTATTACAAACAGTATCATGATTTAGTTAAAGGAACCATTTACACGTACCCAATTTTGAACGTACCAGTTGTTCCGTTCAGTAATGACGGAGCCGGTTATGCAAAGGGAATAGACGTTTTCTGGCGTGACGGCAAAACATTCCCTAATTGTGATTACTGGGTTTCATATTCTTGCCTTGATACGAAGCGGGAATATAGCAACTATCCTACTATGGCATTTCCAACCTTTGCAGCGCCCCATACATTATCTATAGTGTTCAAAAGATGGTTTGAATCAATAACATCTTTTCTTGCTTTTACTTACATACACGCATCGGGCCGGCCGTATTTTAATCCAAACAATCCTGAATTTCTTGGTGACCGCACTGATAGTTATAACAACCTGAGCATGAATATAAGTTACGTTGCAAGGTGGTTCAAAAGCTACAGTGTAATATTTTTCTCTGTAGATAATTTATTAGGTTTTGCAAATGTTTACGGATACCGTTATTCTACGGATGGAAAAATAAGAAACCCGGTATTACCGCCATCTTTACGTTCAGTGTTTCTTGGGATTTTTATTTCAATTGGAGAAGAAAATCAATATCAATAGAGGTAAAAAATGAAAAATGTATTAGCACTTTTAATTTTAGTTTTAAGCTTTACCGGTATTTTGAACGCACAAGATTCAAAGTATGTTGACGCAATGAAAAAAAACATTGCAATGATGGATTCCTTGCGTACAATGGATAACATGAAGGATCTTACAAATTCTTTTTTAAGAATAGCTAACGCCGAAAAAGACAAGTGGCTGCCATACTACTATGCATCTTACCTTTATGTTATTACAAGTTATTCTGATACGGTGAAATCAAAGAAAGATGTCTATCTTGATGAAGCAGACAAAGCGATTAAAATGGCAGACTCTCTTAAGCCAAATGAATCAGAGATTTATGTTTTACAAGGAATGATAAGCCAGGCGCGTATGCAGGAAGATCCAATGAACAGGTATATGATTTATTTGGAAAAAATGAATGGAAATTTTAATAAAGCGCTTGCATTGGATCCAACAAATCCCAGGCCGGAATACCTGATGGGAATGACAACATTCTATACTCCGGAGCAGTTTGGCGGAGGCGCTGAAGCTGCAAAACCTGTATTTGCATCATCGTTAAAAAAATTCAATGAATTTATTCCTAAAAACGAATTGATGCCTAAATGGGGCAAGAACTCTCTTGAAGCTTTCTTAAAACAGAATAACTTACTGCAAAAATAGTTGATAGGCATAAAAGTTTAAGCGATGTTGCACTAAAATTGTGCTTTTATTGTTTTGCCCGGTATAGAATCTAACTTTTTAACAGGTATTATGGATTCTTTTCCGGGTAGGTTTTTAAATAAATATGCATACAGCTGCAGAAAGTCTTAATGAAAAAACTTAACCATCTTTTTAAGAACAATAGAGAATGGGCAGAAGGTATAAAAGCCCGCACTCCGGATTTCTTTGAAAAATTAATTCACCAGCAAAAACCCGAATATTTGTGGATAGGTTGTTCAGACAGCAGGGTGCCTGCTAATGAAATTGTTAATCTTCTTCCAGGTGAGTTGTTTGTTCATAGAAATATAGCCAATGTAGTAGTACATACAGATCTGAATTGTCTTTCGGTAATTCAATTTGCAGTTGATGTATTGCACGTAAAACATATTATTGTATGCGGGCATTATGGCTGCGGCGGCGTTAATGCTGCATATAATAATGACAGGCATGGGTTGGTTGATAATTGGTTAATGCACGTCCGTGATGTTTATGAAAATCATTTTGATCTTATAAACAAATTGAATAGAGAAAAAGATAAAAAAGATTTTCTGGCAGAACTTAACGTAATTGAGCAGGCAATTCACGTCTGCCAATCGAATATTGTGCAGGATAGCTGGAAAGCCGGGAATGAATTAACCGTTCATGGCTGGATTTACGGATTGCACGATGGCTTATTAAATGATCTTGGAATTTGCATTTCATCCAGGGATGAATTAAATGATGTTTATCAAAAAGCGGTTATGGATTCTTTTCTAAAAAGGAAAAACAGCGAATAATTATCTTCTCCCCGGCTGCTGTGTAATATTCTTTTCTCTGGCGAAAAGAACATGAACTGTAATTCGGTAACGGTTCCGGGGCAGGTAAACATCAAGATTTTTTTGTTAAACTTTTATTTTTTTCAATTCTTTTTACCTCAAATAATTGTCCATTTTCTGCCCGTTTTTACCCCATTTTTTCCAATTCTTTTGGAATTTATAGAATAGTCAGTATGTCAAAGAACTTTTTCAAGGGTAAAATATTTGTACATTTTCCCCCTCTCCTTTTTTTAAGGAGAGGGCCGGGATGAGGTCCGCACCAAATATGCAAAACTTCTTTAAAAAATAATTTTGAACGGTTCAAAAAACTTGTCCCGACGTTTTTTGTCGGGGAATTGCCCAACTTTTTTTGTAGTGAAACTTGCCAGCTTTTGGCTGGTTTACCCGCCGCAGAGTTTATTTTATTGCCATCGAGATTTGTAAAATCGTCCCGGTGGCGAGACGTCTCTGCTGCAAAATTTTTCCAAGGTAGAGGTAAAGACGAGGCATGCCTCGTCTCTAAAAAAGCTTTCACGGCAGTAGCGCAAATGACTTTAATAAAATATTTCTTTAAATTTTTACCGGGGTTACACCAAACTTATTCAAAAGCGTTAAAGAGGAAATAAAAGTTTTAATATAGATTTTTGTTTCGTGTTTAGGACCTTAATTATGCATGAATCATCTAAAATTAGATGACATGATACCCCTATGTTATGCTATCCATTGGCGGGCGTGTCAGACTGGAAATTTTTATGAAGCATTAAACATTAATAAAAACACAAGTCAAAAATTATTTCTATGGTGATTATATGAACAACAGACGGATTTTAATTTTATGTTGGCTATGCTTTAGCATTTTAGTAAACGCGCAGAAAACATTCTGGACTCCTGTTAATCCTCCGAAGACGGTGTATACTTTATCGGTACAGGTTGACACGATGAATCTTCTTGTTAAAGGGAACGGCAACGCCTCTTTTACAAATACCGGAACCAGGGATCTTGAGCTGGTTGCAGTCAGTTTTGCTCAAAGCGGCAACAGTTCTATGTCTGTGTATCAGGACAATATTGATTTGAAAATAGTTAACAGTGCAAGTATAAAAACCGATCGCATTTATATTTTTAAACTGGCGCATCCGGCTGCACCCGGCGAAAAAATAACGCTCAGGTTTGAATTCCACTCAGGATTAGATTTATATCTTGATAAAAGAGATAACACGATTGCTCTTCAGACACGGTGGTATCCCAAAATCTGGTGGGATAACCTTAATACGCCGGATGATTACATTGTAAAGCTGACTCTTCCTTCAGATTACACTATTGCTATGACAGGAAGATATGACAAAGACAGCGAGTTATATATCGGAAGAAACCTGAGGCAGCTTACAGTATTTCTTGGAAAGGGGTACGGCGCTTTAACAAAGGAAGTTGAAGGTGTAGCAATTAACGTCGTCTATCCTCCCGGCGGAATAAAAGTAGCACAGGCGGCATTTGACGTAGCCGTTGAAGCAATTCCTTTTTATAAAAAAATGTACGGATCATTCCCGTTTCCATTTTTCAATATAATCCCTGGCTCTGTAGAACCTTATGGCGGATATAATTTCGCGCCCGGCATAGCTGTAATTCACGGAATGACAAAGTATGAGAAAAGAACCCCTCTTTTCTGGAAATGGATAACTGCTCATGAAATCGGCCACCACTACTGGGGTGAATCGGTTTATGACGGCGATAACCCGCAGTGGATCTGGATAGGACTTGGAATCTATACAGACTGGCAATTTATTCAGAGCAAAAAAATGAGCAGTGAAATTCACGATGGTTTTATAGTTAACAATTATTTTAACGGGGGTGTAATGAAGAGACAAAATACAGCCCTCGAAATACTGCCCGAGGAATATGATAGAATCGATTGGGATTACAACAACATCGTGACACACGGTAAAAGTTTTACCGTTATGAGCGCGCTTGAATCGGTTATCGGGCACGAGACTATGCTTGCAACGGTGAAGAAATGTTATGAAAAATTTATCTGGAAAAGAATTTCATGGAGGGAATTCAGGAGCATGTGCGAAGAAATGTCGGGGCAAAATCTTGCATGGTTTTTTGATGAATGGGTAAGATCAAGCAATTATCTTTCCTTCAATATTGAAAAGACCACTTCGGTAAAGGATAATAACGGTGAATATAATTCCACTGCGGAATTGAAAAACACAGGCAAAATGAGAATGCCCGTAAAAGTGGCAGCATTTTTCGCCGATGGATCAGTTCAGGAAGCCACCATCAGCCGCGTTGAAACAAATCCCATTCTTCAATTTAAAAGCGTAGCAAAGCTAGATTCGGTAAAGCTTGACCCTGAACATAGGCTTCCGCCATTAATGGAAAAAGTGCCCTTAACTAAGGATGATATAAAAAATTCAGTCAATTCTCTTCCGTGGACAAATGTAGGTAAAGAGATAGCTGACCTCTATAATTCTGCAGTCAAATTGAATTTTTCCGATAGCGAAGGATGGCTGATGATTGGAATACGTATGTATGATTTTGGCGATCTCGAAAAAACAACCGGCTGCATGGATAAGGCAATATCGGTAATTGGAAATCCAAAAACATTTCAGGATAGTACTATGCTTATGAGTGCGTATTTCTGGAAAGGGCTAATTATGGACGAATTGGGTAAAAGAACTGAGGCAATAGGTTTCTACAACAAAGCCCTTGATGTAAGCACTTCTTTTAGGATGAGCTTTTCACAGTTCGGTCTTGTTCTCGACAGGGAAAGCATAAAAAAATACCTAAAAGAGCCGTACAAAAAGATAATAAAATAAACAGCAGCTGAAGTAATACACTGCGGCAGGCGAACTTGACGGACATGAAAAAATATTAATAGGAAATTGTACGCGCAATATCTTTATTAGTTATTCCGAGAGCTAATAGTGATCTGATGATAAGGTCAATAGAAACTGACGGATCACCCGTTTCAAGTTTAGCTACGCGAGATTGACTTGATTTAATTATTTTTGCCAATTCAACCTGTGTTAGTTTTTGTTCTTTGCGCAATTTTCTTAAGCCGGCGCTTAGTTTAATTTTTAATTCAATGTATGCGGATTCTTCATCCGATAAGTCGAGAAATTCTTTTGCCGAACCAAAATTCCAGCCTTTATTTTTTAAAATTTTTCTTTTTTGCTTTTTCATAATAATTAAAGTATGTCAAATCTGATATATATTCAAGAGAATTGTTAAGACGTCCCGGCGGGACGTCTCTACTGCAAAATTTTTCCAAGATAGAAGTAAAGACGACCGGTCCGGCTTGCCCGGCTCTGACATGGTCGTCTCTTCTGAAAAAGCTTGTGCTACGTTTCTCCGCATCAAATCCCCCTATTAAATTATTCAAGAAACTTAGCTAATTTTAGTTATCATAATTTCTCATAGAGGAAATTCAATGTATAAAAGAACGCTGATTTTCTTGCTGATCATTTCTTTAAATCTCTTTGCGCAGAAAACAAATAAAACTCCTTATGATTATGTTGACCCATTAATTGGCACTGATGATATGGGGCATACATTTCCCGGGGCGGCAGTTCCTTTTGGGCTGGTACAGCTAAGTCCCGAAACAGATACGGCGTTTTATAGTTATGGAAAAGGTTACAATCCCGATGTATATAAATATTGCGCGGGGTACCAGTATGCAGATAAAACAATAGTTGGATTTTCGCATACACATTTCAACGGAACGGGTCATTCAGATCTTGGGGATTTTCTGATAATGCCTACAGTTGGTGTTTTAAAACTTAATCCGGGAACAAAGGACAAACCAAACAGCGGGTACAGATCAGGTTTTTCGCACAGCACAGAAAAAGCAAAACCCGGCTATTATGCAGTTAAATTAGATGACTATAATATAGATGTAGAATTAACAGCCACGACCCATGCCGGATTTCATAAATATAAATTTCCAAAATCCAAAGACGCGCATGTAATATTGGATATGACCAGCGGGATTTATAATTATGACGGAAAAGTTGTCTGGTCTTATGCCCGTGTTGAAAACAAAACCCTGGTTACCGGCTACAGGCAAACGAACGGCTGGGCCAGAACGCGTTATGTTTATTTTGCAATGGAATTTTCAAAACCGTTTAAGTCATTTGGTTTAAGGAATGATGAACAATTACTTTACAGGGGATTCTGGAGAAAATTTAACGAGAATGAAAATTTTCCTGAACGCGCCGGGCACAAGGTTAAATGCTATTTCAATTTTGATACCGAAGAAGGGGAAGCAATCCTGGTTAAAGTTGCATTGTCGGGAGTGAGCACTAAGAATGCAATAAAGAATTTAAAAAACGAGATACCCGGCTGGAACTTTGAAAATATTAAAGAACAGGCAAAAGAAAAGTGGAATAAAGAACTTTCGAAAATAACTATTGAAGCAAGCGAAGAAAGGAAAGTTAATTTTTATACATCAATGTACCACGCGTTTTTAAGTCCGGTAACTTTCTCCGATGTTAACGGTGAATACCGGGGGCTTGATCAGAATATTTACAAATCAAACAAGTTTACCGATTATACAATTTATTCCGTATGGGATACATACCGCGCATTACATCCTTTGTACACAATTATAGAGCAGAAAAGAACAAGCGATATTGTAAATTCTTTTATTGCTCATTATGAACAAAGCGCAGAAAAAATGCTGCCGGTATGGTCACACTGGGCAAACGAAAACTGGTGTATGATCGGTTACCATGCAGTGTCTGTAATTGCAGACGCGTATTTAAAAGGAATCCGCGGGTTTGATATTAAGAAAGCATTTGAAGCCTGCGTTGCCAGCGCCAATTATGAACCCTATGACGGCATAGGCGTCTATAAAAAATATAATTATGTGCCGGAAGATTTGAACTCAAATTCAGCATCAAAGACGCTTGAATATGCTTATGATGATTGGACAATTTATAAGTTGGCAAATGCATTGGGCAATAAGAAAGCCGCCGATGAATTTTATAAAAGGGCTAATAATTTTAAAAATATTTTTGATAAGGGAACACATTTTTTCAGAGCTAAAAATTCGGACGGTTCATGGAAAACTCCTTTTGATCCGCTAAGCGTGGTAGACCAGGGTTACATTGAGGGCAATGCGTGGAATTATTCTCTTTATGTTCCACACGATATAAAAGGATTTATAAACCTTCTTGGCGGAAACGATAAATTAATTACATGGCTGGATTCGTTATTCACTTTTGAACTTCCTGAAAAGTATTTTAAAGAAAGTGAAGATGTAACAAAAGCCGGCATGATAGGTTGTTATGATCAGGGAAATGAACCGTCGCACCATGTTCCCTACATGTATTGTTTTGCCGGCGCCCCGTGGAAAACCCAGGAAAGAATCCACCAGATTATTAACACAATGTATAAGCCGGGACCAAATGGTCTTTGCGGGAATGATGACTGCGGGCAGATGTCCGCCTGGTACATATTCAGCGTACTTGGGTTTTATCCGGTAGCGCCCGGAAGTAATCAATATGTAATTGGAAGTCCTTGTGTTGATAAGGCGGTTATCAATCTGGAGAACGGGAAAAAATTTAAAATGACCGCAGAAAATCTTTCAGAGAAAAATATTTATATAAAAGAAGTTTTACTGAATGGAAAGAAAATAGACCGTTGCTATATCAATCATCCGGAAATAATTTCCGGAGGAGAAATTAAATTTATAATGTCTCCGTTACCTAATAAAAGCTGGGCGGTTGGTAATAATTCTGTACCATATTCGATGACGAAATGAAAGCGTGAGACGCAAGACGTGAAATTGAAAATGGAATTGGTTAAATTAAAAAGGAAGTAAAAACAAAATTAAGTCAGAGTAACTAAAAGTTAAACGTTTAAATAAAGGGAAGAAATAAATGTCAATTAATGAAGATGGATTTTTATAAAATATTTTTGTTACACTAGTAAGGTAATAAAATGAAAAAGATAATTTCATCACCCGCTTGCATTCTTAATACTTTCCATTGTTATATAATAATTTATTCACTATTATTTTTGTTCTCTTCCACAATCATTAAATCTCAATGGGTACAAACTAATGGTCCAATGGGAGGAAACATTTGGTCTCTCGCTTTGCAGGGCACTAATCTATTTGCTGGAACTGTTGGCGGCGGTATATACCTTTCGTCTAATACCGGTCAAAATTGGGCTCCTATCAATAATGGTTTAAGTGAACTATATATTCATTCTTTAGTTGTAAAAGGAGCAAGAATCTTTGCCGGTACATGGGGTAGTGGTATTTATTGTTCTGATGATAATGGGATAAGCTGGACTACAAAAAATACTGGATTGAATAATTATAATATTTATTGTCTTCTTGTTAGCGGAGAAAACATATTTGCAGGTTCATATGGGGCAGGTGTTTTTCTCAGTACTGATAATGGTGAAAGTTGGAAACCTGTAAATAATGGTTTAACAAATCTTACTATACAGGCACTAGCTTCTAAAGGATCAAATTTATTTGCCGGTACATATAATGGATTGTTTATTTCAAGTGACAATGGAACAAGTTGGACACCTATAAATAATGGATTGGTTAACAAAGGTGTTTATGCTTTAGCAGTATCCGGACAAACAATTTTCGCCGGAACCGGGGAGGATAGTGGAGGTGGTTTATATTATTCAAACGACGACGGTGCTAACTGGAAATTGGTTGAAGGGGGAGAAAAATATCCAGGTGTTTGGTCACTAACAGTCAGTGGTTCAAATGTTTTTGTTGGGATGTTCTACGGATATGGAGGTGTTTTATTATGCAGTAATAATAATGGAAAATGGACAATTAAAAATACTAGTTTTAATGATAGTGCTATTTGGTCTCTTGTATCTGATAATTCAAAAGTATTTGCCGGAACAAGTATCGGAGTATTTCTTTCTTCTGATAATGGCGCTACTTGGATACCCATCAATAATGGTATAAAAGGAGTGCCGGTTTCTTCTATTTATTCAAATGGGAAAGATGTTTTCGCGGGGACGAACTCTGGGGTTTTTGTTTCGACGGATTCTGGTTACAATTGGTCACAAAGTACTAATTTATTAAATCGAAGAGCGGTATCATCATTAATTGGAGAAGGTAATTTTTTATTTGCTGGATTAACTGATGATAGTCAAGGAGCTTTTGATATTATTAAAAGTGGCGGAGTATTTTTATCAACTGATAAAGGATTTACATGGAATTCTATTACGAATAATTTACCAGCTACAAATGTATTGGCACTTGCTACAGTGGGAACAAATATTTATGCTGGTACAGATTTTTATTATGATAAAAATTGGAATCAAATAAATGATATTTTATTCCACACTTCTGATAATGGGCAAAATTGGCAGGCTATGTGTAATGGTATAAAAGGTGACCTGGTTTACAGATTGGCAACAAGTGGTACAAATTTATTTGCGGGTACATGGAATGGGTTATATAAATCAACTAATTATGGACTTAATTGGCAGCGTATAGATAATCATTTTAGAGATACTGTTATTCTATCTATAACTTCAAATAACAATTATGTGTTTGTTAGTTCAGGGTCAGGTTTAATTTACAGGTGCAATAAAGATAGTATCAATTGGAAATTATCAAATATTGGGATTCCTAATAATTCAGTATTTTCATTAGCGGCTTTCGGTGACAATATCTTTGCCGGAATGCGATATGGGCTTGGTGAAGGTTCTGGAGGTTTATATGTGTCTCCTGATAATGGTATAACCTGGAAAAATGTTGGAATGGAAGGCGTTACAATAAATGCGATATCTATTGATTCTAATTATGTATATGTTGGTACAGATGGAATGTCAATTTGGCGGCGCCCTCTTTCAGAATTGACTTATTATAGTGTTGCAACTTCTTCTAATCCGGTTAATGGCGGAAACACTGTTGGAGCAGGGTTCTACATAAAAAATTCTCAAGTTACTGTAACAGCAACAACTAATGTTGGATACTCTTTCGTTAATTGGACAGAAAATGGTGCAGTAGTATCAACGAATAAAAGTTTTTCTTTTTCTATTAATGCTAACCGGACGCTAATAGCAAACTTCACACAGTATCAAGTAAAAGTACTTTTGTACGATGATTTTAATGATCTTAATAACTGGAATCTTCAGGGAAATCCATCTCCAAGATTAATAAGCAGTATTTTCAATAGAAATGGAATTTTTGATAATAATGGTGGTGAAAATGGTAGTTTTGCTACCTCAAAGCTTTCATTTGATGTATCTCGCGGGTTTATTCTTGAGTCTGATGTTTATTTGGATTTCAGTAATCCGGCAGGTTGTTGGGCTGGGGCAAGTATTAGCATGGGAATACAAAATTTCAAATCAGGGGAAGATATTTACTTTGCTCTTGAAGCTTTTGGCAATACATGTACAGGTTCGCAAGGATATTCGTACACACTTTCAGAAATTCATTATCTATATATGGATAATAATATACGCAACTCTTATTGGATTAACAATTTTGCTGATCAATATTCTAATGGGTGGCATACTTTACGAATTGAAGTTAATAATTTAGGCTATCCTAAGTTTTATATTGATAAAGATTCAATATACTCCTATAATAAATCAATTCCTCAATCAATACTTTCTCAGAAAATGAACATTTGGTTAGGAGATCATTCCTCGGGTATTGCCGGTAAAGCTTATCATGATTGGATAAGACTATCAGAACCAATTACAACAAATATTGTAAATCAAAATAAAGAAATGCCGAAATATTTTTCCTTAGAACAAAATTATCCTAATCCATTTAATCCTGTAACCACAATAGATTATTCTATTCCTCAAACAAGTTTTGTTAGTATAAAAATATATGACATGTTAGGTATGGAAATAATTACGTTAGTAAATGAAGAAAAATCAGCTGGAAATTATAAAGTAAAATTTAATGCTGGAAAATTTTCAAGTGGACTTTATTTGTGCAGACTGCAAGCAGGTAATTTTTCAGAAACGAAAAAGTTAATTCTTCTTAAATAATGCCTAAATGAATTCTCAAACCGCCTACTTTTTTAATTGATTCTTAGCTTTGTTTGGTTGATCAAGGATCACTTCATAACTAAAAAAAATAATTCTACTCGAACAAAATAGTATTGTAAAATAAATGTAAAACCTGCCAACAAGCATCTCTTCGGTGAAGTTTGAAAAGAATAAATTACTATTTTTAAGCGCAGAAGGAAGTAAACCAAGCGCTTACTAATATTACATAACCCGCCCGCTTATTTCCTCATTGTTCATGCTGTAATCGTATTACACAATTATTTATTTGGAAGAAAAATGACAAAATCTGTAGGACATACATTTCACATACCGGTGTTAGGAGTTGCATTTTCTGTTGACGCGCCAATTAAAGTAGCAAGATATGGAATCTCTTCAGTCATGTCGCTGGTTGATGATACGTTAATGGAAAAACTGCGCAAGCACCATCTAGAAAAACTAGGCAAACAATTCATTCCGGTTTTAGATGATGATAAAGATCCAAGGGCACAAAGAATTACTGCTTACCTGGATATGATTAATGAAATTGTCAAAGAGCAATTTGCGGACTTAAAGAATTCACCTTTTACCGCGGGGAGCGAGATAACAAAATATTTTGAAATGCTTCCGGATTATTCCGAACTGAAAATGAAATACAACGAGATGATGAGTATAGAAGATGTATTGATCAGGAAGGAACAACAAGAAGAACTGAGAGAAAGTATTTACCCGGGATCAATAGATGTAAACATTATGACGAAACTGGATAAAGCAAATTATAATTCCGAAGGCGGTCAATTAGCATCTGAATTCAATGATGCGCATGCGGCATTGCGGGGGTTTGCATTGAGCACACTTGAAAGCTCAATAATTTTTTCTGCCGGAATGAATCCTAAATTGTACAGCTACATGGAAACGTTCAAAGATTTTTTCCCCAACAGCGAGTGCGCATTTAAAAAGAAAATTGTAATTAAAGTAAGCGATTATCGTTCAGCGCTTATCCAGGGAAAATTCTTAGCCAAGAAAGGATTGTGGGTTTCTGAATTCAGAATTGAATCCGGGTTGAATTGCGGCGGACACGCATTTGCAACTGATGGGCTTTTATTGGGGCCAATCCTTGAAGAATTCAAAAATAGAAAAGATGAATTACTGCAAACACTAAAGGAAATATATCTTCCCGCCGTGAACAAAAAAGAAATATTTATAAATGCAGACAAATTATTTTATGATGTTACCGTTCAGGGCGGAGTTGGTAAATCAAGCGAGCAGGAATTTCTAATCCGCTATTATGGAGTTAAATCCGTTGGATGGGGAAGCCCGTTTTTGTTAGTGCCTGAAGTAATGAATATTGATGATTATACATTGCAAAAACTTGCGGCAGCAGGGGAAGACGATTTTTATTTAAGCAACATATCTCCACTGGGAGTTCCTTTTAACAGCCTGCGCGGCAACAGCAAAGACATTGAGAAGCATGAAAGAATCGAAAAAGGGAAACCAGGCAGCGCATGCACTAAAAAGTTTTTACAGTCCAGCAAAGAATATTCAGATAAACCTTTATGTACAGCCTCTATTAACTATATAAATAAAAAGAATGCTGAACTAAAAAATATTTATACGGATGAAGATGAGTATAAAAAAGAATATGATAAAATGGTTGACAAAGTTTGCCTTTGTGAAGGGCTCACTGTTCCGGCATTAATTGTTAATGATATAGAATCTCCCAAACAAAGCAGGAATGTATCTGTTTGTCCGGGCCCTAACCTTGCATATTTTTCAAAAGTTGCAACACTAAATGAAATGGCTGATCATATTTACGGAAAGATTAATTTAATTACTCATTATAACCGCCCCAACATGTTTGTAAAAGAGCTTGACCTTTACATTGATTATATTCAAAAAAAGACAGAAGAAAGCCTCAAAAATTTTTCAAAGCAGGCGGAAGAATTTATAAATACTTTTAATGAAAACTTAGTAGAAGGAATTGAGTACTATAAAAAAATGATTTCTGAAATCAAAGAAGAGACTGAAAGCGAAAAAGAAAAAATTCTAAACGACCTTGAGGAATTAGAGAGCAAATTATTAGCTTACTTTATGGAGTTAAGTTAAAAAATTATTCAATGTATACTCTTGGCACGCGCGTATTAATATTTGTTAAAATTTCGTAAGGGATTGTTCCAGCCCATTTTGCCAAATCTTCTACAGTAATTTTATTATTCCCATCTTCGCCAATTAAAAGAACTTCATCCGCATTATATACGCTGTCATTTTCAATATTCACAACGATCTGATCCATAGAGAAAGTGCCGGCAACGGGGTATCTATTTCCCTTAATCAAGACTTCAGCTTTGTGGCTCATGCTTCTCAAATATCCGTCACCATAACCAACCGGAACGGTAACGGCGCGTATATCGTGATCCGGCGCCCAAGTTGACCCATAACCAACCGGATGCCCTGCCTTAATAACTTTAAAATAAACCACCAGTGATTTCCATTTTAATGCCGGCATAACAGGAATTGTTTTAGCAACTTCTGCAGAAGGATAAACACCATAAAGCATTATACCCGGGCGCACCATATCGAGATTTGCTTCGGGCGTTTGTAAAATTGCGCCGGAGTTTGAAATATGGCGTAAAGGAGTTTTGATGGAATGCTTCTCAAAAAAATAAAGCACTTCATTAAATCTTTCCAATTGTAAGCGGGTATATGCAAAATCTTCTTTCTCAGAGTTCGCAAAATGAGAAAAAATTCCATCCAAACTGATGTTGGAATATTTTACGGCAGTCTCCAAAAATTTATCAGCCGAGTAATAATGAACGCCAAGACGTTCCATCCCGGTATCAATTTTAAGATGAACTTTAGCCCTGATTTTCATTTGTCCGGCGAGTTCATTAATCTGGTCTAGTTTGCCGATTGAAGAAGCGGTAATAGTAAGATCGTGTTTAAGAAAAAGCGGGATCTGGTTTCCCCATAAACCGCCAAGAATTAAAATTGGAATTTTAATTCCATGTTCGCGCAATAAAATTCCTTCTTCTAAAACGGCAACGCCGATATAGTCGGCACTTAACTCCTCCATAAGTTGGGCAACGCGTACAAGTCCGTGCCCGTATGCATTAGCTTTGAGTATGGGCATCATCTTTGCCGGCGCAACATATTCTTTTATTTTATTGTAATTTTCTGTCAGTACTTTTATATCAATCTCAAGGCGGGTCGGGCGGATAATTTCATCGACGCTGATTACCGGATGATTTACATAATTATTCATTTTGCATATCGATTAGTTACTGCAAAAATATCATTTTTATTTGACTGGTGATTAGAAATTTATTGAATTATGTAACAGGAGGAATTAGAAAAATTATCCGCTAGAGGGCTTGTCAGCTTCTAACGAAGAGAAGAACAGGGCTTGCGCTGAATCCGGTGTTTGCCGGACACTCCATAAATGTGTATAAGTAATAGTTGTACCTTCTTAATAACAAGGTGTTGAAAGTTACTTCGAATATGAATACATTAGAATGCAAAGAAACTATAAAAATTCAAAGAGGTTTTTTATGTCAAAGACAATTACACTTCGATTAAGCGAAGAAAACTATAAAGTTTTTCGAAGATTAGCAGAAAGAGATAATAGACCCATCTCTAATTTTATAGAAACAGCAGTTAAAAGATTTATAGAGCACAACGTTTTTGTGGACGAGTTTGAGATGGAGGAAATTCGAAATAATTCTGAACTCAATAAAAGCCTGAAACGCGGTTTAGCTGATATGAAATCAAAAAGGGGCCGTCTTGTTGGATAATTATAATATTTTCGAAACAGATGAGTTCATTAAAAATACCGGTAAAATATCCAATCGTGATAAATCTTTCATAGAAAAGAAACTCCTCCAGCATATATATCCTCAGTTACGCGAAGAACCACATTACGGAAACAATATAAAGAAGTTAATAGATTACAAACCTGAAACCTGGCGTTATAGAATTGGAAAATATAGATTGTTTTATGTAATCAACGAAAATGAGAAAACAATTTATGTGCTGTCAATAGATTTAAGAAAAGAGGCTTATTAAATCTTTCTTTAAGAAAAGGGCATAACCAGCTAATCTGGCAGTTGCCCCCGCAATTAAACTGTTGTACAAGCTGTTTTCGCAATTGGCATTTCCGCCCAACAATCCGTCAGCTGACGGAGGCGGGTAAATTCAGATTTTTAACACAATTATTTTAAGGCGCGAAAAAGCCGACCTCACCCTTTATCCCTCTCCTTAGTAAGGAGAGGGACAGGAGTAAATCAATTAAGAAAAAAGGAGTGGGGAAACTTTTACTTCGGCGGACTCAGTAGAGTTGTCGGGATAAACCGGTTAGAAACAGCGCGGTTATATTGTTATGGCTATCAGATTAATTCGTTGAATATTCAAATAATTATATGTACATTATTCCTGTACAATTGAAAAAGGTATTGAAATGTCTATAAGTTTAACATATACACAAGCCCGGGCTAATTTGGCAAAGCTTTTAGATGAGGTCTCGCTTAATAAAGAAGTAGTTATTATTAACCGCAAAAATGCCGAAAATGTAGCATTAGTTTCAGAGAGCGAATTATCAAGCTTATTAGAAAGCGTACATCTATTGCGCTCACCTAAAAATGCAAAAAGACTTTTAAAATCATTGCTTGATATTCAGGAAGCAGATGGTAAGCCTCAGAGTATAAATGACCTGAAGCGGGAATTTGGACTTGAAAAGTAAATCCCGGAAAGAAAGAATTAGTGTATTTCACCCGGATTTTAGAGAAGATTTAGCTTATTGGGTAAAGACAGACCGAAATGTTGCGCTGCGGATATTTGATATTATAGAGGCAATAATGCGGGATCCGTTCGAAGGAATAGGAAAGCCGGAACCACTTCGTTTTTTAGGCGGTGGTGTGTGGTCAAGAAGAATTACTCAAGAGCACCGGTTAGTATATGTAGTAAGTGATTATAAAATAGATTTCCTGCAATGCAAATATCATTATTAATTGCTATTTAACCCGTAACTTGGACCGGAAGCAATTACACCATCGTTTATTTGCAAATTAATATATTGAATTATTGTATAGTGGAAATATGGGGGACTGAATTTTATATTATACTCATAATTTATAAAATGGAGGACATATGATAAGATCTTACAAATATATTTTACTGACTTTTGTTTTTCTTTCCGGAACAATCATTGCGCAGACACATACCGGCATAGATTCAAAATCAGCCCTTAAGCTGCTTATGGATGGTAACAAAAGATATTTAGAATCAAAAGCGACACATCAGGACCAGGATGTAAAAAGGAGAACAGAAGTAGCTAAGGGACAGCATCCGGCGGCGGTTGTAATAACATGCTCGGATTCGCGCGTTCCACCCGAAATTTTGTTTGATCAAGGTCTTGGAGATTTGTTTGTTATCAGAACCGCAGGAAATATCGTGGATGATATTGGCCTTGGCAGCGTTGAGTATGCCGTTGAACATCTAGGTGTGCAGTTGGTTATTGTGCTTGGACATGAACGCTGCGGCGCTGTTGATGCCGCAGTAAAAGGAGGAGAAGCAGAGGGACATATTGAAAATTTAATTAAAGCAATTCAACCTGCAGTTGAAGAAGCAAAAAAACAAACCGGTGACCTGCTGGATAACGCTGTACGTGCAAATGTAAGAGACATTGTTAAAATGTTAAAGACAAATGAACCAATTCTTAAAAAATTATTTAATGAGAAAAAAATTGATATTGTTGGCGCCCGCTATGATTTGGATGATGGAATAATAGGAATCTTAAAATGAATGAAAAAAAAATTTACTGTCTTGAGATGGCTTAGAGAGAACAAGAGCAAGAAAGAGCAGGAAGAAGCGGGAATAGACAAGAAAAGGCAAAAAAACTGGTGATGCAAATGAATATAAAAATTATATGAAAGATTTATCCGGAATAGAAATACTCTTTGAAGATAAAAATATAATAGCCGCAGATAAGCCGGAAGGATTAGCATCCATTGCAGAAAATGATGCATCAATAAAATCGCTTCATTCACTGATTCAGGAAAAATATGAGGAAAAGATATTTATTGTTCACCGGCTTGATAAGGAAGTAAGCGGCGTTATGCTTTTTGCAAAGAATTCTGATACACATAAATTTTTAAATCAGCAATTCAACGACAGGGAAGTAAATAAACATTATATTACTTTGGTTCATGGAATTGTAAAAAATAATGGTGAGATAAGAAAACCGATTAGAGAATTTGGTTCAGGCAGAATGGGAATTGATGAGCGGAATGGAAAACCGAGTGCAACAAAATACAATGTAATTAAACAATTGAATAACTTAACCTTGCTGGAGTTAAATCCTTCAACAGGCAGGCGTCATCAATTGCGGGTTCATCTTTACAGCATAGGACATCCGATTGTTGGTGATCTAAGATACGGAGACAAAGAAGTTCAGGAAAAATATCCAAGGCTTATGCTTCATGCAAAAAGTATTGAGTTTGAATTACCGGACGACAAAAAAATGTTTGTTGAATCGAAAATACCGGAATCATTTCAGAATATTCTGGATAAATTGGGATTGAAAGGGATTAATTATGAAAAAAATGAGTGAAGAGTTCCAAGACATTATAAATACCGCCGAGAATAAACTAAAGGCAATCAGTGAATTACAGAGCAGCATTAAACCCTCGCAAAATAAATGGTCTTCAAAAGAAATACTGGGGCATCTTGTTGATTCATCAATAAACAATATTGCCAGGTTTATCAACGGGCAGTTTCAGGATGATCTGGTCTTTAACGGTTATGACCAGAACAAATGGGCTGAAGCACAAAATTACCAGACTGAAAGTTGGGAATTTATAACTAATTTATGGAAACTGAACAATTTGCAGATAATTCATGTTATTGAATCAATCCCAAATAATGTTTTAATAAGAACATCCGGCAAACATAATTATGATATAATTGCATGGAAGGAAGTGCCAAAAGAGGAACAGACAAATCTTGAATATCTTGTAATAGATTATTTTGCCCACATGAAATACCATTTAAATCAAATTTTTAAAATTAATTCAATTGAAGAAATTCAGTAAATATTTTAGCAGGAAAATATTGAGGAAAAAGTATGAAATCACTAAAAGATGTTCAGGATAAGACGTTAAATTGGGTTCAGCCAAAGGCAATGCATCAATTTTTTGAGCTTCGGGATCAAAATGAATTATTCGGGACAATTTTTTTCCCAAAATCGGTTGGTTCTCTTGCTGAAGCAGAAGCATTCGACGGCAAATGGACATTCAAACGCGTCGGCTTCTTCAATACTCAAATTACAATACGTAAATTTGGCGAAGAAAATAATATAGCAGTTTTCAAGCCTAATCTAATGGCTACAAGCGGAACAATACATTTTAATAGCGGGAATATTTTCCAATGGCATACATCGAATTTTTGGGGCTCAAAATTTGAATTCAAGGATTCAAAAAACGAAACTATTATAGTTTTCAAATCGGGTACCGAAGAACAAAAACTAAAGGACTGGTTTAAAACCCAGGCCCGTGTTGAAATTATCCGGGATAAAATAAACCTTGAAGAACTTTCCCTCCTGATATTAATAGGCTGGTACCTGATAATTGTTCTTCAAATGGATTCTTCTACAAGCGCTGTAATAGCTGCGGCAACTTAATACATTATTTCCGGCATAAATTTCCATCCTTAATTCTTCCAGTGCCAATATCCGGTACCTTTAAACCAAAGAATAGTGAAATTTGTCTACATCATAGAACCGGAAATGTTCTATAGGTGAAAAAATGAAAAAAGCAATTCTTGTGTTGGTTATTTTAATGGTTTTATCTGCGGATGTATATGCACAAACAGCTGCTCCGGCTATAAATAAAATTCAACAACGGCAACTGATAAGAATTCATCAAGGAATAAAAAGCGGACAGCTTACAAAAAGAGAAGTCCGCTATCTTTTGAGAGAACAAAGAATTATTCAACACAATAAAATAAATGCAAAATATTACGGAGTAGTAACACGAGATGAACGAAAACGCATTCTGCGGGAACAGATGATAGCAAGCCGGGATATTAACAGATTTAAGCATAACGGTAGAAACAGAGTTTAACAAAATTCCCCCACTAATGATTCATACATACCCCCTGAGATCCATCCTGCGTAAGCGGGATGGATTTTTTTTCATCAACGTATTTGTATCGAAGCACTATTAAATGTAGTTTTGAAATAATAAGGAAAAATTTTTTGCAGACAACCGAATAAAACAACTTTAAATTATTTTATACGACTATGAAATTGATAAAACTAGTTTCAATATTAATCCTGCTGCTTATAACATTTCATCAAAATGTTTTTGCTCAAGCTGATGACGTAATTGCAATTAAACACGAACTCTATAAATGGAAGGACGCATTTAACCAGAAAGATTTACAGAATACGCTGTCGGTTTATGCAGAAAATTATATTGGTTATTACCCGGGGTCAGCAACTTTAGATATAAAGGTGATAAAAGAGCAATTCGAAAAATTTTTTAATAATAAATATCTAAAGGTAACTCTTAGCCTGGAAATAAATGAGGTCCAGAAAAGCGGCAGCCTTGCTTATACAACTATAAATTTAATTTGGGCTTTCCTTCCGTCTGTTTCAAATTCTCCGCAGAATGCTTTTGAAAAAGGAATACAAATCTGGGAAAAACAGGCAAACGGAAAGTGGCAAATAACCCGTTCCTCAATATATCCTTATAGTGAAAAAAGAGCTGCAAGGTAAACGGTTATTGATCCTCAGCTTAGCAAACATCCAATTGTATAATTTTGAAAAATTTTTGTAAATAATTATGAAAATACTTGCCATAGAAAAAGAAAATCAGGGTGCAACCGGAGAACAATTCAAATCATTTCTCAAAACGGAAGCGCAGAAAGTATGGCAGTTTTACAAACAGGGAATAATACGTGAGATTTATTTTACACAGGATACTCATGAAGCGGTTTTGATTTTGGAATGCAAGGATGTGCAGGAAGCGGAAAATATTCTAAACGCACTTCCGCTTGTAAAAGAAAAATTGATTTCCTTCGAGATCAAGCCGTTGATTACTTATGACGGATTTGAAAGACTGTTTGATAAATGATTTAAAAGTGAAGCACCATTTGAATACCAACAATAATACCGTCTAATAATAATTTCCGGCAATAAAAAATGACATGCGAAGAAGCAATTAACGAATTGAAAAAAAATTATAATCACAAAAATGTTGAAGGGATGAAGCATTTTGGAATTAATGCGGAAAAAGCATTTGGCATTGAAACCCCAAAGATAAAAGCTCTAGCAAAAAAGATTGGAAAGAACCATGAGCTTGCGCTGGAACTATGGGAAACAGGTTACCACGAAGCGCGCGCAATTGCTTTTTTGATTGATGATCCTAAACTTGTTACAAAGTCACAGATGAATAAGTGGACTCGCGATTTTGATAATTGGGCTGTCTGCGACGGTACCTGCTGTTATCTTTACAGGCTGACGCCCTATGCAATAGAAAAAATATATGAATGGGCTCCCAAAAAGGAAGAGTATGTACGCCGTACTGCTTTTTCTTTAATAGCCTACATGGCTGTTCACGATAAAAAAAGAGACGATAAGGAGTTTCTTCAATTTTTTCCTTTACTAAAAAAACATTCAATCGATGAAAGAAATTTTGTTAAGAAAGCCGTTAATTGGGCGTTGAGGCAAATTGGAAAGAGAAGCAAATTCTTAAATAAAGAAGCGCTCAAACTTGCTAAAGAAATTCAAGCGCTTGACTCAAAATCTGCCAAGTGGATTGCCGCCGATGCAATCAGGGAATTAACCAATCCTAAAATTATAGCAAGGCTGAAGCGGTAAATTATTTGTCGACTTCAAGATCGATCAATTTTGAAGAAACCCCAGGCAATACTGATAGCTTACGGGTAAGTTCTAATTTTTTCTCCTCTTCACCCACAAGCTCTATAATAACCAGGCCGCTGTCGGAACAATTATCGAGAACCCCATCATGAATTCCCAATCTTGTTTTGATCATACAACCCCAGCCGGTTAAAATTTGCTGAACCTTTACTGCCTCATCCTTTCTTTTACCGATTAGTATTAATAGAACAGATTTTTTCATCTTGTTATCCCAGTTTGTTGAAAATTATACGTAAAGCTAACAATTCTGAGATGATTCAACAAGGCGGTTAGAGAATGTATCGTAATACAACATATTATTATTGATTATCAATATATTTATGTTGACAAATGATAATTTTCCAATTATATTGAATTAAACAAAATATGGGACAAAAATGAAATCAATCAGTAATAGGAATATTTTCTTATTGACCTATAGTTTTTTCAATATTCTATTCGGGATTTTTATAGGAATTATGGGACTGTCAATTTATTTTTTTGTATATGGTCTATTTATTCCGGGATATTATTATAGAGGATTCTATCTTCTTTTATGGAAGCTTGGAATACAGATTATGTCACCAATTGCATCGCGTCTTGGCTTTACTAGATTTACAAATTTTACAAGCAGTTTCGAAGGTAGTTTTTTAGCATTTATTTATTCCTCCATCTTTTGTTGTGCTGTTCTATATTCATTAGTTCAGATAAAGTTTATTATAAAAATAGCGCATGAAGACACTCCCTTTAGGGCTGACATTTGTAAATCAGTTAAGAAAATTGGGCTCGTAATTATATTAACTCCGGTACTTCTCTTATTAATGGAAGTTTTTTTACTTATAAATTTTTTGTCAAAAACTAGATTTGAGTGGGTCTTTAGAAATAATTGGTATCTATTTCAACTTTTTTTAACAGCGTTTATACGTTGGTTTTTTTATAGTGTTATTGGAATTTTTTTTCTTGTGATTGCCAGAGTATTTAATAGCGGATTACAATTGAAACAAGAAAATGATTTAACAGTGTGAGGATAAAATGAAATCTATAAACAAAAGAAACATTTTTATACTGACTTATAGTTTTTTCAATATTTTATTCGGGATTTTTATTGGAATTATGGGGCTGTCGGTTGTTTTGTTTATATATGACCTTTTTAGTCCAAGACATTTATTTAGCGGATTCTATTCTCTTTTATCGAAACTTGGAATAAGCATTCCTTTGTTAATCCCTTCAAGGATTGGTGTTACCATGTTTGCAACATCTGCCAACTATTTTGAAATCCGTTTTTTCGCATTTTTTTACACGTTTATTTTTTTCTCTGCAGTTCTATATTCATTGATCAAAATAAAGTTTATAATAAAAAGTGCGCTTGTAGATACTCCTTTTAGGTCAGATGTTTGTAAGTCGGTTCAGAAAATTGGGATCATATTAGTATTAACTCCGTTAATCCTATTCCTGGTAGAAGGTTTTTTACTTTTCGTTTTATTGGAGGTTAGAATTGCTAATAAGGATTTATCCTTTTTTTTGTTTAAAGCTTTTATCAATTGGTTTTATTACGGTGTAGTTGGAGTGTTTTTTCTTGCTATTGGCAATGTATTTGAAAGCGGTTCTCAATTGAAACAAGAAAATGATTTAACAGTGTGAGGGTAAAAATGAAAACAAAAAAAATCATCAACATTAGTTATCTACAGTTTTTTAAGTGTTTCATATGGAGGAGCTCTTTCTATAACGGGTTTCTATGTTGTACTTATGATATTAAATCTTTTCGGTATCAAAAGAAACTTTGTAGCCGATTTTGATCTTAAGGTTAGGCTGACACCAATTGTAAAGGAGATATATTATAATTATTCTTTATCGAATTTAGTCGGAAATATTCATATCGGTATACGTAGTTTTTGGATTATAACCATAAGTAGTATAACTCCGGTATTGATTATGGTTTCTATTTGTTATGGAATTTATCTTTTACGCAAGATATTAAAAAGGGTGTACAATGGAGACCATTTTGCAATTGAAAATGTTAGAAATACAAGAATGCTGGCTTATTTAATAATAATTGTACCGCATATTCAGGTTATTATGCAAAATATAGCATTAAGTACCTTGCCCCCAAAATTAGTTCTTGATGGAATGGAAGTAAACAGAATGAATTTAGGTCTAATTCAAATATTCAACTTTGTTATCCTTCCACAATATATTTTAATAGGTGCTTTTGTTTTCATTATAGCGGAGATATTCAAAGTAGGCAGTTCTTTAAAAGAAGAAAACGACTTAACAGTATGAGAGCGAGATGATCAGAATAAATTTAGATGTAATGATGGCAAAAAGAAAAATGTCTCTTACTGAGCTTGCTGAAAAAGTTGGAATTACAATGGCAAATCTGTCCGTTTTGAAAACAGAAAAGGCCCGCGCAATACGTTTCTCTACTTTGGAAGCAATATGTAAAGCACTCGACTGCCAGCCGGGCGATATTTTAGAATACATTCCTAATGGTGAAAAATAATATTGTGTCGCAGCCACAATTAGTTTTTCATTTATACTAATAATTGAGAACCGGTTAACAAATTATTGTGGAGATTCTTCTTATTATTACCGCCGATAATTTTCAACATACAGAAAAAGTTAATTATGATTAATTATATATTAAATCGGCCTGTTATAATCCGCACCTCATTTCTTCTCATACTTTCCAACATGTTTATGACATTTGCGTGGTACGGACACCTAAAAAATCTTTCAGATAAAAAATGGTATATCGCTGCTTTTATTAGCTGGGGAATAGCATTATTTGAATACCTGCTTCAAGTGCCTGCAAACAGAATCGGTTATACGGAATTGAGTCTTTCGCAATTGAAAATTCTTCAGGAAGTAATAACGTTATCAATATTTGTTCCTTTCGCGGTTTTATATATGCGCCAGCCGTTTAAATTAGACTTTGTTTGGGCGGGGTTATGCCTTCTTGGCGCAGTCTACTTTATTTTCAGATCATAGAATTTGCTTAAAAGTCTAAATACAATACTGCCCTCTTCTTGTTAAAATAAAAAGGACGTAGAATCAAGATTTGTGTTGTTATTTTTCTCCATAATCATTTGTATAATTATGCATAATTTTGTATAATTATACCCCAAATTTAAGAAGCATGGTAAATGATAAAGGTTGGAATAGTTGGAGCGGCGGGTTATTCGGGCGTAGAACTTATAAAATTGCTGTTAAATCACCCGGAAGTTGAGATCACAAAATTATTTGGGCATTCTACTATTGGCTTGAGAATTGAAGACGTTCATCCTTCATTAAGAAAAATGATTTCGCTTGAGGTTGAAGAATTTTCCGCTGATAAATTAAACGGGCTCGACTTGATCTTTGCTGCACTCCCTTCCGGGCAGGCTTTTGAAACCGTTTCAACAGCTTTTCAAAATGGTGTTAAAGTTATTGATATAGGCGGCGATTTCAGGTTAAAAGATGTTGAGGAGTATAAAAAATATTATAAACATGAACATACAGCAAAAGAATTATTGAACAAAGCAGAGTATGGTTTGAGTGAATGGAATGAAAAGGAAATTGCATGTGCAAGTATCGTCTCTAATCCGGGTTGCTACCCTACAAGTGTTCTGCTTCCATTAATTCCATTGCTTAAAGAAAATTTATTAGACGAAAATTTTATAAGCATAGTCTCTTACAGCGGAACATCAGGCGCCGGTAAATCGGTAGTGCAGAATATGATTTTCAGCGAAGTGAATGAAAGCGTAAGAGCTTATAAAGTGGGCAGCCACCAGCACATTCCGGAGATAAAACTTTATCTCGAAAAATATAGTGGCGGGCAAGCGGATTTTTCCTTTGTTCCGCATCTTCTTCCAATAACAAGAGGAATTTACACAACAATACACGCAAAAGTTAAAGATGGCGTTGAAGATGAAAAAATTAATGATGCATATTTAGCAAATTATAAAAATTCGCCATTTGTCAGGCTAATTGCCCCGGCAATTCCTGAAGTTAAAGATGTCTTATACACAAATTTTTGTGATATGAGTTATAAACTTTTAGAAAATAATACTCTCGTTGCATTTTCAGCAATTGATAATCTGGTTAAAGGTGCAGCGGGGCAGGCAATACAAAATATGAATATAATGTTTGGTTTTTCACAAATTACGGGACTATTACAATGCAGCAAGAAGAAGTAGAAATTGAAATGAAAAATGGAATTACAGCGCCAAAAGGTTTTAAGGCTGCCGGAATTCATTGCGGAATTAAAAAAAGTAAAAAAGATCTGGCGCTGATTTATTCAACATCGCCGGCTACTGCAGCGGCAGTTTTTACTCTTAATAAAGTGCAGGCGGCGCCCGTATTGATATGCAAGGAATATTTGTTACGCGCAAAAAAACACCGTGCAATAATTGTAAACAGCGGAAATGCTAATGCCTGCACAGGTGAGCAGGGATATAAAGACTCTTTGCTGATGGCAGAAAAAACGGCTGAAGCGCTTAAAATAAAACCGGAAGAAGTTTTTGTTTCATCAACCGGTGTAATTGGCGAGACTCTTCCAATGAATATAATAACAAATGGAATTAGCAAAATTGTGAATTTTTTGGAGGAAGATGATAATTTTTCTGCCGCAGAAGCAATAATGACAACAGATACTTTTGTTAAAGCCGCATCCGAAAGTTTTGATATTAATGGAAAGGTTGTAACAATCGGCGGTATAGCCAAAGGCTCCGGAATGATTCATCCCAATATGGCTACAATGCTTGCTTTTGTAACAACAGATGCGGCAATTGAAAAAGAATCATTCCAAACAATTATAAAAGACGTCACAGATAAAACTTTTAATAAAATAGTTGTTGATGGAGATACAAGTACAAATGACATGGTTATTGCGCTTGCTAACGGAGAATCGGGCATCGATAATATAAAGCCGGACACTGCCGAATATGATTTGTTCTCTGAAAAGCTTTTTAATGTTTTGAAAAAATTATCAATTGATATTGTTAAGGATGGAGAAGGCGCAACAAAGCTTGTTGAAATAAATGTTGAAGGCGCTTTAAGTGATCAAGATGCCGAAAAAGCTGCAAGAACGGTTGCTCTTTCTCCGCTTGTGAAAACTGCTATTCATGGCGAGGATGCAAACTGGGGAAGAATTATTGCCGCTGTTGGATATTCCGGGATTGATTTTGATCCCGCTAAATTTGAAATAATAATTAACGGTATACCAATCTTAAAACAAAATTATACTGTTACACTGCCAATCATTGAAGCAAATAAAACTTTAAAATCAAAAGAAATAAAACTTGTCTTAAAATTAAATTGCGGAAATGGTGAATCAACATTATGGACATGTGATTTTTCTGAAGAGTATGTTAAGATTAACGGGAGTTATAGAACTTGACAAATCCGATCTTTAAGAAAGAAGATGTATTAATTGAAGCCCTGCCATATATACAACAATTTGAGCAGAAAACATTTGTTATAAAATACGGCGGAGCCGTAATGGAAGACGAGCAGCTAAAATCTATGGTTGCTCAGGATGTTACCTTACTGCGTAAAATTGGAATTGATGTTGTAGTTGTACATGGGGGCGGCAAAGAAATTACTTCTATTTCTTCCAAACTTAATATTGAATCAAAATTTGTAGATGGGCAGCGTTATACTGATGAGAGTACACGTGACGTTGTGCAGATGGTTCTTGCCGGTTCAATTAACAAAGATATTGTCAGACGCATAAATATTCATGGCGGCCGTGCTGTAGGAGTCAGTGGAATTGATGCCGGGCTAATCACTGTGAAAAAATATCAGCAGCAGGATTTAGGACTTGTTGGAGAAGTGATAGATGTTAATGCATCATTTATTAAAAATTTATTACGAGATGGTTACCTGCCTGTTATTGCCCCGATTGGTGTTGATGAAAATGGAATTGTTTACAACGTAAATGCAGACATCGCTGCAGGTCCAATAGCGGCAGCTCTTGGTGCAGCAAAACTTGTGTACTTGACTGATATTGAAGGTGTTAAAATTAATGGCGCATTAGTTCCTCATCTTTCTCAAAATGATGCTGGAAAATATATTGCAGATGGAGCAATTAGCGGTGGTATGATTCCAAAAGTTAAATCAGCTTTATCCGCCTTAGAGTCGGGTGTTCAAAAAGTACATATAATTGATGGAAGAGTTGAGCATGCGCTTTTGCTTGAAATATTTACGCAGGAAGGAATAGGAACTGAAATTGTAAGTGAATGAGACTTATTAACTAACTAAAGATGAAGTGAAAACAAAAGTGATTTTCAAATTGAGGGCTTTATGACAAAAAAATTAGAAGACATTCAAAAAAGACATTCTTCTATTAAAACAATTGTCTCTTCACAGGAGATTTATAATCAAACACAGCTGGTGAAAGTTCTCAAACAAAAAGGAATCAAGGCAACACAAGCTACTCTTTCCAGAGACCTAACTGAACTTGGTGTAGGACGAGTTCCAACATCAAACGGTTTGATCTACAAACTTGGAGCAGCAGGGGATGAGGGAACCCTTAAAAATAGAATTGCTGAAGAAATTATTTCTGTAAACGGAAATGAAACAATGATTGTTGTAAGAACATTTCCAGGACGCGCTCAGGGAGTTGCCGTTTTTATAGATAAAAAAAATGACCCTGAATTTCTGGGTACAATTGCCGGGGATGATACAATACTTATTATCCCGCGGTCAACAAAAAAAATTAAAAAAACTAATGAACAATTAAAAACTATTTTAGGATTAGAATAATGGGTAAGAACAAAATTGTAGTTGCATATTCCGGCGGCTTGGATACGTCCGTAATGGTAAAATGGCTTAAAGATAATTATGATGCCGAAATAATTACTTTTACAGGAAATCTTGGGCAAACAAAAGAATTAGTTGGTTTAGAGCAAAAAGCTTTAAACTCCGGTGCATCTAAAGCTTATGTTGAAGATCTTACAAAAGTATTTTTGGAAGAATATGCTTTTCCTGCTTTAAAAGCCGGCGCAATGTATGAAGAAGCCTACCCCATGGCATGTTCGCTTGGCAGGCCGCTTCTTGCTAAAACTCTTGTTGATATTGCACATAAAGAAGGTGCAAATATGGTTGCTCATGGCTGCACTGGTAAGGGAAATGATCAGGTTCGTTTTGAAGTTTCAGTTGGAGCTCTTGCACCGGATTTAATAAATATTGCGCCGCTAAGAACGTGGGAGTTCAAAAGCCGCGAGGAGGAAATTGATTATGCAAAGGCTAATAATATTCCTGTTTCTGTAACAAAAGATAAACCATATTCCATAGATGAAAATATTTGGGGAACAGCAATTGAATGCGGTGTTCTTGAAGATCCAATGGTTGAACCGCCTGCAGATGCATACCAGCATACTGTTGCACCGGAGAATGCGCCTGACGAGCCGGAAATTGTTACTATTGAATTTGAAAAAGGCATTCCGGTTGCAGTTAATAGGAAAGAAATGGACTGTGTTTCTCTAGTTAAACTGCTGAACGATATTGGCGGAAGAAATGCTGTTGGTAGAATTGATATGATTGAAAACAGGCTGGTTGGAATAAAATCCCGTGAAGTTTATGAAGCGCCTGCCGGAATGATCCTGCACTTTGCTCATAAAGAACTTGAAAGAATAACGCTCGAAAAATCTGTTGCACATTATAAAGTTAAAATTGCGCAAGAGTATTCTGATCTGATTTACAACGGGCTCTGGTTTACACCGCTAAGAGAAGCTTTGCAGGCATTTATTGAAAAAACCCAGGAAAAGGTAACCGGACTTGTTAAAGTTAAGCTTTATAAAGGAACATTAAGAATTTCCGGAAGAACTTCTCCATATTCTTTGTATGATCCGGCACTTGCAACTTATACGGCAGAAGACCAATTTGACCATACGGCTTCTGAAGGGTTTATAAAAATTTATGGTTTACCTTTTAAAACCATTAATAGGGTTATGCAAAAGGTAGAAGAGGAAAGCAAGCAGCTGGTTTAATTAAAATGATTTTTTCTATGTTAATCGTGGAATAACCCTTCCTTTTTAGGTCGCGGCAGGAATTAGCAATGGCACTTTGGAACAGCAGATTCAAAAAAGCACTGAATGAAATTGTATTAAAATTTTCTGCATCAATAGATATTGATTGGAAGATGTTTAACGAAGACATTGATGGCAGCAAAGCTCACATCCTAATGCTGGTTAAACAAAAAATTGTTTCTGCAAAAGACGGGAAAGCCATAATAAAAGCGCTGGATGAGATAAGAAAAGAAATTTCATCCGGGATATTGAAATTTGACTGGCACAAAGAAGACATACATTCGCTGATTGAAGAAAGACTTGTAGAAAAAATAGGTGAGCGGGGAAAAAGACTGCATACAGCCCGTTCACGCAATGATCAAATTGCTCTTGATGAACGGTTGTACATGCGTAAAGAAATTTTGCAGCTGGTAAAATTAACGCGTGTCCTTCAAAAAACATTATTGAAAAAAGCGGAACAGTATAAAGAAACAATAATTTCCGGATACACACACCTGCAGAGGGCGCAGCCGGTTTTATTTGCACATCATTTAATTGCTTACGTCTCTATGCTGGACCGCGATGTTGATAGAATGAACGACTGCTTAAAGCGCGTGAATATTTCTCCATTAGGGGCGGCAGCGCTTGCAGGTACTACACTTCCTATCGATAGAAGGTACTCTGCAAAACTTCTAAATATGAACGGCATTATTGAAAATTCTCTTGATGCAGTAAGCGACCGCGATGTAATGATTGAACTGATTAGTCTTTGTTCAATAATTATGATGCACTTAAGTAGAATAAGTGAGGAATTAGTGTTATGGAGTTCGCAGGAATTTTCTTTTGCTAAATTTGATGATTCATTTGCAACCGGTAGCAGCTTGATGCCGCAGAAAAAAAATCCCGATGTTGCAGAACTCATTCGAGGGAAAGTCGGTCGCGTTTACGGTTCTCTGGTAGGACTTCTTACAATTATGAAAGGATTACCGCTTGCATACAATCGAGATATGCAGGAAGACAAAGTACATCTTTTTCAGGCGGTTGATACGGCAAAAGATTGTTTGAATCTTACGTCAGAACTTTTGAAACATACATCGTTTGATAAAAATAAATTTGAAAAAGCGCTTGACGGTGATTTCTCTCTTTCAACAGAATTAGTGGACTATCTTGTACGTAAAAATGTACCTTTCAGGCAGGCACATAATCTGGTTGGTGCTGTGGTTGCTAACTGTGTTGAGAAGAATATTAAACTTAATGAATTAACTCTTAAAGATTATCAAAAAATATCGCAAAAATTTGATAAAGATCTATTCAAACTCTTAACCTCCCGTTCAAGTATTAATAATAAAATATCTCAGGGGAGCACTTCATCCAAAGAAGTTGAAAAACAGCTCAAATACTGGGTTAACAAAACAAAATAACTTTATCCACATATATTAATGCCCACTTTTTTAGATAAATGAGGCAACTTATCTGCTCATAAATCCGTCTAATTATTGCTAATTCTATTCTATAATCTATGAGGTAGGTTTATGAACAAAAAATTCTTATCAATTCTAACTAGTATTATTTTTATTGCAATAACTTTAACTGTTGTAGCACAAAACAATAAATCAACCGAAAGTGGTTTTGATTTAAAAAATTTGGACCGTTCTGTTAGTCCCGCAAAGGATTTTTTTGATTTTGCAATCGGAGGTTGGAGAACAACTAATCCTATTCCGCAAGATCAAGTCCGTTGGGGTACATTTGAACTTCTTCAAGAAAAAAATGATGCAATAGTCAGAAAAATTCTTGAAAAAGCAGCGGCAAACAAAAATTGGCCTCAAGGCTCTGCCGAACAAAAAATTGGAGATCTCTTTGCGACCGGCATGGATTCAGCCCGCATTGAAAGAGATGGATATAAACCAATTATGCCGATGCTGCAAAAAATTGAAGCCATTCAAAATAAAAAAGAATTCTACAATACAATTGCTGAATTTCACATGGGCGGTGTTCCCTCACTGTTTGGTTTTTTTGTTAGTATTGATGCAAAAAAGAGTAATGTGATGGCCCCGTATTTATCACAGGGCGGAGTTGGATTGCCGGACGTTGAGTATTACATAAAAGATGATGCACGATCTAAGGAAATTCGTGAAAAATATGTTCAGCATGTTGCCAATCTTTTCAAGCTTATTAATGTTGATGCATCTACATCTGATAAATATGCTCAAATTGTTATGAGCATTGAAACACAGCTCGCAAAAAATTCAAATACACGTGTTGAAAACAGGGACCCTGTTAAAACATATAACAAAATGACTGTTGATAACCTTACCGACGTTTCAAATGTGTTTAACTGGAAATCATATTTTGATAACATGGGAGTTGGAAACATTGACCTTATTATTGTAAGCCAGCCAAAGTTCTTCAAAGGATTAAATGATGTTCTTAATTCAGTTTCACTTGATGATTGGAAAATTTATTTAAAATGGAATGTAATTCGCGATGCTGCAGATGCAATGAGTTCTGTATTTGTGAATGAAGATTTTGATTTCAACGGCAAATTCATGAATGGAGCCAAAGAAATCCAGCCAAGGTGGAAAAGAATTCTTAGAGTAACTAACGGTGTTGTGGGTGAATTGCTTGGACAAATTTTTGTTAAAGAAGTTTTTCCTCCTGAAGCAAAAGAACGCGCTGAAAAAATTGTAAAAACCCTTCTAACTTCAATGGGAGAAAGCATAAAGAATAGTCAGTGGATGGGCGACGAAACTAAACAGCAGGCTCTTCATAAGTTAGATAAATTCGGAGTTAAAATTGGTTACCCTGATAAATGGAAAGATTACACCGCGCTTGAAATTGCGCGCGATGGTTATATGAAAAATTTAGAGCGTGCAAGCGTTTGGTCAAGAAAAGTTAACCTTGCAAAAATTGGAAAACCGGTTGATAAAACTGAATGGACAATGACTCCACAGACTGTAAACGCCTATTACAGTCCAACAAGAAATGAAATTGTATTTCCGGCCGCAATTCTTCAGCCCCCATTTTATAATCAGAGTGCAGACGATGCTGTTAACTATGGCGCAATGGGCGTAGTTATAGGACACGAGATTTCTCATGGTTTTGATGATCAGGGCAGAAAATACGATGCAGAAGGTAATATTAAGGATTGGTGGACAAAGGAAGACAATGATAAATTCCAGGCACGTGCTAAAAAACTTGTTGAAGAATTTAATTCATTTGCGGCAATAGATACGTTCAAAGTTAACGGCTCGTTAACATTGGGTGAAAATCTTGGTGACCTTGGCGGACTGAATATTTCTTTTAATGCTTTTAAGAATACCGAACAATTCAAGAAAGGTGAAAAGATAGATGATTTTACGCCAATTCAAAGATTTTATTTGGGATATGCGCAAATCTGGGCAGAAAACATTCGCCCGGAAGCATTAAAGTTAAGATTAAAAATTGATGTTCATTCACCAGCTAGATTTAGAGTTGTGGGTCCATTGATGAATCTACCGGAATTCTTTTCCGCGTTTGATGTTAAGCCGGGAGACCCGATGAGAAATCATGATGATAAAATTGTAAAAATCTGGTAATTATAAAAGATTAAGGGCAGGAATGAGATTCAGATTAATCTTATTCTTGCTCTTATTCTTAATTCTTGCTCTTGCTCTTGATCGTAATCTTGTTATATATTTATTCTAAAATTTTATAACTCATAAGGGGAATAAATGTACGCACTAGAAGTAAAAAATTTAACAAAGATTTTTGATAAGCTGGTTGCTGTTGATCATGCATCTTTTGAAGTTCCCGAAGGGTCTATTTTTGGACTCATTGGTAGAAATGGTGCCGGTAAAACTACAACAATCAGAATGATGATGGGAATTTATCTCCCAGATGATGGTGAAGTTATTTTAAAAGGGACAAAGGTGGGGCAGGATTTTAAAAACCAGGTTGGTTACCTGCCGGAAGAGAGGGGTCTCTATAAAAAAATGAAAGTTATAGATACGCTGCTTTATTTTGCTGAAGTTAAGGGAAGAACCGGAAGAGATGTTCAGAAAAAAGCAGAGGATTATTTAAAACGTTTTGAATTATATGACCGCCGCTTATCAAAAATGGAAGACTTATCAAAAGGAAACCAGCAAAAAATTCAGTTCCTTACAACAATACTTCATGATCCCGAATTTGTAATTCTTGATGAACCATTTTCAGGGCTTGATCCAATCAACACAAATTTGCTGAAAGATATTATCCTTGAATTCAAGCAGAAAGGGAAAGTAGTAATATTTTCAACGCACTTGATGGATTTTGCTGAAAAGATGTGCGACCACATTGCAATGATTGACCGTGGTAAAGTGATTTTACAAGGATCTCTTAATCAAATCAAAGCTAACTATGCACGGCGCAATGTTAGTTTAACCTATGAAGGAGACATTAGTTTTCTTAATGGAAATCCAATTGTGGAAAAAGTTGAAAACTATGGAAATACAACAGGAATAAGGTTAAAAAGCGCCGACCAAACGCAGCAGCTTTTAAAATTACTTATTGATAAAAATATTACTGTTAAAAAATTTGATGCTAATGATATATCACTGCAAGAGATATTTATAGAACTTGCCGGCAATGAAGATGCAACAAACGGTAAGGAGGTGCGTAATGTTTAATTATAGAATCTTAGCGGTAATAAAAAGAGAACTGAAGGAAAAACTTTTTTCAAAAGCATTTATTATTATGACGCTTATGGTGCCCGGATTAATGTTTGTTATTTTCGGTGTTCAGGCTCTGCTGTATACAACAGAAAGTAAAGGTTTAAGATTTGATTTGGTTGTGGAAGATTCTGCAACCCTGCAGGAATTTCAAAAAGAATTTGACCAGACAGATTTTGTTACTAAGAAGCATTACGTTTTCAATTATTCTTCAATGTCTCGCGAGGATTTAAAAACATATCTCCAGAACAAAAAACAACAGATAATTGATGAGAAATTAACGGGTATAATTTTTATTCCGTCTGCCGCACTTAAAGACAAAAAAGTTGAGTACTATTCAAAAACTCCGCAGAATATTTCATTATCAAGAGAGTTAGAAAGGCCAATCAATAAAGTGTTCTTAAATATTTTCTTTAGGGATAAATCCATGTCTAAAGAAGATATTGATTTTGCTAGGCGGGGAATTGACATTGCGGGATTTAAGGTTTCCAAAGAGGAAAAAATTGCAGAGGAAGGATATGGAAATATTGTAGTTGCATATGCGCTTTCATTTTTGCTCTATTTTAGTTTATTGATGATGGGACAAATGACGATGCAGTCTGTTATTGAAGAGAAGGGAAGTAAAATTGTAGAGGTAATCTTATCTTCTGTAAGCGCAAAAGAATTAATGATAGGAAAAATTTTTGGCGCCTCAATAACAGGTTTGGCACAGATGGGGGTTTGGCTTGCAACAATATTTGCTTTTTCTTCTTCAGCACTTATAGCTCTACCGCCGGAGATTGCTCTTAATATAAAACCGGATTTATTGATTTATGTTCTAATAAATTTCTTTATAGGCATTTTTCTGTTCATCTCGTTATTTGCAACAGTTGGAGCAATCTTTGATAATGCTCAAGATGCAGCTTCGGGAACTTTGCCGATTATGATGCTTATTATGATACCATTTTTCATTGCAATGTCTATGATGGAAAATCCGAATAAGCCATATATTGAAATTGCATCATTATTCCCGTTTGCGTCAATTATCGTAATGCCTACAAGAATGGCTTTGGTTGATGTACCAATTTGGCAGCTGATATTAGCTGCTTTAATTAATATAGCGACCATATTCGCAATATTTCCAGCAGCCGGAAAAATATACAGGATCGGAATTTTGCGGACAGGCAAAAAACCAAAGTGGTCGGAAGTTATTAAATGGTTGAAATATAAATACTAAGGTAATCTACAAGGAGACGGCTCAAGCAGCCGTCTTTTTTTGTTCGCCCGGCATGGGTG
>PMDS01000057.1 GCA_003155655.1 Melioribacter sp.
TCTGAGGCGACATTTGTCGTCATTTCATTAATACCATTTTCTTTGTCATGTTAACATTGCTGCCGCTTAACCTGTAAATGTACATGCCGCTTGAAAGTCTTGCCGCATCAAAATTAACCTTGTAATAGCCGGGCAGGTATTCATCATCTGCTAGTGTTTTAACAAGCTGTCCAAGTACGTTGTAAACAGAAACGCTGTATCTTCCGTCTTTAGCAATAGTGAATTCAATTACTGTCGTGGGATTAAACGGGTTCGGATAATTCTGTTCCAGCTTAAATTCTTTTGGCAGCGCATAAGTTATAAAGATTTCTTTTTTCCAACTTCCGCCGTTGTTGTCCGTGATTAAAAAAGCAAGCGTATCCTTCAACGTTCCCGGCACTCTTTTTGCGTCGAAGGAGAAAACGGTTTCCTTTTCCGCACCGGCTTTTAAATTTTTAATTTCATACCGGGTGTTGCACAGGTCTATTCCTTTTGGAATTTTAGAAAGAGTAATAGTTAATAAATCTGCGTTTATTGTTTTAGATTCGTTTACAATGCTAAGTGCAATTTCATTACCCTTTGTATTTGGAACAACTTCGTATGAAGCAGTCTGTGCAAACGCCGCGGCGGCTAAAAGAAATATTATTATAAAGGATTTCATTTATTCCTCCTCTTAAACTTTTAATAGAACGCAGATCATTATGATTTTTATGATCATAAGGATCAGCTTCAAATTTATAACCCGATATCAACAATATTATTTGTAGATATATCCTGCACTTTATCTTTTTGAACAGAGTTATAATTAGCCCTGAAAGTTAAACTTGCCGGCAGAAGTTCTTTTGTAACCTGACCGCCAGCCGTTAATCCGATTTGTTTCCACGCATTAAAGTAATAACTGACCGTTGCATTATTTACCGGTTGGCTTTGCGCGTCTTTAACCCGGACGGTACAAAGAACAGTTGAATATTTTATAATATTATTTGTGGAAATATTCCGGACAATATCTTTTGTTATAGTTTCATGTGTCATTCTAAATGTATAACTGTTGGGCAAAAGCTCTTTTGTTACAACTCCACTAGCCGTAGGACCAAAATTCTGCCAGCTGCTGAAATAATACTGCACAGTTCCGCCGTCAAGAAAAACGTCTGTACTGCTCTTTAGCTGGACGGTTGCAAGCACAGTTTGAAAAACAACATTATTATTTACGCTTACGTCTTGCACCTTGTCGTTTGTCGCTGACGCGTAACTTATTCTAAAGGTATAACTATTTGGCAATAGTTCTTTTATAACAACACCATTGGTTGTTGAACCGAATGTTTGCCAGGTGCTGAAATAGTATTGTACAGTTCCCTGATCCAACGGATTAGCCTGACTGTCTTTTAACTGCACTGTTGCTGGAACCGTTTGAAATACTACCATGGGGTTTACACTTATGTCTTGTGTCTTATCTCTTGTAGCGGCCGCATAAGTCATTCTGAAAGTATAACTGCCCGGCAGAAGTTCTTTAGATGCAATTCCATTACTTGTAGAGCCAAAATTCCGCCAGCTGTTATAATAATATTGAACCTTGCCGGTATCAATTACAGAACCCGCGCTGTTTATAAGTTTAACCTGCGCGTTAACCGTCTGAAAAACAACAGTATCTTTGCCAACTGTTACATTAGATTTTGTCTGTGTGGCGTTGGCGTAAGTCATTCTAAGACTGATTGTTTTTAGTTTTGTATCGATTGAAAATGTGCCGTCGTTGTTGTTAACAGCATCTTTCCAGGAGCTGTCGTAGTATTGGAGGGAGCCGCCCGTTAGTTTTGAGCCAAGACTATTAGCGAGGCTGACTTTTAAACCTGAAGGCTTGGGTAGTTTGCTTAATAAATATTCCGTATTGTATCTAAGTAATGCGTATGCTTCATTTGTTAAATTACTAGTACTGTCAACATCAACATCCCTTATAATATTTTCTAACAGATTTCTAGCCTGAAGCGAATCGTGCTGCTGTAAAAATGTCTTAGCGGTTGAGAGATAAGTTTGGTATTTATTTTTTATCTGCAACTGCTTAATCCAGCTATAATTAAACGCCCGGCTGTTGTAGCTATTTATTGAATCAATAATCCCAATACACCCCAAGTTATCTGAAAAAACGTTTGGTGCTACAGTCCAGGTACAATAATCAAGAGAAGCTAAAATAGAATCCTTTTGAACTTCTGTCATGGTAGATGTAGTATCTTCAAGGTCTGGCAATTGATCAATAACAATTCCTTTTGCAATTGAAAATGTAACTTTTCTTATTGATGGGAGACCAATGCAATTAATTTCTAAACTATCAACAGTACTACCAGGCTTTCTCTGAGGGAATAAGCTAAAGCTAATTTCGCTTGGATCCAGACTTATTGAACCGGTAGTTAAAACATTTGGTACCCGTGAGATACCAAATGGAATTATTTTACCGATACAATATTCATAGTGTCTTCTAAACATATCAACGACAAGATCATTAGCAAATATAAGCCCCACACTATCAATTACTTTATAATTTTGTAAAGAAGCATCAATATTGAAAGAAAAAAGATTACCAGTACTAGAGATGTCATTTTTTATTTTGTATTGATAAAAGTACAAGCTTTTATTTTTATCGAAATTTATTTTGGCTGATATATCTGCTTTTTTAATTCTTAGATACTCTTGGCAAAATAAAATGCTTGTTACCAAAAGATATATAATCATAACCATTTTTATGACTTTCATTTATAATATCCTCCTTTAAATTCAAAATGAATCATGGGACGCTCTGAATCTCTTTTTCCTTTTAGTCTTTTATTATTCTTAATTAAACTTTCCAATTTACTAATTTGGTTTATATCAAGAGTTCGATCAATATCAACACTAAAACCAACTCTATGGAATTGATGTTTTTTTTCTAAATCCCACTTCGCGAGGTAATCAAAATCGCCTCCATTTATTAAACTCATATCGTTAATCTGTAATAATGTTGGTTGTGTATTCATTAGTTGTGAATATTTAATATTCCAACTGTTATAGTCAATTATAGCATCGGCGAGAGCTATTCCCATTTGTTGATCACAATAATGATTGTATTTATGAGCAGAATTGTAAGCCAGATCACCGACTAATTCCCAACCATTATATAATATCGACCTGAAATCTGTTAAACCAAGCACACTTACTATTATTGAGGTAGTATCTTTAATATTACTATTAGATTCCAGAGAAGCTATTATTCTATACTTGCCACAGACTTCTGATGATCGAAGCTGGGTAATCAATATCTCGCCATTATTATCGGTTAAAAATGAATGAGGATTGTCATAATTATTTATTTTTCCACATTTAATAGGCTCCAGAATTGGATCCGTATGATAATGACCACCAGTTCCTTCTATTCGCACGAGAGTTATTTTTATTCTAGTATTTGATAAAGGAGTTTCACCATTTTTTACGGTTACTTTTAAACTCGTATTTGGATTATAACCCGGTCTATCAGCTCCCCTACTAGCCCCTTTTGTTGTCGGTGGCAGAAACGGCCAAATATTACTTTTGTTTGTTAATGTTATTTTAATTTTTGTTTTACCAATTCCCGCTGCCGCATCAGTATTATCGGCATATATTGGTGTATAACTTACACAAGAAGCAAGATGAGCAGCTTTTGCCAGAACTTTTTTATTTACAATTTGCGGAGTTTTTGAATTGGCTGCAAGCGAAGTTTTACTTGTACTTTTATTTTTATCGACAGCAGGAGTTTTTACAAATGCGCTTTCGTTTATATCCGGTGCGCCTACTGTAAGAACAACAACAGTATCTGTACCTACAATTGGATTAGCAACTACAAACCTAATGGGCTGCTGTATATTTGGAAAGTGGACATCCCGCGCGCCTTCCGAATTCAATATCTCTCCAAGTCCGCATCCGCCAGTAACAGCAACTTCAAAATTTGTTCCTTGTGGATAGTCTGTTTCATCGCCGTTACTATCAAGATGTTTAACAATAACATTTACAGTATCGCCCGGGGAAAGGGTTGGCTTTTCGAAATACGCCCTAATTTGAGAACTCTTAGTAATTGCCACCGTTCCCTCACCCCACAAATATTCAAAGTCTTTTGTACTGTGAACAGAAAAGCCAGAATTCTGTTTTTTTAATATATTAGGATTTTTACCATTAAAATTATCCGGTTGAATTTTGGTAGCAACTGGTTCAGTTGCCGTTTCAATTAAAACAATAGAATGCAAAAGTGAATCACTAACAGAATAATTTGAAACAAATTGAAAACCCGGGAGAACATATCCAGCGTAATTTGTTGTACCATTCCATTCGGGCACAAAAATCTTACCATAATCTTGCCCATTTAGAATGCTGACATTAAAATGGGTATCGGAAGGTAAATCTGAAAGACTTCCGTCGCTGTTTATTTTTTTTATAATAAAATCAGCCGACTCACCCGCTTTAATTATAGGCGGCGAAATTGTGATTTGTAAAGTTTGCGGGAGAATTCTTAAAATTTGTCTGTTACCTAAAACCCCATGTTCCGAACACGTAAAAACAATTATAACGGAATCTTGAATCTGAGGCGTAAGATTACCAGCAATAAAATGAAGTCCGTTAAAATTAATAGGTATTCTATTAATTTCTTTTCCTCTTCTTCCCGATGTTTCTTCATACAAATCACCATAGTTACTTCCATAAGTAATCTTCGCGGTAAATGTTGCGCTGTCGGGCAATGATTGGCAAAACATTTTGAATAACCTGCACATGAACATCTTGAAAAGGATGAAAGATTTCAGGATATGCATAGCAATCAAGTTGACAAAAAGATCTGTAAACATCAATATTGTAAATACATGTGTCCCGCCATGATTGTGGCATAAAATTTATCATTCTGATTTTAACTTTAGCTCCACCGCTAGGCGGAACAGCCGCATCAAATGAAGCCCAAAAAGCTCCGGTAGCTTTAAAATTATCACCCGGATCAAAAAACTTGTTGACACTATAAATGTGATCTGGATAAGGGGAATCAATTTGTTGATTTGTCATATGAAACCTGACGTATTCAGTTCCTTCCAGGACTTGGACATACTCATAAAATTCCCAATAATTAAAATCAAGCCATAGACCATCGCCGTAATAAACGTCAAAAAAATCGGAAAAAGCGTGTCTCATAAGAGCAAGTTCTGGAAAGGCCCCTTTGGCCGGGACGTATAATGAACTGTCGAAAAGGCTATCAAGATAAGTTTCTGTTCATTGTAACTTTAAACTATTTTGTCTTGATGGATTTATACCCACGCGCTCTTTGATTTTTACCTGCGGGTAAATTATTGCTGAACAAAAAACGAGTGTAAGAAAGATTTTTAGAAAGAGACTTAAACATCTTTTGGGAAGGAAAAGAAGTCGGGTCATAATTCCCCCTATTTTATTTATTGATTCTAATATAAGCTACTGATAGGAAAATCTATAGTCAAGTTAATTAATTGTGAACTAGCCGCTTAAACCGTTGTTTTGTCATGTTTATGTGATTCAAATAGAACGCAGATCATTATGATTGTTAAGATGAGAATGATTTAAATAGAAAAATCCCGGACACTGCCGGGATTCTTCTGACTTGTTCTATTTTAACCACACCCGTTATTTCATTAAAATCATTTTCTTAGTCATGTTAACGTTGCTGCCGTTCAGCCTGTAGATGTACATACCACTTGCCATTCTTGTTGCATCAAAGTTTACTTTGTGTACTCCTGCTGATAAATCTTTATTCATCAGTTCAGCAACTTCCTGACCGAGTACGTTGTAAACCTTCAATGAGTATTTACCTGCCTGTGGTACTGCAAACTGAATTGTTGTTGAAGGATTGAATGGATTAGGATAGTTCTGTTCAAGTTTGAATTCAGTTGGTAAAGCATTATTATTTTCAATTGCTGTTGTACCGTTATTTGAAGACATGAATACTTTACCTTCCTTTGTTCCAACGTAAACGTTGTTGGAAGTTGTGCTTACCAATAGAGAACTTACTCCGTAACCGTCCATTCCAATAGAGTTCCAGGTTGTTCCGTTATCTGTTGAAGTATAAACACCGTTTGTTAATGAGCTTACATAAATCTTACCGCTCAGGTTAACAGTGATTGAGTAAACAAATGATATGTTAAGGGAAGTCTTGGTCCAGCTCAATCCGGCGTCTAATGATCTGTAGAGACCGTCGCCGTATGTTCCAGCAAAGACTGCTGTTGAAGTTGAAGCCATTGACCAGATTACACTGTAACTGCAGGTTAATTTGGTCCAGTTAACACCGTCTGAGCATTTGAATACACCGCCGCCGGCTGTTCCTGCAAATACATTTCCGTTGCTTGTTATTGTTAATGCTTGTATTGCTAAGAAACTGCCAAGACCGTTATTTATTTGTGTCCAGCTTGAGCCGTTATCTGAAGATTTATAGATTCCAAATCCCCATGTGGCTGCATATACGGTTCCATTGTATGAAGCTAAAGAGTGAACATCTTTTCCTGATAATGTTGTAAGTGTCCAGGTAGTTCCACTATATTTATAAACGCCCTGTTCAGTTGCTGCAAATATGTATCCGCCGCTGATGTTTAACGACCAGATGAAAGATACGTTCATTCCTGCGTTAATTACTGTCCAGGTTGTACCGTTGTCTGTAGATTTGTAAATCTTACCACCCATTGTGCCTGCGTAGATTATACCATTGCTTCCGTAAGCCAATGAGTAAACAATTTCACCTGCACCGAATGAGCTAACGTTAGACCAGCTGCCGCCATTATTATTTCCGCCGCCGTTGTTTCCTCCGCCGTTATTGCCGGTGCTGTTTACAGTTACTGTTGCACTGGATGAATTGTTGCCCGGATTAGGATCTGCTGTTAAGCATGATGATACGAGCGCAACGTTTGTAATTTTCTTATCACAAGGAATATATCCGCCGAATGGGGAGTAATTGAACTGACCCATACCGGTAAGTGATAAGCAGATCATCTGACCATTCTGAACGCCGCTTACAAAATTAACAGCTGCAAATGGAGCCAGTATTGAACCAGTAACATTAATTCCCTGAATTGTTATGGATGATGCCTGATAGAAATTATAAAGTACATTTGTAATTGCTGTACCGTTTACAACCAAGCCGCCTGTCCATGTTAATGTTGTTCCGCTGATGTTAACAAGAACTGCTGATCCGTTTGGAACATCTATTTCAACATTGTTTGCTGAAGATAGATTGCTGCCGTTTACTGAGAATACATTCAAGTATGGATCTGAACCTGTTAATGTTAATCCGCCCCACTGGAATGCAGTTGTACCGTTTACAGTGTATGCTGAAAGTGTGCTTGATAAACTTTGTAATGCTACTTTTGCTGCTGCAAAATTAATAGGTGTATCTTTACGTAATGAACCACCGGTTATGCTTACAGCGGATATTGGTAAGTTGGTTGAATGTCCGTATACAACGTTTCCGTTATATATTGCACCGCTTGTATAAGTTAAGTCGCGTCCAACTATTAATACGTCTCCGCTTCCTGAAGGTAATTGATCACCAATGCTGTAAGTAGAGAACTTAGCATCGCGTCCTACAGCAACTTTGCCCTGTGTATCTGCTGATGGCTGTGTTGCATCTTCAATTACAAATAAGTTATAGTCTTTTGCTGCGCCAAGATCGAATACTGAACTGTTAACCTGACCGCAATCTACTTTTACTGTTATTGTTAAAGTTGCATAAGCATTGTTTGAAAGATTTCCAACTGTCCAGATACCGGTTGTATTATTGTATGTTCCCTGTGAAGCAGAATTTGAAACGTAAATTAATCCGCTTGGAAGCATATCAGTAACTTCAACGCTCTTTGCAGTGTTTGGTCCGAGATTGGTTACCTTTATTGTAAAAGTTACATTTGAATTACATGTTGGTGTGGAATTGTCGACAGTTTTTTCAACTTTTATATCAGCTTTATCCTGGCAAACTACATTTACTGTCCAGGTGCTGTTATCAATAACAGTAGCTGAGCCGTCAACAGGATGACCTTCTGCTCTAACAGTATTTGTAAGCTGTCCGCAGTTACTGTTGCTGGTAAGATAAGTCATAGTAAAGGTTGTTGACTGATGAGGATCAAGAACATCAATGTGTTTAATTAAATTGTTGCCGCTTGAGTTAAGCATTGCATCGAATATGTCGATTCCGCCGTGCAGCTGAATATCGCCGCAGTTTTCAACTAAGAATGAATAAGTAATTGTTTCACCTGAGTTGTAAGATGATTTATCGGCAGATTTTGTAATATTAACGCAAGTTTTATAGTAACCGAAATTGATTGATAAATTATCATTGCAGTTTAATGTTGTATTAACAGAACTGCTGTTCTTTGTATACCATTTTGTTTGATCTGTGTTGAAGAAAGCACCGCCGGTTAGGAAATTAGAAGCGGCTATTCTTACTGTGTAAGTTCCGTTCAAAACATTTGTGAATGAATAATAACCGTTTACATCTGTTGTTGTTGAAGAAACACTTGAACCTTGAACTAATTCAACAATTACTCCTGCAATTCCCGGCTCGCCTGAATCTTTTGTACCATTTACATTCAAATCACGGTAAACATAGCTGCCGATTGTATTCTTGCAAACTGTGCAGTCTACTGTTACAGTTACGCTTGTTGATGCAGTTACTGTTGCTGAACCGTCTACCGGATGTCCGTCTGCGCGTACTGAATTTACAAGGTTTCCGCAGTCGGTCGATTTAACAGTATATTTTGTTTGAGCAACAGGAATTGTTACTGTCTGTCCCGGGTCTATTAAATCTATATGATAAGGAGTGCTGCCAAATAACATTGTGTCTGTAACATCTACGCCGCCGTGCAATTGAATGTCGCCGCAGTTTTCAACTATAATTGTATAAGTAACAACATCACCTGGTTTATAAGTGGTCTTATCTGCTGTTTTAGTAATACCAACGCAGGTTTTGTAATAACCAAAATTAATTGAAAGATTATCGTTACAGCTTAAAGTTGTATTTGCTGTTGTACTTCCTTTTGTATACCATTTTACCTGATCTGTATTAAAGAATGCTCCGCCTGTTGTAAAATTGGAAGAAGCTATTCTTACTGTATATGTTCCGTTGGTTAAATTTGAGAATAAATAATTACCATTAGCATCTGTTGTATCTTTAGAAATAACAGTTGTACCTTGAACTAATTCTATAATAACACCAGCTATTCCAGGTTCGCCTGAATCTTTTGTGCCGTTTGCATTTTTATCGCGGTAGAGAATGCCGCCTATTTTATCTTTACATACGTTATTTGCGCAGGATAAAAATCCTTTATCGCAAGTACCGCCGTCAAAATTTTCATTTATAGAAGTTGCTGCATCGTTATATTGAGTTAAAGTAAAACCATTTAATGAGCCGCCTCCGATAGCAGTTTCAGCCAATGCTAAAAACTGGTTTACTGTTTTACCAATAAACGGACCGGAAGCTATAACAAGATCACCCAACTTTGTAATGTTTGAACCAAGCTTGCCTGCCGCACTATAAGCAACGTTTAGTTTCAATGCAACTAATTGTCCAGAAAGAACATTTATGTGAGACGTTGGGTTATTATAATTTTGGGTATAAGCTGCAGCAGTACCGCCATCTGGTAAATAATTTTTTACTGCGCTTGCTGAAGTTAAAGTTAATTTGAATGTGCCGCCAACAACTAAGTTGCTTGGAAATACTGTGCTGAAATTTTGATCTCTGATAGCACCGGGTGCACTGTTAGACGGACTGCCCCATCCGCCCTGAGTGAATGTTGTAAAACCTTGTGTATCACAATTGCCGCTAGGAGTATACCAAGTTACTGTTGCATTTACTTCTTTTTTGTCTGTAGTAGGTGATGCAAGAACTAACCGTTGTTTTCCGGTTGGATCTGTTTTATCTACATAAACTGTTCCCTGAGATATCTGAACTGTTGCCTGTGCAGTTATTACTGCAGTACCTGTTGCACTGTAAGTAAGAGAAATTGGACCCAGTTTGCCATTTCCATCGGTTGTTCCGCTAACTGCGCTTAAATTTCCAAGTGTTGTGCTTAATGCAACGCTTAAACCGGTAACAGGGTTTCCGTTAGTATCAAGAGCATATACATTAAATAATGCAGGAGTGCCCTGAGTAAACGATTGTGAAGCAGGAACAATAATTAAAGTTTCTAGAGGAATTGTGTTACTGCTGTTTGCAGAAGCATCTGCAATAATTGAAAGAGTTCTATTCTTAATTGTTGCATCCGTAATAGTGTTTGCGTCAACACCGTCACTAAAATGCCAGATAGCTGTTTGAATAGAAGCAGCTTCTTTATTAATATCAGAAAGTTTCCCTGTATAGTTTGAAGTATTAAAAGGGAAATAATTATTAAGAATGTAAGTCATTTCTGCAGGTGTAGAACCTTGATCCCAATATGTTGGATGATTGCCTGGATTGACATCATGCAGAAGATCAATACAATAAAATTTTACAGTAGTAGTACCATTCAATGTACCGGAAATAACACCGGCAAAATTACTTTTGCTGTTTGAATTATATGTATAAGAAATGGTTGTGCCTTCAGCTGTTGCGTTAACAACAATATTGCTGGTATGGTCTAACACACTTTTTACACCTTTAATTTGTGCAAAGTATGTTGTAGAAAAAAGTGCTAAGAGTGAGCTAGTCAAGAACACTCTAAAAAGCATTTTAGTATACTTCTTCATTAATGTATTCCTTTCATGTGGTTAAATATTTGGTAAGTAAAAGGCAATCAGAGTGCCACATAAATGTTTGTTTTTAGGTGTTTTTTGAGGCTTTTTTGGTTGGTTGAAGGGTGTTTTTGTCTCAAAATGATATACAACCTTTAATTTGAGCCAGCTTATGAAGTTGCCCTACTTTGTTTTAATGTAATAAGTTAGAGGGTTTTTAGCCCATTATGTGCAGGAATTTTTTTTATATCAGGCAATAGATTTATTGAATCCTAATAAAAGTGTCCGATTGATTTATTAAGAACATAAAATTCTCAAAGTGGACATATTTTGGATGAGTTTAGAAATGAAAATGTTGTGTTTAATCCGCTAAATGATGGAAATTATTTCCCGGATTTTTTCTTACCGGATAGATTTCTTTTTTTATTGAACTCCAGGGCGTTTATTCTGTCTTCTGCGGGAATTGCAAATGTAAATTTTTTACCCAGCACAAACCGGCTCTTCCGGGCACGCAGCCGGTTTTAATGCGCAGGCAAAAACAATTTTTTGAATCTAAGTGCGGGCAGGAAAATGAACACATAAATAAATTTCTGAATTTATTTTTGATCAGGTAAAAATTAAAGTCTTCTTTCCTCTTACCAATACTCTATGTTCCGAATGAAGCTGAACAGCGCGCGCTAAAACCAGGCGCTCAAGATCCCTGCCTTTTCTTATAAGGGCATTCAACGTGTCTTTGTGTGAAATCCTGATTATATCCTGTTCGATAATTGGTCCTTCGTCAAGCTCCTCCGTTACATAATGACTTGTAGCGCCGATTATTTTTACGCCCCTATCATAAGCCTGCTTGTAAGGATTTCCGCCAATGAATGCAGGCAAAAAAGAGTGGTGTATGTTTATAATTTTATTTTGATACCGGCTGATAAAATTGTTGGTAATGATCTGCATGTAACGCGCAAGAATTATAGTGTCAATTTTATTATCTGCTAAAAGCTTAAGTTGTTTTTCTTCCTGCACAAGTTTATCGGCAGGGGTTATCGGAAATAAATGGAAGGGAATTTTATAATGATCTGCCAACGTCTTGCAGTCGGGATGGTTGGAAATTATTAAAGGTATTTCAATTCCAAATTCATTCAAGCTATAACGCCATAAAATTTCCTGCAGGCAGTGATCATAACGGGAGACAAATACGGCGGTTTTAATTTTTTCTTCTGCAAAACTTATTTTCCAATCAGCATTAAATTCTTTTGCCAATGGCGAAAATGCCGCTGTAATTTCATTTGGCTTGATGGAAAATTCTTCTGTATCCCACGCAACCCGTAAGGAAAATATTTTTTCATCCGGCTCGACATGTTCATTCAGATCAAGAATGTTTCCGCCTCTTTCAAAAATAAAATTAGATATACGTGAAACTAATCCTCTCCTATCCGGGCATGATAAAAGTAAAATTGCAGTTTTTTGTTTATTCTCCATTTCTCTATCGTTTTGTTTATGAAAGTCTTTGATCCGTGACCCATTATAATATAATCAGCTACTTTTGTAAAGAGAGAAGGGCTACATTTTCTATATGAATTGTAAATTAATTTTTTTTGTTGCCTCTAACTATAACTAAACAAAGGAATTAAGACTTAAGAAAAAATAATTCGTTTGCTCAAAGTAACAACTGAGTAACAAAATTGAACAATAAAGGAGAAAAATTACAATTATTGATTATGAGATTTTAGTAATCTCACCTTTAACATTATATTCAGTTTTTTTAGTGAGTTCTCCATTATTATAAAGCCATTCGGATTTTATTTGCCCCGAAGGATAATATTTTTTTATGAATAGCCTGATACCTTTATCATAACTCCATAATTCTTTTAGCGTTCCATCTTCAAAATACTTTTGCATTAAGCCATCTCGATTTACTGAATCAATATGCAAAACTTTCATTTTTACTTGCCCGCTCTCATAATACTCAGTATGAATTCCTTTTTTCATATAATTTTCATTTGTCCAATCAGCTTTTAATTTCCCACTCTCATAATATTCTTTTCCAAAGTCTTTCTGATTATCCAGTTTTAATTTTCCATTGTTTGGATAATAATCTTTGTATTCCATTCCAAATACACCATTACTAAAAACATCAGAGAGATTATCATTATTACTTTCACTCGTTATTTTTCCGTTCGTTCCATAACGCTTACTAATACCAATTCTTTCACCATTCTTATATTTATTTTCCTCTAATAAAACATATACAGATTTGCCCTCATCATTCTCACCCTCATAGTAAGTTTTTTCTATTCCATTTACTTCATAACTATTTTCACCAGTTAAGATAAATGGCAACTCTCTCAATAATTTCCCAGATTTATAATATTCATTGTAATAGCCCTGTTTAAAACTATCTGTAAAACTCACAGAAATTTTATTGAATCTTTCCCATAATGAAATTGATTGTTCTTTTACTTTTTGATAAAAAGCATTTAATTCAGAATCATAGTAGAAGGCACCCTTAAGTTGTATCAAACAACGATAACCATTCCCATAAATTGTAACATCAAGATTTAGTTTATCATTATCTTTAATTTTTTTTGAAATAAATAAATCTTGAAAACCAATATGTATTTGTTCTATTATTTTATCTGGAAGAGGATTGATAAAATTTAGATGGTCATATGTTTTTAATTTTTCTAAAACTTGAACAGCTAAAACAGATCTTGAATAAATGGTTTCAATATTGTTTGTTGTGCTAAGTATCGCGGTACATTCATTTAGAAGATTAGTTAATTGACCAAAAGTAAAACTGCATTCATTACACAAACCCCCTTTTGAGAGAGAAAGCATAAAACCACTCTTACCACATTGTTTGCATTGAGCCATAAATTTTTTTAATTAAAAGACCAAAGACATTATACAGCTTTCATTTTTTTTATTATACTAAAATCATTTCAATTGTTAAATACAATACTTTCTAAAAACCATTTTTTTGTTTCAAACTTATAATTAATGGAAACAGTGAACCTTGTTCTTAACATTGCACCAAATGAATTTTGAGAATCAACATAACCAGAGAAAGTAAAAATCCCATTTTCAAATTTATATCCTATTGTCTGGTTTGATTCAAAATCAGCACTTGCTGGAGATTTCAATTTATCTTTTACAAACTCTTTCATCATTATATAGGCATCGATTTTATCCGGTGGGGTAGGATTATTATTAAATAGTTCTGTGAGAAACAATAAAACAAGGATTAAAAATAACCAGAAAAATATTTTTTTCGTTTTTTCATCCATTAATAAACCTACTTAATTTAGTATAAAAAAACGGTTATTAAATAAAACACTCTATAAATAATATGGATAATTATTTTGGAAGAAAATTAATTAATAAAATGTATGTTATTAGGTGGAAAAGGGCAATTAAAATAAAGTAAGACCAAAAGACTAATATTTAACTTCGGTAAAATTTCAGTAAACTATTAGTCAAGATTATATTTTACTTCACTATCAGCATTGAAATCATAATCCTCATATTCACCGGTGGCAAATTTAACTTGCTCAAGTTCTTTCTTTAGCTCTAGCAGTAAACTATTTTTTGCAATTATTAATTCTCTAAATCCAAGATTTGAATAATCTCTTTTATCAAGTTCATCATTTATTCTCTGTAATTGTTTTGAGAATGATTCAATCCTTGAAATTTTATTTAGTTTATATTTCTCTATAATAGCTTGATACTTTAAAAACTCTAGATTTGTAATTTCTTCTTTCAGCTCATACTCTAATTTTATCAAGGTTGGTTTGCTGATCTTCATCTCTTTTGCAATTGTATCAAAAGACTTACCCTCAGCCCTTAGATCAATAAATATTTCTTTTTGTCGCTTTGTTATTGCCAATGTTTTATCCTTAGTTAAATAAAAACCCTTTTTTGGTTTCAGATAATTCAATTATTGATGTTGTTTGATTATTACATATAATCATTTTTTTCAATTCAACTTTCAACATTTTTCAATATTAATTTTTGCGTACCTCTTTTTTATGGGGTAAGGAAACTCTTTCACTAAATCACTTCTATTTTAGTGTGAATCTTCCCAAACACTAAGGTAGTATTTTCTGTTTCCGTTTCCTTTTTGTTTTTTTTGTCCGAAAAACTATCGCCTGAAATCCTAACGTTTCCTAACTTTTGAAGGCAACTAAATACTTATTCTAAAATCGTTTCTAATGTTTAAAATCATTAGTTGAAAAGGCATTTTCAAAAGGAACTGCTTTACTCTGTAAAATCCCTTGCCTGTGAGGGTTTTTACCTAATCGGTAAGCATAAAGAGGGCACTCTGTAATTTGGCACTCTCTAACAGCCTTTAATTCATTTCCTGAGCAATCTATACAGTGCTCTCTAATCGCCTTGACTGGTGATAACGATTTACTATTTTTCATTTTCATAAGCCTTTTTTATCTGAAATACTTTGCAACTCTTTTAACTTTCTCATCAAGTTCTTTTATTGCTTCATTAGGTTCTGTTAGTTCTTTCTCATTTGATAAATCTTTTACAACATCTTTCATTCTACTTATTTGATTTCTATGTTTGATTTGTTTTTTACTTGCTTCAATCATTTCCAAAATATGATCTTCTCCAACTATTTTTAATCCAATTACAGCAAGTTGGTTTTTTAATGTCTTTGCATTTATCATAATGATAGCTTCTTTATTAAATATTAGGCGGTTCACCCTTTGAATAGAGAAATAGAAATCTTTCCAAAAATCAATTCCCTTGATATAAATACTTTCATCATATAAATTATTTGCCTTCAGCTCTGGAATCCTAAAAGAATCTGTAATGTTTCTTGTAAGGTGCAATTCATATCTTAAAATATTTTTTCCACTGTAAAGAATCGGAATCATTTGTTTAGTTCTTTTCATCTCTCTGGTTTTATCATAGAACTCAAGAGCCTTTGTTGAGGTTGTATAGAGTAAACTTCGCTTATTGGCAATAAATGATTTTTGAAATCTTGATAATTGACCTAAACAGGAATAATAATTTTGTAAAGGTTCATTTACTATTAAATTTGCACCAAGATCAAGCCTAAAGATTTTACTTTCTTTTAGTGGCAATTGTAAAAGATCTGAAGCTTTCTCAATTGCAAGCTCAGTATCTTTTCTGGTTAGTTGCTGGAGGTTAGAGCCTAAATAAAATTTTGGTAAAGAACCAATTACAGAAACTTTATCACCATTTGCTTTTACTCTAAGATTTTTAAGATATCCATATTGAACAACCTCACCTGTTTCTTGATTATATGTTTCCTTTGGGTGAGTAAGTAAGCCCTCTTTTAAGTAATTATTTTCTAAAAACATTCCAATAGTATCAAGCATTTAACAATTCACCCTGTTACAGTTATGGTAACATTTTACCATTTATTAAACAAAAGCAGTCATATTCATTTCTTTACATTACCCGCTACTGCATAATCAATTGCTTTTTGTTCAAGCTCTTGATCTGGTACCCTTTGATTTCTGTAAAGCCATTTGTTCAAATCCGATCTCTTGAAATAGAGTTTTTTACCATTTGGTTTGAAGTGAGTAATTAAGCTTTTGTAAGTGAGTTTGTAAAGATGAGATTTTGAAACATCGAGATATCTACAAGCCTCTTGAAATGATAAAGGCTTTTCATCTTGCTGAAATAGCTGCTCAAGGTTTGATAGCTTTTCAAGAATTGTTTCTTGCTTCATTTTTTATTTCCTCAAATTATATGAAATAATCTGATACAAATAAAAAGAAACAGAAAAGAAAGTTACCGACTATTAAAAAGTCAGTAACTAATTAGCTGAGGGTTGGTGAGTTTTAATTTTTCTTTATCAATTATTTTATTGTTCCGTCTCACCCATGAATAAAATTTATTACTAAATTTTATTTGTTCTTTCTTATCAAAAGATAAATCATAGGTTACATCAAAAATTATAGATTCCTTAGTTTCCTTTGTGCCTAAAAAATCTCTGTTAATCACTCGTCTTAAAATTTCCATATAACGAATTACATCCTTTGATTTTCTCCTATGGGTTGCCTTTTCTAATGAAATATCTTTTTCCCTAAGATCAATAAGCATCATTAATCTTTGAAACTTCTCAGTTGAATACCATTCAATAAGCCTATTATCTGAGCCATTTGCATTTATCTTTTTTGATTTAATATCAATAATCTTGAATGTTTTTTTTATTTTGAATTGAGTTTTTAAGTGGGGATAAATTTCAAAGAATCTTTTAGTAACATACTTTGAATATGTAATACTTGCTTTTAATTGAGTTTCAAAATCTTTTATAAAACTTTTGGTGTATTTCTCTTTTTCTTTTTCATCTTTTCTTGAGCCGATATTTAATTCATCAAACTTTACTATAACTTTGAAAAGAAAATTATAAAAATCATTATAGAAATAATACTTGTAGTTTATTATTGAGCTTTCATCTTTGAAGTAAAATTTTTCCTTATCATAAGCAATATTTCTTTCTAATTCAGTTTTTAATTCCTTGCCAAAAGGTAAGTTTTCCAAAAAGGCAATTGAGATTTTTTTATCATCAAGCTCCGAATAATATCTGAAGTTATCAAAAGGTAGAATTTTGAATCTATCTATTTCTTCTTGAGATTTTTTACTAAATCCAAAATAGGAATTTGTTGTCATAAGCCCACCTCTATAACTGGCAAGTTATCCATTGCCTCTTTTTTCTTTTCGTCAATTATGTTTGCATAAATCTCAGTTGTTTTTAAGCTTTTATGACCTAATAGTTTTGAAACTGTATATATTTCATTTCCACTTGTTAGATTTAGAGTTGCAAAAGTATGCCTTGATAAATGATAAAAGGCTTTCTTTTCAATCTTAGCACTTTTAAACCATCTTGTTAAAGTTCTGTTAATAGTTGTTCTGTCAGTTGGTAAATTGAAAATTTTAGTATCCGGTAAGTGAAAAATATTATCTGTCTTAAGAATATTTAATGCTGTTTGGCTTAAAGGTAATGATATTGAGTCTTTGGTTTTTTGTAGTGTGATTTTGATTGTATTGTCTGAAATATCTTTCCACTTTAGATTTCTTACATCTGATTGCCTTAGTCCTGTAAAGCAACTAAACAAAAAAGCTTTTGTTATTTCCGGTCTATCTGAGGCTGTAGTTACTAACTTTTGAATTTCCTTCAGCTCTAAATACCCTCTTTCAACTCTTTCCCTTTGCAAGTTTGCTGCCTGTCTAACTGTTTCTGTTTTTATAAAACCTTCCTGTGAGGCTCTATAAAGAACTTCTTTTATTTTTCTGAAATAGAGGAAAGAAGTATTTTTTTTAAGCCCCGATTCCTTACTTAGATATTCGGCAAAGTTGTTCAACCATGCTTTATTAATTTGCTTAAAGAGAATGTCTTTAGGCTCGTATATTCTTAAATACTTCAAAGCACCGTAATAGTTTGACCACTTCGATTTTGTCTTAACAAATTTTTCAAAGTATATAGTGAATGAAGCTCTTTTTTTGTTACTGCTTATCTGGTCATATTCATCATTAGCTAACTCGATCACTTTTTTTGATTTGATTTTATCTGCTAACAATAAAATTTCTTTGTTGTTAGGATCACCTCTTTTTATGTAGAGTCTCAGAAATTCATAACTTCTTTTTCCGTCTTTATAAATATCCAAATAAAGTGATTCTCTACCGTCAAGCAATTTCTTTTTTCTTAATTGTATTTGCATTTTATAGCCATCCTTTCACTTATTTTCTTTTTGTTACTTGTGAAATGTAGCACTTAGATTTCAAAGTAACAATAGGGTAACAAAGAAAAGATAAATATTGGCAAGATAGGGAAACAGAAAGAAAACAAATTGTATGAATATCGATTGAAATATAACTTTATTTTACTTTTATTTTCCTTTGATTAGCAGTGCTACATTTTCTATATGGTAAGTGTGTGGAAACATATCTACAGGACGAAGCTTTATTAATTTATATCCGCCTTCGCAAAGAAGTTTAACATCACGTGCTTGTGTTGCCGGGTTACAGCTTATGTAAATAATTTTCTCCGGCTGCAGACTAATAATATCTTTCACTGTTTTGGGATTCATTCCGCTTCGCGGAGGATCAGTTATGATCAGATCGGGTTGAAACAGACTATTCTGGATAATAATGGATAGAAATGAACTGTTAAGATCAACAAGAAACGGAGTGAAATTATTAACATTATTTAACTCCAAATTTCTTTTTGCATCTTCAATTGCAGGCTCAACACTCTCAAATCCGTAAATTTGTTTTACTTTATCCGAGATGAAAATTGGAATGGTTCCAGCACCGGAGAACAGGTCATAAACAACCTCTTTTACGCTGAAATCCGCAAATTCCAGCACAATATTGTAAAGAATTTCTGCCTGGAAAGTGTTTGTCTGAAAGAATGAATTAGCGCTTATTCTAAATTTTGGCTTCCCGATTGAATCGTAAATATAGCCTGGACCGTAGGAAACAATTTCATAATCGCCGTAAGCTGTCTGCGAAAGTTTCTTGTTAATATTAAAAACCAGTGTTGTTATTTGTGGGAACCGGTTTAATAATTCATTCTTGTAAGTCTCAAGTAGATCTTTATCTTCTCCTGCAACTACAAGATTAACCATCAATTCATTAAATGAAAATGACTGCTTAATAACCAGGTTGCGCAGAAAACCGGTGTGATGCTTGGGTGAATAAGGCAGAACATTTAGCTTTTTGAAAAAATCCCTTGTAAAATTTAGGATATCGTTACTGAGTACAGACTGCAAATGGCAGCCGTCAATATCAAGGACCTTATCAAACATTCCGGGTATATGCAAACCAAGGGCAAAGTCGCGGTCCGGTATTTCCTGCATGGAAGAAATTTCATTTTCAATCAGCCATCTTTTATCTGCGAAAGAAAATTCCATTTTATTCCGGTAGAAAAAAATATTCTCCGATGGAATGATAGGAAGCATTTCAAAATCTTTAAATCCCCCGATTCTTTCGAAAATATCTTTAACCTGCTCTTCCTTGAATTTTGTTTGATTATCATAAAGCAGGTCCTGCGCTTTACATCCGCCGCATATTCCAAAATATTTACACCTTGCCTGCGTTCTTAAAGAAGATTTTGAGATCAGCTCTTTAATTTTTGCTTCAGCATAAGAACTTTTTACTTTCCTGATCTGCGCTATTACTTTATCGCCCGGGTATGAACCGTCAACAAATATTACAAATTTCTTTTCGCTCTTTCCTTCCTGCGTGTTAACTTCTTTAATGATCTTTGCAATGCCTTTGCCCTCGAACGCATATCCGGTAATGTCTAATTCAAGCAGATCTCCCTTCTTCATTATCCTGCCTTTTTCATCAACAGAGAAACAAAACCATAATATCTATCGCCGCCAAGCTTTAGATATACATTTGATTCGTGGCTGATTTTATTAAGAAGTTTTTTGTGATAACTTTTTTCCTGCTCGCTTAGGTGGTGCTTAGCCTCTTTAAGTAAGCTGACATTTGTGATGTAATATTCTTCAAGTGTATTTGTTAAATCTTCCTGTGCAATAATTTCAAATTTACGTTCACTGTAGTATTTAGAAAGATCGTTAGTGAATAAAGGAAGCAGGTCGGAAGAATCAAAAATGTCTTTAACAAATGCCGGGTAATTGTTTTCTAATGCAACAATTTCTCCTATGCATAGAAATCCATCAGGCTTTAATATTCTTTTAATTTCTTTTATATATTTATTTCTGCTTGTTCGCGAAACAGATCCCTGCGCATAAATCAAATCGAACGCCGTATCATCAAAATCTGTTACGTCAAATTCCATCATCCGGGTATTTATGTTAGGATACTTTTCCAGGATCAATTTTGAATTTATTAATGATTCATAATCTTCAACTATTAAATCGACGTTGCATGAATATTCTTCTGAGATGCTGACCGCCGGTTGTTCGCTTGAAGAACCAATTACAAGGGCAGATTCAATTTTAGCGGTTAGATTTTCTTGCAGGAACCCGAACTGCTTATCGAGTCCCGGAAGCAGGATTTTGTTTTTATTCATTTACTTTGTTAATACCATTTTCTTTGTCTGTACAAAGTTACCAACTTTTAATTGATAAAAATAAACAGAAGAAGATAATTAAGAACTGTCCGTCAGCTGACGGATGGCGGATTGAGAACCATTCCGGTAGTGTATTACTTCAGCAATTCAGTCCAGCTTGTTAATTAAATAATAATTTTTTGTTTTCTTTATGATGACCAGAACACAGAATGTCTTTTCGCATATCTTTTGGTATTGACAAAAGTTTATATTTCCCTTACCTTATTTTTAGAAACTTAAACAGTTTTTATTCTTCTTTTTGGGGTTCTTTTTATGGGCGGATATTCCTGGAGTACTTTTAAATAAATTTCCTATTCTGTCATTAAAATTGATTAACAACTGCATTAATAGAGTTAATATGACCGGTGTGCTATTACAATAGGGAATAATACCTGAATGTATTTCAAAACTTGATGAAAGTTAAATTATTTTATGAGGTTCTTATGAAAACTAAGTATATGATCCTTTTATTATTATTAGTTTTTTTTGATGAAATGATTTTTTCACAGAAACTGGGCTCCTGGATTACTACAGAGCCTCTGAATAAAAGAAAGGCATACCCTGCTGGTATTCAATTAACAAATGGTAATATCCTTATTACAGGAGGTATTACACCAAATGATTCTTCAGCCGGTAATGAGTCTTACTTGTTTGATGTTATGAATTACAAATGGATTCCGTTTTTACCAATGAATAAAGCAAGAGAGAATCATAACCTTATAAAACTTACAGATGGTTCTATTATGGCTGTAGGTGGTTCTAATGAAAATAGCTGCGAAATATTAAATAAGGATTATACCAGCTGGACATTAACGGATACATTAAAGAAAAAAAGATCTGACGGACAAAATGTTACCTTGCTATCAAATGGGAATGCATTATTAACAGGAGGATTTATTGATAGACCTGCAAATAATTCTGAACAATCTCTAAATGAATGCGAAATATACGATGTTACAACGGGTAGATGGGAACAAACAGCAGATTTGAATGTCGGTCGTTATTTTCATACTTCCACTTTATTAAATGATGGAAGAATAATTATATGTGGAGGTAAAAATTTATCTAATGATGTTAATTCATGTGAAATATTTGATCCTTTAACAAAGAAATGGACATTTACAACGCCAATGCACTACCCACGCTCCGGGCATACTGCAACTCTATTATCTAACGGCAAATTGCTTATTGTTGGAGGATTACCAGAGTTTTGTGAGCTGTATGATCCTGTAAATGATAGTTGGGAGACAGTGGGTAAAGTTAAATTTTTCCCGGGAATAAATAGGGCAATTACTTTGTCCGGTGAGAAATATATGGTTCTTATCAACGGCATGCGTCATGGTTGGGAATTATATTCTCTTGAAAGAAATGAATCCATGTATCATGAATCTTTTTCCAGAATGATATCGGATCAGGTAGTTTTAAAAATTAACGATAATAGTTTAATTGTGGCCGGAGGTGAAGAAGAAATATTATCAGGTGGAGATCTCGCTATAACAGCAACTAATTTGTGCCAGATTTATAATATCGATGAAACAAATATTAGTGAACCTATACAACATAACAACCTTCCAGATGTTTTTGATATAAGCTGTTACCCAAACCCATTCAACAATTCGACAAATCTTTTTATAAAACTAAATTCCTCCGGATTCGTTTCATTAATAGTGTATAACATACTTGGGAAGGAAATTGATGTTATATATAAAGGCGTGCTTAATCAGGGATCTTATAAATTTATATATACAATGAATAATATTTCTTCAGGTATCTATTTTGTAAGGATGCTCTCTTCAAAAGGGGTCAAAACAATAAAAATAATTCAACAAAAATGAAAGGAGGGTTTATATTTAAGAAAATATTTTTCTTATGTGTACTTTTTTCTTTATCATTTTCACAACTTTATCCGCACCTAAAGAAATTAGCTGCGCCAAATTTATATTCCGAATTTGAAGTTTATAAAAATGATAAAGGAGAATGGTATTCAACTTCTATTACTTTAAAATTTGCCAAAAGAACAATTGACCTATTAAGTGGCGTAAAAAATGCAGGATTCATGGATGTATTGATTCCCGAGACAAAAGAAATTCTGCAAAACGTACAAAAAAAATACGGTAATTTTACACTTGAAAAAGCATTCCCAAATTCATCATGGGCGGATTCGATAGGGACAAATATTGTAACAAAAGAAAAAGTAAAATTAAGAGATGTATTGGGAAGAGAATTAACTACATTAGTTAATGAAGTTACAACAGCAGGCACACACAGCGTATTATGGAACGGTAACAACTTTGCATCCGGAATTTATTTTTACAGTGTAACTTTTAAAAACCAGACTTTATACAGGAAGATGCTGCTGGTCAAATAAGGACAGTATAAAGTATATGGTGTAAGGAGAAAGTAGAAAGAAGTAAGGAGTAAATCCGCCACGGCGGATAAATATAAAAAGGCAATCTTAATTGGTTGCCTTTTTTTCATATACTAAATAAGATAAAATTTACCTTAAACATTCCCCAGCAGTGGCGGATTGAGAATTGTAAACAGCGGATTGATGGAAATCATTTGACATTGTACCAAGCTATTCTTACAATTTCCTGTCCGTAAAAAACAGAATTTATTATTTTTAATAAAAGCAGAATTATTTTTCTTTTCACTGTGTTCTTTTTATATACCAGTTGTTTAACTATACATCTTTCTATTTAGGACAGTGAAGATATGAAAACTTTAAATAAGCGTCTGGCTGTGATAATTTCTTTATTGCTGCTGCTTGGCTGCGGAGAAAAATTTCCGGTTGTTGAAGATTTAAGCACTCAATCATACAGCCTGGTTGACCAGAATAATGATCCGGTTAATTTCCCGGATTTTGTAAAGGGCAAACTTGTTGTTATAAATTATATCTTCACAAACTGTCCGGATATTTGTCCTATAAGTACAAACAATATGCGTTTAATACAAGAACGTCTTACCAGGGAGCATGTTAAAAATGTGCAGTTTGTTTCTCTTAGTTTTGATCCCGGGTTTGATACCCCGGAGGTTCTTACCAAATTTGCCCTAATACGCAATCTTGATCTTTCCAACTGGACATTTCTTACCGGGGAGAAAAATGTTATAGGCGCAATTACAAAAAGAGTCGGCGTTATGGTTGTTCCAAATGACTCAACAGTTTTCAAGGATGGAAGAAAAATTTATTACTATGTTCATACTGATAGAGTTCAATTAATGGATGCTGAAGGAAAGATAAGAAAGAATTATAAGGGCAGCGATATTAACATTGATGAAATAGTTAAGGATATTAAAAAATTACTATAGGTAAAAACATCTTATTAAAAAGGAAAGGACCAGGTATGAAAAAATTTATTCTGGTTTTTAGTGTGGTAATATTTATGCAGGGGTTGACTTTTTCTCAGCAGCCGGATAAACATAAATCCAGTCCGGCAAAAAGTATAAAATCAAAAATAACGATACTTAATGCATGGATTCGCCCGGCGTCTAAAGGTTCAAATTCCGCATTGTATTTTGAAATTCAAAACAATGAGGAAAAACCGGATACATTACTTGGCGTTAAATCAAAATTTGCGGACATTGTAGAGCTGCATGAAAGTTATACGATGCAAAATGATAAGATGGGTATGCGCCCGATTAAATTTATTGCTATTCCAGCTAAGTCCAAAGCAGAATTAAAACCCGGTGGTATGCACGTTATGCTTCTTGATCTCGTAAAAGATTATAAGAAAGGCGGTTCATTTGAGGCAATTATCTTTTTTAAACATGCAGGCAGAATTAAACTTAATGCAATAGTACAGGATATGCCCCCAATGCCGGGCATGTAAAATTACTGCAATTTAATAAACGTTAAAATTTATCTTTTGGGAAACATCAAAGCATAATCTTTTTCTTTTCCCATTTTATACCATTGATCGGGAATAATTTTCCAGTTGCCGAGGGATTTTGGCTCAACAGTCTTTTTCTTTTCAATCCACCTCATCATGTAAAAGCGTAAATCCTTTTCGGTTGAATTTACAATTCTTTTAACCAGTTCATCTTTTGGAATTTTTGCTCCTTCAAAAAGATGACCTCCGCCCCCATTGCCCCGGTAAGAGTTAATTGCCGCTTTGTATATTTTGTCCATCTCGAAAGGTTTGCCGCCGCTAAAGGAAATTATATTAACCCGCTCGCCAGGTTGTTTGGAAACATCAACTGTGTATTTGATCCCGGCCGCGCAGTCAAAATTATAATAAGGTACTTTTAGCAATGGAGTTTTATTTCTTTCATTCAGCTTAACATTGCCGTTTTCATCCAATTGGAAGTTTATAAGATGATCATTTTCATTTTTCATTTGATTGAACCAGAGTTTATAGGAATATTCAAGGTAATCCTTAATTTCCTTTCCGCTCATGCTTATTGTGTATAAGAGATTTTCAAACCTGTACAGGCTGAACATATTACCTACGGTAATTTCTCCCTTTTCGATTTTGGAATCAAATGAGAGAGGGGCTGTAAACGAAACATCCGCGCTTGTCAGATTAAGCTGCACCTGATTTATCAAATCTGAAAAAGTTGAAGGTCCAAAAAGTGATTCTGTTGATGAAATACTTTGCGTAAAATATCCAATTGGCAGCGACACGTACTTCTTTACTTCATCAAATGCATATTGGAACCTGGTTATAAAATCTTTATCGGGTGCATAGTTTTTTGATTCAACAATTTCCCCCGTAATATTCTTCTCCCATTCTTTTTTACCTGGATCAAATGTTAGTGTGCAATTTGCGGCGGCACAATCGCGCGCGGCATTTACTCCCCCAAGTATATAAACTTTTTTCCCCTCTTTGTTTGTAACAGTATAATTCCAGCCATGATGATCGTGCCCCACAAAAACAATATCGAAGCCGGGCACTTGTTCTGCAACAAGCTGCGATGCATTTTCATTTCTATATGTATCTGCTTTTTGATTTCCATAATTGAAGTCGGTGCCCGAATGGAACAGCCCGATCATTAAATCAGGTTTTTCTTTTTCCTTTATTATCCGGATCCATTTTTTTGCAGTTTCAATCATGTCAAGAAATTTCATCCCTTCCCAAATTTTTGGGGGAAGCCAAGATGGAATTTGCGGCGTAATCATTCCCAGCACGGCAATTTTAACTTGCTCCCTTTGAATAATTGTGTATGGCTTAAAATACTGCGAGCCATCTTTACTATAGACTGCATTTGCTGCAAGCCACGGAAAATTGAATTCTTTATTTACTCTATCGTAAACAGGGTGACCTGTTTCAATATCATGATTGCCCACTGCCCCCGCATCATACTGCATATAGTTCATAATTTCTGACCAAACGTGGGGTACGTTAGTCTTTTCAAAATTGTAGTAATAAACAAGAGGTGTTCCCTGAAGAAGATCCCCGCCGCTGAGCAGTACAACCTGTTGGTCTTTATTACTGCGCTCTTGTTTTATGTATGTAGTTATTTGTGCAAGCGAACTGTTAAGTGGCTTTTGATCGGTAAAATCAAATGGAAACGCCGCGCCATGTTCGTCGGTTGTCTCAATAATCTTCAGCTTGATTGTTTGAGCATTGACGTTTATTAATAATACAGCGCTCAGTAGTAATGCAAATAAAAAACATCTTTTTAGATTATTCATAAAAACTCTTTCTTCATTTTTAAGTATAACTTTAATGTAAAGTTATGAAATATTGAATAAATCAGATAAGGAATTTTTGATGATTTCACTATGCAAAAACATTAATACAAAAGCGTTTTTAGCGTATGTGATTTAATGCAATAACAATAAAATCATTATTTGAGTTTTAATAAATAATCGTTATGTTCAATGTAAGATTGCTCAGGGTATTGTAAAAGAATTATTTCAATAAAAGTAAAGTCGGCTTTTCAATCATTTGCTTTTGTGATTCTACGCAAGTTTTAAATGGCGCTTTATTGTTGAATAGAGCTAATGGTGTTTAAATTATTTCCTAATTACAGATCAGCATATAATTGATTGATTTTTTTTTCACCAAAATAGAATTCAAAACATTAAGATTACCAGAATAAATTCGACACAACTATCTTTTGATATAAAGCACTTTGTGTTCATAGAAGCATAAACAAAAAATTCTTATTGATTAATTAACAGAATTAATATACTTGAAAATCTTGCGAGGTATATATGAAGAAAACTCTTCTACTTTTATTAGCCGTTTCTAGTTTGATCTTCTCTCAAACTGGAAAGGTGGGCAATGCCGACCAGTACATGTTTTTGAAAAAGAATGTAGCGGATTCATCAAAAACACAGTACAACCCGGCAAACATAAATCCGGATCAATATATTTTTAGTAAGAAAATTCTGCTTAATTCAACGGGGGAAAAATTTGATGCCTCCGGTTCAAATGCAGATCAATATTATTTTCTTAACAAAAAGTTATTATATGATGCTTCTCTCAAAACAGCTCAATCAACTGATGCAACAAATAACTTTGCAAAATTAGAAGCTGCATTAGCTACTAAATCTGTCTTGAAAGGGCAAAGCATTCCTTCAAAGGTAAGTTCAGTACAAACTACTGCTATTCTTAAATATGACAACGGAAATATTAGTACTCAATTTTTAGGTATTCAAAGTGGTACAGCAACCGTAGAGGCTAGTGAACGGTTCACACCAAGTGTTGTTTCTCCCTATGTTGGCTGGCAAATTAAAAGCGTTGATATTTACATTGGAGATGTACCCACATCATGCGCACTTAAAATCTATGATGCAGGGACTTCAACAACTCCGGGAACATTATTAGCTACTCAAACTTTTACTCCCACTGCTGTTGCTTGGAATAGAGTTACGTTGACCACCCCGGTTACTATAGCAAACCGTGATATTTGGGTTGGTTATACAATTTCATTGTCTGGCGCTATGCACTCGATCGGAATGGACACAGGTCCCGCAACTGCTGATGGTGATTGGTTACTTAATGGAACGTGGATGCATTCAGGGTATCCCTATACTTGGTTAATCCGTGCAAATATTGAATCTCCCAGCGCAGCACTAATTTTAACATATAACCAGATAGATGCATCAAGTCTTCCTACAATAAAATCTTATGTATCAGTAACTGATAATACTGGTAATCCAATAAGCGGTCTTACAAGCAGTAATTTTACAGTGACAGAAAATAGTGCAGTTCGCACTCCTATTACAGTAACAACAGCTGGCGGTACTGGTAGCACAATATCTGTTGCATTGGTAATTGATAAAAGCGGCAGTATGGCGGGTCAACCCCTCACGGATGCCCAAACCGCGGCAAATTCTTTTGTAAACAATATGCAGACGAATGACAAAGGTGCGGTTATCAGTTTTGATGATATTATTACTGTTAATTTAGGGTTTACGACTGATAAAACTGCATTGAAAAATGCAATTAACAGTATAGTTAGCGGCAATAATACTGCAATATATGATGCATTATACCAGGCTGTAGATTTAACCAAATTACAAACAGGAAGAAAAGCTGTAATATTAATGACGGATGGCGCAGATAATTCAAGCACTCATTCAATGACAGACGCTATAAGCTATGCAATTCTAAACAGCATTCCTGTTTACACGATTGGTTTGGGTATAACAGCTGGTTCAAGCTCGGAGACAAGCCTGCAGCAAATAGCATCCCAGACGGGAGGTAAATACTACTTAGCACCAAGCTCGTCACAATTACTAAGTATATATCAAAGTCTGTCTCAACAGTTGAACAATCAATATCTTGTTACTTACACTTCACCAATTCAGTGCGGAACAACCGCTGTTAACGTTAACATAACAGCTACATACAATGGCGCTACCGATAACAAGACCAAACAATATACTCCGCCGGCATGTAATAATCTTATTTTAACATACAATCAAATTGACGCATCTAATTGCCCTGCTGTTAGGTCTTATGTAACTGTAACAGATCTTAATGGAATACCGATTACAGGATTAACGAGCAGCAACTTTACTGTTAAAGAGGATAATGTAACTCAAAGCGTCACTGTAACAACTCCAGGCAGCACTGGTGGTGCAATCTCGGTTGCAATTGTTATTGATAAAAGCGGAAGTATGGCGGGTCAGCCACTTACAGATGCAAAAACAGCAGCAACTTCTTTTGTAAATAATATGCAGACTAATGATCAAGGAGCGTTAATCAGTTTTGATGATATTGTAACAACTAGTTTGGGATTCACTACAGATAAAACTGCACTGAGGACTGCAATCAATAATATTGTTAGCGGGAATAACACAGCCATCTATGACGCTATGTATAGAGCAGTTGATATAACCAAAGTTCAGACCGGAAGAAAAGCTGTAATATTAATGACTGATGGTGCAGATAATTCCAGCACTCATTCAATGACAGATGCAATTAATTATGCAATTCAAAACAGTGTTCCTATATATACAATCGGTTTGGGTATAACAGCGGGCTCAAGCTCTGAAACAAGCTTGCAGCAAATAGCATCCCAGACGGGTGGAAAATATTACCTGGCGCCAAGTTCATCACAGTTATTAAGTATATACCAAAGTCTATCCCAGCAATTAAACAATCAATATCTGATTACTTATACTTCAACTTCAACATCGGCAACAGCTAGAACTGTAAGCATAACAGCAACATATAATAGCGCAACAGCTACACAAACCAAAACCTATACATCAACATGCAGTAATCTCATATTGACTTATAATCAAATTGACAATTCGGGCTGCCCTGTTGTAAAATCTTATGTAACGGTAACAAATTCTAGCGGTACATCAATAACAGGATTAACAAGCAGCAACTTTACAGTTAACGAAGACAACGTTTCGCAATCGATAATAGTAACTTCGGCAGGTGGAACTGGAAGCGCTATTTCGGTTGCATTGGTTATTGATAAAAGCGGAAGTATGTCGGGTACGCCGCTTTCAGACGCTCTAACTGCCGCAAATTCATTTGTAAACAATATGCAGGCAAATGATAAAGGAGCGGTAATTAGTTTTGATGATTTTGTAACTATTAACCAGGCATTCACTACTGATAAAACGGCACTGAGGAATGCAATTAATGGTATAATTGTAGGCAACAATACGGCAATATATGACGCAATATACCAGGCGGTGGATTTAACAAAAGTTCAGACTGGAAGGAAAGCTATCATATTAATGACTGACGGAGCCGATAATTCTAGTTCACATTCGATGACGGTTGCAATCAACTATGCAATTCAAAACAGTATTCCAGTTTACACTATTGGTTTAGGACTAACTGCCGGGTCATCGGATGAGACAAATTTACAGCAGATAGCTTCACAGACCGGAGGGAAATATTACCTGGCGCCTAATTCGTCCCAGTTGTTATCTATATATCAAAGTATATCACAACAGTTGAACAATCAATATTTGATTACATATACATCGAGTTCTAAAGTAACAATACCAAGAGCTGTAAGTATTATTGTAACATACAGCGGATCGACCGATATAAAAACCAAGACATATACTTCGACCTGTAGTGGTGGTAATGCTACTGAAGACTATGTGGTTCCTTCAGAATTCAGTCTTTCTCAGAACTATCCTAATCCTTTCAATCCATCAACAAAGATCAGTTATACATTGCCAAGAACCACTCATGTAAAACTGATACTGTACGATGTTCTTGGGGTTGAATTAGCGGTTTTGGTAGACTCTGAAAAACCATTTGGAAGTTATGAAGTAGAAGTGAATGGAAGTAATTTGGCAAGCGGTGTTTATTTTATTCGAATGAACGCCGGAAGTTATTCTGTAACAAAGAAAATAATGCTGATGAAGTGAGTGCCAAGCTAAGCTTGGAC
>PMDS01000040.1 GCA_003155655.1 Melioribacter sp.
TCCTCTAATGACAAATTCGGGTTTAGTTTAAGATTGTTTTTTAAATGGGATATTTTTTCTTAAGACCCTCTAAAATTTCCCCATAAATTTCAGGTATGATTTCTATACTGTTACGATCAAGGTCCATGGATGAGTTTGTTTTAGTCAATAACGTTTGTTCCCTTTGAAAGAATGCAATTGTTAAATTTGATGCAACAACCATTAAGGTTTCATTTAGTGAGTTTTCCATATCTTTTCCTTTTAAAATTATTTTCACATTTCATTAATCACAATGTTTGTAAATTAAAGATATAACTTTGAATAGATCTATATAATCGAGCGAAGGGACGAAAAAGGGATTAGATCTTTATTGTGGTTTTTTAGGCTATTTTTATAATATAGTAAAACAGATTTGAATAAATAACTTACCTTACGCAAAAACGTTATTTACACTAATTGATTTTAAAACTTCATAGCAAAACAAGCTTTCATATTTTCGAGTTCATTATGAAGATGTAAGCTAATGGCAAAATTATGTGTCCATTAAACAAAGAATTGGGCTAAAGCCCGGATTTTTTTTACTTGGTTAGACTCCACGTCCTGAAGGATGTGGTTATAAATTAAATTATGCGTAAGGTGAGTAAGTAATTACGAACAGGATTTTAAACATTAACTACTATTTCAAATGTTTTTTAATCGCCTTGAACAAAGTTTCTTTTTATAAAGGTGTATTAATATATTTTGTAGCATATTATTTCATTAACTCTTCTGAAATTCCTGTACCGGCATTTTAATTCTAACATTTACTCCTTTTATATTTTTTGAAATTTTAATCGAGATGTATCATTTCTTTGTGTACTACATAGTTCAAAGTTTTCCTATTATGAATACTCATGTACTTGTTTAAATTTAGTCACTGAAATTTTGACATGGTTAATTAATTCTTCTTTTGTAAATGGTTTTTGAATGTAATCGTCAAATCCTTCTTTTAACAGTCTTTCTTTATCTCCAAACATAGCATAAGCAGTAACTGCAATTATAGGCACTTTAAAATAACCGGGTATTTTTCTTATTCCTTGCATGGTTTCAATACCACTGATACCGTAGCCTAAATTTATATCCATTAAAATGAGGTTAAAAAGATTTTGAGAAGCAAGTGCAATTCCAGTAAATCCGTCCTCGGCTTCCTGTACTCGAAAATCTTTGCCCAACATTCTATTGACCAACATACGATTAGACTGATTATCTTCCACAAGTAAAACAATTGGAGCCAGATCGGTTTTTCTAATTGCCGGATTAACTTCAATAGTTTTTCTTTTCTCTTCAATTTTCAAATTAAGAGCCTTTTCGTCTAAAACGGCAGGCAGCCAAATAGAAAAAGTTGATCCCTTCCCGATCTCGCTTTCGATTTCTATTTTGCCATTCATTAACTCAATCATTTTTTTTGCAATTGAAAGACCGAGTCCACTGCCTTCGTAACTTCTGCTTGGACCTTCGCTGCTTTGACGGAATTCAACAAATATTTTATCCAAATTTTCTTTTGGAATGCCAATACCAGTATCCGTAATTTGAATAACCGCCCAAACAACTTCTTCTTTTTTGATTTGGTTTAATGCAACGATAATACCTCCTTTGTCAGTGAACTTTATTGCATTGTGTATCAATTGAAAAAAGGCTTTATCGAATAACCCGGTATCAATAGTTGCTATAAGATTAGGATCACAAAATTCCGAACGGATAAATAGCTTTTTTAAATTAGCCATAGGTAAATAGAGAGCGATATTTTTTTGAATTTCCTGTGATAAGTTAAAGGGTGAAAGTTTTAGAGATAACTTTTCAGATTCAAGTTTCGACCATTCTAAAATACTATTAAGTGTAAGATTCAACCTTCTCCCGCCTTTCAAAACCTGGTCCACTAATTCCAATTGCTCTGCATTCAATAATTCGAGTTGCAGCAATTCTGCAAATCCGAGAATGGAAATTAACGGAGTGCGTAATTCGTGACTCATATTAGCAAGGAAAATAGATTTCAATTTGTTCATCTCTTCGGCTTGTTCTTTAGCTGAAATTAATTCTACGTTTGTTTTTTCAAGTTCAATTGTTCTTTCTTTCACCTTGTCTTCTAAAATCAGATTCTGATTTTCAATTTGTTGGTAAAGATAGCGTGCTTTAAGAAGATTTTTTATTCGAAGGTCAACTTCTATCAAATCAAACGGTTTAGTAAGAAAATCACTTGCACCGCTGGCAAGCGCTTTTTGTTTTGATTCCTGAGTTATATCGGCTGTGAGTACCAATATGGGGAAATAAGTATCCGCTGGAATAAGAACTTTCAATTGCATCATCACTTGAAAACCGGTTATATGCGGCATGCTTAGATCAAGCAAGAGTAAATCCGGTTTAAACTCTTCAAACAAACTAACAACTTCTCTTGAATCTTTAGTAGTTGTATAGTTTGCATAACCTTTAGCATCAAGCAGTCCGGTAAGAACATCAATATTAGCCTGCTGATCATCTACAATGAGAATTTTTGCATTTATCAGCGTAGAATCTATCATAATTTATTTCCAGTTTATTTATCACTTAACATTTTAGATTGCCTTTTCTAACATTCCCCGGCACTTAATTTAATAATGTAATATTTTTTTTCAAGATACTTCATTTGAAAGAAGCTAAACAATAAAAAGCAGCTTGTTTTGTAAACGCAAAACGGTAATTAAAATGATTCCGTATTAAATTAGTCCACCCTGTACCGGTGAGTTATCAGTGTTGATCGATTTATAAGCTGCTGTATTTTTCATTTAATCAAAAATAATTTTTTTGTTTCATTATAGTTAAATGAACGCAGTTGATAAAAATAAACACCGCTTGACAAAAAACTTCCATCAAATTTCGCTTCGTAAGTACCGGGTAATTTTTCTTCATCGACAAGTGTTACAACCTTTCGACCAAGAATATCAAATACCAGCAATGTAATATGGAATTGTATGGGCACAGAATATTTTATTGTTGTACTTGGATTAAACGGATTAGGGTAGTTTTGTAGAAGAACAAAATGTTTAGGAATTTGCCCGCTGTTCTCTTGAACATTATTAACAGCATTCTGATTAACTTTGAATGCTCCGTCAATCAGGCCCCATGCCCAGGTATCGGTAAGTTTGTACTCAGTATCAATATAAGACTCCGTCTTCGATCCCCGGAAATATAATCCCTCGGCAGTTGGTGTGAATGTTCTAGCAAAAGTGAAATCACCTGTGTTAGCGCCAATATTCTGTGGACCCATTGTGATATCGAAATCATATGGACTAACTTTGTCATGGTCTATCAATACTTCCACAATAACGGTTCTTGCAAAAGTAGATTGATTCTTCACTGTTACTTCAACACGGACGGTCTTGTTCGGCGGGATCGGATTTGAAGAACTTAATATTTCATTGGTTGCGTTATTTTTGAAAACAATATTTTGTGTATAGGGTTCGTTCCGTTTGATTGTAACATTTGTTGTTCCACCAAAAGTAACTAGTCCATAATTAATTCCCCAGAATTCCTCACCCAAGTCAGGAAGTACATTTCCGTTGTGATAAGCTTCTAAATAATACCTACCCACGGCAATGCCCGTCCAGTTTGCAATTCCATTGCTTCCAGTAGTTTTGTAATCAATATATTGCTTAGCTGAATCATATCGAAATACTTGAACTCCCTCGATAAAACCGGCATCAATGTTCTGAACCGAAATGTTTAAGTTACCTGAAATATTTTGCGCTTTTGAAAGAGAGCAAAACGAAGATATTATGAATATCATAAGGATAAACAAAATTAAATTTTGTCGAGTAAACATATTGGCTAATTCCTTTCTTTTAGTTCTATTGCAACTACTTATGACATATTCAGTATAGGATAATTAGAAACTTATAAATGTATAGTGAAGTATGTTTATGTCCTGATTTTTTTAAATACTTTTCATTTTGCATTTTTCTAAAATAGACATCCATTTATTTAACTATTCCGGAGAAGAAAAAAACAGTGAGAATTTGATTCCTATATCATTTTTTGATTCTACGGTGAGGGCTATTCTGTTCATATCGCAATATTTTTTTACGAGTGAAAGACCTAAGCCTATTTCATCAAATTTTTTATAGTTCTCCCTATCATTTTGAATAAACGGGTGATACATAATTTTCATAAACTCTTCTGATATGCCCATACCAGTATCATCGATGGTAACATTAATTCCTTGTTCATTTTTTGAAACATAAATCGATATAGATCCTTTCTTTGTGTACTTTATAGAATTGTCTATTAAACTCACAAATATTTGATATATACTGTACTGATCACCCACTATTACTGCTTCTGAAAGATTTGAGAAGAAATTAAATTTTAATCCCTTGTCCTGTATTAACTTCAAGTTATCATTTATTATTTTTTCTATAATTTCTTTCTGTAAATCGAATTCTCTAAAAGATGGTTCATATGTGCCGACTTGCATTTCAGAAATATTCAGAATCAAATCAACAGTTCTAATCAATCTATGACCTGTAGAATCAATCCCGTCAAAATAATCTAAAAGATCCGGCGTTAGTTTTTCTTTAATCTCTTCTCTTAATATATTCGTAAAGCTCAAGAAAGAATTCATAGGAGATCTTATTTCGTGGGACATCTGATTAAGGAATTCGGATTTCAGTTTATTTGATTCTTCAACTTGTTCTTTATCAGACATCAATTCTATGTTTATTTTTTCAAGTTCTATTGTTCTTTCTTTCACCTTTTCTTCTAAAATCAAATTTTGGTTTTCTAATTGCTGATGAAAATAGCGGGCTCTAAGAAGATTTTTTATTCGAAGGTCAACTTCTATTAAATCAAACGGTTTTGCAAGAAAATCACTTGCACCGCTGGAAAGAGCTTTTTGTTTTGATTCCGGGGTAAGATCAGCAGTTAGTATTAGTATTGGAAAATAAGTGTTGTCTGGAATAAGAACTTTCAATTGCATCATTACCTGGAAACCGGTTATATGCGGCATGCTAAGATCAAGCAATAGTAAATCCGGTTTATACTCTTCAAACAAACTAATAACTTCTCTTGAATCTTTAGTTGTTGTATAGTTTGCATAACCTTTAGCATCAAGCAAACCGGTAAGAACATCAATATTTGACTGTTGATCATCTACAATTAATATGTTTGCATTTTTTAATGTTGAATCAACCAAAGTTTTATCTTTCCTTCGTTTATTTATTATGCAGTTGCTCTTTCTCCTTACTTCTTTTCCCAAGTATCTCATCTACAACTTTCAAAAATTTCACTACATCAATGGGTTTTATAACATAATCTTTAACTCCGGTTTTTATTAATAACTCGATCTGTAATGTCATAGCATTTTCACCAAGAATAATAATCGGGATTTCCGCTGTTCTCGGTTCTTCCTGAAGCATTATTACCACTTCACTACCGTGTATATCCGCCAAATGGATATCAACCAGAATTAAATCCGGCTTATAATCAATTGCAAATTGAACTGCATTTTTACCGTACATGTTAGTAATTAAATGAATCAAAGGACGTTCGGTTTCTAAAATTTGTTCAACTGATTGAATGTTTGAAAGACTATCCTTTACATACAAAATAGTTCCATTGTTCTGTGTTATTTGGGCATCCGATTTTGTTACTTGATTTTTTCTTTCAGGCTGATTCTTTTGATCTTTCTCCTTCGATATTTGATTAAGTAATTCGGATTTTTGTTTATCTAAATGTTCGGTTTTTTCTTTAGCAACTTTTAACTCTATGTTTGACTTTTCAAGTTCTTTGATTCTCTCCTTTACCTTTTCTTCTAAAATCTGATTTTGATTTTCTAATTGTTGGTGAAGAAAGCGTACTTTAAGCAGGTTTTTAATTCGAAGGTCAACTTCTATCAAATCAAATGGCTTTGTAAGAAAATCACTTGCACCACAGGCAAGCGCTTTTTGTTTTGATTCTGGTGTTATATCAGCTGTAAGTATTAATATTGGGAAAAAAGCATTTGCTGGAATAAGGACTTTCAATTGCGTCATCACTTCAAAACCAGATAATTGCGGCATCTTCAGATCAAGCAAAAGAATATCCGGCTTGAACTCCTCGAATAACTTAAAAACCTGTCTGGAGTCTTTAGTTGTTGTATAGTTTGTATAACCCTTAACATCAAGCAAACCAGTAAGAACATCAATATTTGCTTGTTGGTCATCTACAATTAGTATGTTTGAATGAATTAATCTCAAATCAATCAAGGTTTATTCCTATTTAATTATTGCTTAACATTTTAGACAATCTTCTTCTGTAATGTAGAAAGAATGGAGCAAGAAGAATCGAGTAATAAAGTAGAGTTTTTTATTTGCATAGTTATTCTGGTTTATTGTTTAAGCTATATTACATTTTTCAATTTTATCTATCATATGTATCTAAATACTTGTCTTTTCGTTTACTACTTTAATAGAACTAAATGAATAGTTACATAATTTTTTCTCACCATCTATCAATCTACTTCTTGCGTTTTAATACTTTTCTTCGTCCACTCATCCACTGCCTTCAAAAATTGCACAACATCAATCGGTTTAATCAGATAATCTTCAGCTCCGTCGCTCATTAATTGCTCTATCTGCTTTGTCATTGCATCTGCGCTAAGAATAATTACCGGTATTTCTGCTGTTCTGGTTTCTGCATGCAGCAGTTTTATAACTTCACTTCCGTGAATATCAGGAAGATCGAGATCAAGCAGAATTAAATTCGGTTTGTAATCAATTGCAAACTGAACTGCATTTTTACCATAAATATTTGTTATCAACTTAATTGATGGACGATGCATTGCTAAAATCTGCTCGACTAAATCTATGTTCGAAAGATTATCTTCGATATACAAAATAGTTCCACTGCTCTTTTCAGGTTTAACTTTCGGTTCCATTAATTCACTTACTCTTTCGTATTGAGCAAGTTGGCTTTCTATCTGCGGAAGCTCAATCCAAAAAGTGCTTCCTTTTCCGACTTCACTTTGAACGCCAATTTTCCCTCCCATTGCAACAGTCAGTTTTTCAGAAATGGCTAATCCAAGTCCCGTTCCTTCAGTCTCTGTGCGTTCAGCGCCGATCCGTTCGAACGGATTAAAAAGTTTTTCAATGTATTCTTTAGCAATACCTTTTCCTGTATCAGTTACACTAATCCTAATTATATTTTCATTTTGTTTTTCAGATTTCTGAATAGTACATTCAACCTTTACAGAACCGCCATGCCGGTTATACTTGACTGCATTGTTAATTAAATTCAATAGAACTTGTTTCAAACGCTGTTGATCTGTTTTTACGAAAAGTCTTTTTTTAGATTTAGAAACTAATTCCAGGGTGATCTGATTTTCTTCAGCGAGATGACGAACAATATCCATCGTCTCAGAAATAACACCAAAAATCTCAACAGGTTCCGGCGAAACCGTAAGCCTTCCGGCTTCAATCTTAGCAATATCTAATACTTCATTTATTAATTCCAACAAATGTTTCCCGCTTTTCAAGATTTGATTTACGCCTTTTTTGTGAACCGGAATAAGTTCTCCCATATCCATCAATTGTGCAAAGCCCAGTATTGAATTCATAGGTGTTCTGAGTTCGTGACTCATACGGGAAAGGAATTCACTCTTTGCAAGGTTTGCCCTTTCAGCTTCTGCTTTCGCTTTAGAAAGTTCATTCTCATTTTTTTTCCGTTCAGTGATATCCTCAATAGCAAGAAGAATTATCTGTTCTTTTCCAGATCCTCTTTGAATTTTACGTGCATTCAATAACATAATTCGTGTACCGATTGTAGAAAAATCGTGTTCTACTTCATAGTTATCGAATGTTGTTT
>PMDS01000083.1 GCA_003155655.1 Melioribacter sp.
TTAATATTTAGTTATCCTTCATTCAGATAACCAAAGGAGGCAGCATCGAAAAGTCTTTACGGGGGTGTTTTGTTCGTAATATTTGCTTCTGTTTTGCACGGTTTACATGAGTATAAATCTGGGTTGTCATAATGGAGCTGTGACCTAATAAGGACTGTATGTACTTTATATCAACGTCCTTTTCCAGCAGGAGAGTAGCAAACGAGTGGCGGAAAACATGCGGAGTTATATGTTTTTGTATTCCTGCTTTGGAAGAGAGGTGCTTAACTATTTGCCTTATTGACTGGTCGGAGAGCTTATGTCCTAACCGGTTGATCAAAAAGAAGCCGCTTGCGTTGTCAATTTTATCTGCAAACAATGATTTGTATTGTTTTAGAATTTTAAGTGTTTCATGATTGCATATATGAATGAAGCGTTCTTTATTACCTTTCCCTTTTATTGATACTGCCCCGGACACAAGATCAATGTTTTCAATTTTTAAATTACTTATCTCAGAAACTCTTGCACCTGTAATAAAAAGTAACTCTACAACAGCAATGTTTCTTAAAGATGCCTGGTAATGGTAAGAAGCAGGATCACTTATTTTATCATTTTGTGAATACGCATACTTAAATATTCTGCCTATCTCACGTATATCCATAACTCTTGGCAGTCTTTTAGGTTCTTTGATATTAATTCTCATTTTTCTTAACGGGTTAATTTCTATCTTATCTTCAAATTCAAGATAATTGAACATGGCTTTTATTGTTGCCACTTTTCTTTTAACTGATTTTGGTTTAAGTGTAGATAATTTTTCAAGATATTCTCTCAATTCCTTTTTTGTTATTTGATGCACCTCAAGGGAGTAATTTTTTTCGATTAGAAAATTTGTTAATTGTGCAAGATCAATTCCGTACGCTTTTAATGTTTTAACGCTTAAATTTTTTTCGTACGTGCAATGTTTAAAAAATTCTTCGGCAGCAGATTGAATAGTGTACATGGCGTTTAGTAGTTTAGAAGTTTAGAGAAGTAAAACACAATTCCGGATAGCAAAATGTGTTTTATTTTGTGATTTGTTCCTTCAGTTATTTAAGAGCCTTACGTGGATGCTTCGGTAAATATACTAAACTACATGTTAAGGTATATGCAAGTTTATAAATAAATATATCGGGCTAAAAAAATAATGACACACCCCAGTCGCTCCGCTCCTTCCCCTCTCGAGAGGGGAAAAGAAGTGCCTGCCCCGCGTTTTTTGCGGGGGGTGTGTGAGAGATTAATTTGGAGTCCTTGCAATCATTTGTATCTTCAACTATTTTAACATGGTATTATCTAATTGGGAAGAAATTATATCAAAAACGTTTTTGTAATTATATTCTTACTAATTGCTTTATCGGCGTCTTTTGCCCAGGAAAGTCCAACTTGTGCCTATTGTAAAGAAGTAATAAAAGGCAAATACCTTAAGGTTGATGGTAAACAATACCATCCTGAACATTTTTTGTGCAAACTATGCGGCAAGCCGATTGAAGGCAGTTTTATGAGAAAAGATGGCGGATATTATCATCCCGATTGCTACTCCCGGGCGGAAGGTTTGTTTTGTGATTACTGTAAAAAAAAGCTTGATGAAGAATATGTTGTTAGTAACGGAAAAAAATATCATAGAGCATGTTACGAAAATTATATACTTCCCAAATGTGCGGTTTGCAATCAGCCACTGAGCGGATATTATAAGGAGGATATATATCATAATAAATATCATTCATATCATAGAAATGAGATGCCTATCTGCGATTGCTGTAACAGGATCATCTGCGACCAAATAACACATGGGGGTAAAAAATATCCTGACGGAAGGAATATCTGTAATATCTGTTACGCATCAGCAATTTTTGACCAGGGAGAAATTGAAAAATTACTTGAGAAAGTTGCCGGCAGGCTGACAGGCGCCGGCATAAAATTTAATTTAAGAAATATTAAAATTATTGGGGTTGATAGAAACGTTCTAAAAAGCAAGGCAAAGAATTATACTAATGCTATGCAAGGCTACTGTAATTCTGAAACATTAACTAAGTACATAGACGATAAATTTGTTAACCGGACATTTACTCATGTCATTTATGTTTTATCGGGCATACCTTCACTTGCAATCGAATCTACAATTGCACATGAGTTAATGCATTCATGGATATTTGAGAATACAAAAAATAATCTACCAGATAAAATATGTGAAGGAAGCTGCAATTATGCGGTTTATCTCTATCTTAAATCTTTGAACTCAAATTCAGTTATGGATATTATAAAGTTGATGGAAGTTGATCCCGACCCGGTCTACGGAAAAGGATTTTTAGAAATACGAGAGCGGTTCGAAAATAAACCGGTAAATGATTTTTTATCTTTTCTCAAAAACCAATAAAAAAAACCGTTCGCTAATTAATCAGATTGTTATCTTCATCTTCTTGAAAAAATTAAATTCCAAAAAGATATTGCAGCTTTAAAAAGTATTGCTGATTTGTATTGACCACTCCGTTATCACCTTCGTAATTGAAATATGTACTTGTTGCACCTGCATAAAAAGTTGTAAATGCACTAAGTTTATAACTGAATAAAGGATAAACCTGGAAATTTTTAGCAAATGTATCGTACTGTACAATTGTTCTAAAGAATATTTCTGATGTGAACTGGTAAATAGCAACAGCCCTGTAAATGTTCCCGTCAAAGAAAAGTTCATCAGTGTCAACGCTTGATAACCTTGCCCGCGAATATGAAAATTCAAAATTGAATTGAGATGTTGGTTTCAAAACAATATCAAGACTAATGTTATGCCCTTTACCAATTGAAGGATTATCGCCGCGGTAAATAAATTGGCCTAATTGAAGGCTGGCAAAAATTGAAATTTCATTTGATGGGCGGGTGTTTATTTGAAAATATCCCCTATGAACTCCCCGAAACCATATACTGTGGAAATTTTCATCGTTTACAAGAAAATAATTCAAGTTTATATTCGTCTGACCTTTCATGTTGAGGTAAAGATATGGTTGTAAAAATAATTCCTTCTGATCGCCGTAAAAGTCATAACGCGTTTCAGCAGTTATGCCGAAGCCGCCGCCAGTAACAAATGATTTGGTAGGATAAAAATCGTATTCGTGGGTCATCATTGCCTGCCTGTAACCAACCCGGTCGTAGATTCCGTTATATGTTTGATAAGTGGGAGAATAATCATTGTATATTAATCCAAAATAATAATTACGGCTTACGTGATAAAGATTAAGATGCAGCCCTGTACCGTTATAACTTTCACCGTTAAATGCCGCGTTGTACCCTGTACTGCCGAATTGCCTGGTGTTACTAAAAACAGAAGTGTCGTTTATCTCTTTTGTTATTGAATAATCTCCTTCCCCTTGAAAGTACCAGCTATTCCAGAATTTATAATTCCAATCGAATGCAAATAGATAATTATGTCCGTCTGTCAAATCGCGGGTCATTAATAAGCTGCCGATATATGTTTCATTTCCAAAATCGTAACGTAATCTTCCGATGTTTACAAAAGATTTAGAGCCTGTCTCAACAATATTGCTCCCTTCTTCTCCGGGTACGTCAATCACTGTATGCCTATCGTAAGCGCCCATATATAAATATGAAAGACCTCCGGTTTTCCCTGTAATTCTTGCGGCAGCTGCAGGATCGTTGATAGAACGCGAATAATACATTTGAGATTGTAAAAGATCCCTGCCGAGTAAGAAGAAGGGGCGTTTCTCTGAATAAGAAAGTGCGAATGTTGAATTAACGCTTATCTGTGCCGCATCGGATTCAATCTGGCTGAAGTCCGGGTTTATAACTGCATCAAGAGCAAAGCTTTGGCTTGGCGCATATTTAATTCCTCCACCTATCCTTCCCTGGAGTTTATCATAATTAAATCCTGAACTTGGATTATCAGTATCTTGAAGTTGTCCGCTCTTTTGACCCATTACATAAGGGAGTAATTCAATTGAACTGCCGGATTTAATATCTCTTAAACCTTTTAAATATCCAGCTTGAGTCATAATACCTGAAATGTTTCTATCAAAGGGCATCCATGAAGTTTGAGTACGGCTTGCCCTCGGAATACATCTAATTATATTTAAACGCCAAGTTTGTTCTTCTTTATCAGAAAAATTCAGACTGGAGAAAGGAATTTTCATTTCGGCTGTCCAGCCTTTATCGTTTCTGGATGCAGCAGAAAACCAGATCCAATCTACACTTCCATCTTCTCCGTTTGATGTTGTTAGTAAATCACCCTGGATTCCGTATGAGTTTGTTACCATCTCGTATGATCTTTGAAAATCGCCGTAAGTATCAATTCCTACAAATACCCAATCGTCCTGATACATATTATCTCTATCGCTTATGTTGGCTCTAATAAGTTCCGGATTAGTATCAAAACATTGAAAGCAAAAGTAAAGATAATTTTTATCATATAAAGTTCTAACCAAAGTCTTCTGCGCAGCAGGAGTATTTTCGCCGGGAGTAACTTCGTATTTTAATTCAACCGGGTCAGCTTTCAGCCATAAAGGATTATCCATTTTGCCGTTAATCTCAAACGGTTGATCTATCCGCACAGAATAAATAGCTGCTTTGGAAGTATCCGGAACCGTTTGACTTTTGGAAACATTTGTAAAACCTGTGCATGCAATAAGAAGAAAACAGTGTAAATATTTCTGCATAAGCTTTTCCCTTTGGAAGAAATTTTTAGAACGCCTGAATTCATTAAAACTTACATTTGTGCTTGGAATATAAAATATTATAGAAAAGATATTTTATCGATTGTTTAGACTGATAGAAACAATAAAGGTTGCAAAAAAGGAATTGATTTATAAAGATTTAATGAATCAATTCTGAACGGGTGTTTTTGTTAATTTATTTCCAATTATTCAACGAAAAGAGCTGAATAAACGGAAAACTAGCTGGTATTAATTCAAGAATTTCTAATTTCATATGGGATAAAGCATTTTGAATTTAATTGAACAAAATTCTCAATTCTCAATTCTCCATTCTCAATTTTTAATTGGTTCTTTCTGTCCTTGATTTTAGAGGGCACTGTTCATATTTTAGCACACTTCAAATAAAACCGATGGAGGTTTATCATGGCAAATGAAGAAAACAATCTGGGTAAAGGTTTATTAATTGGATTTTTAACTGGTGCTGCTGTTGGTTCAATTATTGCACTTTTATTTGCTCCAAAATCCGGTAAAGAATTGCGGGAAGATATAAAAAATAAGTCGCAGGATTTTATTGAAGATGCCGATAAGTATATCTCAAACGCAAAAGACAAAGCTTCTCAACTTATAAATGAGGGTAAAAAAAAATCCGAAAAACTGGTGGCAGATACTAAGGAAAAAGTAGAAACGCTTTTGAATGAAGCCGAAAAAATTTTAAGCGAAGCTAAGGATAAAGCAGGTAATGTAGTCAGTACCGGTAAAGAAAAAATTGAGAAGGAAGGCGAACGTTTAAAAACTGCTTTAAAAGCTGGAATGGAAGCTTATAAAACAGAGAAGGAAGCGTAATTGAGTATGAATTTAATTGATGTATTGCTCATCATTCTTATCCTATCTGCTTCTGCTCTATGTATCTATGCAATCATTTACTTAAAAAGACTTACTGAACAAATTGAAGCTGTTCGAAAAGATGTTCATGAACTGGTTGCAAGAACTACACCTATACTTGAAAATTTGGAAGATGTAACACAAAGAGCAAACAGAATTGTTCTTGAAGTTGAACATTATTGGGATGAGATAGACCGTTCAATTAAAAATTTAAGAGAACGAGTTTCAAATTTTACTTCATTCTCAAAATTACGTGATGTTGAGTATCCTGCCAAAGAACTCATCAAAAATATAAAAGCATTTGCAAAAGGCATTTCTGCTTTTTGGCAAGAATTTAAACGAAGGTAATTTTTTCTTGTTCAAACGTAAGGAGAATCAAACTTGAAAGAGTACAATGCAGAAGCTATAAGGAATATAGCATTTATAGGACATGGCGGAAGCGGTAAAACGACAATATCTGAACTTCTTTTATTCACTGGCGGCGAAATTAATAGGATAGGTAAAGTTGAAGAGGGAAGCACAATTTCTGATTTTAATTCCAATGAGATCGAAAGACAGATGTCTATTGCAGCATCACAATTACATTTAGAATGGAACAGCAATAAAATTAACATTCTGGATACACCCGGGTTCCCGGATTTTATAGGACAGGTAATATCTTCACTTCACGTTGCGGATCTTGCAATCTCGGTTATTAAAAGTATGGAAGGAATTGAAGTGGGTACTGAATTAACCTGGGAAGTTGTTAGGAAAAATAAACTGCCTGCTGCTGTAATAATTAATAAAGTTGATAACGAACACTCGAAATTCTTTGAAACAGTTCAGCATGCCAAGCAAAGATTAAGCAATGATATTATTGTTGTTTCGTTCCCAGTAAAAGAAGGATTGAACTTTAATTCTATTATTGATTTGATAAAAATGAAGATGGTTACTTATGCCGATGCAGGCTCTAAGAAAGTTTCTGAAGAAGAGATACCTGGCGATTTAAAAGAGCAGGCTAATAAATTAAGAGAAGAATTGATTGAAAAAATTGCGGAATCCAGTGAAGAATTAATGAATAAATTTTTTGAGGAAGGTGCATTAAATGACGATGAAATTCAGAAGGGTTTAAAAACTTCTATCGTCAAAGGCGGTTTAATTCCAGCGTTTGCTTTTGGAGCTACTAAAGGTGTTGGTGCAAATTCATTCCTTGATTTTGCTACTAAATATTTCCCTGCTCCAAATGAAAGAGAACCTATAGAAGCAACTATGAAAGATGGTGGAGCGAAAGTGAAGATTGTTTGCGATGTTAAAGGCGAAACTTCACTTCTTATATTCAAATCATTATCCGAACAGCATGTTGGTGAGTTGTCAATATTCAAAGTTTATTCAGGTTCTCTTACTCCGGGATTGGACCTGCTAAATACAACCAGAGATAAGATCGAGCGTCTTGGACAGATTTTTGTACTTAACGGAAGAATTAGAAAAGACGTTACAAAATTAAACGCCGGCGATATTGGAGCTGTTGTTAAATTAAAAGACAGCCATACGGGAGATACACTAAGTTCCAAGAATTTTACAATTGTTCTTCCACAAATGGAATACCCGGAACCGGTAATTCGTTTTGCTGTTAAGCCAAAAGCAAAAGGAGATGAAGATAAAATTTCAGCGGCTCTTCATACTGCACACGAAGAAGAACCTACTTTAAGATCAAAGTTTGATGGAGAAATTTCGCAGACTATTGTTTCCGGACAAGGTGAACTTCAGCTTAATCTTGCTATCAAATTATTGAAAGACCGTTACGGCGTTGAAGTTGAATTAATTGAACCACGCATTCCTTACCGCGAAACAGTTAAAGGTAAATGTGAAGATTCTGAATATAAGCACAAGAAACAATCCGGCGGCAGAGGACAGTACGGACATGTTCACTTAAAAATTGAACCCCAAGCACGTGGTGCAGGTTACGAGTTTGAAGATGCAATTGTGGGCGGAGTTGTACCCGGGCGATTTATTCCAGCTGTTGAAAAAGGATTGAAAGAAATAATGGCTAAAGGAATTTTAACCGGAAGTAAAGTTGTTGACGTTAAAGTAACATTGTTTGACGGAACTTACCATGCTGTGGATTCAGATGAAGTTTCGTTCAAGATAGCAGGTTCTATGGCCTTCAGGAAGGGATTTATGGAAGCTAGACCGGTAATTCTAGAACCAATTTATGATATTAACGTAAAAATACCTGAAGAGTTCATGGGAGATGTAATGGGAGATATATCCGGCCGGCGCGGAAAAATTCAGGGTATGGATTCTGAAAGCCCATTCCAGATCATTAAAGCAAAAGTTCCATTGGCAGAATTGCACAGGTATTCAACTCAACTTAGAAGTTTAACTTCAGGAAGAGGAATGTTCGCTATGAGCTTTTCTCATTATGAAGAAGTGCCAAAAGAAGTTGAAGGCAAGATTATTGAAGAATACCAAAAACATAAAGAAGAAGAAGCAGAATAAAATAATTCTGATTAAATTACAGGCGGAAGCATTATTACCTTCCGCCTTTTTTATTTGGTGCAGACTATTCCTTGTTTTGTAATTATTAATAATTCACGAAATTATACTTAAATTGCTCTCATAAAAATTATTAATCTTATATTATGGAAAAACTCTGGTCGCCCTGGCGCTCAAATTATATTGAATCTTTTAAGACAAAGAAAGACACTGATGAATGTATTTTTTGCGATGCACACAAGCTCACAATCGAGAATGATGAATCGTTAGTAATTTTTAAGAATACTTTGTGCTATGTAATGCTGAATCTTTATCCGTACAACAGCGGGCATCTGCTTGTAATACCTTACAAACATATAAGTGATATTAACGCTATGTCTGATAATGAAATGGACGAGATGATGAAAACAACCAGGCTTTCTATCAAAGTACTCGAAAATGCAATGAAACCGCATGGGTTTAACTTTGGTGCAAACATTGGCAAAGCAGCGGGGGCAGGCATAGATACCCATCTGCATTTTCACATTGTACCCAGGTGGAACGGTGATATTAATTTTATGCCTTCAATTGGTGAAGTGAAAATAATTTCGCAGGACCTTTTAGAAACTAAAAAAAATCTTATAAATTCATTTAAACAAGTTCTTAAATAAGGATTGATAATTAGAATGAATACAAAAAAGTTTAAAATATTAATTTCGCCTAACAGTTTTAAAGAATGTGCAGATTCTGTCGAAATTTCTGAATTAATAAAAACTTCACTATTCCGCTTATTGCCTGCTGAGATAAAATCGCATATTGATTTTTGGCTTAAGCCAATTTCTGATGGAGGCGACGGATTTTTGGAAGTCTGCCAGAGAAATTTTGGCGCTGAGTTCCTGCATTTCGAAATTTCAAATCCTTTTAATGGTGATAAATTTTTCTGTCCGGTTGGATATTACCAGGGCAGTAAAACTCTTTTTATCGAGTCGGCCGAAGTTCTTGGATTGAAGATTATTCCACAAGAATTCCGTAAACCAATGGTTCTTTCTTCAAGAGGCATGGGTGATCTTCTGCTTCAGATCTATGATTCTGTTAATGACGGTATTATGGATGTTGAAAAAGTTGTAATCGGTGTTGGAGGAACGGGAACAAATGACCTTGGTATGGGAATGATGGAAGCTTTTGGATTGGAATTCTATGATAAGAATGATAGTAAACTTGAAATACTTCCTAAGAATTTTGCAAAAGTGGTTAAAATAATAGTCCCTGAAGTGGTCCTTCCTTTCAGAATAGAGACTATAATTGATGTTGAAAACCCGCTGCTTGGTATTGAGGGCGCCTGCCTTGAATTTTCAGAACAAAAAGGCGCTACTGACGACGAAGCAGTTGAGATGGAAAAAGGTTTTGTTCATTTACTCAGCGAGCTTGAAATTGATGATGAGGTTCAAAATAAATTGAGCGGTGCCGGTGGTGGACTTAGTGCCGCCCTGAATTTATTCTTTAATGCAGAGGGAAAATTTGCTACCCGGTTTATTAATGAAGATCTAAAGATACATGTAGGTGCCTCTGAAGCAGATATAGTAATTACCGGCGAGGGAAAATTTGATGCCCAAACGTATTTGAACAAAGGGGCTTTTATCGTTGTTAATGAATTTGCCGGCAAAAATATACCTGTATTCTTTATCTGCGGTATGAGTGATGGCGATTTGCCAAATAATGATAATTTACACGTTATAGAAATTGCTGAATATTTTGAGTCTACTGAAGAATCAATTCAAAAAATTGACAAGGGAATCGAAATAGCGTGTAAGAAAATTTGTAAAGAAATAATTCGTCTTTTTGCTAAGAAGAACTCAAATTAGAAATACTTCCCCGGTCTTAAATAGGTTCATTGATGGAAAATCAGTTTGAAAAACTTGATAAAATAAAAGTTAAAGCAGTAGAAGAAATATTAGGTCAAAAATTTCCGGTTCTTGATGATGGTTTTATCCGCGTCATTGATTACATGGGAGGCGATGAATCAATTGTGCAAGCTGCACGTGTTTCTTACGGGCAGGGGACAAAAAAAATATCAGAGGATAGGGGATTAATTCGTTATCTGTTACGTAATTACCATACAACACCTTTCGAAATGTGCGAGATTAAATTACATGTCAGGGTCCCGATGGACGCATGGCGGCAATGGATTCGTCACCGCACGGCAAATATAAATGAATATTCAACCCGTTACTCGATTGCTATAGATTCCTCTCAAAAAACAGCTCCTGATGAATGGCGTATTCAGGCAAAAGATAATAAACAGGGAAGTGCTGGTTTTTTTGATGATGCTATTGGAATTAAATTATCAGAGCGTGAACAAGAATTACAGCAATTTGCACGGGATATATACCAGGAACGGCTCAAGCTTGGTGTAGCACGTGAGCAAGCCAGAAAAGATTTACCTCTTTCAACATACACCGAAGCTTATTGGAAGATAGATCTTCATAATCTATTGCACTTTCTTGTACTCAGGATGGATAACCATGCGCAGTATGAAATCCGCTGTTTTGCAGATGTTATAGGAAATGAAATTGTTGCACGCTGGTGCCCTATAGCATGGGAAGCATTCAAAGATTATGTCATGAATTCTGTGAAGTTTTCAGGACTGGAATTAAAAATTATTAAGCAATTAATAGCCGGAAATGACGAAGAATCGCTTAAACTAGCTGAAGAATTTGGATGGCTTAGCCAAAAAGAGGGAAAACTTTCGCGCAACCGTGAACGGATTGAATGCGAGGAAAAACTTAATTTTCTTGGTCTTAAAATACCCTGGTAAAATGCATCTTCAGTAAAAAACAACAAGCCGCGATATTTTGTTTCTCAAGTCAAAATAATGTTTTAAATTTATTAAAGATAGGTACGCGCTTAATAAACCCGCATTTTAATATAGTTATTGAGCTTATCCAAATTATAATCTGCTTTTTTTTATCTTTGCTTTGAAAAACTATAATATTTGGTCCTCGTTTTGAAAAAAATAATTATTGCAGCAAAATCTCAAAATAATGTTATTGGTAACAAAGGCAAACTCCCCTGGCATTCAAAAGAAGAACTCGAGCATTTTAAAAGAATAACATTAGGTTTTCCAGTTGTGATGGGAAGAAAAACCTGGGAAACCATCGGAAAACCCTTATCTGGCCGACTTAATATTGTAATTACACGTAATGAAGACTTTTCAACAACTTTTAATGAGGTACAAATTTTTTATTCTTTAGAAGAAGCATTTATTTTTTTGAATAAAAGTATTTATAAAAAAGCTTATATAATTGGTGGGGGAGAAATTTTTAAAAATGTAATAAATGAAGCAGATGAAATGATTATCTCCGAAATGAATTTTATTGCTGAAGGAAATGTTTATTTTCCAGAGATTAGTAAGGAAAAATGGGCTTTAGAATCAAATGAAAAACGCGCTGATTTCATTGTTCATCATTATATTAGGAGTGCAGATTATAACATTTAAGGAAATATTTGCCCCAGAAGATCAAAATACTGCCTGAAAATCTTGCTAATAAGATTGCTGCCGGTGAGGTGGTTAACCGTCCTGAATCAGTTGTTAAGGAATTGATGGAAAATGCAATTGATGCCGGCGCTTACAATATTGATATAATGATAAAAGGTGCAGGAAGAACTTTAATCCAGGTTGCTGATGATGGCGAAGGAATGAGTAAAGAAGACGCAATTCTTTCTATTCAGCGCCATGCTACAAGTAAAATTGCTACAATTGATGATCTGGAAGCAATCAGGACATTTGGCTTTAGAGGCGAGGCTCTTGCTTCAATTGCTGCAGTTAGTATTTTTGAATTAAAAACAGAGATGAAGGAGCAAGAACTCGGATCATTCATAAGAGTTGATGAACATTCCAATGTTACAAGTGAAGTAGGTTCTTTTTCAAAAGGCACCTCAATTTCTGTCAAGAATCTTTTTCACAATGTACCTGCAAGACGTAATTTCTTAAAGAGTAACCAAACTGAATTAAAGCACATTATTGAAACATTCAAAAAAATCTCTTTAAGCCATCCTGAAATTTCATTTAAGTTTTATAATGATGATGAATTGATTTTTGATTATCCAAAATCAACAATCCAGGATCGAATGAAATCGGTTTTTGCTGAAAATATTCTTGATGCTGTAATTGAGGTAAATGAAATTACAGATTACATTTCCCTTACCGGATTTGTAACTAAACCGGCATATTTAAGACGCAGTAAAGGAGAGCAATATTTATTTCTTAATAAAAGATATGTTCAAAGCCGGATTGTAAGTCACGCTGTCTTTTCTGCTTTTGAACATATTCTTGAAAAAGGAGATTATCCTTTCTTTGTACTTTTTCTCGAAATTGATCATAAAAAAGTTGACGTAAATGTACACCCTTCAAAGCTGGAAGTGAAATTTGATGATGAAAAAGAAATTTATTCATTCGTTCAGGCTGTAATCAAAAAAACAATTAGCAGCTTTGATCTGGTTCCAAGTATATCGTTTGATAATACATCGGTGGATAAGGAGCATCTGCGTTTTTTAGATTTTTCCAGTTCAAAAAAGAATGATTTTAATGACAGGCCTTTTACGCCTCTACTTAGGGCAGTTGATAACAAACCTGCTTTAATGAATGAGGAAGAAATAGACCGTCTGTTTGGTGACCTGAATAGTGAAATAAAATCCAATGCTCCCGGCACTCAAGTGACTGCTCCATTTGATGTAAACCAATCTACAGAAGTTTATCATGAGGGTATTATAACCGGGCAGCAAGAGACGCCATTTCTTGTTCTACTTCATAATAAGTATGTATTAACTCAGATTAAAAGCGGTTTAATGATTATTGATTCTCATGTTGCGCATGAGAGAATACTTTACGAGCAGGCAATGAAATCGTTTGAAGCAAATATTCCATTTGCCCAGCATCTTCTTTTTCCTCAAACAATAGTTGTTGATCCTGCGGATTATCTTCTTGCTAAGGAACTTGAACCATATTTAATAAATCTTGGTTTTGCATTAAAATATCAAGCGAAGAATACAATCGTAATTGTCGGAATACCTTCTGATGTTAAAGTTGAACATGAAGTTGAAACGTTGATTGGTATATTACATGAATTTAGAAATAATGAACAGCATAACCAGCTTGAAGTTAGGGATAACCTGGCAAAATCTTATTCCTGCAAAGCTGCAATTAAAGCGGGCGACAAGCTTACAGAAAATGAAATGAGAATCCTAGTTGATAAACTTTTTGCAACCTCAATGCCTTATGTATGTCCTCATGGAAGGCCAATTGTAATTAAAATCCCGCTTGAAGAATTTGACAAAAGATTTGGAAGGACTTAATCTGATTCAGCTTTAAAGATTGATTTAATTCTTTTGTTCGCTGCAAAGTTTGAATTTTAACACATTCAGGAAAGCTGAGGAACAAATGTTCTTTGATGAATATAATAAGGCTAAAGAGTCTTATCAAAATAAATTAGTTAACAATGTAGAAAATGAGACGAAATACACAACAGTATCCGGTCAAAAAATTAACCCTGTTTATTCACCGGATGATATTTCAAATCTCAATTATGTAGATGAAATAAATTATCCCGGTGAATTTCCTTTTACAAGAGGGATACATCCAAATGGTTACCGCGGAAAAATCTGGACAATGCGCCAGTTTGCGGGTTTTGGATCTCCCAAAGATACAAACGAGCGGTTCAAATATTTGTTGTCTCATGGTCAGACAGGACTATCTGTTGCGTTTGACCTGCCAACATTGATGGGCTGGGATGCCGATGCCCCATTAAGCCAGGGGGAAGTGGGAATGTGCGGAGTGGCAGTTTCTTCTCTTAAGGATATGGAAATTTTATTCGATGGTATTCCACTTGATAAAGTTTCCTCTTCTATGACAATTAATTCTCCTGCTGCAATGATTTTTGCTTTTTACCTGGCAGAAGCTCAAAAGCAGGGTGTTGCATTTGATAAATTGAGGGGAACACTACAGAATGATATTCTTAAAGAATATATTGCACAGAAGGAATTTATTTTTCCGCCGCGTCCTTCTATGAGAATTATAACTGATATGATAGAGTTCTGCACAAATGAAGTTACTCAATGGAATCCGGTTTCAATTAGCGGCTATCATATTCGAGAGGCCGGTTCAACTGCTGTTCAAGAACTTGCTTATACTTTAGCTGATGGATTTGCTTATATTGAAGCATGTCTGGAAAGAGGAATGGATATTGACAATTTTGCTCCAAGACTTTCATTTTTCTTTAATTCACATTTAGATTTTTTTGAAGAAATTGCTAAATTCAGAGCGGCAAGAAAAATCTATTCAAAAAGGATGAAGGATAAATACGGCGCTAAAAATCCCCGTTCCTGGTGGTTGAGATTTCATACTCAAACTGCCGGTTGTACTTTAACAGCCCAGCAGCCGGAAAATAATATTGTCCGTACTGCATTTCAAGCGCTGGCGGGTGTACTGGGTGGTACTCAATCACTGCATACTAATTCTATGGATGAAACACTTGCTCTACCAAGCGAGAAAGCTGTTAAGATTGCCCTGCGCACTCAGCAAATTCTTGCTTATGAAACAGGTGTTATTAATACAGTTGATCCGTTGGGAGGCAGCTATTTTGTTGAGTATTTGACCAGCAAAATGGAAGATGAAGCTGAAAAAATATTTACTGAAGTTGATTGTCTTGGGGGTGTAATTAATGCTATCGAGGATGGATATTTTCAAAAAGAAATTGCAAATTCTGCATATAAGTATCAAAAAGAACTTGAAGGAAAAGAAAAATTTATTGTTGGTGTAAATGAATTTGTAGAAGAAGATGAAAAAGTTGATATCCCAATTTTAACAATTTCCCCGGAAGTGGAAATCCAGCAAAGAATACGCCTTGCTGAATTGAGACAAAGCAGAAATACTGATGCTGTTAGAAATAGTCTTGCGCAAATTGGTGATGCTGCTCAATCAGGTAAGAATTTAATGCCGGTATTTATTGACGCTGCCCGGAATTATGTTACATTGGGTGAAATGATTGATGAACTTAAACAACATTTTGGAATATATGAAGAATCAATTGTTTTCTAAAATTAGCAGTTATTTAAGGCTATTAAGGATTTCCAGCTGGCCTAAGAATTTTTTTGTATTTGTTCCGGCGATATTTGCTAAAATATTTTTCACGACTAATATTTTTTTTACAGTACTTCTTGGATTTATAATTTTTTGCATTGCTTCAAGTTCAATTTATATTATTAATGATATTGTTGACGCAGACCGGGATGCAAAACATCCTCACAAGAAAAAACGCCCGATTGCAAGCGGCGCCGTATCGCCAAGTGAAGCTAAAATTCTTGCCGGCCTTTTATTTGTTTTTTTGGCCGTATTTACAATGCAGGTTAGTTCATCTTTTATGATTATAGTATGGGTGTATATATTCATTAATATACTTTACAGCAGTATATTAAAAGAGATTGTTATTGTTGATATTTTTTGTATTGCATCGGGATTCATGCTGCGTGTGTTAAGCGGCGCTTTTCTTGTGTCAGTTTATATCTCAAACTGGCTTATTCTAACAACAATATTTCTTTCACTATTCCTGGCGGTAATGAAACGGCGGGTTGAAGTGGCCGGCAGTTCTGCTGCATCAGAACAGCGCTCTGTTCTTAAATATTACTCGCTTAACTTCATAGATCAAATTGCAGCAATGACAGGAAGCTGTGTAATTTTAAGCTACGCACTTTATTCTGTAGCGGATAGAACTGTCAAATCATTTGGCTCAGAAGGATTAGTATTCACAACTTTGTTCGTAATATTTGGAATATTCCGTTACATGTACCTTGTATATAAAAAAGAAAGAGGAGAGAATGTTATTGAAGTCATTGTTAAAGATTTGCCAATGATTATTGATATCATTCTTTATATGGCAGTTTCTTTCTATATAATTTATTTTCCTAAAAATTAATGAATATCTTTCTAATTAATTTAATAACATAAAATAATTCTATATGATAATGAATCTTTTTAATTTTCTTTTTTCCAGTGAAAGTGTGAATTCTTTAAGTACTGAAGAATTTCAGGAAATGATTGCTAATGAAAAAGATGCTTTATTAATCGATGTCAGGACACAGCAGGAAAATAAGCAAATTAGAATTCCTAATTCTATATTAATTGATTATTACAGCTCAAATTTCAGCTCAGAAATTGAGAAACTGGATAGATCAAAGACATGTTTAATTTACTGCAAGCACGGTCAAAGAAGCTACCAAGCATGCAGGGAATTTAAACAAATAGGGTTCAATAAAGTCTTTAATCTGGACGGCGGTATTGTTGCCTGGAAAGGTAATGTTATAAAAGGATAAAACCGGTTATAATATTCAAATAATCTAAGGCTTGTTGACAATTCACTTCATGGAGAATGATTCAATTTTCCTTTATCTTTCACCTCAAATTTTGAAGATTCATATTGCTAAGATTTACTGTTCATCACAAAGATCCATATTCCAAAGCAAGGGTAGGAGAATTTGAGACGGGGCATGGAATTGTTCATACCCCGGTATTTATGCCTGTAGGAACTCAGGGTACTGTTAAAGCAATTACCCAGCGTGTTTTAGAAAATGATATTGATGCAGAAATTGTTCTTTCAAATACTTATCATTTGTACCTGAGACCGGGTACAAAAATATTAGAACAAGCCGGGGGACTTCATAATTTCATGAACTGGAAACGTCCTATCCTTACTGATAGCGGAGGATTCCAGATCTACAGTCTTTCAGATTTAAGAAAATTGAAAAAGGATGGAGTGGAATTTCGTTCTCATCTTGACGGCTCAACACATTTTTTTTCTCCATCTAAAGTCATTGAGATCGAAAGAAGCATTGGCTCTGATATTATGATGCCGCTTGATGAATGCACCCCATTTCCCTGTGAATATGAATATGCTAAAAGATCAAAAGAACTTACATCCGACTGGGCTGAGCTGAACAAAAAAGCTTTTGATGAAACAACCCCATTATATGGGCATGATCAATATTTATTCGGAATAATCCAGGGCAGTGTTTATAAAGATTTACGGGAAGCATCTGCAAAGGATTTAGTTAAATTAGGATTTGACGGATATGCAATTGGCGGGTTGGCAGTTGGAGAGCCTACTGAAACAATGTATGATTTAGTAAATTTCACAACAGACTTTATGCCTGATATTAAGCCGCGTTATTTAATGGGAGTTGGAAGACCGGAAAATATTTTGGAAGCAATTGCCCTTGGCGTTGATATGTTCGATTGTGTTATGCCTACACGAAATGCTAGAAATGCTTATTTGTTTACATCGCAGGGAATTGTTTCTATGAGGAATGCCGCATATAAGGATGATTATTCTTCTCTTGATCCGGTATGCGACTGCTATACATGTAAAAAATTTTCAAGGGCTTATTTGCGCCATCTATTCAATGCAAAAGAAATTCTTGCGCTTGAATTAGCAACAATACATAATTTAAAATTTTATTTAGATTTAATACGCGAAGCGCGTAAAAGAATTTTAGATGGAAGTTTTATTGAGTGGAAAAATAAATTTTCAAAAATAATTTCAATAAATGTTCAAACAAAAGAGGAGCAATAAATGTATTACTTATTAGCTATGGCACCCCAAGCAGATGGTCAGGGTGGTGGTGGTGGAATGTTTAGTACTTTGATCATGTTCGGCGCTATATTCGCAATTTTTTACTTCATGATTATCAGACCACAGCAGAAGAGAGCAAAAGATCAGAAGAAAATGCTTGAAGCTCTTCAAAAAGGAGATAAAGTTGTTTTGAGCGGCGGTATTCATGGCTCTATAGCAGGGCTGGAAGATAAAACCGTATTAGTTGATGTTGGAAATAATGTTAAAATTAAATTTGAACGCTCTGCAATTGTAACTGTAATAAAAGAATAATTTTGCTCACAGAGGTTGTCAGGTTAATAGATATTAAACCCGCGATTTATCGCGGGGACATAAAAACAAAAACACGAACGGGCTTTAGCCCAAGGAAACAAAATTGTCTATATCGGTACTTCCATTTTGGCTAAAGCCTTGTATAAGGGAAGGTTGAGAATTCTCCGTCATAAATGACGGAGTTATGACAGTTACATAACAGATTCTTTATCGCATAGAAATAAAAACAACATCATAAATGGACTTAATAACAGAGTTGCCAAAAATTAATTTCTTAACCTGACAGCATTGGACTCTACCGGTGAGGAAATCTATGAAAGAACTTGGCAGTAATAAAAATTTTCTTGGAATTGGAAAGGAATATTCCAGTTATAAGGATTCGGAAATTGTAATACTTTCCGTACCATTGGAAAAAACAGTGACCTATGGAAAGGGAACTGTTAATGGTCCCGCTGAAATATTAAAAGCTTCTCATTACATCGAATATTTTGATGAAGAACAGGGAAGAGAACTTTGTTTTGAAAAAGGCATCTGTACCCTCGAACCGTTGAATTTCAAAAAAATATCATTGTTGAAATCATTGGACAGGGTATACAAAGAAATTTCCGGACATATTAGGAATAATAAATTTGTTGTTACAGTTGGCGGTGAGCATTCTATATCTTATTCAGCTATAAAAGCTTATAGTGAACAATTCCCAGATCTTTCTATTCTTCAAATTGATGCCCACTCAGATATGCGGGAAAGTTATGAAGGTCGGAAATATTCTCATGCAACCGTTATGTCGCGGGTAGCAGAATTCAATGCTAATATTACTCAAATTGGTGTAAGGGCTGAGTGCAAAGAAGAAGCCGATTTCAAAAAGGATAAAAAAATGAAAACTTTTTATTCCCGTGAAATCAGAATGGGAATGTATGGTGATAACTGGCAGGAGCTGGCTGTTAAGAATTTAACCGATCTTGTCTATATTACATTTGATCTTGATGCTTTTGATCCTTCACTTCTACCCTCTACCGGTACACCGGAACCGGGTGGGCTTTACTGGGATGAAATAATGAAGCTCATTAAAATAATTGGAATGGATAAAAAAATTGTTGGATTTGATGTTGTTGAATTGGCTCCATCAAAGTTTTACCCAACTGCAAATTATACGGCGGCAAAATTGATCTACAAGATGTTGAATTATGCTTTTATGAGTAAGGAATAATGTTTTAATAGATTCACATTGTCAAACTATCCTCACATCAACGGAGGAACCTTGAAAAAGATTCTTTTCATTTTAGTTTTTCTATCATTTATCTCATCAGTTTTTGCCCAGCATAAATTAATATACATCGGAAATATTGATGATGAAATTGATCTTGGCATGGCGCCATACATTAAAAGAGTTATAAATGAAGCTGAAAAGAATGATGCTTCTGCAATTATTTTTCGTATCAATACTTTTGGCGGCAGGGTTGATGCTGCTACTCAAATAAAAGATGCAATATTAAACAGTAAGGTAAAAACTATTGCATTTATTGATAAAAGAGCAATTTCTGCAGGCGCATTAATAGCTCTTTCATGCGAAAAAATTGTTATGGTTCCCGGCGCTTCAATGGGCGCTTCTACAGTGGTAGATCAAACCGGTCAGAAACAATCGGAAAAATACCAGTCATTCATGCGTTCTGAAATGCGTTCAACAGCAGAAAAAAATAAACGGCGACCAGATATTGCACAGGGTATGGTGGATGAAACAATTGCTATACCCGGTCTTAATGACAATGCAACTAAGTTGATTACATTAACATCTGAAGAAGCTGTAAAATTCAAGATGGCAGATACTATGCTTTCGAGTATGCAGGACGTAAAAAAAATGTTTGATCTTGAAAATGCTGAAGAGGTTACACTTAAATCCAACTGGGCTGAGAGTTTTGTTCGTTTTTTAAATAATCCTGTTGTTTCCTCTTTACTTATAATGATTGGATTGATTGGAATATTTACTGAGATAAAAATGGGAGTCTGGGGCTTGCCGGGTACTGTTGCAGTAATTGCGTTAGGATTGTTTTTTGGATCAAGCTACATTTTGCAGCTTGCGTCAATTCTTGATATTGTTGTTTTTATTCTGGGGGTAATTCTTTTGCTTATTGAGATATTTGTCATTCCGGGATTTGGCATAATTGGAGTTATAGGCATTGGAATGATGGTTACAGGTTTATTTTTGGGTCTTGTATCAGATTTCCAACTTAATGATTCAACATTAGTATCGACTGCGATTATCCAGCTTGCTTCAGTTTTTGTAGGTACGGGAATATTTGCCTTTGCGATGTCGAAATTTTTGCCAAAGATGAATGCCTGGAACAAAATGATATTACAGGAACATATATCAAGCAAATCCGGTTATGCTTCAAAAGCAAATTTTAAACACCTTGTTGGTGTAGAAGGGGTTGCGTTAACTGATTTGCGGCCGGCAGGAAATGCAATTATAAATGGCAATAGAGTCGACGTTGTTACCGAAGGGAATTATATCAACCACGATTCTCCCATTATTGTAAAGTCAGTTGAGGGTTCCAAAATTGTAGTTGATTTGAAAAATTGAAGGGATATATAAGAGAGGCAATCTCAAAATTACCAATGAGATAGCCTCTCTTATTAATAAAGACTACAGCAATTCTACAATATTTTTGTTCATGTTGGTCTCAATTCTCTTAGCATGAACCATTTTCTGTTTTGGGTCTTTAACGTCCATCTGGACACTAACTTCCAAATTTGAAGTAGTCTCGCTTTTAATAATATTCCCTTTCTCAATATTAAAAATGATTAATCCGCCGCCCGAAACTTTTGGATCATCAAAAGTGAATGTAGTTCCATTCTGCTCACCCTTTTTGTTTCCGCTCACCTTAAAAGAAAGATTAGCGCTAATTTTAATAGCTTTATAATCTCCAACTTTTACAAAATCATCAACTTTAAAATTCTCAATACTTTCAACCTGCATAGGTCCAAGATTAATAGGTACTGATTTAGTCCATACAGAATCTTTCCCAATAGCTTTTGGTGAAAATTCCCTGAATAAAAGCTGTATAATTGGTCTGATTTCTTGTTGTGATAATTGATCAACTGCCTGCTGTTTTTGCTGCGGAGTAATTGGCTGCTTTTGACCTTGCAGTCCAATCATTTTTTCAATTAGTTTATCTATTCTGGAAACTTCTAAGACTTCACCTTTCGTATCTACCCTTGCATGGAAATTGAAGTTGGCTTCGGCTTCATATTTTAAGAATTTCTGCTTGTCTTCCCTTGTGTTATTGGCTTTAGAATCATACAGGTATTTTTTCCCGTCGATTGTTGCATTCAAATTTACAGAAGAAAAAGTAACTGATAACCCGGCGACATTATCTTTATCAACATCAAGAACTTCGAGATCAATTAAATAAGTAAGAGTAGTTGCTGCATCAGATTTTTGCGTTGAATCAGCTATTATAGATTGAACTGAATTATTGATTGTTGTCAGTTTATAATGAAGTTTTTCTCCTTTTTCAAATTGATATTTTAGAGCAATTTTTTCTCCTTTCATATCAATTGATTGAAGATTATTTGTTGCTACGGAACCACTCTGGCTATCTTTTTTACTGCAACCTAATAACAATGCAAGTATTAAAAATAATGGTGTCAATTTTAAAACAAAGTTTCTCATTTAGTTCTCTTATTTATTATTATAAAAATATTCCTTAATTAGGAAAAGAGTATAGATATTACAGACCGTTAATTTCCAAAAGTTCTTTACGTGAAAAGAAATGTGCAATTTCTTTTAACGCATTCTCGTCGGAATCGGAGCCATGAACAATATTTTCCTGCATATTATCTGCATATAATTTTCTTATTGTGCCCTCTGCAGCTTTTGCCGGGTCGGTAGCGCCGATCAGTTTACGGAAATCCTCCACAGCGTTTTCTTTTTCAAGAGCTATTGGAACGCAAGGACCGGACGTCATATATGCAATCAGATCATTAAAGAAAAATTTGCCGGTATGGACTTCATAAAAACCTTTTGCAGTTTCCGGAGTAAGTTTTATCATTTTTATAGCAGATACTTTGAACCCCGCTTCCTGAATTAATGTAATTACTTTCCCTATCAAATTCTTTTTAACACAATCAGGTTTTAAAATTGCAAGAGTTTTATTATTCAAAATTCCTCCGTTACTTTTTCTTTGATTTCTTTTTTATAGTTACTTTTTTTGTAATAGCACTCTTTTTCACTGTCTTTTTGATTTTACCTTTTTCAAGAGCTTTTTTCATTGTTATACCAATTTCAGCAGGACTCTCAACAACATGAATACCGGCTTTTTTCATCGCAGCCATTTTCTCAGCAGCAGTACCCTTACCTCCTGAAATGATTGCACCTGCATGACCCATTCTTCTTCCCGGAGGCGCGGTTCTTCCGGCAATAAAGCCAACTACAGGTTTCTTTACATTTTTCTTAATAAACTCTGCAGCTTCTTCTTCAGCGCTTCCGCCTATTTCGCCAATCATAACAATGCCTTTGGTCTCAGGATCATTGCTAAAGAGTTTGATTATGTCTAGGAATCTTGAACCAATTATTGGGTCACCGCCAATACCAACGCATGTTGATTGTCCAATGCCAAGATCGGATAATTGTTTAACAGCTTCATAAGTTAATGTGCCGCTTCGGGAAACCACACCAACGTTTCCTTTCTTATGAATGAACCCCGGCATAATACCTATTTTGGCTTTACCCGGTGAAATTACGCCGGGACAGTTAGGACCTACAAGTGTAATATCTTTTTCTTTTACAAGATTATAAACAGCAATCATGTCTTTAGTAGGAATACCCTCGGTAATGCAAACAATGAATTTAATGCCGGAAATTGCAGCTTCAATTATTGCATCCGCGGCAAACGGCGGGGGAACAAAGATTGCAGACGCATTAGCTTTAGTTTTTTGCACAGCTTCAGCAACAGTGTTGAAAATTGGAACACCGGTATCTTCAAATTTTTGCCCGCCTTTACCGGGAGTAACACCTGCAACTACATTAGTCCCATATTCTATCATCTGTTTGGTGTGAAAAGAGCCTTCACCGCCTGTAATACCCTGTACAAGCACTTTTGTCTTTTTGTCGAGAAGAATGCTCATATTTATTCCTCGGTAATTAATTCCAAAATTAACTGATGCAAATTAAGAAAGGATGAGTAAATATCCTTAATTTTTTTCCAACCTCACCCCAGCCCTCTCCTTAATAAGGAGAGGGAGTCCCGTTGATCGGGACGGGTGAGGTTTTTTTTGTTTTGAATATTTATCGGTGACCAACGGATTTATCCGTTGGTTAATAGGCATTAGTCTATTAGTATTAACCGATTTATCGGTTTATTGTATTCTACACATTGTCAAAAAAATTGGAAACGGTTAAAACCGTTTTGTTTATTTAATTCTTCTCAGTAACCAATGGATAAATCCATTGGTTAATAAAATCATGACATTTCTAAAGAGTTATTACAGGGGAAATTCGAAAATATTTTTTTGTTTTGAATATTTGCAATAATATTTTAAGTTACAATGACAAAGAGGGAATAAGACTGTTGTAAAGAATTATCATTTGTTTTTTTATCTCAACCCTGTTTGACGCAGGCAAGTCCGGATAAAACACTTAACATTTTATGTGATTGATAAAATTGAGAGAATAATGAAGTATTTAATTGACTTAGACGGGACCCTAATGAATGGTAAAGTTGCATACAAAGATGCTGTTTTATTTATTCAAGAACTTCAAAGAGAAAATACTGACTTTCTTATAATGACAAATTCGATAAAATCACCTAAGGTTATTTCAGAAAGACTAGAGGGTGTTGGTATAATTATAGCTCCAAATCAAATTCTTAATCCTATTAATGCAATCAATTTATATATACTAAAAAATATTTATTCACGTGCGTTAATTATAGGTAGTTCTACCGAAATAGAACAAGTTAACGCTAAGATGGATAAATATAACCCCGACATAATTGTTCTACTTGATTTTGAGAAAGAGAATATAACTTATAATGATTTGCAATATATTTTTTCTTTTCTTCAAAAAGATGTTGATATAATAGCTGCATCCGGGTCAAGTTATTATTTAAAAGATGGCATTCGCTATTTAGATACCGGTGCATTTGTAAAGCTATTGGAAAGTGCTGCAAATACCCGTATTAAAATACTTGGTAAACCATCAATAGAATATTTTAACGCCGGTATATCTGCCTTGAAAACTAATGCATATGATGTTACTGTGATAGGAGATGATTGGAATACTGATATTGTTGGGGCAACTAACGCTGGTTGTAATTCTGTATTAATAAAAACCGGTAAATATCAGGCTGGTGATGAAAGCAAATGTAAAGTGCAAAAAGTTGTTAACAATTTGATGGAACTTTTTCCAATAGAGTAATCATAATTCAATACATATATCAAGCCGCCCAAAACACATAACCATGCCACGGTGTGGTAAACCCGCCCAACAAGATGGCGGATAAACTTAAAAGCAAAGTTGTTAGGTTACGTTTTGAAATTCTTGAAGGTATACAATAATTGCAAATTACACATTCTAATAAACAAAAAAGGAAATAAGAAATGAGTTCAGATAGAAAGATTGCAATAATTGCGGGAGTATTATTTATAACTGCAACGGTTGCGGGCATACTAAGTTCTGTTTTTACAGAACCTATTCTAGGTGCTCCGGATTATCTTATTAAAATTTCTGAGAATGAAAACCATGTGATAATAGGAGCGCTCTTTGTATTGGTTATGGGTTTTGCATGTGCCGGTATTGCAATTTCACTTTATCCAATCTTAAGAAAATATAATGAAGGCTTGGCTCTTGGATCTGTTGGTTTTAGGATATTTGAAGGTATGCTCTGGGTTATTAATGCAATCGGCCTTCTATTACTATTGACATTAAGCAAGGAATTTGTAAAAGCAGGAACTCCTGGTGCATCATCTTTTCAAACCTCGGCCATTTTAATACGGGCAGCAGGTGATTGGATAAGCAATTTAGTGGCATTGCTGGCTTGGTGCCTGGGAGCATTGATGTATTATTACATATTTTATCAAACAAAACTCATCCCTCGATGGTTAGCAGCCTGGGGTCTTATTGGAATCACATTGACCCTAATTGCTTGCGCACTGGTTTTGTTCCATCTAATCAATTCCGGGTCGCCGATCCAGATCGCTTTGTTTCTACCAATAGCGTTGCAGGAAATGGTTTTAGCGGTATGGCTGATAGTCAAGGGATTCAATTCGTCTGCTTTACTGCTAGAATAATTTATTAACAAATGCATCGGCAAAATGTGACCTAACTAGATGCCCAAACTGACCAATTCAGCCGACAGCGATTTAACTTGACGTTATTAGTTTCTGTAATTAATAATTCAATTAGCATTGTGAACTCAGTTGCTTTAATGCAATACCAAAATTATCAACGTGACAGCTTAGAGCCGGACCTACTTGCGACAATGCAAGAAGATTTCTATTTTTCCAAAAGTGAAGATTGAAATCGTTATGCGTTAATAAATATGATCAAGGAATTAGTATTAATGAGAAATATTATAACCTATCTTTTATTATTTATTTTATTTCAAACACCCGGATGTCAGAGTAATGCAGTTGAATTTGAAAGGACAAAAGTTACAATCAATAACCAAAAGTTTGAAATAATAACAACCTATTCTCTTTTTGATGATTATATAAATCAACAAAATAATACAGATTTAAAATCAGCATCCGATAATATAATTTATGAACCACTTCGAAAAGAGATTATAGAAGGCGCTGAGGCTGCTTTTATGTTTGAGACTATCCACATACCTTATCAGACCGGCGATCTTCTGAAAAAAGAAGTTGAACTATTGAGAAGCAGCAATTTTATGGATATTACAAAAAAAGCATTATTAAATATTACATCGAATCTTCCCGGACCGGATACAAAAATAATTATTATGCCAGCAAATCCGGCAATGCATGATCTTTTTGTGAAACATAATCTTTGTATGAATGGAGTTACACTGGGCAGCGGTAAAATTATAATAATGATAGATCCTACATTTCCACAATGGAAGAAAACTTTACCTAATGTATTAGCTCACGAGTATCATCATAGCACCTGGATTTCAAGGAACTGGAAAGATTCTGATTTTACACTATTAGAATATTTAATCTTTGAAGGACGCGCAGATGCATTTGCTTCAAATCTATATAAAGATGCAGAAAATCCATGGACTGCACTGATTGATAAAGAGCAAGAAGATAAAGTATGGAAGTTAATTAGACCTGAAATATTTATGAAGGGGCATGAAAGAATTAATAAAGTAATGTGGGGCAATGCAGATATTCCAGTAGGGAGTGGATATGCGATTGGATTACATATAGTTAAATCATTCAAACAAAATAATCCCGAATATTCTGATAGAGATATCATTGATTTAAATCCTGAAGAAATATTAAAAAAGAGCAAATATGATTAAACGCAGAACCCATTTTCCAAACCAGCCGACCCGTAAAAAAGCTGAAGGGTAGACTGTTTTTCCACCGCTGAGTGCAATCCCGAAAAGCGGGACACTGCGGCATCCCGAATATGTTTATGAATTTGCCGGGGCAGGTTTGTGTAATTAAAAAGTTAAGTTGTAAAAGTAAGCTGCTCTTTGAGTGTAGTGAATAGATGAATTTATATATAATTATTGACGTTGTTTTTTCAGCAGGCATTCTTGATCTAGGCCACTGGCTTGCCCGGCGTTACGAAGTATAGACGGGTTAACGGCCACGCAGTTAATTGCTTAGTCTAAATGATAAACATTTTATGAGATAATAATAACAAATCGGTTTAAGATATGATAAAAGTAAAACTTGATGATGTGATTGAACAGTTAGAATTTGCGAGTGATTCGAATAAGTCTTTTATAAATAAAAGAACCGGTGTAATCCATCTAATCCCTGATGAATTGGAAATTTACACCGAAACTAATATTGAAGAGGATGATTTAATTCCAGATTGGGAAAAAGAGATAATTCTAGTTTTAAGGGATATTAATCAAAATCCTGAGAATTATATACCAATTCCTGATAAATTTTATATTAATGAATATGCAATAATGAAAAGGTTTTGCCTGTCTATTAAAAACGAGAAACTTCGAGAAGAAATGTATTCATCAATCAAAGGAAGTGGTGCATTCCAAAGATTTAAAAATAATATTCTACATTTCAATATTGCTAACGACTGGTATAAATTTAAAGAGGATGCATTAAGGGAAATAGCTGTTGAATGGTGTGAGGAAAATAGTATTGAATATTTCTAATTATAAAAGAGAATTGCAGCAACTAACCTCCAACTCAAAGCGCCTGTTCCGATTAAAAAGCACCGGAGTGAACTATTTCTACTTGACTTTCTTTTCAATAGACAACGCATTAATACCCCAAGAAATATAGAAAGAATTGCTTTTTACTATGGTATTGAATACAATACCATATGAAAAAATATAAAGTTGTCATAGATACAAATGTTATAGTGTCAGCTTTGCGTTCAAGGAATGGTTTTTCCTTTAAACTTCTTTCAATTATAGATGATGAAAGATTTAAAGTTTTTATTTCGGTACCTGTAATTTTAGAGTATGAAGATGCTATAAAAAGAGATAAAACAAATATTAAACTTAAGAAGGCAGACGTTGATTATATATTAAATTTCATTTGTTTTACAGCCGAACAAAGAAAGATATTTTATTTATGGAGACCGTTCTTAAAGGACCCAAAGGATGACATGTTCCTGGAATTAGCTGTTGAGTCAGAATGTGATTACATAATAACATTTAATAAAAGAGATTTTGAAGGAATTGAATCATTTGGGATAAAAGCAATTGCACCAAAAGAATTTTTAAAAGTGATTGGAGAAAAATATGAGTAATATAAGTTTAAGATTACCGGATTCATTACATAAAAGGGCTCGCGACTTAGCAAAGAAAGAAAATACTTCAATTAATCAATTAGTATCGTCTGCATTAGCGGAAAAAATATCAGCACTGATGACAGAGGAATATATTGAACAAAGGGCTAAACGGGCAAGTAAACAAAGATTTAAGAAAGCATTAAGTAAAATTCCCGACACCGCACCTGCAGATTATGATAAATAGATAGTCAGAGAGTATAACCCATGACTCAAGGCACAGTTGCACCTCGACTTCGTCTCCCGACTTGTTGGGATCGTCTCAAAAAGACGACCATGTCTAAGCCATGCCCAACAAGATGGCAGGCAAGCCGGGCAAGCTCATCGAGTAGACATTACAAAATATCTTTGAAGTTTGTACAGAATATTTTTAAGTTGGAGCAATAATAAGGGGAATACACGAGTTGCTTTTAGAAAGGAAAGCAAAAGATAATATACCAAAGCTTCTATATCAGGTTCGGATAATTCTTAGGGCGAATCACTACTCACATAGGACAGAAGAAAACCACATTTCGTGGATTAGGAAATTTATAATTTTGAATGTTGGCTCAACGACTAAAAATAAAAAAATAACAAAAAAACTTGAATGATTTTAGTGAATTAATGAATAGTGAGTTGCTTAAAAATAATTGAGGTAAAAATGTCTCAATATTATCGTTATAATGTACGCAATGGTTTTTGTATTCTTGAAATTCGTCCCGATAAAGAAAATCCTACTAAATATGTTTTGTTTGGTGATGGGGAAGCTTTTAAGAAATATGATTCGCCCAAAGATGCTGCACAAGATGTTTATCTACGTGAAACTGGTCATTGGGTTTAGGACCAGTTAAAAGAAAGTCCTGATAATCCACTTTCTTTAGATGAGTGGGAATTATTAGAGGAATAAACTTTTTAAGAAAATATTTAATTTAAAAATACGATAGATAATTATGACTTTTATTGAAGCAGACAAAATATTCCAAACTTGGAGTCGATGGTATTGGCCGTCGCACTTTATGCTCCATGCAATTTTTATTAGTAAAATACCAGAATCCTTTTTGCCTTATCCTCTAGCTATTTTGGAAGAAGCATTAAATATTATAGTAGAGCATTACCAAAAGAGTGGTGATCTTCAAATGTCCCAAAATATACAAGAAACAATGATTGGACTTTCATACTATGTAGAGGATAAAGAAGCTTTGCAACAAGCTACTGAGCTATTTTCTAAACCTGAGATGCTTGAAGGCATACAAGCATATATTTCACAATATAAAGTAATGTGGCAAAGTTGGTTAGATAAACAAATCAATTAAACTATGTATTCTATGAAATAGCAACTAACAAGTTTTTCAAACCGTCAGCTCCGCAAAATTTGCTGCGTAAATGTTGGAAGGCGGCTTAAAAACAAAGCTGTTATACGGATAAAATTATGAAACCAAAAATAGATAACGTTCGAAATCTATCTTCCTTATCGGAGGACTTAGAAATAATTAGAAAAGCAATGTTTGATAGAAATGATTCCGAGTGTGCTATTATTGGTGCGAGCTATATTGACAAATGCTTGAGTAATATCATATTTAATAGATTACGATCTATAGGCGAAGAATTTTTGCTAAAGCAACTATTTGATTATGAACATGGAGCTTTTAGTACCTATTCTTCTAGGAATAAAATTGTTCATTCATTAAAAATAATTGATGATAGAACTAAGAATGACATTAGGTCTATAGGTTACATAAGAAATCGTTTCGCTCATGATTATTTGGCTATTACTTTTTCTGACGAAGAGATCAAAAGATATTGTTGCGAATTAAAACTCTGGGAAAAGCATTTTTATCCAACCAAAGTGAAAAGATACAATCTAGAAAAGCATAACGGTGAATCTGAATTGCTTAAGGAAATATTTGTTTATTCAGCTTTTAATTCAATGCAAACTTTACTAACAAAAGGACATCTAAAAAAAATACTTTATTCTGATTATTACTAAATATCCATATTACTAATGTTTTAACCCGAATGCTTCATCAAATCAGTTGATCATGCTTGGCTCCCTACAAATAACGCGGGACAAGTTTCATAATAAATTTGTTGTGTAAAATTGATTTTATTATTTATTTGAATACAAGTATTTGTTGATTAATGATGAGAATATATTTTTATGTTATCGTTATTCAAATAATTGATTTCCCGGCTGTCAATGACCATTCATTGACGGAATAATTTACTGTCGAAGTGTATTCTTCAGATATTAGAACTATTATTTTAAAAACAGTGTTAATTGTAAAAAATCTTTTGATAGTATATTATAGGAATGAGTGATAGCACGTTTAAAATAATGAATTTGAAATAAAAATATAAAAAATAATAGAATCTATACAACATAACTAAATGATATCTAGCAGGTTAATAAATAGTTAGGGTGCAGTGCATTTCACGATTACTGATATTGTTGCCAAACATATGCAAACACCGACATAATCACATAAATTAACTTTTATGATTCTATTTACATTTGGTTTAGAAACGTAATATTCAAAAAATAACATATTAAGAAATTGTACCAAATGGCAGGTTAAAAACATTTGTAAAATAAAAACTTAAATTGAGAATATTTTAAAATGAAAGCATTAACATTATCATCATTTGGAAGTTCAGATGTACTTGAATATCAAGAAGTAAACGACCCTGTTTTACAGGTTAATGAGATATTAGTTGAAATGAAAACCATCGGTTTAAATTATGCTGATTTGATGAGAAGAAACGGAGTTTACCCGATGAGAGGAAATAAACCTTATATCAATGGTTTTGAAGGGGCAGGTATCGTTAAGGACAATAATGGTAATACTGAATTTAGAATAGGTGATAGAGTTGCGTTTGCCGATGTGCCTTTTGCAAATGCAGAATTAGTTGCAGTTCCTTTTGACAACTTAATTCCATTGCCGGATGAAATAAGTTTTGAAACTGCTGCATCAATAATGTTACAAGGATTAACTGCTCATTTCTTAACAACCGACAGTCATAAAATAAAAAAGAGAGAAACTATACTTATTCATGCTGCAGCTGGAGGAGTAGGTCAGTTACTCATACAAGTGTGTAAAATGTTAGGTGCAAGAGTAATTGGATTGGCTTCTTCTGAAAGCAAAAAACAAATTGCACTTTCTTTAGGAGCAGACTCCGTTTTTTTATATAGCCAAGATTGGAAAACAAAGGTTTTAGAGATATGCCCTAATGGAGTGGATGTAGTATATGAAAGTATTGGAACTACAATGGAATCTAGCCTTGCAGTAACGAAAATACTAGGGCAGGTGGTTTTATTTGGTTTGGCAGGTGGAAAATTAGAACTGGGAAATCCATTATGGATTATTGCTCATTCTAAAACAATTATTGGCGGTGATTTATGGAATTATCTTACCTCACGCGAAGAAAGGTTAAAAAGAGCAAAAATACTTTTTGATTGGATTATTGATGGAAAAATCAAAATTTCAGCACCTACTCTTTTCAAATTATCCGAAGGTAAAAAAGCTCATGATTTTATTGAAGGTAGGCATAGTACCGGAAAAGTTTTGATGATACCTGATTAAAAATAAATAACTTATAAAATTATTCTAAGCTGCACCGGTCAGTTATACCAACGAAATATTTTTAAATAGTAAAATTTATAGCATTATTTAAACAATTATTTTCAGGAATTATTATGATAGAAATATTCATCATAAATCTTAAAGAAGGAACACGAGAGGAATTTCACCATATTTTTGTGACCCAATCATTACCACTTTTAAAAAAATGGAATATTAATGTTATAGCACACGGACGTTCCTTGCACGATGAAAATACTTATTATGTTATTCGTTTATTCAAAAGTTTAGAAGATAGACAGACATCGGAGGATGCTTTTTATGGTAGTGAAGATTGGAAGAATGGACCAAGAGAAGGGTTAGTTCCAAAAATTGATAGTTCTTCGACAATAGTTATTCCAACAGATAATATTAATAGTTGGATAGAAACTATAAAAGGTTAATTTTAATATTTATTAATAAAATTACATTAAAAGAGGTATAACCCTCGTCTCATGCGTAACGCTTCAGCAATAAAACTGCGGGATAAATATTTACAGCGGACATATCGTGGCATCCGCTTAAACATAACTCCCTTGGGTGTAATCAAATAATTACGGAAAGTGATTATCTAAAATGTTTGAATATTTAATTCCAAAAATCAATGAAATATCAACAATGGCACGCGAGAATTATGGTGTTAATCCTACTATCTTTATAATAATCTATTTGGTTTCAGTACCAATATTCTACTATTCATTGTTCCGGACTTTACGAGCTATCACTAAGAATCTCGGGCGTGAAATCATGTTCTGGAGTGCAATATTTCTTTGTGTAAATATAACCCCTTTTATTTATGTATTTATTTTCGGCAGAAATATCCCATGGTGGGTATATGTCATCATAGTAATATTAATAGGCCAGGGTGTCTTGTCGTTAATCTTAAAAATACGAAAGAAACCCGAAACCGAAACTAAAATAATATAGAAGTAATTAAAAGAAATAAATTAAAAATTATTGGCAGTTGTTATTCAGTGTTGCATATTTGTTATGGGCAGCGGCACCACGGTAAATTACACGGGATAAACCCGCCCAATAAGATGGCGGGTAAACTTTAGAACAATATTGTTATCATACAATTAAGAAGTGTATTAAGGAATTAAGTTTAAATGTCGGAATTTAAAAAATCACAATGGTCAGACAGTAAATACTCTAAAAACTACAGAGATGATGCAAATATCTATTTACCATATCGTAAGCAATTTATTCAAGTAACAAAATTATTTTACAAACAGTATATTCCTTCAAATACTAAGGTTAAAGTCTTGGATCTTGGATGTGGGGATGGATTTTTTATTAATGAATTATTAAAATCATTTGCACCGGAAGAAATTGTTCTTGTTGATGGTTCAAGTGAAATGTTGGAAAATGCGAAAGCACGTTTAATTGAACATACAAATATCAATTTTATAAATGCTACGTTTCAAGATTTGCTTACTAATGATCAGCTAGCTGGAACTTATGATTTTGTTTTCTCTTCTCTTGCAATACACCATCTCAATTCAGTAGAAAAGGAAGATTTATATAAATACATTTATTCACATTTGTCTCCTAATGGTTATTTTATCAATTATGATGTAGTTCTCCCATCATCTGAAAAGCTCGAAAATGTATATTTATTGCTTTGGAGTAAGTGGATAAAAGAAAATTCTGAAAAAGAAACAAATGAAAAATTAAAAGGTATTCCGGAACAGTATAAAGAAAATTCCGACAATGTTCCTGATTCGCTTGAATCTCAATTGGAAGTTCTAAAAAAAATTGGTTTTAAAAATGTTGAATGCTATTTCAAATATGGAATATTTTCATTATTCGGCGGCAATAAGCAAAGTGAATAAAGATGATCAGCCGCGTAAGCCCGGCCGCTTCCGGCAAGTCAGGATCAGCCGGTAAGTTTTGGATTTAGTTTTTCATCGTAAGTTGTTCTTAAAAGTGTGGTCACTAAACAAAACTGATTTATCAATAAAAGTTATATAAAGTATGCTGCATTGCTGCCCTTCGACAAGCCCGGGGTAAATTCCGGGCAGCGGTTTATGCCAAAATCGTTATACTGGTTTTCATATTTTTCGTAAGATGTAAAAGTGGTTTATTAATAAATGGGAATATATAATGAGTATTGAAAAATTTATTGCTGAAAAAATATCAAGAACATCTGAAATTAAAATAAATGAAAATGTTAAAAGTGTATTTCCGCTTTTTGGAGCTTTTGAAGAAAAAAAGTGGGCGGAAGGATGGGAGCCAATTCTCATATATCCGGATAAAGAAGTGATTGAAGAAGGTACTACTTTTAAAACTGACGGTAATGATGAAGAATTTGAATATTTGTGGAGAATTACAAAATATTATCCTGAAGAATTTCATATTCAATATATGGTTTCAACTGAGAATAGAAGCTGGACAATTACAATCAAATGTAATTCAGAGAATGAAAATGAAACATTAGCTGCTATTACTTATACATTTGTAGGATTAAATGAAAAAGGAAATAGACTAAATAAAGAGCATCTATCAAGGATGTATAAAAACAATTTAAAAGATTGGGAAGAAGAAATACATAATTATCTAAATAATAAATAACGGTATAATTAGTAGATGCGCGCATTTATACCGGCCGTAAAGGACTTTTTCCCGGTCGTCAAGAACCATTTCTTAACGTAATAATTTACTGTCGAGGAGTGGTCCTCGACAGCCAAGAAAAAATAACCAGTAATGCAAAATGGGAATAAAAGAAATAAAAAAAGAATTGTTATCTAAGGACAAGGAAGAGCTTGTAAAACAGATACTGGAGTTATACAAAAAATATAGCCCGGTTAAAGAGTATTTCGATTTCTATCTTAATCCTAACGAAGGTGAACTTTATGAAAAATATAAGGAAAAAGTTCGCGAAGGATTCTATCCAAAGAAAGGGTATCAACTTAAGTTGTCTATATCAAGACAGGCTATTAGTGATTTTAGGAAACTGGAAGTATCAAAGGAAAGACTTGGTGAATTGCTGCTTTATTTTGTCGAATGTGGAGTTGAATATACAAATGACTTTGGTGACATCGATGAACAATTTTACCTAAGTATCGAAAATGCTTTTGGTGATTCATTAAAATTACTTGAAGGTGATGATGTTTTAGAAAAATATAAGGAAAGGGCTGAAAAAGTAGTTGATGATTCCGAAAGGACTGGCTGGGGATTTTATGATTCGTTATTAGAAATATATGACAATTTTTATTTATGATATTTGAAATTTATATTTCAAATACCGCACCAAATCAGCCAATAAAGCGGATGCCCTCAATTATATTGCTCTTTTAAGGTTAAATGAGAAGGGACTTATAATTTCTTGCACCATGAAGAATCCGGTGTATGAAAATAGTCCTTTTTTCTATTATGTAAAAAATCAGGTAGTTCTCAATAATTAAATAACGGTATCCAAGTAATTTAAGATCAGAATCACCTGGAGATTTACNNTATTTTTGCTCATTTATCATTGTCCGGATTTTAGACATTACTTGTTTAAGGTTGTTTCCCTTGTCTCCGGATGATTTTTGTTTTTGGGCAACTGATAACTTAGAGAGCAAATCAATTTTAAGCTGCATCATTGAATAATGATTCATTGACATAACAACTAAATCACCTTCTCCGTTTTTGGTGATAAAGATTGGTTCATTTGAATTATTGGCAAGTTTAGAAATCTCATTTGATTTGTTTCTTAAATCTGATATAGGTTTTATAATTGGCATAAGTAAGATCCATATTATTGTTACTATCAATATTATGATATAATTATGATAAATACAAATCCGTGATATAACATCTGCTTAAAACCGTTTGTTCCTGCAAAAAAGCTGCAGGATAAATTCCATCGGTTGTGGTGTTATTATCTCCGGCTGTGTAGAAATGGTTTTTGACAGACTTGTAATTTTTTAATTGCACTGTAAAAGTAAGTCTGCCTACCGTGAAAACGCCGACAAAGAAACGTCTCCCGACATAATACGTCCCTGCAAATCCGTTAGTAAACGGGCGCGGGACAGGCCAGCCCCAGGCTGGTAAACTTTACTACAAAAAAATTGGGAAAATTATTTTGAAGTGTTCAAAATTATTTTTAAAAGAAGTTTAGCATATTTGTTACAAGTTCTTTGACATACTGACTATTAAAAAAATGCCTGACCGAATTGGAAAAAGTGGGATAAAACCAAGGTAGATCCCCCGACAAAAAACGTCGGGACAAGCGGGACAAAAACGGGCCAAAAATGGCATAAAAAATGGCACAAAAGTGGCATAAAAACGGGATGAAACTTGGTGGAAATGGGTGAAAAATTGTAGACTAGCATTAACAAGAGAATTGTTATTTTCTGCAAAAAAAGATTTTGAAAAAAAATAAAAGTTTGACAAAAAATCTTGATGTTTACCTGCCTGCGGGCCGATACCGAATTGCTGAAGTAATACAATATAACTTTGTAACGACAGGAGTATTAATGGCTTTACATTACCTTTGCAGCCTGCAGGAGAGTTGATTCATCAAATTGTTTAGCCATCAATTGCATACCGATTGGCAAGCCGTTCTTATCTTTTCCAATAGGAATGCTAATGCCGGGAATGCCTACAAGATTTGCCGAAGTAGTGTAAATATCTTCAAGATACATTGCCAAAGGATCGTTGGTCTTTTCTCCTATCTTGAAGGCAGTTGTTGGAGTTGTAGGTGTTAATATAACATCAACTTTTTCAAAAGCATTGTCATAATCCTGTTTTAGCAGTCTTCTAACTTTTTGAGCTTTTCGGTAGTAGGCATCATAATATCCTGCTGAAAGAACATAAGTGCCCAGCATAATTCTTCTTTTAACTTCTGTCCCAAATCCTTCAGAGCGTGAGTTAACATACATATTTGTAAGACTGCTGCTCTCCTTGGAACGGAAACCATAACGCGCACCATCAAAGCGTGCAAGGTTTGATGAAGCTTCTGCAGTGGTTAAAATGTAATACGTAGCAATAGAGTATTCGGTGTGAGGAAGATCAATGTCAATAATTTTATGCCCGGCTTTTTTTAGGCCCTCAACTTTATGATTAATTGCATCGCGGATTTCCTGATTTAATCCTTCGGCAAAATATTCTTTTGGCAACCCAATATTGAATTTTCTGTCTTCTGTAATTTTATTTACATAATCTGGTACTTCAATATTCTCACTAGTGGAATCATCATTATCGAATTCCGCAATTATAGAGAGAACTAGTGCTATATCTTCTATATTTCTTGCAAATGTACCAATAGAATCAAATGAAGAGGCAAAGGCAGTTAATCCACGCCGTGAGACCCTTCCATACGTTGTTTTTAGCCCATATATGCCGCAGAATGCAGCAGGTTGGCGTATTGAGCCGCCTGTATCTGTTCCAAGGGCTGTATCGCAAAGATTTACGGCTACAGCGACGGCAGAACCACCACTTGATCCGCCTGGAACACGTGAGTTATCAATCGGGTTGAGCACATTTCCGAATGCGGAATTCTCATTTGATGAGCCCATTGCAAACTCATCGCAGTTAGTCTTGCCAATTATAATTGCATCTTCGTCAATTAATTTCTGCACTGCAGCAGCTGTATATAGCGATGTAAAATCTTTTAATATTTTTGATGAGCAGGTGAGTGGCTTGTCTTTTAAAGCCAATACATCTTTAATTGCAATAACCATCCCGGCAAGTCTGCCGGCGTTCCCATTCTTTATTTTTTTCTCAATATTCCCGGCTTGAGAGACGCAATCTTCAAAAACAAAATTGAATGCATTTAGATGTGCATTTTTTTTTATTTGATCAATATAAAAAGAGACGTTTTCCTCTAGTGAAAGACTGCCTTTTTTTATTAAAGAGATTTTTTCAAAGTGATTCTTGTAACTAATCAATTTTAACCGGTGAATTTGTTGTCAACTATTTTTTTTCTTCTTTTGACTCTGATTTAGATTCTGGTTTATCAGAAATTTTTATGTCTTCCTGAACGTCATTTAATGCTTTCTTGAATTCACGCATTCCTTTGCCAATACCCTGGGCAAGTTCAGGAATTTTTTTGGATCCAAAAAGAATTAGAATTACAAGTACAATAATTAGAAGTTCACCGGCGCCAACATTCTGAAACATATTAACCTCATTATTTAAATTATTTTATTATTCTTTTGTATAAGGTTTTAACAAATTAAGAAGCAAATTAGTTTAAAATATTTGCAACTACAGATTTGAATATCATAGCTCCGTCAGTTTTGTTAAGTAAAGGATCGCAAGCATTTTCCGGATGAGGCATCATACCCATTACATTTCCTTTTTTATTTATTATGCCCGCAATATTCATCCTGGAGCCATTTGGATTGAATTCCTCCGATACATTTCCGTCATTTGAAGAATATTTAAATAAAATTTGATTGTTATCTTCAAGCGATTTTAATGTCTCATCATCAGCAAAGTAATTACCCTCACCATGTTTAATAGGAATTTTTATCAATCCTTGCTTTATATTTTTGGTAAAAATATTTTCTCTGTTTTCAATTTTTAAGTAAACATCTTTACAAACAAATTTTAAGGATTCATTTTGCATCATAATGCCGGGTAATAAACCAAGCTCAAGTAATATCTGGAAGCCATTGCAAATTCCCATTACTACACCGCCGTTATTTGCAAAATTAAATACAGTTTCCATTATTGGTGAAAAGCGTGCTATAGCGCCGGTACGTAAATAATCGCCATAAGAAAAACCGCCCGGCAAAATAACAATGTTGCTTTTTTTCAGGTCTTTTTCCTTGTGCCAAATAAACTCCGCTTCGTAACCTAAAACCTTTCTAACAGCATAATAAGCATCATAATCGCAGTTTGAGCCCGGGAAAACTACAACGCCAAATTTTGGTTTCATTTTACTTCTTCCAGAGTAAATTCAAAATCTTCCATAATAGGATTTGAAAGAAGTTTCTCGCTGTATTCTTTAAGTTCTTTCTCTGCAACTGTCATATCATTAGTGTCAATAAAAAATTCAATGTACTTGCCAATGCGCGTTTGTTTAACATTGTTAAACCCAAGAAGTTTCGCACCCTGTTCAACAGCTTTTCCGGCAGGGTCTAATATTTTTGGTCTTCGCTTCACAATTACTGTAGCTTTATACAAATTTAATCTCCGTTAATTGCCGTTATTGTTTTCATCTTTTTTGCTTACTAATAGTAAAACAGCTTTTCTTAAGATTCCAAAGATAACAATACCAAGAAAAATGTAGAAAAGAATTTCACCATTAGTCAAAATTGCTAAAAGTAGAGCAGCTATTAATATTATTAATAAATATATCTTTTGTCTAAAGTTTTTGTTACGCAGTTTAGGAAGTGCATTATAACGAATTTTGCTTACCATTAACAATGAAAGTAATAGTACTAGTGGAATGATAGTGCTATTAAAAGGTTCAATAATTTTTCCATCCTGATAAAATGAAAGAACAAGAAGGGCAATCGTCATAGCAGAAAGCGGAATTGGCAGACCTTTAAAGTCTCCCTTTGTATTCAGGTCTTCCACTTGAATATTAAACCGCGCTAGTCTTAAAGCGCCAAAAACCAATAAGCACGAACTCAAAATAATACCATAGTAACCATACTGATATAAGTGAGCTTTATAAATTAGAAATGCAGGAGCAGCTCCAAAACTAACAACGTCTGAAAGAGAATCAAGTTCAACACCAAAACGGCTTGATGTAGAAAGAAGACGGGCAACAATTCCATCAAGCATATCGAAAATTGCTGCAGCTATTATCATAATAGAGGCAAAACGAAAATTCCCTTCTGATGCAAAAATTACCGATAGGAATCCGCAGAAAGTATTTAGAGTAGTAACAGAATTTGCTATTATAGATTTTGGCAATGGGTTTTTCATTAGTTTATCTCAAATAGTATTGTTTCACCGGCTCTAACTTTATCCCCAAGCTTCACTTTAAGTTTCCATTGATTGCCAGCAACAACATCTGAGCGGCTGCCAAACTTAATCATCCCAAAACGTTCACCCATTTTTACACTGTCGCCGGCTTTTAAATCGCACACAATTCTACGTGCAATAAAACCTGCAACCTGTGTAAATAATACTTTCCCAAATTTACTTTCAATTCCAATTTCGGTGCGTTCATTCCTTATATCTGCTTTTTCGTGAAAAGCAACAAGATAATCTCCCTTTACATAATTAAGAAAATTAACCTTGCCATCAATTGGAATCCTGTTAACGTGAACATTTAAAGGCGACATAAAAATCGATACTTGCTGGGCATTATCCTTTAAAAATCTATCGTCGTAAATATTTTTAATTATAACTATTTCTCCATCAGCAGGAGAAATTATAACATTTTTTAAATTAGGTGCCTTTCTTTCCGGATCTCTAAAAAAATTTAGGTTGAATAATATAAAAACAACAGCAAGTAAGATTATCGGATATCTAAACCATCCATTTTGTATTAAAAGAGACGCAATTATAACCATTATTGCGAAACCGGTACAGAATAGAAATGTACTCAACCCATATTTTGTTATTATCATAAGTATTTATTTATTAAAATATGAATTCATTTTAGGGAACGACGACACAAATGTAATATTTTCTCACTTTAATTTCTTGTGAAACTTTTTTTTGCTAATTTTCGCCCAGATACAACAAGAAGTTTATATCAAAGTTACATTCAAAATGCAAATCAAAATTGCAATTATGGAGGATAAATGAAATTAGATATGGGCAGTATGATGAAACAAGTTCAAAAGATGCAGGAAGATATGGCAAAGGTGCAAAACGAACTTGAAAAAAAAACTGTTACTGAGGAAAGCGGCGGCGGAATGGTTAAAGTTGTTGCTAATTGCAAAAAGGAAATTGTTTCAATTACGATAGATGAAGAAATTGCAAAAAGCGGTGATAGAGAAATGTTGGAAGATTTAGTTGTTGCTGCAGTTAATAAAGCTCTTCAAACTGCAGGCAAAATGGCTGAGGAAGAATTAGGAAATGTTACAAAGGGTATGTTACCACCGGGAATGAACATTCCAGGATTTTAAATGATAATTGCAGAACCTTTACAAAAAGCAATTGATGAATTGAGTAAACTTCCCTCGATCGGCAGCAAGACTGCTCAAAGACTAGCGCTGCATATTTTAAAAAGTGATATGCAGTCTGTAGAAGCGCTTGTCAAATCTATACAAGAACTAAAGGAAAAAATAAGATTTTGTAATATATGTTTTAATATCTCTACAGAAGAAAATTGCGACGTATGTAAAAGTAATAAAAGAGACCGTTCAATTTTATGTGTTGTTGAAGAAGCAAGTGATGTTATTGCCATTGAGAAGACAAACGAATTCAATGGAGTTTACCATGTACTTGGAGGAGTACTAAATCCACTTGCAAATGTTACAGTTGAATCACTCAAAATTAAAGAACTGGTTGCACGCTTATCCAATGATGAAATCAAGGAAATTATTTTAGCGCTTAATCCTAATTCGGAAGGGGATGCAACTTCTCTTTTCATTATGAAAACATTAAAGGATTTGCCCATAAAAATTTCCCGAATTGCAAGAGGATTGCCGATAGGCGGTGATCTAGAATTTGCTGATTCTGCTACTATTGGACGTGCTTTTATTGGAAGAATTACTCAGCAATGAATACCTGGTTCCAGGACTGGTTTAGTTCAGAAGAATATCTTGAGGTTTACAATCACCGGGATGAAGAGGATGCCGAGAAATTACTAACTCTGATTTTAAAAAATACATCCGTAAATACTTCCTCTAAGATCCTTGATGCAGCATGCGGTGCCGGAAGACATTCAATATATTTGCTGGAAAAGGGTCATTATGTTGTTGGATTTGATCTTAGCAGAACACTTCTTAAAAAGGCAAAAGTTGAAGCTCTGAAAAGAAATGTAAAATTAGATTTATTTTGTTCCGATTTAAGAAATGTAAGCTTAAAAAAGAAATTTGATCTTATTTTAAATTTGTTTACAAGTTTTGGATATTTTGAAAGTGATAAAGAGAATTTTGCTTTCCCTATCGCATCATACAAGTTACTGAACCGGGATGGTTTTTATGTGCTGGACTACCTTAATCGGGAATTTATTATTAGAACATTAATACCTCAATCTGAAAAGGATGTTAATGGCAAAAAAATTATTGAACTTAGAAAGATTGATCAGGAAAGAATTGTAAAAGAGATTATTATAAATAATAAAGATAATGAAAGATCATTTTATGAATCTGTTAAACTTTATAAAAAAGATAAGATTATTACGGAATTTGAAAAGATTGGGTTTAAATTAAACAAATTATTTGGAGACTATGACGGTTCGGAATTTGATATAAATAATTCTTCCAGACTAATAATGTTTTTTAAGAAATGAAATATATTATCCTAATTTTATTAATTATTTCTTTTTCCTCGTGCGATCTTTTTACGACACGAACACCCGAAAAGCCTAATACACAAGGCAATGGGAACATGCCTGCATCATCTCCTGATATTTTATTTAATAACTTAATAACATCCATTTCAAGCAAAGTATTAGAGAATTATTTAGCTTGTTTAGTCGATACTTCTTTCTTGAAACAAAAGTTCAAATTTTTCCCTTCATCAGGGTCAACTTCTCAATATCAAGTATTTAATGACTGGAACTATGACTCTGAAAGGCAGTATTTTAAAAATTTAATAGCCTATTCAAACCCAGGGCAAACAGTTACGCTTTCTTTATCTAATAATTCTATCACCCAGCTTGGAGTTAATGAAGCTATTTATCAATATGATTATACTCTTACCTTTCTTGCCAATGATCAGAACATATCCGGCACTTACCAGGGATCGGTCCAATTTAAAATATTCAGCGATTCCCGCCCTCAATGGGTAATAACCGAATGGTATGATTACAAAAAAGAGAATTTACAAAGCTGGAGCGATCTTAAAGGGAGGCTATATTAAACGACTAGTTGTATATTGTTTAATATTGGTTTTGGTTTATAGCTGTGTAAATCCTTTTGCACCAAGTGTAGATGAAAATATTGGGAAGAATAATAGTCTGATTAGCGACCAGTCAAGCGTTGACGGCATCTTCCAGAATATTCAGTATGCGTATTCTTTTAAAGACTCTTTAATTTACGGACAGGTACTCGATAAAAATTTTTCTTTTAGTTTTCGTGATTACAATCTAGGTGTAGATGTTTCCTGGGGACGTGACGATGAAATGAGAGTAACATACGGGTTATTCCAGAATACTCAAAGACTTGATCTTGTTTGGAATAATATTGTATCAATTACTGCTGATTCTTCAGGAATTGTAAGAAGTTTTAATTTGACAATAACCTTCGATCCGACCGATATTGTATATGTTGATGGGAGAGTAAATCTAACTCTTGCAAAAGACGCAAATAAAAAATGGAAAATACTCCGTTGGATTGATGAATCTAATTTTTAGAAAATGATACTATTTTATTTAAAAGAAACTTCAAGAATATTCCGCAAATCGTCAATTGCTACTGTTATTACGATTACAATAACGGCTATATCCGTTGTACTTTCTGCAGTATCTATTTTTTTATTATTTAACGTAAATAACCTCTCCAACCAGATGAAAAAATCCATAGAAATTAATGTATATATAAGTGATACCCTGAATACAAAGAATTTTAATTTAATAAAAGAACAGTTAGAAAATTCACAGTCAGTCTCTATAGTTAAATTTGTCGATAAAGAAGAGGCGGCGAAAAAATTTATTGCTGAAACCGGTCAAGATTTTAGTTCTGTATTAAATATGAACCCTTTACCTAATTCTTTTGTTGTTAAATTTAAACCCGAACCTTTAAATGATAGGAATATTGAAGGATTTGTGAACCAATTCAAAAAGATTGAGGGAGTTACTGATGTTGTCTATGATTACAGAACAGTCTTGAAAATTTTAAACATGCTTAAATCTTTTGAATTTATTATATATATTTTGTCTGTTGTTTTAATTCTTCTTTCAATTTATCTTGTTTATAGTAACAATAAAATTCAATTGTTTTCAAATAGTGATCTGTATTCTACAATGAAATTGGTAGGAGCAGAGATAAAGACGATGAAAATACCTATAATTTTTAATGGTGTGTTTATTGGATTTATTGCCTCCTGTATTTGTTTGATTTTATTTAATCTGTTTGTTGTATTGGCTGCAAAACTTTATATTGGAGATAAATTTATTAACGAATTAAGTATTTTCAATTTAATTATTCCAGTTATTGGGGTCTCTTTAGGCTTCATTGGAAGTTTTATTTCTTCGTTCAAGATTTCCCGGTTTTTAAAA
>PMDS01000026.1 GCA_003155655.1 Melioribacter sp.
GTTGTTCCAATGACAAATCTGGGCTGAATTTATCTGCATATAAATTTGCTTTACCGACTTTATTCGATATCGTAAACAGCAGGTTTTTCATTTTTGCGCTTGCCGAATATTCGATTTCCAATTGTTCAATAATATCCCTTACTAAGTCAAAATTGGCCCAAATTGGTTTGTAATCTCCAATCTGTATCTTCGACATATTAATTATCAAATCAACTGTTCTGATTAATCTATGCCCGGTTGATTCAATTCCATCAAAATAATTCATCAGGGCAGGGGTAATGTTTGTACCAAGTTCTTCACGAATAATATTTGCGAAATTTAATGTTACGTTTAGCGGAGACCTTATTTCATGCGAAATCTGTGCTAAAAATTCTGATTTAAGTTTATCTGATTGTTCCGCTCTTTCTTTAGCAAGTATTAATTCTTCCGTTGCTTTTTTTAATTCAGTAATATCAATTGCCACGCCAATAAGTGCAATTGGTTTTTCATTTTCATCTTTAACCACTGAAGTGGATAGAAGTACAGGAAATAGAGTGCCATCTTTTGTTTTATTAATTAATTCCCCTCTCCAGCCTCCGGCTATTGTTTGCGGAAGAATTTCTTTAACACTTGCTGCAGGTATATTTTGAGGGCGCAATAAATCAATATGTTTTCCAATAACTTCCTTTTCACTATAACCGTAAGTATTAAGGAAAGATTCGTTAACGTAAAATATAACATCATTTACATCAGTTATTGTGACGCACTCACTTATACTTTTTAAAGCATTTGCCAGCATATGAATTTTTTCATCACTTTTTCTTCTATTTGTTATATCTTGAAAAATCTCAAGTATTGCTTTTTTGCCCTTGTAGATCATACCAGTGTGGCTTATTTGGAAAATACGGCCGTTTAGAACATTTTCAGTTTCTGTAACAGAGGATTCCCCTTCTTTTATTTCAAATTTTAAAGGACAATCTTCACATTGAGTTTTATTATCTCTATACAATAGCCAGCAATATTTTCCAATCACTTCCCCCTCAAACATTAATCTGAACTGCTCACTCATAAAAAGTATCTTACCATTCTCATCTACTATATCGATTCCGAAGGGAATTGTTTTAATCAAAGATGAATTAAATTCGTTGCTTTCTCTAAGTGAATCTTCATATTGCTTTCTTTCCGATACATCCCTCGATATTCCCATTGTACCAACTATTTTTGCATTTTTATCATACAGTGGAAATTTTGAAGTAGATGCCCAGGTAATGCTGCCATCGTTCCAAGTCTCTTTTTCTTCAATATTTATTAAAGGTAACCCGGTTCTAATAATTTTTTGTTCATCTTCATAAGCCTGTTTTGCATGTTCTTCAGTAAAGAAATCAAAATCTGTTTTACCAACTGCTTCGGCAGGATTAGCCAGGTTCATTCGTCCTGCTAACGATTTATTCATCATAATAAAACGGTTCTCAGCATCTTTGAAATATATTCTGTCCGGTGTATTATCTAAAAGAGAGCGTGTCAGGTATTGCTCCTGAAGTAACTTTTCTTCAACTTGCTTTCGATAGGTAATATCTGCCCTGGTACCCAGCATCCTGGTGGCTTTTCCTTCATTATTACGCCTAACAACAAATCCTTCAACTCTTTGCCATCGGTAAGTTCCATCAGCATGTTTAATTCTGGCTTCATATTTATATTCGGAAGTTTCTCCCTCAAGAACACTTTTTATTTTTTGTTTTATCAATTCAATGTCATCAGGGTGTGCAAGATTAAGCCAAAATGATCTATCTGCCTCTGCTTCAACTGGTTCATATCCTAGCATTGTATAATACATAGACGATGCAAACCACTTATCATTCTCCAAATCCCAATCCCATACCCCTGTACCTGTTACTTCCATAGCTATTCTCAGGCGCTCTTCGCTTTCTATTAAATCCTTCTCAGCTTTAATTTTCGATCTTACTAATTCCTTTTTTTCAATTGATGTTCTAATTGCGGAACATAAGCGCGCAAGATGCTCCTTTATAATATAATCATCTGCACCGGCTTTTATAATTTCAACAGCAGTTTCTTCATTTAAAGTGCCGGTAATGAGGATAAAAGAAATTGAAGGAGCTAATTCTTCTTTAATTAATAGAGCCTGCATACCGTTAAAGTTAGGTAAAGAATAATCAGAGAGAATAATATCAGGTTTAAAATTTTGAAGGGCATTAATAAAGTTTTCCTTTGTATCAACACAGCTGTCTATAAACTGGATCCCGCCTTTCTTTAATTCATATTTAATCAGGTCAGCGTCGCTAAGAATATCCTCCACCATTAAAATTCTAAGTACATCTTTCATATTATTCTCCATTCAAAATTATTTTGGCGGTTGATTCAGCAGTAGCCAGTAAAATCCGAGTTCCTTTACTGCTTCAATAAATTTTTCAAAATCAACCGGCTTTACAATATAGCTGTTAACCCCAAGTTTATAACTTTCCACAACATCCTGTTCTTCTCTTGAAGAAGTAAGAACAACAACAGGTATAGTTTTAAGATTCTCGTCTCCCTTTAAATTGCGTAATATTTCCAGTCCGTTAACCTTAGGAAGTTTCAAATCCAGAATGATAACTTTAGGTTCATTTTTAGAATTTCTATTAGAATATTTTCCTTTGCGGAAAAAGAAATCTAAAGCTTCAGCTCCATCACTAAGTACATGAATTTTATTAAGAATATTTACTTTTTTTAATGCCCTCAATGTTAGCTCAACATCGTTGGGGTTATCCTCAATTAAGAGTATATCTACAATGTTAAGTTCTTCCGTGTTCATGATTCACTCCTTAATCTATTTATATTAAAATAAAATGTCGCACCTTTATTTTCCTCGCTTTCTGCCCAAATTTGCCCCCCGTGCCTGTGAATAATTCTTTGAACAATAGCCAAACCAACACCTGTACCTTCAAATTCGTTTACTCTGTGAAGCCGTTGAAATACACCAAATAGTTTATCGGCATATTGCATATTGAAGCCAACACCATTATCTCTTACATAGTAGACAATGTTTTTTTCATCATCATAACTTAGTGCACCAACTTCAATAATTGATTTTGATCTTGTGCTTGAGAATTTGATTGCATTACCTATTAAATTTCTCCAAACCTGCCTCATCATTGAAAGATCGCCATATGATTCAGGGAGAGGTTGTACAGTAAATTCAATCTGGTCCTTAATCTTATCTGTAATAAGTTCCTGAAATACCTCGTTTACAATTGCGTTCATATCAATTGAAGACTGGCTAATTCCCTGCCTGCCAATGCGTGAAAATGCTAAAAGGTCGTCAATCAACTGCCCCATTTTCTTTGCATTTGAAATAATTATATTACATAATCTTTGTCCCTCAGCATCAAGTTTGTGGCTGTAATCCTCCAAAAGAATTTTTGCAAATCCATCTAAAGCTCTTAGAGGTGCACGTAAATCATGTGAGACTGAATATGAAAAAGCTTCCAGTTCTTTATTAGATGTTTCTAACTGTATTGTTCTTTGTTTAATTCTATCTTCCAGTTCGGAATTTAATTTTTCGATTTCCCGTTGTGCCATTTTACGGTCAGTAACATCAAATTGGATTCCCTGTGAACCAATAATTTCTCCAGCATGAGAAATTATGGGAGCTTTAATAACATGGTAATATTTAATAGTACCATCAGGCTGAGGATAAACTTCTTCCAATTCAATATGTTGTCCCGTTTTCATTATCAGTTCATGATGTTCGGAACCATGCACTATAGTTTGCTGTCTTAACCCCGATTCAGATTGAAATTTACCCCCGGCTTCTTTTGCTGCTTCGTATTCTGATAACTCAATTGGAGTCTTGCCTATAATTTCATCTTCTTTCAAATCTTTGAGCTGACAAAATCTTGAATTAACAAATTCATAACAGCCCTCCCTGTTTTTCCTGAATATGCTGGCCGGAATATTCTCAACAAGAGAATGATATAGCGCTTCAGAAGCCCGTAAAGCTATATCTGCATTTTTCCGTTCTGTTATTACATCAAATACTGCTACAAAATATTCTTTTAGTGGACTGTAAACAGAAATAGAAAACCACATATTTAATGCTTCAACATTTATCTCAAACACTTCCGGTATTCCTGATAAGGATACTCTTCCATATCTTTCAAACAATCCGGGGTCCGTTTGACGAATACCAGGTATTACTTCTGAAACTTTTTTCCCTTTAACTTCTTTCAAACCTGTTAATCTCTCAAAAGATTTATTTGCATCCAGGTATATAAAATCCTGCGGGTCATTATTGTCATTAAAAATCATTTTACAATAAGCATATCCGTTCAGCATATTTTCGAAAAGAGAGTGAAAATGTTTTTCACTTTGTTCTAGTGCAAATAGTGCTGCTTTTCTTTCGGTGATATCTCTTATTATATCCTGAAAATATTTTTTCCCTTCAATACTTATAACATGTAAATTAATTTCAGCAGGAAATTTTATACCGTCTTTTTTTATGTGAATTGTTTCAAATATTTGCCCTCCGGCTGCTTCAACTTGTTCGATATGTGATAGTAACAATGCCCTTTCTTCGGGTGACCTAATGTCCCAAAATGATTTATTTAATAATTCCTCTTTACTGTATCCATAATGCTGTATTGCTCTTTCGTTAGCTTCAACTATATTTAAGTTTTCATCTGCCAATAATATTATATCGTTGGCATAATTAACTAAATATTCATAGTGCTTCGTCAGTGCTAAACGTTCCAATTCAGCAGCACGCAGTTTATTTAAGTTCTCTAGTTTTTGACTTTTCCATAAAGCATAAATTCCAACAGCCACTAATAAAACCAAAATGACAGTAATTAATCCTGTCTGGAGAGCTTTTTCCTTTATTGGCTCATATATCTCGTCCCGGTCAACCTTTGCAATCATAATCCAGGTTGTACCATCAATTCTTTTGATATATGATAAAGTTTTAACATTTCTGTAATCCACCCCTTCAAAAATTCCTTCATAGCCCAGACCACCCTGAACTGCCGGTATTTCCTGTTTATCTAATGGAATCTTGAAATTAAGTGCTGCATCTTCCTTAAAACGCAGTTTATTCAAGAACAGTACTGAATCGCCCTCTTTACGAATTAATAAAGTTTCTGAAGTTTTACTATTTGTAGGCCATGACTGAATCAGGTCATATAAATATAACTGAGGATCAATTTGCAATACTAAAAACCCCACATTAGAAATATCTTTATCATTTTTTAAGTAAATAGGGATTATCAAATCGAGGTGAATAATGTTTTCATTTTCCTGTATAAGAAAATCAGAAAAAATCATATTTTTAGATTGAATTGCTTTTTTCCCCATTTCCAGAACTTGGCTATAATCAGATTTTTTTTCACCAGGTCTCAGATGCTGCTTATAATCTTTATCAAAATAAATGATGTTATAATATTCATACGTTGTCTTAAGAGTATTTTCCCAAAGGGAAATGTTTTTTCTTTCTTCTAAACTACTTTTGTTATTAAACCAGTTAGCAATATTCTTAATTAGGTCCTGGTTGTTATAAATTATTGCAGCATCCCCTAGTCTTTCTTTTTTCCATCTAAGAATTTGATTTATTTTCAATTTAGAAATTGAAGTTAATTCGGATTGTTTCTGTTCTTTAATAACTTTAACTTGATTGGAATAGTAGAAATACCCAAGAAATAATATACTGACTGAAAAAAGGATAATTATTAAGAATAAAACCCCCGGTGTTTTTCCCCATTTAAAGTTCAAACTAGAAAAAAAATGTTTCATTTGTAACTGTGCCACTATATATTAACCCCATCTTATAAATTTGAGCTATTCTTCAACAAATAATTTAGCTCTACTTCAATTATTTTTTTTAAATTCTTTTAAATTTCCAAGAATAAATAATAAAATCATCACATCCTTCAAAGCGCACATCGGTATTATAAGCTTCTATATAATCAGTTACAACTACCACAATCCACTTTGACTACTTATCTTGATATTAATCAACATATTTGACAGTATTTCTAAGGCGGATTTTTAATTCTAAGTTTTTCGGCTGAAAAGTCATTACTGCACTATTTTTTTTGTTTCTTCATTCTATCAGAAAAGCATTTGAAATAAACTCTATTAAGTAGAAACGATGAATAATCATTAAAGTTCAAAATCTCATTTAATTTTTTTTTGTTATACTGAATAAAAGTAATGATCAGGAGAAAAAGTGAAAACAATAGGAATTAATTATTTGCTTAGAATTGGGATTTATTAAATAAAATTAAATACATTTTTCATTAGCCGCGTGATATAGTCATGAAACATTAAGAAAAACCCTGAAGATCGTTCAGGGTTTTTTGTTTAATGTGACAGCTCATCTTTTTAAGAGTTACTATCATTGTATGAAAGGTGGATAACTATTAACGCCGCTTATCTTGCTTATATAATGGTAATAACATGGCGGAAAATGCTGCCAAATAAGCTGAGCTAACCATGATGTTGGATTAATTTGTTTTTCCTTTGAAGGAAATACATTAGCAAGAAATTTATTCATTGCTGTTGTATCACCTAAATAACTAGCCGTAAATCCATATTGATTGTTGGATGGACGTGCATAATTAGGTACTTGTGGAGCGAGTAAATTAACAAGGTTTACCAACTTACCAGGGCATGGCGCACCTTTACCTGTTGTGACTGAATCCGTGTAAGTTCCCCAAAGAGCTTCAACACCCTTTACGTTTACGAATCCATAAGGAACAATGTCTGAATTGTTGTAATAAAAATAATTGTATGGGAAAATAGTATCGTAAAGTCTTACAAATGTTGTATCACCAATAGTTGGCGGTGCAAATACATTTGGGAAAATCAACCCGCAGGCAGTTTGATTTGCAGAAGTGAACGCACCTGCCATCTGCCATGCAAGGTAAGATGAAACGGCTTGTGCAAGTGCGGCTCCTAAGCTGTGACCGGTAACCACAAGAGGCACTGTTAATTTTGGTTGTACTTTGTAAAGATGCTGTATCAATGTTGTTCCCGGACTTGCAGCATTGCTTTTTGGTACCAATGAAAGAATTTTTGTAAGACCCTCCAAAGTACCGTTAGCAACTAATGCAGTCTGCTTTGATGCAACTTTCTGATTGTATGGATTTTGATTCTTTGGTAATGAATTAAGATATTTAAACCAATCCTTCTGACCAAATGCTCTGAAATCTTCTTCCAATTGTTTCAATATACCAAGGGTATCAGCGCTGGTATCTGTTCCGCGTAAACTTATAACACGAAGGTAGGGGTTATTAATAGGTCCGCAGGTAGCAACATAAACAAGATTTGCATTTTGAGCAGAAAATGCCGGACCCCATTCAAGATGCCATGATGCACTGTCTAAAATTGCACCGTTCTGTGGATTTGGCAGCACTGCCAAAGAATCAATTTTGTTCTTGAAATCGAGAGCCATTTTTGACGTATCGCCCCCATCAATATAAGCCGCTGCGGCTAATGCAAGATGAACTAACCCATAATAATTTGATTGCAGGGAAACCTGCACGTCTGAGTAACTACTTGGAACACGATTTAGTTTCTCAGGTTTTGAGGCAAAAATAAAACAAACAGCAATAAGTAACAGCAATAGGAATTTTGGTACGTGCTTCATACTTGTTCCTTTCTTTTGATTAAATTTGAAGTGTACTTTTTAAACAATACTTTAAGTATTATTAGTTCATAATTGTTTATATATAATTGAAGAAGTTTTTTTATTGCATAAAGTATACAGGATGAAAATACAAGAAGGTGGTTTAATACAGCGCTTCGGGTCCCCCATAATAATTATTTCGGGATGCCACTAAGACACCAAGACACAAAGTTGCGTCAAGGAGCTAAATCATAACATCACAAAAAATATAGAACTTTATTTGCATTTATAACATCAAATGAGGAGACAATTTTATTTAATAAAACAATTAAGACCAGATATAAATCTGGAGTATATTCTATAGATTTTACAAATAAAATATTTTGGGATTAATACTATGTCTAAAAGCGGAAAATATTCAACGATTTTAATTTTCTTATTAACCATTACAATTTTCATTACCAATGATAGTTTTAGCTGCAGTATGGTTAAGGTTACAAAAAAGGGAATAACGATAGTTGGAAACAACGAAGATCAATCCAATCCAAATACAAGGATATGGTTCGAGACTGGTAAAAATGGAAATTACGGAGTGCTATACGTTGGTTTCGATAATCTTTTCCCTCAAGGCGGGATGAATGAAGCGGGTCTGGTTTATGACGGTTTTACTCAATCTAACAGAGCAGTTATTGATACAGTGGGTAAATTAAAAATGTTGTCCTTGGATTTGCAAAAGAAAATAATGCGGGAATGCGAAACAGTAGAGCAAGTTAAATTCTTGCTAAGTAAGTATAATATTTCTTTTTTGTCATCAGCTGTTTTAAGATATGTAGATAAGACAGGTAAGTACCTTTATGTTGATGGTGATAGTTTAATTATAGGAAATAATAATTATTTCGTTCAAACAAATGTACGCCCTTATGAAAATAAAAAATGCTGGAGGCTTGATAAAGCTAAACGTATATTAGACAATTCTTATGATGCGTCCGTAAATTTTATTAAAATGGTTATGGATAGTATTCATCAAGAAACAAAGTGGGGAGGTACATTATACAGTACAGTGTATGATTTGAATAACGGTATAGTTCATTTATATCATTTTTATGATTATGATACAGAGGTAGTATTTAATTTAAAAGAAGAGCTAAAAAAGGGAGATAGAGTATTGAATATACCTGAACTATTCCCTAATAATATAAAAGGAAAAAGATATTTTAATGAGTATAACAGGATAGTAACACAGATAAAACAATTAGGCGATTCTTCAATAACCAATGTCAATGAAAGTTATAACACTCTCAAAAAAGATATTGCTAATTCATTTATTGATAGTTATCCTTTTTACTATAAAATATCAAAGAACGCTGAATTTTACCTTACAGAAAAGGTAAATTATCTCCGGGCAATTTTATTTTTAAAACTGATGGGCGATATTTATCCAAATGACTGGCAGGATTATCATAAATTAGCAGAAGCATATTTCAAAAATCAGCAATACGAGTTAGCTCTTGATAACTATTTGCACTCTGTTGAAAAAAATCCGAAGAATATATCAGGTAAAGACCAGGTAGATCTTATAAAAAAGATGCTAAATAAATAATCGGATTATTAATCCAGAGTCAAGGGCTTCCTGAATCCTGTACTACGTGATTCGGGATGACGCCACAGAAAAATATTTCATTAATTATTTTGTACAGGGGAAAATAGAATGGATGAACCGGTTTTAAAAAGTTCAGGACATTGCACAACGTGTGATAAGGATGTTGAATTCGTTGCTTACAATACCTGGCTTCGAGATAATTTCTTTTGTTCAAATTGCGGAAGTATCCCCCGTCAGCGAGCCTTGATGTATGTCATAGAAACTTATTTACCAAACTGGCGGAATTTGATAATCCACGAGTCATCACCCGGCACGGGAGGTGCCAGTCAGAGGCTAGCCAATGAATGCTCTCACTATTATCCGTCACAATATCTTCCCGGCTACGAATCAGGCGCTATGATCGAGGGAGTACAATGTGAAAATCTGGAAGAACTTTCATTTCCTGATAGGTCAATTGATCTGCATGTTACACAAGACGTACTTGAACATATATTTCACCCCTCAAAAGTGTTTAGTGAAATTGCCCGCACCTTAAAAAATGGAGGTATGCATATCTGTACAGTTCCGCTTGTAAACAAAAACAAACCATCGAAACTACGGGCAAGAATTGTTAATAATGAAATAGAATATATTGAACCTCCAGTCTACCATGGAAATCCAATCGGAGACGGAAGATCGTTAGTAACAGTTGACTGGGGCTTCGATGTCTGTCAACATATCTTCGAAGCAAGCGGTCTCTTTTCACAAATTATTTATATCGATGATATTAGCAAAGGCATCAGGGCTGAATGTATTGAAGTGCTTATTACTTTCAAGGGACTACGCAAGGAGCAAAAAAATGAGATCCCATAAAAAATAATTGAGTTTTACCCATCAATTTGAAATGCATTAGAGATTTTCTTATTAATCCGGAATCAAGCTTGCCGGCCGTTGGCAGGAATTTCCCCACTCCCGCACTACGGAATTCGGGATGACGATACAGAAATTGCGGTTAATTGACTTTGCGGTTCTTGGCAGCCGGTAAGAGGCAATACCATTATATGCTTATTTTTAATTTATACTAATTTCCTAAATTAATGATGAAAAGTCTTTCGTAATTGATTAGTTTTTAAATACAGTGGTTTGATTTATATAAAAGCCAAAACTAAAAGGAAGTACATGCCTGATAAAATTAGAGCCGGGAGAAATAGAACTTTAACAGTAACTGATTCTGAAAAGGATAATATTTCTAATAAATTATTAAGATTATCCAACTATTCGTCAATTGACAAAAATGATATTCTGGATAAAACTATTCTCGGTGATTTATTGGAAATAATTGATAAAATTCCCAAACAAATTGCTGATTTAATTATTATTGATCCGCCCTACAATTTATCCAAGGATTTCAACGGTTATAAATTTAAGTCTCTGAGTAATAATGATTATTTAGAATATCTTAGATCTTGGTTCCCAAAGGTAGTATCAATTCTAAAACCTAATGGTTCATTATATCTATGTGGTGATTGGAAATGTACTTCATCACTTCAGCAAGTGATGGAAGAGAATTTGACTGTTATTAATAGAATAACTTGGCAAAGAGAAAAAGGAAGGGGCGCTCAATCGAACTGGAAAAATGGAATGGAAGACGTATGGTTTGGAGTAAATAATGCAAAAGATTATTTCTTCGATGTAGATTCCGTGAAAATCAAAAGAAAAGTAATTGCCCCTTATAAAGTTGATGGTCAACCAAAAGACTGGGAAGAGACAGAAGATGGAAATTTTAGAATTACTTATCCGTCAAATTTTTGGGATGATATTAGTATCCCTTATTGGTCTATGCCTGAAAATACTGATCACCCCACACAAAAACCCGAAAAGTTAATTGCGAAATTTATTTTAGCAAGTTGTCCAAAAGAAGGAATTGTTTTCGATCCATTCTTGGGTTCTGGAACTACTTCAGTTGTAGCGAAGAAGCTTGGGAGACATTTTATCGGTATTGAAATGAATGAAGAATATGCTATATGGGCAGAAAAAAGAATAATTAACGCAGAAAAGGATAATTCAATTCAAGGTTACGTTAACGGAGTTTTTTGGGAAAGGAACACTCTCAATATTCAGAAAAAAAGGTCAAAAGTTTAAAGTTTGGAAGGATAGATTTGATGCGATTGTAATGCTGAATAAAAATATACTTTTGACTAAAGGGATCCCTTCGGGAGAAGTCCTGACGCCACAGACGGACTTCCTGTAATGATTATTCCGGGATGCCACTAAGACACAAAGACACAAAGTTGAATCAATAACTTCCCCACTCCCACATTACGGAATTCGGGATGACGACATAGAAATAATTACTGATTGGTATTACAGTTCAGGGTTGTCAGTTATCGGGAATACCATTATACTGGCTAATTTAGTAATTTTGGTAAAATTGTTGGAGTATTAATGAGTTCATTGTCTGAGGATTTACAGAAAACAAAAAGTGATATAAGACAGTTCAGAGACATTACTGCACGCGTATTAAATTATATTCCAGATGTATTGAATGAAGAAACAGAATACCACGATTATCAAATATGTTCTTCAAATATTGCCGGGACAAGAAAATCTATTCGACCATTCAGAAACGACTTATTTATTCGTAATGCTAATCTATTCAATGATAAGTATGACAGTTTTGAAGAAATTCTTAATCGTTTGAAAAATGAAGAAAGAAAATTTAATGAAGGCGAATATCATTTGGTTGATAGCGTTGTCTATACAATTCAACAAGCTATGGGGATTGGTCTTGATTTAATGGTACAAGCTAATAGTGCAAGAAAACACGTCGGGAATAGATTTGAAGAATTAATCAGAACTTTGTTTATTTCTTTAGAAATCTCAATGAAAAAAGTTGTTCTAAGCATTCCTTATGAAACGGACGAAGGTAATAAATATTATCGTTGTGAGACTGATGTTATAATTTCCCCTTTTGAAAACGTTAAGTCAGATGCAACTAGTATAAACCCAAATGAAATAGTTGTTTCTCTCAAAACAACAACAAAAGACCGAATGCCAAAAATATTTATTGATAAAGTTCTTATGGAAAGATTTGTCGGGCATTCTGTTCGTGTTGTTGGTATTTCACAGAATGATATTCAACGGAAAGAAGATACTGACGAAATTAAAATTAGCTATACCTTTGTTTCAAATCTATTTATGGTTTACACTCGTTTTTTAGCTCAATTAGAAGGCTACTATTATCTCGATATACCATCCAAAGCATTACAGCGTCCATTTAATCAATATATTTTTCCATTTTCAAAATTTATTTTGAGTGACGTTTGGAAAATGTTAAATCCTTAATTTTTGTCTTCTCTGAAAGGCTTCAATTTCATCTTTACCAGAAGCAATTCTTGAAATATGCTCTTTATTTGACATTCGTTCTATGATAATTTGACAATATTCAAGGTTGTTTTCGGTTCCTAACCATTTTCTGTTGAATGCTTCTGCCACAGCGTAAGTAGTTCCTGAACCTCCAAAGGGGTCTACAACAAGGTGTCCTGGATTCGATGAAGCAAGAATAATTTTTTTTACTAACTCAATTGGTTTTTGTGTTTGATGTTCAGTTTTTTCCCATGAGCCATTCGATAAAGTTGGAATTTCAAAAACGTCTTTCGGTTTTGCGCCCAAAGGATTTGGTTCCCAAATATATTCTTTACCATTTCCATTATTATATTGAGAGGTTTCAGCCTGTGGTCTTGTTGGATATTTCAATGTATGTGCGTTGTAAGGTATTCTTGCTTCATCAATATTGAAAATATAATTTTTACTTTTTCTAAAATGAAGTATGCTTTCATGTGATCTTCCCCAATCGTTGCCAAGATTAGCTTTGTTTCTATAATGCCATATTAGCCATTTGCAACCAGCAAACAAATAGCTAGCTGCCCATTTCACATCAGCAAGAATTTCAGAGAATCCACAAACATAGAGTGAACCATGAGATTTTAAAACTCTTTGAGCTTCTTGAATCCAAAGGTTACTCCATTCTACATATTGTTTCTGCGATTGGAATGTATCCCATTCAGCTTTTTTAATATTGTAAGGAGGGTCCGCAAAAATTAAATCCACTGATTCACTTTCCAATGATTTTAAAAATTGTATAGCATCAATGTTGTAAAGTGAACCAAAATCATTGTTATAAATTGGTTTAGGCAGTTTTTTTGCTTTCGTTTCAGTATAAAATTCAAGCTGAAGTTCTTTTACAAGTTGGTTAACTTTTGATGAAGGATATACTCGATATTTATTTATAGGATGTCTGGTCGAATTGAATTTCCCGCTTCTATCCCATCGTCTTAATGTTTCCTTATTTACACCTAAAATTTTAGCCGCTTCGCTTATATTATAAAATTTTTCCATATGAAGTCCCAAATATGTTAGACAACCTTATACAACCATATGCAAATATGGGAAATATTATAAAAAAATCAAGTTTATTAATTCGGTGTCAAGAATTCTCTAAACGACTATTCTGGATGCCTCAAAGACACAGAATGGAGAATGGAGAATTGAACCTTTCGGGAGAAGTCCTGAAGCCAATGAAGTATTATTTATTCAGAGATTTAGTTATAAAAATAATAGTTTAGTTCCATAACTGTTAACTGATTTTCCAAATGCTTTTAGCCTGTTTTGCCATCCAACTCTGATGTTGAATTATTTTCTCCTCATTCCATTCATTGTATTCTTCGGATATCAATTTCATAATTCCTACTGAGCTTTTCTTATAATATCCTTTCTTTTCTTCAAAAGATTTATTACCACATTTATTATTTAATCCTTTTTCTAAAAGGCTTAGGTTGCCTAACCTATAAACCGATCTCTCCAATGAATCATTTGGTACATTATCCCAACCTTCACCCGGACTTTCTGGTAATATATGTTCAATAGAATATTTTTCACTTGAATAATCAATCTCGTTATGAAAAATATTACTTTCTATTTTACCTAATATGTAACGAACTATTGAATGGTTACGGGTACTTAATTTAAATGCCTTATTAGAGAACGCCGATTCAAACGATTCATCAGAAGGATATATTTTTTTAAAATCATTTTTAGAATATCTTTTTTCTTCCAATATTTTTAGAGTAATAGAATTATATACTGTTTCTTGATCATTAGGATTTAATCCCCCAATTACATTATATCTAAATGATATTATAGAACATATTTTTAACAACTCTGTAAATGAGGCCAAATTAAGTATTTCATATGAAGTAAGTAATAAGGAAATGGGTTGCTTTATACTGAAATATTTTAATNNTTCTTTTAAATATTTTTTAATATCTTGTTTTGCATTCCATAATTCATCATCTGAATTTAAAAGCGCTTTGTACAAATCTGCTTTTTCATTAAGATTTCTTATTAATTCAAATGCCATCTTTTTACTTTTGATATTTTTTTTGATCGTTTTAAATAGTTCATTATGTCTTGTTGTTTTATTCTTACTATTCCAATAAAATCTTAAGAATTCAGGAAATTTCTCATCCCCCAGTTTTGAAATAACTTTACTCCATAATAGTTCTAACTCATCAATTTCATTTTTATGATGTCCTTCACTGTCTACAACTGAGAATAAATAATTCTTTAATAAATCAGCCGAAGATAATCTAACCCCTCTTGCATTTAAAGTCTCAAATACAGTAAATGCATTTAATTCATCAGAAACTTTAATAACAGTAAAAAATATTTTATCTACAAGTTTATCAATAAATTTCGCTAATGTTTCTCCGTCCTTACAAAAATTAAATATATTTTCCTCAAACCATTGAAAACAGTTTCTCATTAATTTTTCTGAAGAATTCAAACCTCTCTGCGGAAGATTTTGTAGTGGCGTTAAATATTGTCTATAGAACTCATCATTATTTCTGTTCAGTTTTAATTTATTTTCAGCTATCAATGTTACAGGGTTCAAATAACCGATGTAGCTGTTATGTAAAGTCTCTCTTCGTTTTTTATTATTCTCAGGTTCTATTTCTTGTTCTTCTAATTTCTTTAATCCTTTTAGAACAACTAAAACAATAATACTGAGCGTTGTAAGTCTTTGTTGTCCATCAATTACAACAAACGATTTGTTATCATCAGTCTGAAGGACAAGATAACCCATATAATGTTCTACTTCATCATTCTTATTTAATGCTATAATATCTTGCCATAAATCATCCCATTGTTCATTTTCCCAGGTGTAGTCTCTTTGAAATTTAGGTACAATATATGTAAGACCATTCCCCATAAGCTGTCTGTAGGTTTCACTGGAAGTGTCTTTTATACCTTTCATCATTATTCTCCTTTCTTTTCAGTAAAAGCTTACGGGCAATATTCTTTTAACCGTGATCCACTTTCTGAAAGCCCGTCCATATACATCCATATAGATATTTGAAAATTCTTATAATAATTTAACACAATTTTTAATTTATAACATTAACAAATAAGACTGTAAGCGGAATCAGATATAGTTTGTTTATTTTTAGTTAATAAAGAACAAGAGATGACAATAGTTACTGACCCAAAGGCAATATTTTATTTCACTTTAATAATAAGAGAGGTTATATCATCATACTGGGGTGTTTTACCTCGGAAATCATTTAAATTCTGCAGAAGGATTGATTGAATATCAGAACTATCTTTTTCTGAATTGGCAATCAGTAATTCCTGAACTCTTTCTATACCAAATAATTCATTGCTGCCATTCATCATTTCAGTAACGCCGTCTGAATAGAAGTAAAATAGATCACCGGGTTTTAAAGGAATAGTAACAATCTCAAGAGAAGGATCGAATATTTCGCCTTTATCCAAACCAACGCCCATACCTGACGGCTGAATTTCATCAAACTTTTGCCCGTTAACTTTTAAGAGAGGTACGTGCCCGGCGCGGCAGAATGATACAGTCTCTTGTTCAATATCAAACAATGCTAGAGAAACTGTTATAAACCAGCTTCTTTCTATATTCTCAAAAATATTTTTGTTTACTTCAACAAGCACGTCACGCGGTGATTTACCTTCGGTACAGTATAAGCGTATCATAGTTTGCAGTTTAGACATATAAAACGAAGCGCTTAATCCTTTGCCGGAAACATCGCCAACAACAACAAATAATTTTTTATCAGAAATTTTTATCAAGTCAAAGTAGTCTCCGCCTACATGCATTGCCGGGATCATCTTACCTGCAATATCAAGTCTATAAATACTTGGAAAAACTTTGGGCAGTAATGTTTCCTGAATTTTTCTTGCATTTTCCAGATCGCGTTCAAGTTTCTGTTTCTCAGCTTCCGATTCATATAATCTTGCATTCTCAATAGATACTGCAGCTTGCAGGGCTGCAGAAAGAAGCAAATCCAAATCCTTTCCCGTGAACTGTGAACCGGACTGTTTTAGACCAAACAATAATAGTCCTACCAAATTTGACTTAATAAATAAAGGAACAATTGTATAGATCTCTTCAGCTAAAAATTGATTTGCCGAATCGCCTAATACTTCGTTAAAATCCTGTCTTTCAATTACTTGTTTCTTTCCCACCAACATGCATTGCAGGCAGTAATTTTCTATAATAGGATTTTCGTCTTTTATATTCAGTTTCAGGTTATTAATTCCCTGATAACGGGCAAGTTCAAAAATGCCATTTTCGTTTTTCTGAAGAAGTCCAAATGTTTTTATTCTCAAGGATTGTACAAATAATTTTTGAATTGAATCGTAAATATTTTCTCTACCGACAATTCCGGCAATCTCCGCGCTGAACCCCAATAATGCTTTTTCAAAATTAAACTGCTCAGGATAAAATTTTTCTGTTAAGAAATTCTGGAATCTATCTTTAGTTGATTGGAACACTATCGCAAAGACTACAAAAACAACCCCGGCAATTATCCCCTGGTATTCGGTACCAATTGCTGAACTTACACTTTGCCCTATCACATAAATCAGTAAAAAATAAACAGCGGCAAGTGTAATAGTTGCAGCGCCGTATACAATTGTATTTTTTACTACCACACTAACGTCCATTAAAGAGTAACGGAATATCGAATACCCGAAAGCAATGGGTAAAAGAGCAATTAAAATAATTGGTGTAAAATATTCAGGATTGTTAAATATTACCCCCGCAAGCGTAGATGCTAAGGTTGCAGTATAAATAAATGCAACAGCGCCAATCAAATAGGCAACCAAAATTACAAAAATAGGGGTGCGTTCTCTTTTATTATTTAGTTTTATATAATTGAAAAAAAGAAAAACGAGACCGGCTATAAAGCCACCTACAACTAAACCTCCAATTATGCTGGCAATGAGATTATATACTTCGTTGCCTCCAACTCTGTAGCCAATAAAGAATTTCAAAACAGTAGCAATAATAAAAATAACAATGGGAGCAATAAACAAAGTGCGGCTGAACCAGACCTTTTTTATTAGTTTATTTTCTTTAGGGAAGATGCAGAAAAACCAAATAATCAAAAAAGCAAATAAACAGCCCCCAAGAGTCCAAAGTGTGTCAATAGTTAAAAGAAGCGCAATATTTGTAAAAATAGGATTCGATACAGTACGTCCGCGGTAAATCATGTCAAACATTGAATAAAGAAGCGCAGTGATGCCTATCCTATAGAAAAGGAGTTGCGTTTTCCCTTCCGGTTTTGCCATTACTACAATAAACCCAACAATCAACCATAAAAAAGAAAGCAGCGCAAAAGCCAGCCCGGGAAAATTAATTAGTTTCTTAACAAGGACTTTAGTTTCAAAAATTTTACTGCCACTTTTAACCGTATATGTTGCATAGTCACCAGATAATACCTTATCAAGTGCAAATGTAGCTATATTGGTATTATATGTTCTAATACCGTCAATTGCAATCAGCTCATCGCCGTTACGGATTCCTGCGTTCCATGTTACACCATTCACTTTTACAAATTGAAATACAAGCTGAGTGCTGTCTTTACTAACTTTTTGCGGAGTCCACAAACATTCATCATTTGATTGTGAAGTAACTTCAAAAATAAAGTAGAAATTTATAAGACCTATTACAAAAAATATTATCGTAGTAAACAGAATAAATTTTGTATGATGTTTAATCCAGAGTTTTTTTAATGAATTTATCATTATTACTTTACCTTAATTACCAAACAAGTTATATCATCAGACTGCTCAGCGCCGTGCGTATAATCTTCAACACTGAATTTTATATGTGAAAGAATATTATGCGAGTTCTCATTATATTTTTCAAGAGCTAATTTTTCCAACCGTTCATCGGAATATTCTTCCCATTTATCATTCATTGCCTCTGTAATACCATCAGTAAAAAGAATTATTGCATCATCTTTTTCAAGCTGGACTGTTTCAGAAATATATGGAACTACAGTTTGCATAACACCAAGTATCATCCCTCCCTTTTTTAATTTAGTAATTTTTCCATTTCTAATTAACAAAGGCGGGTTGTGCCCGGCATTTACATAAGCAAGTTCCTTTTTGCTGTCATCTAGAATACCCCAGAAAAAGGTAATAAAACTTCCCATTGTTGTATTTTCAGCAACAAGGTCGTTCATTAAGTTTGTAGCTTCTGCAAGATCAAGTTTCATTTTACAAATTGACTTTAAAAACGCCTGAATGTTAGCCATCAACAAAGCAGCAGGCACACCTTTACCGGAAACATCTGCTATGGCAAATAACACTTTATCCTTTTCAATTTTCACAATGTCATAATAATCTCCGCCTACCATTCTGGCAGATTTGTTAAAAGCCGATATTTCAAAACTGGATAAAGTAGGTACTGATTTAGGTAAAAGATTATTTTGAATGTTGCGCGCAGTTTCCAAATCTTTTTCAAGAATTTGCTTCCCTAAAGTTTCTTTGAATAACCTTGCATTTTCAATTGATATTATTGCCAGGCTTCCTACAGAAGAAACAAATTCAATATCCGACTGTGTATACTGTAAATTATTTTTTCTCTTGCCTAGAAGAATTAACCCTTTAGTCTCACCTTTAATTTGCATAGGCACAACCAGGTCGATTCCAAGTTCCGCAAATTGTTTATAGTCGTTGATAAATTCATCACGCGTCAGTGGTTTCACAAAGGTGATTGAGCTGCATTCGTGCAGCACATCTTTTAGATGCTCTTGATCAAAGCGATTTTCTAGGATTGATATGTCTTTTCCCGCACATGAAATAACAGCATATTTTGAGACAAGCATCTGACCTATCAAAGAATACACAAGCATTTTGCTTACCATCTCAATTTGCAGGATTCCGCTGAATTCTTTGCTTAGGTCGAACAACGAGCTCAACTGGTTAACCTTAGCGTCAAGATCGCGGTTAACTCTTTTCAGCTTTTCAACCATTATAGAATTTTCTATTGCAGTTGAGCCGACATTCAAAATTGTCTTTAAAAAATTTATATCTTCTTCTTCATAAGGCTTATTTGTAAGTCTCTGCCCTAGAATAATAATCCCTTTAAGTCCCTCTGATGATTTTATATCCTGAAGAATTGGGAAATTATATTTTTCAAGGTAGTTACACAGCTTACCGCTAGTTTCATAATCATGGTTAGCTAATAAAGGAAAATCTTCAATTACAGAAGCTGAAATACCTTTAGAAGCTTTTATCTCAAAAATATTTTCTTCATTCAGCAGGGCAATTAATCCCTTTGTAGTATGAAATTTTCCAAAGCAGGTGAGCAAGACATTATTGAGAGTAAATGTTAGATCAAGATTAGAATTGATCAGATTACTGAAATCGACAAGTGCAGAAAAATTTCTGAGAGCAGCATTATTATCCAATTGATCATACCTAGCTGGAAAGATATTTAATCAACACTACTTGATTTTTATTTTCAGAAGGAGCAGAATATTTAACTTCGTCCATTAATTTTTTCATAAGGAACATACCAAGCCCTCCTACACGTTTTTGCTGATAATACTGTCTTAAGTTAGGTTCCGGTACCCTGTTAGGATCGAAGTGAGTACCCTCATCGGTTATAGAAATGGTAAATTTTCCGTTTTCTAATTTTATTTTAATAAAGATATTGCCTTCAGGAGAATATTTATAGGCGTGTTTAATAATGTTAGTACATGCCTCGTCAACAGCAAGTATTATTTTGCCAACTACTTCATCAGAGAATCCACTTTCAGCAGCAGCTGCTTTAATGAATTCGCGAATCTTGGCAAGATTGTCGGTTGTGCTTTTAACGAGAAGCTCTTTCTCAAATATTTTGTTTGAAGAATTCAAATTAGATTTCATGAACTAAATTTTTGAAGAGCCTCAGTTTCTTCTTTGAAAAATTCATAGAGAATTGGAAATCCCAATAGATCAAAAATGTTATATACATTTTCTTTCATGTTGGAAAATTTAATATCTCCCTGATTCTCTCTCATAGTTTCTACGTAAGCCATGAAAACACCTAACCCGGCACTGCTGATGTATTTCAACTCGTCAAAATTAACCACAACTTTATATTGCCTTTGATCAAGCAATTTGTTGAAGACATTTTCGAGTTCCGGGGCTGTGTGGGCATCAAGATACCCTTTCACATCAATTACACTTACAGGACCGACACCCCGTAAGTTGACATTGAATTCCGCCATTAATTATCTCCATTTATTAAGTATTTTGTTTCCACTTAAAAATAACCAAAGTAATATCATCATGCTGAGAATGATTTTTGGAAAACAGGCTTAATTCTTTCATTATTGCATTAGATATTAAATCTAATTCTTTTTCCCTGTTTGCCATTATAATATCATCCAGTTTTGTATAACCAAAATCTTCTTCAAGATGATTCTTAGCTTCCGGAATACCATCAGAATAACAAATTACAATATCATTATTCTTTAATTTAATTTCCAATTCTTTTAATGAGGAAGAGAACCCTGAAGTATAATCAAGTCCGAGTCCTATTCCGGGCGGCTGCATATGCTCAATTTTATCTCCGCGGCACAATATTACCGGTGTGTGCCCTGCCCTGGAAATATTTAAAATTCCATTCTTTCTGTCTATTATGCCATAGATTGCAGTAACAAAATTTTTCTTGTCAAGGCTGCTTTTCAATATGTCATTGACTTGAATTAGAAGTTCTCTCGGCTTGTATATAATTTTGGAGAGTGATTCAAATATTCCTTTAACTTCAGCCATAATGAATGCAGCACTAATTCCTTTACCGGAAACGTCTGCTACAACAAAACCAAGTCGGTCGTTATCAAGTTCAAAAAAATCATAATAATCACCCCCGACTTCAAAAGCAGGTACGAATAAAGCAGATACCTGCAATTGCTTTGAAACCGGGACTTTATTTGGAAGAATCTTATTCTGGATATCTCTTGCCACATCTAATTCTTTTTCAAGACGTTCTTTTTCAATAGATTCTTCAATCAGTTTTGCATTTTCAAGTGCAACAGCGGCATAATCTGCATATGCTTCAACAGATTTTTTTTCATCCTGGTCAAAATTATTTTCCCTGTTTCGCGCAGCAAACAAATAACCATTTATCTTTCCATGCACTTTTAAAGGTGCAACAGCAATAGATCTAAAACTCTGCCCGATATGTTTTGTATTTGAATTAATTGAATCGTATTGAACAATTTCAATTGATTCAAAATCTGTATCACCTGAGCCAAAAATACTTTTTGTTATTCTATCGGCATCAACAAAGCCGATGTTGTGAACCGAGCTCAATTCGATATTATTATCCTTCTTTGTTATAAGCCATGCAGAATCTGAATTACAAACACGGGTTGTAAGAGTTGTAATAGTTTCCCCTAATTCCTTAAAATCAAACACCTGGGTAATTAATTTAGTTAAATCCATAAGTGAAGAAACTTCAGCAGCTTTTCTATCAAATGCTTCCGCAGTAGGCAAATGAAACAGGGTAGTAAAAAATATTATCGCAAAATAAATACAGCCGTAAATCATCACTAAATGAATCATTGTGTGAACACCGGGCGAAAATGCATAGAGCATTTTTCTAATAATATTATTTCCGCCTATTAAAGCAAAATCGAAGCCGAATAAAATTGAAAGCACTACGGCGATTACAAGTAAATAATATTTTTGTTTTTTAGGCAGAAACGCTATCCATGAAACCCGGACAGAATTCAAACAGATAAGAACAATTGTGACAACATAAAATGCATCGCGTGGGTAATCAAGAGTTGAATCAAACAAAAGGAATATATTTGAGAAAAAACTTAATGCAAAAAAAATGAGCATTGTATTAAAGTAAGTACTAGGGTCTTTTTTCTGCCTTAAAAAAAATAGTTCGCGGAATGTTGAGAAGATATAAACGATTGCACCAATGAAAACAAAAACCATCAGAACTGAAAAAAGAGAATCAAAAAAGCCTATACTCCGGTTGTCTCCAGAGCCTAAAATTACATTGGCTATTGAGACAATAAAAAATATCAAAGCTGCAAGAATTCCCGCATTCAATACAAGGGTTAAAGGCGAATCAACCTTTGAACTCAAAAAAAGATGTATATAACTATATAAGAAAAAAAATGTGAGGAATACAAAGACTTCATTAATAATTGAAAGAATAGCTGATTCATGCAAAGGAAAAATCAAATTAAAAAGGAACAAAATGATTGAGACGAGAATTGCATTCTCTAATCCCCGGGATTTTGTTAAGCTGTTAATTTGTCTTCGCATTGCTTAAATCTCTTTTATACAATCATTGTTACAAAATAGAAATGGATTATCTTGCCTTAGAAGAATCCTCATTAAAATATTGCAGTCTCTGGAGCTTTTTCTTCATTTTATTAAGTGATTCCTTAAGTTTCTTCAGCTGCGCCGAATCTCTTGGAAAGTTGTTATGCAAAGAATCCATTTTAAGACCATATTTAACCCACTCACCCCAGTTTTGTTTAGATAACATTTCCATTGTGCTGCTTACAATTTCATATGGATCAACAATTTTCATATGTCTCGATTTATTTGTTCCCGGAGTCGAGGGGACTCTTGGAATTCCATGTTCAGACCTAGCACTTGGGGGCATCGGAATTGATATATTTCTAATCTCTTTTGCCGCCTCGTTTAGTTTTATTCTAATACTATCTGAAAAAGACGCTGTAAAATTATTAATTGCTTCTTGAGGTATTTCAATCTTGAATTGATTTGAATCTATTTTAAAAGAAAAGTCCGATTCGGGAGAATTAACGTCACGTCCCCAGCTATTTCCGCTACTCCTATCAATATTATCCATTTTAATCATTGGTGTATAAGTTAGATTTTTATTCTTTCCCAATTCATTCAAATTTTTATTAAACTTTTCTCGATCCCAGGTGAAATGAGTACGTGCAACAGTATCAGGCGAAATTAGAATATATTCACTTTGCGGGATATTTTTAGCGGACGCAATCAAATCAGTAATTCTCTCGTCCCCGCTGAATTTCAACTTATTTTCAAAAAGCTGGTAAGTCTTTGCTGCATCAACTTTCTGTGCAAAAGAGACTATATCAGCAAGAACTGCCTGACGCAATTGTGAAAGTTTAGGATTTATGGCAATTATATTTTTATCATTAACCAAGACAGATGAATAAATTTCTTTTTTGTAACCATCCAATAAAGAATCCGCTTTATCTTTCTGAATTTTATTCAGATCTAAAAATTTTACAAATGTAGAATAATTATTGGTGGAAGGATTGTATTCGGCAGGTTTAATTTCATAAATATTATTACCCTGTTCATTAGTAGATACAAGTAATACTTTGTTTTTTTCTTTATCTAATGGCAGGCTCTGGTATAGGGCAAAATTAAAAACATCCTCATTGGTAATTTCAGTATGAAATATAAGTGGTTTTAAATTCTGCGCTAGCGATAACAAATCACTTGTGCCGGATTTAATAATGCTGCCCAGGTTTCTTTTATTGTATTTGAAAAAAACCATTAGTCCAACAGTCAATATAAATAATACAACATATGGTAAATAAGCTCTTATCCTGTTTGCCGTCGATGGGGTTTTATTTGAAGGTTCATCCATCTTTTCTATACTTTCAATTCTTTTTGATATGGTTCAAGAATTATTTTTAAACTTTCACGCGCTCTAAAAATACGCGACTTAATTGTTCCAACTTCCGTACCCAATGAATCAGCAATTTCTTTATAACTAAATCCGTCAATATCTCTCATAACAAGCGGCACCCGTAACTTCTCGGGTAGTTTTTCAATAGCTGTTCTAACCAAATTAGGAATATCAACATTTTCAGAAAAAGGTTTTTCGCCATATTCTGTGTCAGAATCTTTTATAGGAACAAAAATGCTACGTACTCTTTTTTTGCGTAAATAGTCCCTGCATTTATTTACAGTAATTCTGTAAAGCCAGGTTGTAAACTTCGATTCAAACCGAAATTCTTTTAATTTATGATAAACACTTATAAATACGTCCTGAGAGATATCATCAACAAACTCAACATCGCCTAAAGTCAAAAAAACTAAATTTCTAACTTTTTCTTTATGCTTCAATACTAAAGTTCTAAAAATTGTCTCATCGCCTTTAATAAATGAACGAATTAGAACAAAATCTTCATCTCTTTCATTTTTCGATTCATTAAAATCAAATGGATCAGTTTCTTTTAATAATTCCATACTTTTAGACGATATTTGATAATGATAGTTCCTTCAGGAATAATGATTTCAGATAAAACATTTTCACTTGATAAACTCTAAAATCACTTTCTTTTTACAGTGTTATTCAATAATTTACCTGTGAATATAAAGATTTGTAAACGATTATATCCAATCTGCTTTTTTATTTTTGATCTTAAATGAATAAAATAAAACCGAAAATAAACGAACACAACAAATGTCAGGAGAAACTATGAAGGTTAAAACAGTTGAAAAATATGGAGCCGTAGTAATTGAATTTCATGGGAATGTAATGGGTGGCCCGGAAGCCCAGGAATTCAGCGATCTGCTTCACAAATTGATTGATGAAGGTAAGAAAAATGTTGTTATAGATTTGTCTGAGACTAAATTTATGAATAGCTCAGGTCTGGGTATGTTAATCAGCGGCTATACAACAATGAAAAATGGCGGCGGTTCTATGAAACTTGCTAACGCAACTGAAAAAATTGAAAGTCTGCTGGTTATTACTAAACTTATTACTGTATTTGAACATTATACTTCTGTAGACGAAGCGGTTAAAACTTTCAAATAATAACTGCATTAATACCTTGTTTTAGAAAGCTCCAGCATTATTTTACTGGAGCTTTATTTTGTCCATTATATTTATCCAGAGGAAATTAGATGAGCGTAACAATAGTTGTTGGAGGTCAGTGGGGTGACGAAGGAAAAGGAAAAATTGTTGATATCCTTAGCGAAAGGCATGATATTGTTGTTCGATACCAGGGTGGCGCTAATGCCGGGCATACTGTTTTGATTGGTGATAAAAAATACGTTCTTCATTTAATACCTTCCGGAATTTTACGTCAAGATGTTTTATGTGTAATTGGAAATGGAGTTGTAATTGATCCTAAAGCACTTCTGGATGAAATCAAGTTATTAGAAAATATGGGAATAAAAATCAAAGGAAGACTTTTTATAAGCCATAACGCTCATATGATAATGCCTTACCATAAATTGCTTGATTCTATAAATGAAAGCGGTGCATCAAAAATTGGAACAACGGGAAGAGGGATTGGCCCCTGCTACATTGATAAATATGCAAGATGCGGAATAAAAATTGTTGATTTACTTGATAAATCTATCCTTAAAGAAAAGATTACATTTAATATAAAAGAGAAAAACGTTTTATTTAATGAAGTTTATCATCAAAAGGGGTTAGATGCAGATGAAATTTTTAAAGAATATTCGGAATTCGATGCTGCTGTTAATCAATATATAACCGACACCCCGGAATTTTTACATAACGCTCTTTCTGAAGGCAAGTCAATTTTGCTGGAAGGGGCTCAAGGTGCATTGCTTGATGTTGATTTTGGTACCTACCCATACGTTACATCATCAAGTCCTACTGCAGGAGGNNGGGTTAGGTCCATTTCCAACAGAATTGCTTGATGAGGATGGCGAGAAATTGAGAACTATCGGCTCTGAATACGGAGCAACTACTGGACGCCCGCGCAGGTGCGGATGGTACGATGCAGCTCTTGTTAAATATTCAAGAATGATCAATGGTATGGAGCGTGTAGCCATAACAAAACTTGATGTATTAAGCAGTTTTGACGAAATTAAGGTCTGTGTAGGATATGAATTAAACGGAAAAAGCATTAGTAATTTTCCAACAGACGTTAATAAATTGACCCGGGTAATTCCGATCTATGAATCACTCCCCGGTTGGAAAAAAAGTTTGTCTGAAATTAGTAATTACAATAATTTGCCTGCTGAAGCAAAAGATTATCTCCAATTTATAGCTCACCAAAGCCGATTTGAGATTAGTATGATTGGAGTAGGACCAAAAAGAAACCAGACGATTGAATTATAGATATTTTTTTACCTTATCTAAAATATTTAATTAACAGAATTCATTTTGTAATTTCAACTAAGGAAATTTCCTGGAGGAGATTTTTATGAAGATGTCTGGCGGTCCGGGGTCCATGAATATTAAGCTTTCCCTAATAATAGTTGGTGCGGCAATTGCTTTTGGAACACTTTACTATACCCAAAATCTTGTAAACAAACTTCAACAAAGAGAACAAGAAATTGTAAAGTTGTACGCTAGCAGTTTAGAGTTTATCGTAAACACAGAGTCTCCTAATACTGATCTTACTTTTATATTCCAGAATGTAGTTCAAAGAATTGATTTTCCTTTAATTCTGACTGACGATAAAGACCAGATCAACTCTACAGAATCGGGAATAGGATATAGAAATATTAGCATTGACCCGAAGCTAAATAATAATGAAGTTAAAAGATTTCTTGATGAAAATGTTAAACAACTTTCTAAACAGCATTCCCCGATTTTTGTTAAGTCTAATGGACAAATTATTCAAAAAATATATTTTGGCGATTCGGATATTATTCTGCAGTTAAGATACTACCCATATTTACAAATTCTATTTGCCGTTTTATTCTTGATTGTTGCCTACGCAAGCTTTAGTTATGTTAAACGCAGTGAGCAAGGCAATATATGGGTTGGAATGTCTAAGGAGACGGCTCACCAGCTTGGAACGCCAATATCAAGTTTAATGGGCTGGAATGAAATGCTAAGATTGAATTATAAAAATCAAGATAAGGTTCTGGATATTTCAGATGAAGTTAACAGCGACCTGGTCAGGCTCAGCAAAATTACCAAAAGATTTTCAAAAATTGGTTCCATACCGGAATTGAAAAATAACTCTCCGTATGAAACGATTGAACATGTAATTAATTACTTTCAAAGAAGGCTGCCTCAGCTTGGCAAAAATGTGGATATTACCCTTAAGGGTGAGAAAGACTTGTCTGTAAAATTGAATGCAGAGCTTTTTGAATGGGTAATTGAAAACCTGATAAAAAACGCTCTTGATGCAATTGAGAATAAAAAAGGAGAAATTTCATTCTTCGTAAGTTCCAGCAAAAAAAATGTTGAAATTGAGGTCTCTGATAATGGTAAAGGAATTGACCATAAAAGCCGTACTGATATTTTTAGACCCGGTTACAGTACAAAAAGACGCGGCTGGGGACTTGGCTTAAGCTTATCTAAAAGAATAATTGAAGATTACCATAAGGGAAAGATCTTTGTTAAGCAGTCAACAATTAATGAAGGAACAACTTTTAAGATAATTTTGAACAAATCGGAAATATCTTAATTTGATTTTGGTATTTCCGGGCAGTGGTTTAGTTTCAAATAAAGGGCTAAATGAGTTATTTTGACTTTTTTCATACCATAAAAGGACTACCGAATTTTCTTCACATGCACCCCGGAATATTTCTTATATTTCCCCTTAAGAAATTTAAGGGTTCTCTAAGCAATGAGAAGAGCCAAAATCCTTCCCCTAAAATTAACTTTAACTTTTTACGATAATAGAGCGTCTAACAATAAATTATTATAACAGGGAAAGATATAAGAATGGCAGTCCAAGCATTAAATAAAAATCCTCAGACTATGAATCGCAAAAAAATATTAGAGGCTATTGTTTTTTTCACTCAAAAGAAGAAATTGAAAAATCCTTCAAAAACGATGATTTATAAATTACTTGCTGAAATTGATTTTCGTCATTTCGCTGAGACAGGATTGCCAATAACTAATTTGAAATATGAAGCTTTTAAGAAGGGACCTGTACCAAGGTCTTTTCACAATGAAATTACCAAGGGGAAAGAATTAGTTTTCCCAGAAGATTTTCAAGATTCATTTGATGTTCAAAGTTTTGACTTTATTAACGAGAAAGGTGAAAAGAGTAAGGGATTTAATATTGTTGCACGTAGAAGTCCGGACTTAAAAATATTTTCGCCTCGTCAGATTAGAATTATGGAAGAAGTTGCTGAAATTTATAAAACAGCAACTGCAAAAGATGCATCAAAAGGATCGCATGAGCCTGGCAAACCATGGTCAATCGCAGTACAGAAAAGGGGTGAAGGGTCAATAATTGACCTATTGGATGATGTACAGTTATACAAATCTGTGACAAAAGAATTGGCTTCAGAAAAGTTGAAAGAGAAAGAGGCTATGATTTATAATTATGGTGAATAATTGGACTTTAAGAGAGGGGAAATTTTATTCGATCCAAATTTTGTTTATCCTGATGGTGGCACACCCTGTGACAAAATCTTATTAGTTGTTAATAAAAAACATACTTCACCGGAAGACGTTATAATAATTCCTGCTAAAACCAATATTCGTAATTATCCATACAAACCAAATTGTAATGAAGTTGAAAAAGAATTTTATTTTGACAAGCAAATAGGATTCTATAAGCAAAATACCGTAATTCAACTATACCAAATTGATAGCAGGCCATGTGCGGTAATCGAAGATTTGATTACAAAAAAACGCATAGACAGATTAAATAAATTCACCGTCACCGAAGAAATAAATAGAATATTGAATTGTCTAAAAAGCATAAAAGATGACATTCCACTCTATATCCACGACTTAGTTTTTTAATTGTTTTGCACTATGCTTAGTAGAATCTTATCAACATTTTTCATTATTATAATTTTGCCAAATCTTCAATTGACTAAGGTCTTTAATAGAAACTCAACTTAGGACACTACTCGAATTCACCAAACATTGAAAGCAACTCCGGTTATAGAAGAAAGGGTAACAAATAAAATTTGGAGTTGGGAAGAATTTTTGTGTTTGACAAATTAGAAAAGATTTGTAGCTTAATATTATCGACTAAAATTGTTGAATTATAAGCCCATTTTTATATATAAAGTCAGAAATTTCATTTGACTTTATCATGATCTACCTATATTTTGGTTTAGTAAGACAAGGCCATTAATATAAAATGGACACTACAAACGTTTTACCCGCAAAAGAATTTATCATGTCTTTATATAATATTATTGTTGCAATTGGTATTGTGTCGATTATTTCGGCTCTTATTTATATAGGGCGCAAATTACAGATACTCGATGATCTGAAAAAAACAACAGATAAAATCAAAGCAAATTTGAAAGTTGTTAGTGATTATTTAATTAATAATGCAAGTTTCAATCCAGGAGAATTGCAGGGTTATAGTCCACTCTCCCTTACTGAAGAAGGGAAACAATTTATCACAAAGATTGGCTTTGATAAAGTATTTGAAACATATAAAGCAGATTTTTTCTCATGCATAGATAGTGAAAAACCAAAATTAAAATATGATGTTGAGATTGCAGCCACTAAATCTATATTCATTCTTTCCAATAAAGAATATATGAGTTTCCTAAAAATATTTTTTTATAACGAACCAAAGAGAAATATGGAAAATACTGCTCCTACTCTTGGGGTATATATACGAGATCAATATTTAGCGGAACATCCAGAAATTACTCAATAGATAAGCCCAATTTACTTAGTACATTTCTATCCAATCTACATTGAAATTGCAAAGTACTCCACTGGCAAATTAGAAAAAGTTACATGAAAAATATTCCTATAGCCGTATAAATGAATGCCATTATGAACGAATTAGGCAAAAAGACCTCAAAAATTTCTTTTAAGCCCTTCAAAAACTGATAATTTGGAACTTTTTAATACTTAATAATTTTTCAGACTTTCCATTTTGAAAAATAATGTATTGGTATGCCTTTTGCGTTATACAAGTAACTTCATTCGGCTGAAGATTCATAACACCCTCCTTATTACATTACTGACTGCTATGGTTGCCCTAGACTATAGCAGTTTTTTTTAACCCAGGGCACTCTCAAAAGTAGACGTAATTAAGTCAAAAAAACATTAGATTAACGAATACTTTTTATCCTTTATTGTAAAAAAATGAAAAAATCAGAACTTAAGCGTCCTTCTTGGGACGAATATTTTTTAAAGGTTGCAATGCTTGTCTCTGAAAGGGCTACCTGCCCCAGGATGCATTGCGGATGCGTTTTAGTTAAAGATAAACAAATTCTTTCTACCGGTTATAATGGTTCGGTACCAGGTGATGAACATTGTGAGGATGCCGGTTGTCTAATTGTGGATAACCATTGTATACGTACAATCCATGCGGAAATGAATGCAATTCTTCAATGCTCTTCTCATGGAATACGTACAGAGGGCGCTACTGCTTATGTTACAAATATGCCGTGTACCAACTGCGCCAAGGCATTAATTACAGCTGGAATTAAACAAGTTGTTGTCTTTTCCGATTATCATGACACTATGGCCGAAAACTTTTTCCAAAAAGCCAAAGTGAAAATTAAACGGCTAAATATTCCTGAAAAAGAAATCAAATACAACCTGGATAGTTTTTCATCTGCAAAGAGATTTAAGAAATAAAAACAACTATTTCTGATAATTTTATATTTTTTTTCATTCCTAGAAATAGATTAACAAATGAAACTGACAAATGAATATCTTCAGAAATATATCAAACCTGAAAATTTTTTTAACAGGGATTTAAGCTGGTTAGAGTTTAACCGCAAAGTTCTTCAGGAAGTTATTGACCCATCACTTCCACTGCTTGATAAAATAAAATTTATCTCAATCTTCTTTTCCAATCTTGATGAGTTTTATATGATAAGAGTGGCAGGCATCAAGGAACAAATACGTGCAAAAGTGACAGATACTTCTATAGATGGACTAACGCCTGTTGAACAATTAAAAAACATTGAAAAGACTATTCATCCAATGCTTGAGCAGATTTATTCTTTCTGGAAGGATGAAATCATTCCGCAGCTTAGAGAAAATAAAATCTTTATATGTTCAATTGACGAATTAGGGAATGAAGAAAAAGAAACTCTTAACAATTATTTTCTGAAAGAGATTTATCCGGTTCTTACTCCTCTTGCTTTTGACCCCGGGAGGCCTTTTCCATATATATCAAACTTAAGTTTAAGTTTTGCTCTATTAGTTAAAAAAACAAGTGGAGAAAAATATTTTGCAAGAGTTAAAGTGCCAAATATTCTCCCCTTCCTGCTGAGAATTGACCAGATTGTAAAACCTAATGCGCTTAATGGATCTAATGGGTGTAACAAATTTATTTGGATTGATGATCTCATTAAGGCAAATTTGTATTTGCTATTCCCGGGATTGGAAGTTCTTGAAGCTTACAGCTTTAGAATTACACGTGATACTGATCTTGAAATACAGGAAGATGAAGCTGATGATCTTCTGCAGGTTATTGAAGAAAGTATTAAACAGAGAAAATTTGGATCTGTAGTTAGACTGGAAGTTGAGAAACTGATGCCGGAGTACATGATTGACACTCTGATTGAAAATCTTGAAATAACAAAAAATGATGTTCATATAATTGATGGCCGTCTTTCATTAAGTGATGTAATTGTATTATATGATTTACCATTACCCGGAATAAAGGAAAAAGCGTTTCACCCTTTCACGCCGGAAATATTTGAACAGGAAAATATTTTCTCTTTGATTCAACGGAAAGATATTCTTCTCCATTATCCTTTTGAATCTTTTGCGCCGGTTGAGGAGTTTATTAAACAAGCATCCCAGGATCCGGACGTTCTTGCTATCAAGCAGACACTTTATAGAATTGGACCAAATTCACCTATTGTTAGATACCTTATTGAAGCAGCTGAAAGAAAAAAGCAAGTTGCCGTACTTGTTGAACTAAAGGCACGTTTTGATGAGGAAAATAATATTTATTGGGCAAGAGAATTAGAAAAAGCCGGAGTTCACGTTGTGTATGGATTGGTTGGTTTAAAAACTCATGCAAAAATGGCTTTAGTTATTAGAAAAGAAGCTGACGGTGTTAAACGGTACCTCCATCTAAGCACTGGAAATTATAATATTGATACTGCAAAGATATATACAGACCTTAGCCTTTTTACTACCGATGAAGAAATCTGCACAGATGTTTCTGAAATTTTTAATTTTCTTACAGGTTACTCCGAACAAAAATCATTTAGAAAATTGTGGGTTGCGCCTGTTAATATACGTCAAAAGTTTATTGAACTTATTGAACGCGAAATTAATAATGTTGAAAACGGTAGTGCAGGACATTTAATATTTAAGATGAATGCACTGGTTGATCCAATACTAATTGCCGCATTATATGAAGCATCTAAATGCGGCGTTAAAGTTGATCTGATAGTCCGCGGTGTTTGCTGTTTAATTCCACAGCAGCAGGGATTAAGTGAAAATATACGCGTAATAAGCATAGTGGGTAGATTTTTGGAACATAGCAGAGTCTATTATTTCAACAATGGCGGTAAAGAAGAGGTTTATTGCAGCAGCGCAGATTTGATGCAGCGTAATCTTGATAGAAGAGTCGAAGTTACATTCCCTATTTTTGATAACGATCTTAAAAAATTTATAATAAACACAATTTTAAATGCCTGCTTAAATGATAATGTAAAAGCAAGACTTCTAATGCCAACAGGCAAATATGTGTTTAATAAACCTGTCTACAATGAGAATAGAATTTGTTATCAGGAATTAATGATGACACATCACGCCCCGAGTAATAAAAAAATATTACAGAAAGAAGTAAGCCAGTAGTTCTTAGAAATATGGAAAGGAGAATTGAGCCCTTCTACCGGCTTACATTTTTATCCCATTTATGTACCGTTTCTATCCCATTTTCACCTTGTTTTTACTCCATTTTTATCCCGGTTTTTATCCCATTTTCATCCCAATTTCATCCCAATTTTTCACCATTAGGCATCTATGGAATTGTCAGTATGTCAAAGAACTTTTTTCAGGGTAAAATATTTTTACTTCTACTTTACCCTTCGCTAATATGCAAAACTTCTTTTTAAAATAATTTTGAACGGTTCAAAAAGCTTTACCATATTTTTTTTATAGTGAAATGAAATTTCTTAACGTAATTCTTTTTAGGTGTGAAGGAAGTAACAACTGAATTTTCAATTGTGTCATGATGCATTTAATCCGCTAATTATTTATAAATAAAATCAACTGAAAATTTCAAAATAATTTTAACAAGAAAAAAATTACATCGGCTATTGAAAAATTAAAAGAAGTTATTGAACTTATTTATGAACAACCATACTGCAAGGCAGAATTTATAGTTACTCGCGGTATCTCTGCAAGAAAAGTTGCGGAACGTTACTTAAGAGAACTCGAAAGATTGAAAATTCTGAAACCTGTAAAAGTTGGCAAAGAAATGATTTATCTAAATACTGCTTTATTCGATATTTTAAGCGGTAAATAACGTGGTTCAAACTGAACCATTTTTCAATAACGTGGTTCATTTTTTTCAATAATTAGACCACGTACTGAAGACGAGAGTTAGAATGAACCACGAAATAATGCTATTATGCACAAATGATCTTTAATCTTTTCAGTACCCAACTGTACACCGTGGCATACGTAAAATAACCATTACAGAGCATGGATTATATTTAAGAAATCGTCAAGTTTGTAAGCATCTTCAACTGCTCTTTTATCATAAACCATGAAGTAACGATAATTATTCCCAGCTTTACCAACCCATAAATTACCTAATCTTATTTTTGATTCCGCATCTAAATGATCGCCTTTTGTTTCAAGAATTACAGTCTTGCCGCTTTTTGTGTAGATTATAAAATCGGGATAGTGATTTATGAAACCATTAATGCGGAAACCTTTCATCTCAATATTACGTGTCCAGAATGCAATATTTTGAAGATTAGCAATTTCATTTATGATCTTTTCTTCATAGGGATTTATGTTTGCTTCTTTTTCATAAAGAGATTTTGTTATGTCTTTAGAAGTTGTACTTGGGATTATAACATCTGGTAATATAAAGGACGGTTTAATAAATACATGATCAGTGTCTAAAAATTCTTTGAATTTTTTCTCTGCAAAATCTTCTGACAATAATTTAATTTTTGTTTTTATTTTATCTTTATAACTATATTCATTATTCACAAGGTCTTTAAACTGTTCGTCATTAAATCCTTCAAAAATTCGCGTTAGATATTTTTCAATCTCACTATCAGGAATGGGATATAAATTACCCAATAAATCTAGAATGCGATTTACAAAATGTTTTACGCGATTAGGCCGATGCTTAGGGTCTGTAATATATTCGATAACTTTTTCTTTGATGCCCCCATCAAGTTTAACAAATGTGGGTGTATGTTCTTTCTTTGTTTCATCAAGATCGACTTTGTATAGTTCTGATGTAACACTATCAAAAGAAATATTAGTATCATATTTACTTAACTCAAAATCTTCGAGAAGATTTTCTTTCTCAAGAATTATATCAGAGCTATTATTAAAAAGTTCTGATAAAGGTTCTTTAATAAAGAATTGGGGAATCACTAGTTTAGTAGCTTGTTCTTTAAAAATCTCTTTCATTAAATATGTTTTCACAAGTGGCTGCAACTCCGATGGTAATAAAATATTGTTATTGGATTCCAAATCAGAAACAACTTTTTCAAAAGCCATATTTTGCTGGATTGCTGTTGATTCAATATCAGAAACTATTCCAGAGACAGATGAAGGCTCATCCGAAGTAATAATTCTTGTTTCATCTATATCGGCTAAAATATCATCGGAATTGGTTTCTTGGGATTGACTGATTAATTCAAGCTGGGTAAAGGATTCTTGTTTGATTTGTTCTTCTTGAATTTGCGCTTGGGTTAAACGGTAATCATTTTCACTAAATCCAGCTTTGTTTAAACCTTTAATAATATTTTGAAGCGTATCCATAAATTTCGATGAAGCTGTTAAAACAAAACTTAGATTCAATAAAGGAAAGTTATGTTTTGAAACATAGGGTTGCCTTAATATTCTTCCAAGAATTTGTTCAACATCAACTGCTGAAGACTTATCAGCTAATGTAGCTAAAATATAAGCAAAAGGGCAATCCCATCCTTCTTTTAATGCATTAATGGTTATTATATATCGGACCGGACAATCCCGGGAAAGCAGATCAACATTTTTAAGTTCATTTATTTCAGCGGTTTTAATTTTAATCCTATCCGCTGGAATTTTTAAATCTATGAGTTTTTGTTTGAGTTTTTCGAATGTTGTATTATCCTCGGTATTTTTAGGTTGAGCTTGAAAAAGAACAATCGGACGAATGTATTTACCGCCTTTTTTATGCTCTTCAATTGCTTGCAATTCTAATTTTCGCTGTAACTGTAAAGCGGAATTGATAACATCAGTCTTATCATTGTTATTGTAAACTATAACAGGAAGCTTAACCATGTTATCTTTTTTTAGTTCAAGCGCATCAACAAAACTAATTATGTTACTATTATTGCGAGGCGTAGCTGTAAGATCGAGCACAAAACATGGATTTAGGTTTTTTAACATCTCAACACTTAATTCACTTTCTGCATTATGACTTTCATCAACAACAACTACAGGGTTAAGTGAATAAATTACTCTCATTAATGTTAAATCTTCATCGTCAGCCATTATACTTTCAAAAGAAGAAAGATTGCTGTTATCTTGATATACTTTTCTTTCTTCTTTGTTTTTAGCTCTTAAGCTGTCAAAACTGAGGATAAGAATATTCAATTGTTCGGAAACGCTTGTAATATTAAAACCACTACCTTGCAATAATTCAGATTTTGAAAATATTTGTACACGATGGCTAAAAAGAGAATCTATTTTTTGTCGGTATGGGTGAGCCGGGTTTTTAAAATTATTTATTGTCTGATCTAATATTGTAATCGATGGGACAAGCCATACAACAACTTTTCTTTTTTCATAATCGAATGCATCAAAAATTGTTTTTAGAGCATTTGCCGCGATAAATGTTTTGCCACCTGCTGTTGGAACTTTCATACAAACATTTGGAACTCTAGCAATATTATTTTTATATGGTTCAATAGCAGTTCCAGGAAAGGGATTGAGTGGCGTGCGAGGATGGTTAACCCAAAAATTACGGAATGCTGTACTGGCATCTTTTGTCTTTTGAACATAATCGAGATAAAGATCTAAATCTGATAATACTTGCTGTTGGTAACCTTTAAGTTCCATCAATAACCTATATTAAAATCTGGTAATATCTCTGGGAATTTTTTTGAAAATAATATTGTGCTTTTGCATGTAATCTTTTGTAAGAAGACAATTATCTGCAAAAATAACATATTGATCTGCTTTCGTTTTAACAGTACAAAGAAATTTATGATTCACTGTTGTTAGTTTTTTAACTTCGTAAAAGAAATAATAAGCGGTATCGTTATGTCTGTTGAGAAAATATTTATTGTCTTTATTTTCGATGGTTTTAAGAGGTGTTTTAGTTAAAGAATAATAAACGTAGTTTCTAATTTTATCGATTCCAACACTTTCGTTTAGGTTGCCATCTTCTTGAAATAAGTTCGAACCAAGTTCATAATAATCGAAACTGGCAACGATTCCTTTATCATCACCATAACCTTTAATAACACGTTTAATTCTTTCTGCAGTTATTGTCTCAGCATAATTTTCCATTTCTATAAGTATGAATTTTCGATTACCATTATCAGATTGATTAAGCTTCAGTACTGCATGAGCTGTTGTTCCGCTACCTGAAAAACTATCAAGAATATTTGCATTTTTATTTTTAATTTGAGAAAGAAATGATTGTATTAAACCAACCGGTTTTGGGTTATTAAAAAGATTGGCTTTACCAAAAATATTTGTTAATTGTTTTTTTGCATCGCTATTTCGCTCTGTATTCAGCATCATAGAACGAGGTACTTTTTCTCTTTCATCATCATCCTCCAACCCATTACTATATTTTAAGTACAATTTATATTCGACTAACCAATTGTTCTTTCTATCTTTTCGAATATTAACAATTCCATTCTGAAGACCTTTTTTGTATTCATTTTCTTCCCATTTCCATTCATCAAATAATTCAGTTCCATCTGGCGCGATTATAATATACTGTAATCCTTCACGTGGATCTTCAGGTCTCATGCGCTTAAATGATTTGGTTTTATATGGACCCCACTTATTAAAATTATCGTCAATCTTTTTAAATGAAGCCTTTTCTTTCTCTGTTAAAGGTAAACGTATTTTCCCAATTTTATTCTTATTCTTGGCATAAGTTAAAATATATTCATGGTCTACAGCATAGTGCTTACTATCATTACCTCCACCAGCATGTCTTTGCCAAACAATTTTTCTTAAAAAATTTAATGGACCAAATATTTCATCCATTATAAGACGTAGATTACTTTCTTCATTATCATCAATATGAATGAAAATTATAGCTTCCTCTGATAGTAATTTATACAACAATTGCAATCGAGGATACATCATACAAAGCCATTTATCATGTCGACTTAAGTCTTCCCCTTCTTTACCAACCATTGAACCAAGCCATTTTTTTATTTTCGGATGATTAACATTATCGCTGTAAATCCACCCCTTATTTGGCGCTCGATCATTGCCAGTATTGTATGGGGGATCTATTTCAATACAATCAATTAATCCTTCATATTCTGGAAGTAAGGCTTTAAGAGCTTCAAGATTATCGCCATGGATAATTTTATTTCCGCTGTGGGTCTCTATTTTGGTTTGCTTACCGTTATTAAAACCATATTGATGTTCTAACACACGGAAGGGTACTTCCAAATGATGATTGATAACTTTTTCTTTACCTTGCCAATGGAGTGAAGGCATAATTATTAAGAAACTTGTATTAATTTATAGATTAATTTAAGAAATTATGCAACAGCATAAAACAATTTAATAAAATTGAGATATGAAAATAAGAATATGTTGGAGTAAGGGAAGATGTAATTTTTTCTTGGCTGTCGAGCTTGCCAGCCTGTGGCCGGGTCTATCCCTCGACAGAAATTGTTTGTGCAGTCAAGGAGTGGGAGTCTGTCCGAATACTAGCTTTTTGAAAAATTCGGTTTCGTTTTTAAAGTAAAATCAAAACTTTTTTTGAAAAAATTCCTCAAAATCGAAGTTCTCGGACAGACTCGTGGTCCTTGACTGCCTTAAAATAATTTGAGCAAAAGCGATTTCAGATTTAGCAGGATCACCATTTTGAGCAATTAAGTAACAAGCGTATCTTGTGAGAGCAATATCGTCAACTGGTCTTTCAGCACCACTCCATATTGATACCAATTTGTTGATATCAACAAAATGGTTTTTTCTTGGCTGTCGAGCTTGCCAGCCTGTGACCGGGACCATCCCTCGATAGAAAGTGTTTGTACAGTCAAGGAGAAATTAATGATAGTGATTAGCACAATGGTTACTTTGGGAAGCTAAGAATTTTTTATTTCAAACCGGATAATTAATTTGGAAATATTACCGACACACAAAATTTGGCGAGCTCTCCATTAATTTTTTCTTGCCAATATTTTGAAGTAAGATCATTCATCAATATTAATTCCTCGCTATTTCAAAATTATTTATTCTTTTTATTAATCTTTTTTACATTTTTAAGTATTGCCTTATCGTCCCGATTAAGCCGTTTTTCAACTTTTTTAACTTCTTCGTCAAAATCACTTTCGTAATTGTGATCTTGTATAACTCTAAATTTATCAAATTCACCCTCAGCAAGTTTAAGGGCAACTTCATGGCTTATTTTACCGGCATCTTTCAATATATCATATTCATTAAACTGTAAAAAAGCGTCCACCTTATTAATCCAATCGGACATTTTCATTGGTATTTGGCGGGCAGCCTGGTTTTCGGCATAATCCAAATACATAGAGACAATGCGTTCAAGTTCTTTAATTTCTTTTTCTGTTAAATAATTCTTTGCTATTCCAACATCACTCTTAAGAATTTTTCCCTTTGGTACATTTTTCCATGTTTGCAAACCCATCTTTGGTTTTGAAGAATCTGCTCTTTCCGCTATTAATTGCGCTGCTGTTTTACCGGTTACAGCCCAATGAAGTTTATTCTGGACAGTTTTAAAAAACTTTTCTGTGATATCAGCTTCCTTATTGTAATCAATACTACACTGTTGGTAAATATCGGTGATTTTTTGGTAAAATCTTCTTTCACTGGCACGTATCTCCCGTATGCGTTCTAATAACTCGTCAAAATAGTCTTTACCAAATCTTTTCCCTTGTTTTAAGCGTTCATCATCAAGCACAAAACCCTTAATCATAAATTCACGGAGAGTCTTGGTTGCCCAAATTCTAAATTGAGTAGCTTGCAGGCTATTTACGCGGTATCCAACAGCAATTATTGCATCAAGGTTATATAAATTTGTAGGGTAATTCTTACCATCAGCAGCAGTTATCCGGAAATTCCGGATAACTGAGTTTTCATCAAGTTCCTTTGTTTTAAAAATGTTTTTCAAGTGTTCGTTAATTGTCCGAACATCAACACCAAAGAGCAATGCCATTCTTTTTTGCGGAAGCCAAAATGTTTCTTCCGAGAACATTACTTCTACTTTTACATCACCGGAATCTGAAGTGTATAGAATAATATCACTACCGGTATTTTCATTATTTTTATTCATTCTAAACTCCGACTAAACTTTCTTTCAATGAATTATCTTACGATAGCAGGTTTGTTTGGAATGCCATCTTAATAAATCCGCAAATGACCTAATAAGGTTGTTTTTTCTAAGAAGTTGTTCATCAAGTATTATTCCTTAGAGATCAGGTGGAGTATTATTTCCCGCAAAATTTAATTCAAATTAACACAAAAGAATATGAGAATAAAGGTTAGCTTTTAGTTTCAGACAAAATGCCGCAAGCTTTAAGCATGGGAAAATTCTTTTTTAAAGCAACAAATTTTAATACGGCAGTCTTAAAGACAGACCAAATTTGCCAGACCAATTTGAATTGCCTCTTGCAATGATTGATCCCGCCGAACAATCAATCTGGATATTTTTTCTAACACGGTAAGTAAAACCACAATCAAAATTGTGCTGCGCCAATTCATTTGAAATTACATTCGAATAATATTCAGCAAATACACCCATATATTTGGTTAATTCATAATTCAGTAAGGTTGAAAAACTGTAAATATTCTTTCCCAAATTTGAATTATTCGTAGCGCCTAAATTAATTCCAAGAGCAAGAGTGTCTAAAAAATATTTATTAAGCGTTAAAATGATCCCGGGTTCAATTCTGTCAGGCCGCAAATTTTCACTGCCAAAAGGCAGTCCAAATTCAAGTATTATTCCTGCATTTGAAACTAAATTATTGTTTTTCCATAGCTGAATTTTCGACCCCACAAAAATACTCTGGAATCCCTGTACATCCGATGTAACATCATTAATAGTAGTTCTCCCCGAGAAAAATTCACCACCAAATCTTAATTCAATTTTTTCATTAATTCCATATCTGAACAAAGTGCTACCCAATTTTAAATTTTCAATTTCATAATTGGAGTTTTTCACTTTGAACTTTTGGTCTTGATATGAAACACCGGATTCAATTTGAAATAAATTTTGAGGAATTAAAATTGGTCCTTGCGTCACCCCAAGTCTGTCGGAAAATAAATCAGGATATTCACTTTGGGCTGTTATTATAGAAGTTGCAGTTATAAGTATAAGAGCAAAATGCATTATAAATATTTTTTTCATTTACTAATTCCCTGTTATTTACCCTGCCTTTCATAGAACACTTATTGAAGAATTTTTGTGGAATTAAATAATATAGAAACAAGTTAACAAAGCAGCCAATCTATTTCAATGACCTTTATTTTCCATTCAGCTTTAATGCCTTATGCGAATGAACCTAAACAAAATAAAAATGGTTTAGCAGTTTAGAGTATGAAAAATTTACTATTTTTGAATCCAATTTTGGGAGTTCTAATGTCAATTACAGTTGATTCAGTTATGAATGCTTTGCGCAAGGTTAATGACCCTGATTTACATAAAGACCTTGTTACATTAAATATGGTCCACAACGTAAAAATAGAAAATAACAATGTTGCACTTACCATTGAACTCACTACTCCTGCATGCCCTCTTAAAGATAAAATTCAGCAGGATTGTGTGGATGCAATTAAAAAAGATAACCCTGATGTAGGATTAATTGCAGTTACAATGACTTCAAAAGTTAATACAGGTAAAAATCAAAGAATGAGTGAAATGCTTCCCGGTGTAAAAAACACTATTGCAGTTGCAAGCGGTAAAGGCGGTGTTGGTAAAAGTACTGTTGCCGTTAATCTTGCTGTTGCACTTGCTCTTGATGGTGCAAAAGTCGGTTTGATTGATGCAGATATATACGGACCCAGTATTCCAATGATGATGGGTATTAAGGATAAACCACAAATTTTACAAGATACTGTAACTGCAAAAATGCTTCCATTAGAAAATTATGGCGTAAAAGTGATGTCGATTGGTTTTCTAATTGAAGACGATGCACCTGTTATTTGGCGGGGACCCATGGCAAGCGGCGCTATAAAACAATTTATGAGCGATGTTCATTGGGATGAGCTTGATTATTTAATATTTGATTTACCTCCTGGAACCGGAGATATACAGCTTACACTTGTACAGTCTATTCCGCTCACAGGGGCAGTTGTTGTAACAACGCCGCAAGATGTTTCGATAATAGATGTAAAAAAGGCACTTAAAATGTTTCTGCGCGTAAATGTTCCTATTCTTGGCATTGTTGAGAATATGAGTTATTTTGTTGCTCCGGATACCGGCAAACGTTACGATATCTTTGGAACCGGCGGAGGTAAGAAACTTTCGGAGGAACTTTCTATTCCTTTACTTGGACAACTTCCAATCAACCAGAATATACGTGAAGGCGGAGATTCAGGAAAACCGATAGTTTTTGATAAACCGGAATCTGAACAAGGAAAAAAGATTTTTGAAATAAGCAGAAAACTTGCTGCAGAAATTAGTAAAACTAACTATTCCTCTTCTTCCCCCAAAATTGAAATTGTTTTAGAAGAAGAAAAATAAAGGAGAATTTATGAGCGACGTTATGCATGAAAAGGTTGAAAAAGCTCTTGAGACTATAAGACCATATTTAATTGCTGATGGCGGTGATGTTCAGCTTATTAAAGTTACACAGGAAGGCATTGTTGAAGTAAAACTGACCGGTGCGTGCAGTGATTGTCCTATGTCTCAAATGACATTACGTGCCGGTGTGGAAAGAGCTCTTATAAGAGAAGTGCCCGGTATTCGTAGAGTTGAAGCTGTCAACTAACAGCTTTTTTTCGTAATCAATAATATGAGGAATAAAAATGCGTAAAAAAATTATTGCCGGAAATTGGAAAATGTATAATGATGTTAACGGCACTGTAAATTTAATTTCTGAGATCAAGAAAGTAATGAGCGATAAAAATCTTAATGCAGGATTGATTGTATGTCCCCCTTTCACAAACCTTGAAACAGCTTCTGAATTATTGAAAGACACATCAATAAAGCTTGGCGCACAAAATATGTATTTTGAAGAAAGCGGAGCTTTCACAGGTGAAATTTCCCCTTTAATGCTGAAAAGTGTTGGCTGTGAGTTTGTTATTCTTGGTCATTCTGAAAGAAGAACAATTTTTGGCGAAGGTGACCAGGTAATCAACAAAAAAATTAAAACTGCAATTAAGCATGCATTAAAACCGATTTTTTGTATCGGCGAAACTTTAGACGAGAGAGAAAAAGGGGTTACATTCAAAGTAATTGAAACACAGTTAAAAAATGGGTTAGAAGGACTGGGTGAGGGTGAATTGGCAAATTTAATTGTTGCCTATGAACCGGTTTGGGCAATCGGAACAGGTAAAGTTGCCACACCGGAACAGGCGCAGGAAGTACATAAATTTATTCGCGAGCTTATAGCAAAGATGTACTCGCAAAATTTTGCCAGTCAGCTTATTATTCAATATGGAGGCAGTGTTAAACCTGAAAATGCAAAAGAGTTGCTTGGGCAGGCAGATATAGACGGTGCGCTGGTTGGAGGAGCTTGTTTGAAGGCAGAATCTTTTATAAAAATTGCCGAGGTTTGTTAATTTTAGAAATTCAGAACAAATTGCAAAATGGGCTCAAATGAGCCCATTTTTTTTGAACTTTTCATTGTAAAAAACGGATTTCCGTTGATACCCCGCCCCTCAATTTCGTATATTTGTGCGGTTTATTTTGGTAATTCGTCCTTTCGGGAGAAAAAGTACATCATCATGACAAAATATCTTAAGTTTTCGCTTGTTTTTCTTCTTTTTATTATTAATTCAGTCTCCGCTCAAATAAAAATCACTTCTTTACCTCAAAATAAAAATGGAATTTTTGATCCTGTTTTTTATGATAAAAATGAGTTTAGAAATGTTGATTTACTTATTAACGGATGGACTGTCTATTCAGAAAATGACCCTGAAAAGCAAGTAACAACTTCTATTCCTGCTTATTTCGAAGGAAAAGAATCCTTAATCTTTGAGAAGAAAATTACTTTTTCAAGCCAGCAAATTCAAAACTCTCAGTTTGTGCTGGGGTTTTTAGGTGTAAATTACTACGCAGAAATTTCTATAAATGATTATATCATTTTTAAACATCCGGGTGGTTCATCTCCTTTTGAAATTGCGCTGCCAAAAGATATTCTAAAAGAAAATTCTTTAATTAAAATTAAGATTAGCAATAATCTTGATTCTGAAAGTTCTATTCCTGTTTTGCAAAGATTCTTATTTCCGAACCTGGAAGGGGGTATTTTCAGAGAAGTTTATTTGAAGACTGTTCCTTCTTTACACATTACATACAACTCATATTCATTTACACTTGACCAGGCATTCTCTAAAGCCACTATTAATTTCCATGTTGGAGTTGGGAACTCTTTATTCAAAAATTCTTCACAGACAAAAGATATACTTCTGCGGGTTAGTTTAATTGCAAAAGGATCGGTTTCTCCGCAGACTAAAGCAGATTTCATTCAAACAATTTCGGCTGAAGATAATGATTTTACTTGTAAACTTGATCTGGCAAATCCATCTCTTTGGACACCAGCAAAACCTAATTATTATTTATGCGAAATAAGTATACTAAAAGATGGTCTGGTTGTTGATAAAACTATAAAACAAATAGCTTTCTTTGGATTTGACAAAACTCGCGTTCACTTTTTGCTAAATGGTAATCCATTCACACTACTTGGTACAACTTATTATTTGGACGAGACTTCATTGCATAGAATGGTATCTTATCAAAAGATAAAGGATGACTTAACATTAATTAAAAATACAGGATTTAATGCGGTACGTTTTGCTAAGGCTTTTCCAAATCCATATGCAATAAAACTCTGCCAGGAAATTGGATTGCTTGCTTTAATAGAGCTGCCATTGAATTCTGTTCCTGAAGAAATTTTTGACAAAAATGATTTCCAACTGCGTGCTTCTAATTTTATGAAAGTTTTTGCAGGAAATTATATTGATTATGGAAATACTTTAATGATTGGTGTGGGTAGTTCATTTCTTCCTAATTCTGAATCTACACAGAAATTTATTTCAAGAATGTGTCAATCAATTAGAGATCTTAAAGTTTTAACTTACGCATCATTTGTTGGCCCTCAAACAGATGAAATTCCCGGTCTTGATTTATATGGAATAGAATTATACACTTCTCCGGTAGATCTGGCAAAAGACCATCTGCAAAAAATAATTAATGATTTAGGAAAAAATTCTGTTTTCATTAGCGAACTGACATACCCGAATTACAATGGAGATCAGAATGGATATCTGACAAAAAACTCTTCCGATGCACAGGCTAAATATTTTTCTGATATGATAAATCTTTCCCGTGATTTAAATTTATCCGGATTCTTTATTAACTCGCTATTTAATTATAATGGCGGGTTTGCTTCTTTATATGGAAGTTATTCAAATAATCTAATTTATAAGTTTGGCGTGCTTGATTTTTCACGGGATCTAAATTCAATCGGGTATAAAGTACTGTACTCTAAGCTTAATGAAAGTTCAAAAGTGACTATTCCGATAGGCACAAGAAAGGACGACAACCCGATAATTTTCATCTTCCTGGCTTTGTTCCTTTCAATAATTATGGCTGCTTTAATAAACTTAAAAAAGAAATTCCGTGAGGATTGTTCGAGGGCTTTATTGCGCCCGTATAATTTCTTTTCAGATATACGCGACCACAGAATAATTTCAGGGATGCATACACTTGTATTAATGATGATTCAGGCTGGATCTATTTCGCTCCTTTTTACAATTATGTTTTACTACTTACGTACAAACATTTTGTTGGAAAAGATTTTTCTCTCTTTTGGATCCCATACATTAATGAAATGGTTAAGTTTTATTTCATGGAACCCAATGATATGTTTTGTGATTTTATTTTTTGTAATAATCTTAAAATTTGTCGTAATTAGTATTATTGTAAAGGTTACCTCACTTTTCATAAAGACAAAAGTTGAATTTCTGGGTGTTTTATATAGTGTTATTTGGTCTTTCCTTCCCTTTACTTTATTGCTTCCTGTAGAACTGCTTTTATTTAAAATATTGGTAAATGGAAACTTTACTTACATAATTCTCACCTTAATCTTTTTCTTCTGTCTTTGGGTAGTTCAAAGATTGATCAAAGGTATCCATGTAATCTTTGACGTTCGCCCATTAACAGTATATTTCTATAGCATATTATTCATCATTTTGTTGGTTTGTGGGGTAATTTTTAAATACCAGTTCACAAATTCAACGCTTTACTACATTACAAACGCTGTAAAGCAATACAAAGTGATGATTTTCTAGAGGTCATAATTGTTTTTATCCAAGTTAGAAATATTTGGTTTCAAGTCTTTTGCCAATAAGACAAGTATAAATTTCAACCGTGGTATAACGGGTATTGTAGGTCCTAATGGCTGCGGCAAAACAAACATTGTAGACGCAATTCGCTGGGTTCTTGGCGAACAGAAAACTGCTACTCTTAGAAGTGATAAAATGGAGAATGTAATTTTCAACGGAACCAGAGAAAAAAAGCCAATGGGTATGTCCGAAGTTTCATTAACTCTTGTAAATGACAAAGGTGTTTTACCAACAGAATATTCTGAAGTTACAATTACTAGAAGGATCTTCCGTTCCGGCGAAAGTGAATACCTCCTCAATAAAAATCTTTGCAGGCTTAAGGATATTACCAACTTGTTCATGGATACAGGAATAGGTGCAAATGCATATTCCGTTATTGAATTAAAAATGGTTGAAACAATTCTAAGCAGCAAAACCGAGGAAAGAAGAAAATTATTTGAAGAAGCTGCCGGTGTCAATAAGTATAAATTACGACGCCGCCTTTCTCTAAAAAAACTTGACGACGTTAAGGCTGATCTTACACGCGTAAATGATATTGTTTCTGAGGTTGAAAAAACTGTTCGTTCGCTTGAAAGGCAAGCAAAACGAGCCGATCAGTTTACTCAAATACAGTCTGTTCTTAGAGATAAAGAAGTTGATCTTGCAGAACGGGAATTTGTTCAATTACAAAAATATCTTACTGCTCTCAAAGAAGATATTTCGCAATCGACTGTCAAGAAAGACCAGATTGATGTTGATATAAGGAAAATCGAAAATGAATTAATTGAATTTCGCAACCAGATTAATTCAATTGATTCTGAACTTCAGCTTAAACGTAACGAACTTTCAAAGAATACCGAACTGCTTCACAATGCACAAAAAAATATTTCCGTTTCTGAAGAACGCTTAAAATCACTTGAGTATAATCACGACCGCCTTATTAAGGAAATTGAGGAGTTTGGTTTTCAATTAGAAGAAACCGATGAAGACATTCTGCAAAACAATGAACAGCTTCAAACTCTTTTACAAAATTTTGAAGTTATGACTCAAGAAATTGCAGAAAACGAACATTCCGTTTTATTTAAAAAAGAGCTGCTCGAACAAAAGCGCGCTGCGCTCAAGCAGTTAAGTGAAGAAAAATTTGAATTACTTCGCGTGATTTCTGAAAAGGACAATTTCTCATCCGGTATTAAAAAAGAACTTGATAGTCATAACTCTAACATTGAAAAATTAAATCTGAAGATCCAGAACATTACTACTACAATAGCAAAGACTGTTGGGTTTATTGAGGAGCTCAATGTTGAAAAAGCCAGTGCTGAAAAGAAACTTACAGAGGCCGGTTTATTAATAACGTTGCGTCAGAACGAAAAAGAAGAACTTGAAAAAGAACTAAACAAACTCAAGCAAAATGAGATTGAGCAAAAAACTTTTCTTGCAGGTTTGAAAGAAAAAATAAATTTTTTGCAAACTCTTATTACCAATCTTGAAGGAATATCTAAAGGCGCAAAAATTCTTCTTGAAAATAATGAGTGGACAAATAAGAATAGAAATATTTTTGCTGATGCAGGCAACACACAAGAGAAATACCGTTTTGCCCTGGAAGCTGCTCTTAAATCTGTTCTTAATAATTTGCTTGTAGATAATTTTAAAGACCTTAAAAATGCTGTTGACTACCTGCGCAAAAATGATCTTGGTAAAGCTTCCTTTTATCTGCTACGCTCTTCCAATAGTCTTAAAAAATCATTTACTGAAAGGCTTCTGGAGCTTAACCTAAAGAGAAAATCCAAAAAGCTTTCTAAAGAAAAATCTTTTATTGGCTGGGCGCACGATTTTGTTGAAAGCGATAAAACATGGCAGCCATTTTTCAACCAGGCCCTTGCAAGAATAGCAGTAACACAAGATTTGAAATCAGCTTTAATATTGAATGGGAAATATCCCGAATTCCATTTTACTACGCTTGACGGCGATTTAATACAACAAAGCGGCATTGTTGAAGCTGGTTCCCTGCCCAAGCAAGATGAAACTCTTTTTGGACGCCGCCAGCTTTTAGATAGCTTGAAAAAGGAATATCCAAAGTATGAAACCGAACTTGTAAAGTTACAGGCTCTTATTTCTGAAACTGAAGGAAAAATTTCCCGCATTGATCTTAAAAATTTAAATGATGCCGAGAAATTGATTGCAAATGATGTTTCAAATATTGAAAAACAAATTTCTCAGCTTGAATTCGAAAAGACTAAAGCAAACGAGGAAATTGAATTATCCCGTAAAGAAATTCAGGAGTTTGTTGATAAATCAAATTCTCTCGACTCGCAAGCTGTTCAAATTGGAAACGAAATAATTGGATTAGTTGAGAACAAAAACGTTCTTGAAAACAACATTAGAAATGTCGAAAATGATTGTAACAGTTTTGAACTGGAGTTTAATTCATTTGTTGAACAACAGAATGAGCGTAAATTGGAGTCTGAAAGGATCAAAGGCCAGACTGAAAACAAACGAAATTCAATTAAACGTTCTGAAGAGAATAAAGAAGTTATACATTCCGGAATTGAGAAACGCAAAAATGATCTTGAGCAAAATCTTGCTGAAAAAACAACTCTTACCGGAATTATTGATCAAACAAAAGATGAACTTGGTTCCATCAACGTAATGCATTCGGCCCTGCTCGATGAAGAAAAAGAAATTGGTGCTAAACTTAAAATTGTTAAAGATGAAGCAGCCCGGTACGAAGGTCAATTAAATAATTTAAGAAATGAACGGCAATTAATCTCCGATAGTGTTCATTCTTTGGAAGTCAAAGAGACCGAATTTAATTTTAAGGTTGAAGGTCTGCTTGGACACATAAAAGAAAATTATTCAATTGAATTATCCATTAAACAGTTTGATGATTTAGATACGTTTAACTTTGCCGAAGCTACTGAGGAAGTTCAAAAATTAAAAGAGAAATTGAAAAATTTGGGGCCTGTAAACCTGCTTGCATATTCAGAATACGATGAAGAAAGAATCCGCTTGGATTTTTTACACAAGCAGCGTGATGATCTTGTAGACTCTGAAAAGGATTTGATCAATACAATAAATGAAATTAATGAAACTGCTCAAAAACTTTTTATGGATACATTCGATCTAATCCGTCAGAATTTTATCCAGATTTTCCAAACATTGTTCGATCCGGGTGACGAAGCTGACTTAACTCTTGAAGAGGGAGTTGACCCGCTTGAAGGTAAAATTGAAATTATGGCAAAACCAAAAGGAAAACGTCCCACTTCAATTGAACTTCTGTCAGGAGGAGAAAAAACATTAACGGCTACTGCTCTCTTATTTGCAATCTATCTTGTTAAACCAAGTCCGTTTTGCATTCTTGATGAAGTTGACGCACCACTTGACGATGCAAATATTGACAGATTTACAAAATTAATAAAAGAGTTTAGTACCAAGACTCAGTTTATTATTGTAACACACAACAAACGCACAATGGAATCGTCGGAAACCATGTATGGCGTAACTATGCAGGAGGAAGGAATTTCAAAACTGGTAGGCGTTCGGTTTGAAGAAATTCCGGCAAACTATGAACCTCAATAATAATTCATTCAAAATATTTGTTGATTTCGACGGAACCATCTCGCAGAAAGATGTTGGCGAACAAATGTTTCTGCGTTTTGGAGATGTTGAAAAAGCTAATGAGATCGCTGTTAAGTGGATGAATTTCACATTAAAAGCTACCGATGCGTGGACACAAACCTGCAATACGGTTAAAGATTTTAATCACGACGAATTTGACACTTTTCTTAATGAAATAAAGATAGATGAAGGCTTTAAAAATTTTTTTGGATGGTGCGGTAAGAATGGATATGAAATAAAAGTTTTAAGTGATGGTTTCGATTATTATATCAAAAAGTTCTTATTGCGGGAAGGTTTACAAAATCTTGAAGTACATACCAACACACTTGCATTTGGGACTAACAACGAACTGAAGCCCATTTTTCCATTTACCGATGAAGAATGCAGCAAGTGTGCCAACTGTAAGAGAAATCACATTCTAAATTTCAGCGGCGATGATGACTATACAGTTTATATTGGCGACGGATTTACAGATTTCTGTCCCGCACAATTCTGCGATTTTGTTTTTGCAAAAGGATCATTGTTAAAATATTGCGAGAAAAATAGAATCACTTATTTCCCGTATACTACGTTCAATGATGTTCTTAAAAAAATGGATGAGCTTAAAGGAAAAAAACGTTTGCGGAAAAGACATCAAGCAGAACTAAAAAGACGGGAAGTTTTTATTCAAGGATGAAAAACTATAGTATTTAGTAGTTAGTCCGCCGCGGTGGATTAGTCCTTAGACTAAAAGCTTAAATCTAGATACTAAATACCAGGTATTTGAAAATGAATCTAAATGCTCAAAAAATATTTAAGTACAGGAGTTACACTCCTCTGCCATTTTTATTATTAATGATAATATTTCAACATGCTACAATAATAAGCATGATAATTGGATTTGCTGTTGCACTTTTTGGAGAATTCTGGCGTCTGTGGGGAGTATGTTACGCCGGCAGCGAAACACGCACTACTAACGGTGTAGGGGCAACATTTCTTGTTGTTACCGGACCTTATGCCCATGTACGCAATCCTCTCTATATTGGCAATATGATGATGTATCTGGGAATTGGAATTATGTCAATGTCCTTATTCCCTTATCTTCAGATAATAGCGCTGTTGTTTTTCTTCTGGCAGTATTCAGTAATAATCAGTGAGGAAGAGAATTTTTTAAAAGGGAAATATGAGAAAAATTTTGAGAATTTTTTGAATTCTGTTCCAAAACTGATTCCAAAAATAACTAAATATGAAAATCCTGGTTTGGCACAGCCGCCTTTTGAATTAAAAAAGGGTTTGCGTTCAGAAAGAAGAACGTTCCAGGCATTTGGAATAATAATTTTAATTGTAATAATACGATACGCATTAAGTTGAATAAAAAATTAATGATAATAGCCGGTGAAGCTTCCGGTGACCTGCATGGTGCCAGTCTGATTAAGGAATTAAAATTAATGGATTCCTCAATCGATATATTTGGTATTGGTGGAGACAAAATGATTGCCGCCGGAATGAATGCGCAATATCATATCAAGCAGATGGCTTTTCTTGGATTTGTTGAAGTGCTTAAGCATCTTCCTTTTATAACCAAGGTTAGAAAGGAACTTCTTCAAAAAATATCGGAGGAAAACATCAATACAATCGTTTTGATTGATTATCCGGGTTTTAACCTGAACATAGCAAAAAGACTTGATGAGCTGGGGAAAAAAGTAATTTATTATATATCGCCGCAGGTTTGGGCCTGGGGTAAAGGAAGAATTGATAAGATAAGAGAAGTTGTTGATGAAATGCTCGTTGTCTTTCCTTTTGAAGAAAAGATGTATAAGAAATATGGTGTTAACGTTAAGTATGTGGGTCATCCTTTAATTGAACATGTTGAAAATTATTCTTACTTAAGCAAAAAGGAGTTTTTTAACAAGTTTAAATTAGATGATAAAAAAGAAATCCTGCTTTTACTGCCGGGAAGCAGGAAGCATGAAATAGCAAAAATATTTCCGGAGTGTATTTCCGCAGCTTCAAAGCTTGCCCGCGAATTCAATTTGCAAGTAGTTGTTGCATGCGCAGAGAATATCAATGAAGATACATTCAGCACATTGACCAAAGAAAATAATTTCAAGATTGTTAAAGGATTTACATACGATTTGATGAAGTATTCATCTTTGGGAATAATAAAATCCGGCACTTCAACATTGGAGGCGGGATTATTCCAATTGCCGTTTATTGTTGTCTATTCAACAAATTATTTCACTTATTGGCTGGGAAGAATTGTTGTGCAGATAAAAAATATTGCAATGGCAAATATAATTCTCGAAGAGAATGTTATTAATGAGCTGATTCAATATGACGTTAATGAAGAAAATATTTACTCAAAGTGCAGTGCAATTTTGAAAGACAAGAAAAAATACGATTCAATAAAGCAAAAACTTGGATTAATAAAAGAAAGACTTGGCGGACCAGGAGCTTCTATTAATGCTGCCCGGTCAATTTATGCTGTGTTAAATGAAGCTTAGTGATTCACAAAGGAATGTTCTTAGATATATTGGAATACGTTTTGCAAGCGCTGCAATTCAGCTGTTAATAAAATCATTGCGGTTTAAAATAACCGGCGATGATAGTATTGCCCAATTGGCAAAAGAAAAGAAAAATTTTATTGCGGCATTCTGGCATGGTTCAATGATGGTTGGCTGGTATTTGCATCATAACAAAAATACGGCAGCCCTTGTAAGTCAGAGTAAAGATGGCGAAGTACTTGCAAAAACTCTTGAAAAGTGGAATTACAAAGTTATTCGCGGCTCCAGCTCAATTGGAGGTGATGAAGCTCTAAAAAAAATGATCGAACTGCTTAAAGAGAATTATTCATTGGCAATTACACCGGACGGGCCCCGTGGCCCAATTTACAAGATGAAAGTAGGCGCGGTAATTTCAGCTAAAAAGACCGGTATTCCATTGTTTTTAGTTGGAATTGGAATCAAGAAAAAATTCCGGTTGAAAAGCTGGGATGCTTTTGAAGTACCAAAACCATTTACAAAAGTTGTTGCAATTTATTCTGATCCGATTTTTATAGATGGCTCTTTAAATTATGAAGAGACAAATAAAAAAATAATTGAGTGTGAAGAGCAGCTCAAAAAATTACAAATGGAAGCTTTTAAACTGTGTTAGATGTTTTTAGAATAATATTATCGCCGTTGAACATAGTATACTCGTTTATTATAAAAATCAGGAATATGTTCTTTGATAAAAATATTTTTAAATCAACAAAAGTTGACGCAAAAATAATATCTGTTGGGAACATTACAGTTGGTGGTTCCGGTAAAACTCCTGCAGTAATTATGATTGCTGAAATACTAAAATCTCAGAAGAAAAAAATTGGCGTTATGAGCCGAGGTTATGGCAGAAGTTCTTTAGGCTATGTTTATATAAGCGATGGTAAGGAAATAAAAAAATCGGTTAGTGAGTCGGGTGATGAAATGTATTTTATCTCCCAGGAACTTAAGGTTCCTACGGCAGTAGCTGAAAGACGTGTTGAAGGTGCCCGGCATTTTATTAAGGATTCGGGCATTCAAGCTATAATTTTAGACGATGCATTTCAGCATAGGTGGATTTACCGGAATATTGATATAGTAATATTTGACCAAAAATTTTTAACAGAAAGCAAACCAATAGAACAAAAAGTGCTCCCTCTTGGTCTAATGAGAGAGCCTTTTGATTCTTTAAAGCGGGCGGATATTATTATAATAAACAGGAAATTTTCCGACAAAGCGGAAATTCCAGATAAACTCAAGCAACATTTTGAAGGAAAGTTTGTCTTTAACGCATATTATAAAACGATTGGAATTTATGACGTTAAGACCCATAATTATTTTGATATGAAAGAATTTAAAGGACAAAAAAGTTTGGTCGTTTGCGGCATTGCCCGGCCGCATTCTTTTTTAGATGTGCTTGAAAAGAATCAAATTGATATTACAAACAAAATGATCTTTAACGATCATAAAAATTATACTTTGAAAGAAATTAGCAGCATCCGTAAAAGTTTTTATGACACTAATTCTTATTCTGTTTTAACTACTCAGAAGGATGCAGTTAAGCTTACAAATTTTTCCAAAGAACTTGATGACATTGACATTTATTTTTTAAAGATTGAACTCAAGCTGGATGAACAGGAAAAATTTAATCAATTAATTATAAAATCTATTAACTAACAAAAAAACATTTACTGGAGGTAAGTTAAATGGCAAAAGCAAAACAAAAGTATGTCTTATATTTCGGCGGAAAGCGTGCTGAAGGCAAAGCTGATATGAAAGAACTTCTTGGCGGAAAAGGTGCTAACCTTGCCGAAATGGTTAACATTGGTTTACCGGTACCGGCAGGATTTACAATTACAACAGAAGTTTGCACTGCTTACTACAAGAACAACAAGAAATATCCAAAGGAATTGGATGGGCAGCTTAAAGCTGCATTGGTAAAAGTTGAAAAAGAAATGGGCGCAAAATTTGGAGATAAAGTAAATCCACTACTTGTTTCTGTTCGTTCAGGTGCCCGCGCTTCTATGCCCGGTATGATGGAAACAATTCTTAACGTTGGTTTGAACAATCAGACACGTGAAGCATTGATTAAAAAAACAGGCAATCCGCGTTTCGTATATGATTCTCACCGCCGCTTAATCCAAATGTACTCAGACGTTGTTATGGAAAAAGCAGCCGGCATAGAACCGGAAGAGGGAAAAGGCGTTCGCCAGCAATTAGAAAGTGAGCTTCATAAAATGAAAGAAGCCCGCGGTGCAAAGAGCGATACGGATTTATCAGCAGATGATTTAAAAGAATTAATAGAGATCTACAAATCTAAAGTTCAGGAAGTTTTAGGCAAACCTTTCCCTGAAGATCCAATGGCTCAATTGTGGGGTGCAGTTTCTGCTGTATTCCAGAGCTGGATGGGTAAACGTGCTATCTCCTATAGAAGAATTGAAAGCATCCCGGATGAATGGGGAACAGCTGTAAACGTTCAATCAATGGTTTTTGGAAATATGGGTGAAACTTCTGCAACAGGTGTTGCGTTTACTCGTAACCCTGCAACCGGAGAAAATTATTTTTACGGTGAATGGCTGACCAATGCCCAGGGTGAAGATGTTGTAGCCGGTATTAGAACCCCAAATCCAATCAATGAAGTTGGAAAGAGTGAACATACAGCACATCTTCAATCACTTGAAACAGCAATGCCTAAAACATACGTTCAGTTGCATAAAATTCAAAGATTACTTGAAAAGCATTATCATGATATGCTTGACATCGAATTCACAATTCAAGAAGGCAAATTATACATGCTTCAGTGCCGGGTCGGAAAAAGAAATGGACCCGCAGCTGTAAGAATGGCAGTAGATATGTTAAAAGACAAATTAATTACAAAAGAAGAAGCTGTAATGCGCGTTCAACCGTCACAGCTTGATGAACTTCTTCACCCGATAATTGATCCAAAAGCTGAACTTACTTCTAACGTAATTGTAAAAGGATTACCGGCTGGTCCCGGCGGCGCATCCGGTCAGGTAGTTTTTTCATCTAATGATGCAGTTGCATGGGCAAAAGAAGGCAAGAGAGTAATTCTTGTTAGAGAAGAAACCAACCCTGAAGACATTGAAGGAATGCGCGCTGCACAAGCAGTTCTTACAGGCCGGGGAGGTATGACATCCCACGCTGCTCTTGTTGCACGCGGTTGGGGAAAATGTTGTATAGTTGGCGCTAGTGCTATTAAAATAAATTATCATGAGAAATATTTCACTGTTGGAAATGTTACCGTACGCCAGGGTGAATGGTTAACGTTAAACGGTTCAAAAGGAAATGTTTACGTTGGTGAACTGCCGATGATTAAAGCAGCAGAAGAAAATCCTGATTTCCAGGCTTTTATGAAAATATGCGACTCTGTAAGAAAATTAAAAGTTAGAACTAATGCTGAAACTCCTGAAGATGCTGCACGTGCACGTGCATTTGGCGCAGAAGGAATTGGTTTATTCAGAACAGAGCATATGTTCTATGGTAAACATTCTGAAGAGCCTCTTTTTAAACTACGTAAGATGATCTGCTCAAATACGGAAGTTGAAAGAAGGAATGCATTGGATGAACTTTTCCCGCATGTAAAACATGATGTAAAAGGTACACTTGAAGCTATGGACGGATTCCCTGTAACATTCAGAACACTTGATCCGCCTCTTCATGAATTCGTTCCAACAAGACAGGACGAACGAGAAAAACTTGCCGCAAGTCTTGGTATTTCTCTTACTGAATTAAACAAACGCGCAGATTCTCTGCATGAGAACAACCCGATGATGGGACACCGCGGTGTGCGTCTTGGAATTACTTTCCCTGAAATAACTGAAATGCAGGTCCGCGCAATCTTTGAAGCAACTGCTGAATTATTAGCAGATGGCAAAAAAGCTTTTCCGGAAATTATGATTCCTGTTACCTGTCATGTAAATGAGATCAAACATCAGTATGTTATCATTAATAAAATTCATGATGAAGTTTGTGCAAAATTTGGAATAAAGAAAATTCCTCATTTAACAGGAACAATGATTGAAATTCCACGTGCGTGTTTAACAGCAGATAAGATGGCAGAGGTTGCACAGTTCTTCTCATTTGGAACGAATGACTTAACCCAGATGGGATTCGGTTTTTCACGTGATGATATCGGAAGCTTTTTGCCGGAATATCTTGAACAAAAGATTCTTCCTGTTGATCCATTCCAAACAATTGACCAGGATGCAATTGGCAAATTGATGGAAATTGCAGTTCAGGGTGGCCGTAAAACCCGCCCGGATTTAAAAATTGGTATTTGCGGCGAACATGGCGGAGAACCAAAATCAGTTGAATTCTGCCATAGGATTGGTCTGAACTATGTTAGTTGTTCACCATTCCGCGTTCCAATAGCAAGATTGGCTGCTGCTCACGCTGTAGTTAAAGAAATGAATTCAAAAAAGCCTGCAGTAAAAAAAGCAGCAAAGAAAAAATAAGTTAGTTCATTCTGAGTCCCGCCGCTTTGGCGGGACGAAGAATCTCTTAATCAACGGGAATCTTTGTCCGGCAGCTGCCGGACTCGGAATTTAATAAAGGAGAATAAATGAAGTTATCAGATTTTAAATACAATTTACCCAAAACATCAATTGCAAAACACCCTGCAAACCCGCGCGATAAAGCAAAAATGATGGTACTTAACCGTGCATCAGGAGAGATTAAAGAAAATAAATTTTCTGATATTGTTGATTATTTGCAAAAAGGTGATGTTATTGCTGTTAACGAAACTAAGGTAATGCAAGCCCGCTTGTTTGGTAAAAAAGAAAGAACAAATGCTAAAATTGAAGTTTTTGTTCTTCGCGAGCTAAACAAAGAAGAAAATATATGGGACGTAATTGTTGACCCGGCACGTAAAGTAAGAATCGGAAATAGAATTTATTTTAACGATAAACTTTGGTGCGAAGTAATTGACAATACAACATCACGTGGTAGAACTGTCCGTTTTAATGATGATGCCGGAAATATTTTTGAGGCAATTGAAAAGATTGGGCATACTCCCCTTCCCCCATATATAAAGCGCGATGCTGTTGCTTCTGATAAGGAAGATTATCAAACTGTATTTGCACAGATTGATGGATCAGTTGCAGCTCCAACGGCCGGACTTCATTTTACGCCTGCTTTGGTTAAAAAAATTGAAAAAGCCGGAGTTAAAATTGTTCCTGTAATTTTGCATATAGGACTAGGAACATTTAGACCTGTTGAAGTGGAAGATTTAACAAAGCACAGAATGGATTCAGAATTTTTCGAGATCCCGGAAGAAACTTCAAGGGTAATCAACAAAGCGTTGGAGGATAAGAAAAATATTTTTGTTGTCGGTACCAGCACCTGCCGCGCTCTTGAAAGCAGCGTTACTGCAGATGGTTTTGCAAAACCAAGTTTTGGATGGACAGATAAATTTATTTTTCCTCCATATGACTTCAAAGTTACAAAAAAGTTAATCACAAATTTTCATCAGCCGGAATCAACTTTATTGATGCTTGCTGCTGCGTTTGCAGACTATGATTTTATAATGAAAGCATACAAGAAAGCTTTAAAAGATGGTTATCGCTTTTTGAGCTATGGCGACTCCATGCTTATTCTCTAATGAAAATATTTACATTAATTCCGTCAGGGGGTTTAGGAAAGCGGATGAATAATCCGCTCCCTAAACAGTATCTTAAATTCAACAACAGAGAATTAATAGCCTATACGCTTTCTGTATTCCAAAAATGTAATTTGATTGATGAAATAATTGTCGCAGCACAAAAAGATTACTTCAGATTGCTCGAAGAGATCAAAGAAAAGAATTCATTTACAAAACTCACCGGCATCGTTGAAGGCGGTAATGAAAGACAGCAATCTGTTTTTAACGCTCTTAAATCAATCAAGGCACACAACGATGATATTATAGTTGTTCATGATGCGGTGCGCCCGCTTCTTCAGCAGGATTTATTAATACGGGCAATTGAAACTGCAAAGGAGTTCGGCAGCGCTGTTGTAGCGGTAAAAGCAAAAGATACCCTTATTAAAGGAGATGATTTTGTTCAATCTTACATTGACAGAAGCGAAGTTTACTATGTGCAAACTCCGCAAATATTTAGATACAAAATAATATATGATGCTATGGAAACAGCAGCATCTAAAAATTTTGTTGGAACTGATGAATCTATGCTTGCACACTCATGTTTGGAAAAAGTCAAAATTGTTGAAGGCTCTTCATTAAATTTTAAAATAACTAACCAGGATGATGTTAAACTTTTTGAGTTAATTTGCGACAATATTAAGAATGGTAAACTTACCTTGTAAATAGAGTACTTTTTCTATAATTTTGTTAAAATTTTTGGCGGTATTGATGTTAAATCTACTTTTTGTTGTTATTCTTTCATACTTGGCGGGTTCTGTCCCAAATAGTATAATAGTAAGCAAATTAGTACGGGGAATAGATATAAGAGAACACGGCAGCGGAAATGCCGGCGGAACAAACGTTTTTAGAGTACTTGGGTGGAAATATGGAATATTGGTTATTCTGCTTGATACTTTAAAAGGCGCTCTTGCTGTTATAGTAATTGCACGTTTATACCTTGACCGTTTCCCATTTAATAATGTTACCCCATTTGATGATTTCACTCTTGTTCAAATTATATGCGGCATTGCTGCAGTAATTGGACACATTTGGACCGTCTTTGCCGGCTTTAAGGGCGGGAAAGGGATTGCAACGGGTTTAGGCGTTTTAGTAATGATGGTTTCTATTGATGTTATTGTTGCACTAGGAGTATTTTTTGTAGTCGTTGGTATTTCACGCTACATCTCGTTAGGTTCTTTAATAGCTGCAGTTTCAATTCCATTAATATTAATGATTCGGGAAAATATATTTGGAGTTGATATTCCAGGATACCATACATTACTGCCATTTTGCATTGCGATTGCATTATTAGTTATTTACACACATCGCAAAAATATTGATCGTCTCTTAAAAGGAAGTGAGAGCAAAATTTCATTCGTTAAAAAGAAATAATAATAAATGAAAATTACTGTCCTAGGAGCAGGCGGCTGGGGTACAACTCTTTCTATTCTGCTTTATCATAATGGGCATGAAGTTATTCTATGGGAATTTGATAAAGCTTACGCCAAAGAAATTGAACAATCGCGTCTTAACAATATTTACCTGCCGGGGATTATTCTACCAAATGATATTTTAGTTACTCATTCTTTACTGGAGTGTTCTTCCGGCAGAGATATGCTGGTTATAGCTGTTCCATCGCAATTCATTCGTTCCGTGCTGCATCAATTAAAAAAAGTTGATTTAAAGAATACAATTCTAGTGAGCGTTGCAAAAGGAATTGAAAAAGATTCCCTTCATACTGTATCACAAATAATTAAGCATGAATTAAAAGATATTACCCCATCTCAAATTGGAGCTTTATCCGGTCCCAGTCATGCAGAAGAAGTCAGTAGAAAAGTTCCAACAGCGGTAGTTTCAGCATCCCGTGATCCTATAACGGCAAAACAAATCCAGATGACTTTTCTTACTCCCTATTTTAGAATTTACACAACGACAGATATTCTTGGTGTAGAATATGGAGGCGCATTAAAAAATGTTATTGCTCTTGCAGCAGGAATAATTGACGGCGCTAAATTTGGTGATAATACTAAAGCTGCAATAATGACAAGAGGTATAACAGAAATTTCCAGACTTGGATTTGCTCTAGGCGCTAAGGCAGATACTTTTTCCGGATTATCCGGAATGGGCGACCTGATAGTCACCTGTATGAGCAAGCACAGCAGGAACAGATATGTTGGTGAACAGGTTGGCAGCGGGATAAAATTAAAAAATATTCTGAAAAACATGCAGATGGTTGCAGAAGGCGTTGAGACATGCCGGTCTGTACATCAACTCGGGAAAAAACATAAGCTAGAGACCCCAATATCAAGCGCAGTATACAATATTCTTTTTGAAGATCAAGACCCTGTTGAAGCTATAAGCAATTTAATGGCTCACGACATGAGGGCAGAAGAAGAATAACTTTCATAAATATTCCAGCCTTTAATAATTTTTTCCGTTTTCTATTAAATATTATTTAAATTTATTTATTTTTTAACGATAATGATTTAAACAATTTTGGGAGAAATAATGGAAGTTAAAGGGACAGCAGTAGCTTCTTTACCCAAATTTATTGCGGATAAATTTGGCGCTGAAGGTTTGGAAAAATGGCTCGCCGCTATTAATGACACTGCAAAAAGTGTTTATAGTCAAAGTATTTTAGCCAGTAAATGGTATCCGATGAATGAAATTTTAATTGATCCCACAATTAAACTTTGCGAAATGTACTACGGCGGAAATATTCAGGGGGCATGGGAAGCCGGAAGATTTAGTGCCTCATATGGTCTGTCGGGAATATTAAAAATATTCGTTAAGATGGGATCACCTGGTTTTATCATTAGCCGTGCAACAACAATTCTTCCCTCATATTACGAGTCAAGCGAAATTAAGGTTTTGGAACCCGGCACCTCAAGCTGCACAATACAAATTACAAAATTTCCTGAACCATCCGAAGTTATAGAAAATCGAATTGGCGGGTGGATTGAACGTGCGTTGGAGATTCAAGGCTGCAAATCTGTTTCTGTTAAAATAACAAAGTCGGTTGCCAGACACGATCCGTTCTGTGAATACAAAGTATCATGGACATAGAACTACATTCTGTACTTATATAGTCGAATAATTTTTGTGCTTGTTGCAACATTTTAGGTGATATACAATATAACATCTTCACCTCCATCACAATTTTATTTATATTGCATTTTGAGAATACTTAAAATGATTTATGCAGAACAATCTTTCCCAGTCAATACAATATCTTAAGTCTGTCGGTCCTAAGCGGGCAGAATCTTTTTCAAAAATTGGAATAAATACAGTAAAAGATTTGCTCTTTTATTTTCCCTCAAGATACCTCGACCGCTCCACAATTCTTAGCAGTATAAAAGTCGTTCAGCACGTTGTTGATGGTTATGAAGGAGAAGTCACAATCATTGGACAGGTAGTAGATTCAGAAATTCATTACTATAATAAGAAACAAGTAATGAATGTTCATCTTAAGGACGCTTCAGGATTTTTTGAATGTATTTGGTTTCAAGGCGCAAAATATTTCAAAAATATTTTTAACAATGGGGATTACTTTGCCATATCTGCAAAACCTGTTTTAACAAAATACGGGCATCTTCAATTTGTTCATCCCGATTTTGACAGGCTTGCCGAAAAAGAATCGAAGGACTTCTTAAATACCGGCAAGATTATTCCATTCTATCATATGAAAAAAGAGCTGAGAGAAACAAATATTGGAGACTTAAGCTTACGCAGAATTATTCATCAGGCTGTTCACGAATATTCTTCAAGTCTTCCCGAATCACTACCGGAATTTATTCTTTCGGAAAATGGACTTCTTGGAATCTCAAATACAATAGAACAGATGCACTTTCCCCAAGACTATGATTCTCTAAATACTGCAAAGTACAGAATGAAATTCGAAGAGTTATTTTTCTTTGAATGTATTGTAGCCAAACGAAAACAGTTTCTAGTTGAAAGAAAAAAGGAGTTCTCTTTTAAGATAAAACCGGAACCAATTAAGAAATTTATAAATATGCTTCCATTTAATTTAACCGGCGCTCAATTGAATGTTTTGGGAGAGATAAAAAAAGATTTGACTGGAAGTAAACCAATGAATCGTTTACTTCAGGGAGATGTTGGAAGCGGGAAAACAATTGTAGCACTAATAAGTATGATGATCGTAGCTGAAAATAACTACCAGTCAGTGCTGATGGCACCAACTGAAATATTAGCAGATCAGCACTTTAAGAACATTACCCAATTGTTAAAAGGATTTGGAATTGTAGTTGTTGAATTGCTGGGCGGTCAAAAAAAATCTGAGCGTGATATTATTTTACAAAATATCAAAAATGGAACAGCCAAAATTATTGTGGGTACCCATGCCCTGCTTGAAGAAAATGTCGAATTCAATAAACTTGGGCTGATTGTAATAGATGAACAGCAAAGATTTGGTGTTATGCAGCGCTCAACACTTGTTCAAAAGGGTATGAATCCTGATGTGTTAATAATGACTGCAACACCAATACCGAGAACTCTGACAATGTCGATTTATGGTGATCTTGATGTATCAGTTATAGATCAAATGCCCAATAAGCGTAAAACGATAAAAACATATTTGCGCGGTGAAAAAAAATTGCCTGATATATATAATTTCATCATTAAGAAAGCAGCAGAGGGTTATCAAACATTTTTAGTTTATCCCATTGTTGAAGAATCTGCAAAAGTTGAATTGAAAGCCGCGGAGAAATATTTTGAATCTCTAAAGGAAGGCAGTCTTAAAGAATTGCGCTTATGTTTAATCCATGGCAGAATGAACTGGCGCGATAAAGAAAAAATTATGTACGACTATGCAGCTAAGAAATATGATGTGCTCGTTTCGACCACTGTAATTGAGGTTGGAATTGATGTTCCCGATGCTAATATTATAGTAATTAACGATGCATTCAATTTTGGACTCTCACAGCTTCATCAATTGCGCGGGAGGGTTGGACGCAGTGAAAAGCAAGCATACTGCCTGCTAGTGACCCCGGATTCTCTTGCTGTTAAATCAAATCAATTAAACTATAATTTTGATTATCTATCTCCTGCACAAATAGAAAAACACAAAACTATAATCCGCCTTAATGCAATGATAAAACATTCCAGCGGATTCGAACTTTCGGAAATAGATCTTAAACTCCGCGGTCCGGGAAATATTTATGGGACCAAACAAAGTGGTTTGCCTGAATTTAAGTATGCAAACCTTGTTGAAGATTCAAAAATATTATTTACAACAAAAGAAGCAGCATTTAAAATCATTGGAGAAGATCCAAATCTGATCCAACCAAAAAATATTTTGATCAAGAATACCCTGAGAGAAAAATATTACGAGAAATATTTTCTCTCACGCATCGGTTGACCAAGAATATCGACTATCATTACTCGTGCCAGAAAATAATTCCAAAAAAAATTTCGACGACAATTTCTTGCAAAAAAATTTTAAATGATTATATTTCCATTAGAAATAAATGGAAGGAAAGGTTATTAGTTCTTATTTGCCAAATAAAAAATTTAAAATTGCTCTAACATATAACGTCAAACCGAAAGAAGAATCATCTTTCGAAAGAACACCTCTCACCCCTAACCCAAAAGATGCTGAAAAATTCAACGATACTTATGCAGAGTGGGATACAATCGAAACAGTCAACGCAATAAAGGATTCACTTGAGTTATTTCACGATGTTACAATGATCGAAGCTGATGAGTACGCATTTGATAAATTTAGAAATGTTAGACCGGAAATAGTTTTCAATGTTGCTGAGTGCAATAATGGCGCAAGCAGAGAAGCGCAAATACCGGCTATGCTCGATATGCTGCAAATTCCTTATACTGGATCAGATCCTCTGACGCTTGCCACATGTTTGGATAAAGCACGCACTAAGGAAGTTTTGACTTATCATAATATAGCAACTCCAAAATTTTTATTTATTGACGCTTTGGATGAATTAAAAAACTTCCAGCTTAAATTCCCGGTGATGATTAAACCTGTAGCAGAAGGTTCCAGCAAAGGGATTTTTAATTCATCATTTATAAAAAATAAGTCTGAATTGGAAAAAAGACTAAAAGAAAATTTTGAAGCCTATAAGCAGCCATTTCTAGTGGAGGAATTTCTCCCCGGACGTGAATTTACAGTAGCTATAATTGGCAATAACCCGGATACTGAAATTTTACCTATTGTTGAAATAAATTTTAATGAACTGCCGGATGGACTGATACCAATTTATTCTTTTGAAGCTAAATGGATTGCAGACACCAGAGAAAATCCATTAGATATATTCACATGCCCGGCAAAAATTGATTCTGTTCTTGAAGAAAAGATTAAAAAAGTTGTTTTACAGACTTACAAAGTACTTCGATGCCGGGATTGGAGCAGAATAGATATTCGATTGGATGCCGAAGGTGAACCAAATGTAATTGAAATTAATCCTCTCCCCGGAATCCTTCCCGATCCTCAGGATAATTCATGTTTTCCTAAGGCTGCACGTGCAACAGGTCTTTCTTATCAAGAAATGATAAATAAAGTTTTATTTACTGCCGCAAAAAGAAATAATTTATTATGAATCTGGAACAGAAAATATTGATCTGCTATAATGAACCTGTCCGTTACTATGATAATTATACCGGCAAAGATGTAGTTGATGGAAAAGATAATATAGATCTATCGGAAAGAGAATTTATAAAGCAGATAGAGTTGATAAAAAAATCCCTCTCGAAAAGATATATGAGTGTAGAGACTCTCCCTATCAACAGTGACATTAAAATTGCGATGAAAAAAATTCTTCATTACTCTCCTGATGTCATTTTTAATTTTGTGGAATCTGTTGAAGGCAATTCTAATCTGGAAGGTTATATTGCCGGAATGTTCGATCTCCTTGGGATTCCTTATACAGGTAATGGCCCAATAAGCCTTGGTAACTGCCTTATAAAATCCAGAACAAAGCAAATTTTACAATCACATGGAATAAGGACACCAAAGCATACAATTGTAGAAATGAATAAGTACCCTGATAAAAACGGCTTTAAATTGAAGTTTCCGGTTATATTAAAATTGGCAAGGGAAGATGCAAGCATTGGGATTTCCGAACACTCGGTAGTGAATAATTTTGCAGCTATGAATGAAAGACTGGACTACCTATTTACTAATTTTACGCAGGATGTCCTAGTTGAAGAATATATAGACGGCAGAGAACTAAACGTTGCAATACTAGGAGATCAAATTCTACCAATATCAGAAATTCGTTTTGACGGATTACCTGAATTATTTCCTAAAATTGTTACATATGAAGCAAAATGGTCCCCTGAAAGTGTTTACTTCAAAAATACAGTTCCGGTCTGCCCGACTGTTCTTGATAAACCACTTAAACAGAGAATTAAGAAGATGGCCATGGAGGCATTTGAAGCACTTGAATGCAGAGATTACGCGCGCGTTGACATACGACTTAATCATAAAAATATTCCTTTTGTAATTGAAGTTAATCCGAACCCGGATATTTCTCCAGACACTGGTTTTGTCCGTTCAGCTGCTGCAGCGGATATTACCTATGAAGAATTACTTTATAAAATTTCAACGCTTGCGTTGAAGAGAATAAAATATGATACGCAAATTGCAAGCTGACGACAGGAAACAACTTATTTCAATCATTGAAGGTATAAATAACTTTAATGATATAGAAAAGGAAGTTGCAGTTGAATTGATTGATGATGTAATCACAAATTCAGCTGATAGTAGTTATATCATATATATATACGAAGATAATAAAAACGTTGCGGGGTATTATTGTATTGGTAAAAGAGAACTTACAGACGGAGTATATGATCTTTACTGGATTGTTGTTGATAATAAAATTCAGAATAAAGGCATAGGAAAAAGTTTATTAGAACACGCAGAAAATTTTGTAAATGAAAATAATGGAAGATGGATTCTTGCAGAGACTTCTTCACAAATCAGTTATAACGCGACAAGAAATTTTTATTTGAGAAATAATTATTCGATACTATGCCAGATAAAAGATTTTTATACAATAAACGATGATTTAATAGTTTTTGGGAAACTCCTTAAAACATAAAGGGTAATAAATATAAAGGGCAACTATCATGGAACTCTGGCAACAGATGATCAGAGACAGTGTTCACTCAGTCGATCAAATTGTTGAAAAATTCGGGATCGACAAAACTGTAGCAGAAGGGCTGGATGAATTTTTCCAGGCAAGAATTAATCCTTACTATCTTTCATTGATCCGCGAACCGGGCGATCCTATTTGGAAGCAATGCGTTCCGGATAAGGCAGAGCTGGACGATATTGAAGGTTTTGAAGATCCACTTCAAGAAGACGCAATGAGTCCGGTTCCAAACATTACACACAGATATCCGGACAGAGCTTTATTTCTGACTACAAGTCAATGTGGAATGTACTGCCGTTTCTGCACACGCAAGCGGAAAGTGGGTAACTCAGACAAAATTTCTATGAAAGAACTCGAGTCGGCTTTTAAGTATTTGGAAAAGCATACCGAAATTAGAGATGTAGTAATGTCTGGCGGGGATCCGCTAATGCTGACCGATGCAATGTTAGAAAAAATTCTGAAAAGACTCCGGCAGATACCACACATTGAAATAATACGCATCGGATCAAAAATGCCGTGCGTTCTCCCTCATAGAATTACGCAGAAACTAGTTGACATGATTAAAAAGTACCATCCAATATATGTTAATACACATTTTAATCATCCATGGGAAATTACACCTGAAAGCACAAAAGCGTGCGGCATGCTTGCCGATGCAGGAATACCTGTGAGTAATCAGGCAGTATTAATGAGAGGCGTTAATGACGATGCAGAGGTGATGAGGGAACTTTTTACCAAACTTCTTAAGATTAGAGTCCGTCCTTATTACCTTTATATGGCAGATGAAACACGCGGCGCCAATCATTTTCGAACTTCTCTTGATAAAGGCCTTGAGATAATGCAAAAGCTGCGCGGCTATACAAGCGGATTAGCAATACCACACTTTGTAATAGACGCACCTGGCGGCGGCGGAAAAATACCAATACTTCCCCAGTATGTTCTTCATCGTGATAATGACAGAGTTGTGATGAGAAATTACAAAGGAGATATATTCGTTTACCGAGAGGCTCATAATGATGAGAAAGAATCTGAAACTTCGATACCCATTGAGCTGGTTGAAAAGAAGGATGATTCCAATGGGAATGGTACCAACGGGAACGGATCTAACGGAAATGGCTCTAATGGTAACGGAAATAATGGGAATGGTTCCAATGGGAACGGAAATAATGGAAATGGTTCATCGAAGAAACCTAAAAATTATAAAGAGAAAATTGAAGTAACAGAAATTTCTTCAAGTAATAATTAACTTGTTTGTTTTTCGTCAAGGAATAGGAGTCTATACGGGGATCGCAGGATAGTTATTGATTGTCCCGGGAATACAAAAGTCTTGTGAGAACGCTTGGATATTTTTGTTCTTTACTTAAAGACCAGTAGTTTGGGATTTTCTGAAATGTCTTGAGAAAGATAAAAATATTTTTATAATTAGAAATTTTACTAAAACCTAATTTCTTATTCCCAACCTTCATTCCCTAAAGCAATATGCAATTCATTAGGATTGTGTCTGCAATGATTTTCAATTTTGCTTGAATCTTCATGAGCCCGGTCATAATCCCACCCCTTAGCCATAAGATTTCTCTCATGTAATTCGTGAAGTAAAACATACGGCCGTTCAATTTCATCCAGATCGTTATCAATCCACACTTCGTTCTGCGGGACAAATTCATAAACATAATCATGTCCGCCTTCTGTAAAATCAATGTCAAAAACGCTTCTCACTAGCCGGCCATCAACAATCCAAACGCTTACAGGCGTCTCTAATTTTTTCCATAACCTGACATGGACCTTTTTAGCATCAGGCAGATTTTTTCCTTTTGTTAATTTTCTAACATCACCGGATTTTTTTCTCTCAGCTAATTCAACCTTATCAGCTTGTTCTAAAGCATCGTTATAAGAGACGCCTTTCTCCATTAGCCGATGCTCAACGAGCAAATGATCAATAAAAAACTTTTGTTCATCAGGTTTACCCTCGTGGTCTAACCAGAATTCATATTTAGGGATGAATTTGAAATTATAATGTTGTCCACAATTTGTAAATTCTTCATCAATGTGAGTGCGAACATATGTACCATCTACGATCCATATGATAATTTTCCCCCGCTGACCAATTTTTTTCAAGTATGGAAGTTTCAGTGATTCCATAGTTTGGTTTCCTTATAAATTATTTGGATTATTTTTTTCTTCTTTCAACTCAGTTTTATCTATATTCTTAAAAATTTCTTAAACATCATTTAATGCTTTTTCCGTATTCTTTTACCAGTGTCTAGAGCAACCTTAGATTTTTTTTTGAGCGCTATTTTTACAATAAGAACTTTATAATAGAACAATTTTTAGAATGTCTTTTTCTAATGTTTCTTTAGGTGATTCAACTATTCTTCCCTTTTCCATACCCATTTCATAAAAAATAATTGTCGGAACAAGTTTTATATCAAGGTTTTCAATAGCGCCTTCAGGCCATTCCCTTTTTCTGTTAACGCAGATTAATTTAAGTTTTTGCTGATTATAGTTCAGTTTATCTAATATTTTAATTAAACGTGGCATTTCCCTTCTACTGTCGCTGCACCAGGAACCCATTACAACAATAATATCATAATCATTCAACTTATGTCCGGCCTGTTTTAGAAAAACAGAATCTACGTTATAATTGTTATATTCAGGATTAAACCACCAGGCAAAATTTGTATCGGTAAATGCAGTGCGGTCGCAAATTCCAATCAGCATTTGCTTACCGGAGCTTTCATCAACAATTAATTTATTTTTATCTTGAGCAAATAATGGAATAGATAATACAATTAGAAATATGATAATATTTTTTTTCATTGAGATTCCTTATAAAGAGATATCGTTTTTGCGTACATCAAGACCCCAGTATAATTTATTGCGTAAAATTTCGTAATAGTTTATCCTGTTAGAATGAACCAGGTTTACCGGCTTAACATCTTTTTCAACCTGGATTGTTAAAGGTGAATTATAAAATTCTACACGCTGCCCGTCGCAGCTAACTTGAATTTTATCTGACAGAGAATTCGCAATAACAGTAATTTTTTGCATGCTTGAAATAATTAAAGGGCGCATAGTAAGAGTATGCGGGGCAACAGGACTTAAAGTAATTACATCAGCTTTCGGGTTAATAATTGGGCCTCCTGCAGATAAAGAATAACCAGTGGAACCGGTTGGAGTTGCAATTATTAAACCATCGGCAGAAAAAGTTGAAACATAATCATCATCAACTTTGATTGTTAAGTTTATCATTTTAGGCCATGGGCCCTTATCAATCACTATATCATTAATTGCATACAATTCTTTATTTTCTTTTTCTACAGAGCCGGCAATTAAAGCCATTCTTTCTTCAATGACATAATTTTTAGTCTTAACATCGTGCAGAAAATCAGTAAAGCTGGATAAATCAAATTCTGCAAGAAAGCCAAGTTTGCCATAATTCACACCCAGGATAGGAGCGCTTGAATTCCGGATTTCATAAGCAGTATTTAACATTGTTCCATCACCGCCAATGGATAAGACCATATCACAATTTTTACATAATTGATCGTGAGTTAAAAATTGTGATTGTCTATCGAATTGTTCCTTGTACTTCAAAAGTGAATTGCTGAGAATATACTTAAACCCATTTTGGTTTAACTGTTTTATAATTTCTATTACAATTGAGAGAATATCGTTTTTAGAAATATTTGGAATTATTCCTATTGTCATTTTGATTTTTTCCCGTTTAGCTCCCATAATTTACAGTACTTCGTAAAAACATAGGCAGAAGAAAAGATAGCAAGTATTAATCCGTTAATTCCATCAAGAAAACCAAACCGGAAAATATACATTTTTAGAAAAAGAAATATTGGTCTAAGTATAATATCATTGAGGGAAGCATGTTTTCCATTGTCATAAAGTTCTGAGGCAGCCAGGGATGTATACGTATTGAATTTGCTAAAATAATGCTCAATTGACGGGTCGGTATAATGATTTAGATCGTATTTCAAGTGACCAATTTCGCAATTAATTATTAATCCTTCATGAACTTCCTTTTCATCGAAATGAATCATTTTTTTGTTAAAAAGCCTGGTAACACGGGAAGGATACCAGCCGCTATGTTTAATCCACTTACCAAGAAAAAAGGCTCTGCGTGCAATGTCATAAGCATTGAACTGCGGTATATTTTCCTTAAAATATTTTAATTCATCTCTAAGCTCACCGGTCAATTCTTCATCGGCATCAATCCACAAGACCCAGTCATATTTTGTTTTTGAAACGGCATAAGTTTTCGTTTTTGAGTAGCCCTGCCATTCAACAACTTCACAATCAACATTTTTGTATGATGAAGCGATCTGCAAAGTTAAATCTTTAGTCCTTGAGTCTATAATAAGAACAATATTATCTATTATATTTATTTGACTCTCAATGCAGCGCCCAATGTTTTTTTCCTCATCGCGTGCAATAATGATTGAGGACAGTTTAAGTTTTTCTGCCATTTATATTTTATTCTTGCTGTTTCCTGAATTATATAATCTATAAAGAGCCAGATTAAGCCCAAAAGTGAACCACACCATAGTAATAATTTCATGATCGCCGAAATTCCATTCGGCAATACCTGCAAATAAAAATCCTATAAAAGCAGCAAACGTTCCCAGTGAAAACGCTGAGATGAACTGTATGTCTTTTAGATCCACTGCAATTTTTAGATTAGTTCTAAATATTTTTATCAACATCCACATGATAATTATAAATCCAAAAACGCCAAAAATTACAATAAACTGGGTATAGTTATTATGGAGATGTCCAAAATTTTCCTTTTCATAAGCCGCTCTGTACTTAGCATAAGCATGCTCAACACCAATATCGCCAATTCCAAAAACAGGATGGTCTTTGAAAATTCTCATTGCCGTTTGGAACTGATCTATTCTTTGAATATTTGTCATCCAGTATGGATCAACAATAGTTCTTAGCCTGTTATGCTTTTCAAAGCCATAATATATATTATTCCCAACAACCTGCATGCTGTTGGGAACAAAATCCAATTTTACTTTGTCAATTAACTGCAAAGTATTTATCAGAGGATATTGGACCGAATACATATTACCAGATAAATCCAGCATAAATAATTTATTAGCTGCGATACAATACTGCGCAACACCCTTTATTTCCTTATTTTCTAAAATATATTTAACCGAGTCATTTTTTACTTCAAATAGTTTTAAACTTCCCTCCATACTTAACAGAATGTATTTGTCGTCACCCAATAAATCTCCCAGGGTAGTATTAATTTTTTCTGAATATATCAATTTATCAGGCAGGAAATTTTTTAATGAATAGACAAACAGGTCATTACCGTAAGTGTAATAAGCAAGATAAGTATTCGAGACAAAACTACTCTTAACATCCCTGGCAAAAACAAATCTTGCCGTATCTTTCAAATTATTCATTGAGCGGAATACTGTCAGTCCGCTGTCTTTATCAAACACATAAAAATATTTATTTGCTATGTTAAAAGAATTTGTTTGACCCGGGGAAATAAAAGTTTTTACTATTCTAAGGCTGTCGGTATAATTAAGAATTAAGAATCTTGAATCGATCAGGTTAGCCAGGTAATTCTTATCATCGAATTTGGCAATACTCCAGACCGGCCTTGGCAATTCAACTTTACCAACAAGTTTTTCTCCATTATATACTTTTACTCCCTGCTGATAATCCGCATCCAATATTTTACTACTATCGGCATAAATATCCATCACTTTGCCGTCAGTAACTATTTCACTATTTTTAACCAATTTACCATTCTCAAAAGAATACTTGTAAATTTTGCTTACATCGGGACTTAATGCTACAACTGCCGCAATTAATATTATAATAGTTCCAATCATCCACCATTTTTTCTTAAATATCAGAACAGCTGTAATGCCCGCAAAAGTACCAATCCACGAAGCTCTTGTATAACTTGCAGCAATTGCAAAAAATGAAATTAAAAATCCAAATAGGTAATACAATTTTTTCTTATCCCATTTATTTTCATTTATAAAAAAGGAGAAGAAAAATATTGTGGTAAACATCATCAACCCGCCGGCAGTCATTACATACTGAAAAGGTGATGGTCCACGGGCTTCTAATGAATATAAATGGTGTATAAAATGTTCATAAGCAAAACCAATGTAGACACAAATTGTAAGTAGAGCGGCCGTCATATAAGTTTTCACAAACAGTTTGCCGCGTTCAATATCTGTAGCGGAAATCATAATTACATAAACAATCGGGATTTGCAGCATTCTTTTAACCAGGTTTTCCATTGCATTTGGTTTGTAGTCAGAAACATTAGCCGAGACAAGTTCAACAAGAAAAAATAAAATGAAAAATACTTCGAACCCGGTTTTGGGAAATTGGTTCTCATTGGTTTTAAAGTAACGGACAAAAATAAAAAACAATGCAAAGTAGTAACCGATCTGGTTTACAAAAATTGAATTGTCGAGACTAAGAAGAAAAACCATTACAAACACAAAAATTATTTTGTCAATTGTTTGCGGACTTAAAATCTTAGAAGAAGTCTTCATTTCCATTCTGTAATTCCTGTTGATTTAATTAGCAATTATGAATTAGCTGCCATCACAAAACTGTGTTAAAAAAATCCATTTCTATTAGTACAAATTTAGAAGAAAATCAGCTAAATACACTATTTCAATTATAAACGATTTAATTATCTCGCATTTTTTTCCAATATTTGAAGCCGAATATTGAATTAATATCCAACAATTTAGAGAATAATAAAGACTATGGATATTAGCTCTTTTCGATTTCAAAAGTATATTACAAAACTAACAGCAAGTGAACATGAAAACATTCTGGCGTTTTTTCTCTTACATAAAACCTTATAAGGTTTCGTTAATTCTAGCTGTAGTAAGCTCTTTGCTGTTTGTTCTCTTCAATCTCATATCAATAATACTAATTATGCCCTTCATAGATATTCTATTTGGCAAACCGGTAACAGCGCCTGTTCAACAGATAGAACTAAGTATATTCAACCTTAAAGATTACTTTACATACAAACTAGGGGAGTTGACTTCCGACTATAGCAAAATAGTCCTTATTAAATATTTATGTATACTAATGATTGTTGTTTTCTTTCTAAAAAACTTGTTCACTTATTTACAGACTTATTTTATGGCTACCGTTGAACAGGGGATGATTAAAGACATACGCGGGGCATTATATAGTCATTTTCACAAACTTCCATTAAGTTTTTTTACAGAAGAAAAAAAGGGAACATTAATTTCGCGCATTATTAATGATGTACAAATAATAAAAGACTCAATTGTTGCAGTAATAAATAGTTTATTTAGAGATCCGGCATTAATTATAAGTTTTTCACTTGTTCTTTTTATTTATAACTGGAAACTGACATTAATGATTTTTCTAATTGTTCCAGTCACAGGAATAATTTTATCAAAGATTGGCGATTCCCTAAAAAGAAAAAGCACAAGGTCGCAGGAAAGTGTAGCAGCAGTTACTTCTATTCTGGATGAAACGTTTGGCGCAATGAGGATTGTTAAAGCATTCAACATGGAAGAATATGAGATCGGTAGATTCAATAAAGCTGAGAACAAATACTTTCATTTACTTACGCTGCTGGCGCGAGGCAGAGCTCTTTCTTCACCAATAACAGAAACAATAGGTGTTATTGCAGTGGCAATTATCCTTTATATAATTGGCATCGATGTTCTTTCTGGTGACAGCTCAATGACACCTGGAGGATTCATTTTTTACCTTGCCATTTTCCTGCAAATGATGCCTTCACTTAAATTATTAGGGCAGGTTTACAATAGTATAAAAGAAGGCACCGCGGCATCAGAACGAGTTTTTGGTATACTTGATATCAAGCCTAAAATATTAGAGATTGAAAATGCCAGGGATATAAATTCCTTTAAAGGAAAAATTGAGTTCAAGAATGTCAGTTTCAAATATGAAAAAAGTGAACTTATTTTAAGCGGAATTAACTGTACAATACCCAAGGGTAAAATTGTTGCAATTGTGGGGCCCAGCGGCGCCGGTAAATCTACATTCATTGATTTAATTCCCCGCTTTTATGATGTAACAGGAGGCGCTGTTTTAATTGACGGAATTGATGTACGCGAACTAAAAATAAAATCGTTACGCGACCTGATGGGTATTGTAACTCAAGAGACTATATTGTTTAACGACACTCTGTATAATAACATTTCTTACGGTTCCAACACTCGTTCCGAAGAGGAAATTATTAACGCAGCAAAAGCAGCTAACGCACATTCATTCATCGAAGGTTTTCCTGAAGGATATCAATCAATTATTGGGGACCGCGGGGTTAAATTATCCGGGGGAGAAAAGCAAAGAATATCGATTGCAAGGGCCCTTTTGAAAAATCCGCCAATATTAATTTTGGATGAAGCGACTTCTTCACTTGATACAGAATCTGAACTGCTCGTACAACAGGCTATTGAAAGACTTATGGAAGGCAGAACTTCAATAGTAATTGCACATCGTCTTTCTACTATAAAACATGCAGATAATATACTTGTAATTAATGACGGAAAAATTGTTGAGGAAGGACGCAGTGTAGACCTTCTAAAGCATAAAGGCGTATACTCTAAACTTTACAATATGCAATTCAAGCTTTAACCAACTTAACCTCCGCCTTAAACGACGGAGTAATAACTTACATCTTCATCACGAACGGCGGAGTTATAATATTATTATCCTCTTCCTTCAGGATATGGAGTCTAACCAAGTAAAAAAATATTTGGGCTGAAGCCCTTTCCTTTTGTGTTGTCCTTTTTCTCCGCCGTAACCGGCAGAGTTATATTGTTAACCAAGTAAATCAATATAAACTGTTAAGACCACATCCGCCTGTTACAGAAATTGTATAATAATACTTATCTTTAATAAAATCATAAACCGCAATCTGCGAATTATTTCCCAGTCTTTGATCGAAGAATAATAATCTTCCATTAATTAAGATATTTTCATAACGGAACCCGGCAAATATTTTTTGAAGTTTCATCTCCTTTGCATTAATAACAAGTAATTCCCCGGAAGATTCTTTTTTCTTTCGCGGATTTTCGGGTACGGTATTATTGGTTACAATAAATAAATAATTACCATCGTCAGACCAGCGAGCGTCATATATTGTTCTAATTGTAACTGCAATTAATTCTTCCGAGCGTTTATCAAGATCTTTTAAATAGCAGTATGATTTGCCCTGTGTGCCGACAATTCTTAGCTGGTAATTTTTCAAGGGAGATAAAGTAACAGGCACGCGTTTCGGGGGCAGCGGGAATCCATCCTTAAATAAATCATACTTTCTTGTTTTAGTAACGCCTAAAATGCCGTTTTTATCAATTGAATAAATTTTTTGAACTACCGTTTTAGAATCCGTACTGTCAGTTGAGGAATAATTTACTTTAAGCGTGTCATCATTCTCCCAATAAGTATAAAGCTGAACACCATCATCAAGATCAATTATTTCATTGTCCTGGTCATCACCTCTTTTTAGAAGAAAGACTTTCGCATTGCGTACATAAGAGAGGCCAGCTTCCTTACCAAAATTCTGTGCGGTTGATATAACGAAGGTGTGTGCATCCTTAGAATGATTCAACTCAACTACTTTTGCGTTTAGCCTGCTCCATACAACTTCAATTTGTTTTGTAATTAAATTAAAATTAAACACAGCCGGTTTGTCGGGATATTGTGCAACAAACAACACATTTGCAAAATCATCAAGAATTTGTTTGCCATGTATTATAATCTTGTAATTCCCTATAAACCGGTCAGAGTGTAAATTAAAAGCTGTTTTGCCGGCTTCAAATGAATTAGTGAAATGACCATATAAGAGAATATATTTTTTATCATTAATTTTTTCAATGCGTAAACTATCCTTGATTGTAGTATCCATCTTAGTTTTTAATTCGATTGCTTGTTCAACCTTTTTAAATTCCCCCAGAAGAATTGAATACTTGTTTTGTAGAGTCTCATCCTTCGGATTTGGATTACAGGCAGCAAAAAAAATACAAGCTAAAAAAATTATTACCAAAAATATTCTTGAAAATTTCCACATAAAAGTAATTTGTCTATGTTATCCGCGCGGGTGGTGATCGCGGTGGACCTGTTTAATATAATTTCTATCTACGTGTGTATAAATTTGAGTTGTTGAGATATCAGCATGCCCAAGCATTTCCTGTACAGCTCTTAAATCTGCACCACCTTCCAAAAGATGCGTAGCAAAGGAATGGCGGAAAGTATGAGGATGTATTTCTTTTGTTATTCCCGCTTCTTTTGCATAATAATTAAATATTTTCCAAATCCACATCCGTGAAAGCTTGGTTCCCCTTTTATTAAGAAATACAATATTCTGACTTTTAGATTTTTTTTCTAAATGCGGACGTGACCTAACAAAGTATTCCTTAAGCCATTTGACCGCACTGCTTCCAATCGGAACTATCCTTTCTTTGGCTCCTTTACCCAAGACACGAATTACATCATCTTCAAAAAATAAATCATTTATTTTTAGATTTATCAATTCAGATACTCTTAAACCGGATGAATAAAAAGTTTCTAATATTGCCTTATCACGCAAGCCTGTAATATCATCTGTATTAGGCACATTAAGGATTTTTTCAATTTCTTGAAAAGAAAGTACTGCCGGCAGTTTGCGTGATTTTTTAACAGGTCCCAATTTCTCCGTCGGATTCTTTTCAATATAATTATTTGATTCAAGATAAAGAAAGAAACTTTTTATTGAGGACATATACCGCGCAGTGGTTGAGCTGTCAATTCCAAGTTCTCTTTGTTCTTCAAAATATTTAGTAATATGGCCGGATGTAATGTTATTAAGATCATTAATACAAATCTCTTTTGCATATTCCATAAATTTGTTTATATCGTTCCTATATGCGTTTATTGTATTCTCAGAAAGATTTTTTTCGTAAAGAAGAATTGTAAGATACTCTTTTAGAAATTCCTCCATGGCTCCTATTCTTCTTTTTTTGTTGATTCTAATTCTTCCTGGTTCGGATACCGGATTCTTTTATGTTGAAACCCGACAAGAATATTCAGGAATGATTCTCTAATTTTATTAATATCATTTAAAGTTAAAGGAGAATCATCAAGCTGTCCGTCATCAATTCTACTGTTTACTAAATTCTTAATAACATTTTCAATTTTCTGTATATCAACTTCAGAGAGTGTCCTAATAACAGATTCACAAGAATCTGCAAGCATAACAATTGCAGTTTCCTTTGTATTGGGTTTTGGTCCATGGTACCGGTAATCATTTATATCAACATTATTCTCACCATAAATTTCTTTGGCTTTTTCATAAAAAAAAGAGATAACCATCGTTCCATGGTGCATAGGTATAAAGTCCAAAATTTCTTTAGGCAGACCAAAATTCTTCCCCATCTCAATTCCCCGTTTGGTATGAGCCATAATTAGTTTCGCACTTCGTTCGGGCGCTAAATGTTCATGCACATTAGGTGAATCAATTTGGTTTTCGACAAAAATGCCCGGATCGTGTGTTTTACCGATGTCGTGGTATAAAGCGCCAACACGCGCCAGAATTGGGTTAGCACCAATTGCTTCAGCAGCTGTCTCTGCAAGAGTTCCCAAGTGCATTGAGTGGTTAAATGTTCCCGGTGCTAAACGTGCAAATTCTTTTAAAACAGGATTATTCAGATCCCCTAATTCCAAAAGAGTTAAATCCGTTGTTATTTTAAAAGTTCTTTCAATTAATATTATCAATCCATATGCGAGGAAGGGACATATTAAAGCATTTGAAACAGCAAGCACAAAACCAGAAGACATTAATTTCAATGAATCAAACCTCTCAAATCCAAAGGAAATAATACTTAGCCCATAACCCAGAACAATAAAGAGGAATGAACGGAAAATTTGAGTTCTGTTTTTAATGTCACGCACTGTATAAGCAGCAAGGGCTCCTGTCATAATATTCATTAATGAAAAAGCATAATCATTACCTCTTAGCGCCCCGGCAATTAAAGCTATTACAATTGTACCATAAAAACCCAGGCGGGAATCAAATAAAATAGTTAGAAGCATAGATGCTACAGGTACAACAACCAGGTATTCAACCGGTAGTGAAACTTCCAGGTGATTAATTATATAAGTAAGAAAACTGATGAATAAAATGACAAGGCAAATCAATAAAATTTTGGAGTTATCAGTATAAATATTTCTTCTAAAAAGTTTCACATAAATGATTAAAGGCATAAATACAATAATAACCTGCAGGAATTTTCCCAAATTCTGGGAGTAAGTTCCCCAATATTCAGTAGTTTCGGCTTTGGCAATCCTATACGATTCAATTTTTTGCTTTATCTCCGGGGTAATTCTATCATGCTTAGCTACAATACGTTCATTTTCGTTTACTATACCAATATTTGCCGGAATTTTATCTTTTGCATTCTGAATTGCTATATCAGTAAGCTGTCTGCTGTATATTAAATTTGGTTTGATAAAATTGGAAATGTATTCCTCAACAGCTTCAATAAAATCCGGGTTATTCCCGATAATAAGAGCAAGGTCTGTCTTTACAAAATTATTTAATGATGGCCGGTCTAAAAAATATGATTTAGGAATTACTTTTTCAAATTTACCATTGCGTAAAGTAATGCTGTCTTTTGCTATATCATTGTATGAAACATTAAGCATACCTCTCTGATATACCTTTATTACAAATTTCTGTATAACATCCATCAACTCGCGAACTGACGTTAAATTAACGGATGGCAAAAATTTTTGTTTATGCGCAAAAAGAGAAAACGTATTAAAAGATGCATTACTTAAAAAGGTATCATTCTTCCGGTCATAATTGTTCTGCGATAAAATGTTCGATATAAATGCAGTATATTTTTTAAGAGAGTCTAGATAAATACTTTCTATAGTGTAATCAGTAAGAAAGACGGGCTGAATGTGATTAGCAACTTGTTTTTTTTCATACTCATAAATTTGAGGATCTTTTAAAACTTCAAAAGTAGTCGAGGCAATTAAATCCTCATGCAGCCAAATTGAACCAATAGTAACTTCAGACTCTATTGATTCACCATGAGGGAACATGATTACAATCAAGAGTATCATTATAAAAATGATAATGAACTTGACCAGCATATCGGATTGTAATCTTTTTTTAATTGATGCTTTCATTTTTTACTTTTAGCTTGCAATAGTATTCTTAAAAATTCTGCAGCACCTTCTTCATTATTTGTTCCCTTAGTAATAAAGTCTGCCATTTTTTTCAACTCCGGAACAGCATTGGCAACCGCAATTTTCAGCGCATCAGTGTCAAAGAGAGTTTTATCATTATACCAGTCACCAATCACCACAGTATCTTTCATTTTAATTTTCAAATGCTTCAGTAATTTTCTTAAGCTTTCACCTTTGCTGCATCCAATTTTTCTAATTTCAAGATAATAATTGCCACCCGGAGCATGTGATTTATAATATGAAGAACGGATACCAAATGTCCAGGGAAAAGACATTTTTGAGGATACATGTTTTATATTGGCATTGTAATCACCGCAAATTATCACTTCTAAGGTATTCTTAAGGTAATCATCATAAGAACCGATCTGTTCATACCTTGCACCAAATTTATCCAGTAAGCTTGGAATTAATGCATTTTCTTCTGTATAATAAATTGCGGAGTCGTGACAAAGAGCAATATTAAGCAGATATTGGTCAGTCAGTTTTAAAGCTCTAAGCACATATTTTTTAGGAAGATAAGCTTCAAATACACTTTTTTCACCAGGGAATCTTTTAATTAAAGTTCCTTCAAGAGTAATTAAGGGAATTTTAATATCCAATTCGTCGGCATAATTTGTAACGGCACTTAAAAGCCTACCGGTAGCAATAGTGAATTTAACTCCAAGACGTGATAAATCTTTAATAAGAGTCTTAGTTTCTTCACCAATTTTACCATTGTCATCGGTAAGGGTTCCGTCAAGATCAAATACAACAAGCTTAATTCTACGAAGAAGTTCTTTGTTAATCATGGGTGAAATTTCTTCTTAATTTCAATTCTTAATTGAAAGATAAACATTTTACTTGAAGAATTTAATAGAACTTTCACTGTTTTTAAATGGCATACAACCCCCAAATGACCAGCATGTTCTTAAAATATGTTAAATGAGAAGAGAAAAACGCGGTTTGCTATTCTACAATACTTCTAATTCTTTAATTGCTTCATTAACCGTGTTACAAACGTGAAGAACTCTATCTAACTGAGATATTTCAATAAGAGTTTTAACATTTTTTGTAGGGGAAGCAATTCTTATATGACCTTCATTAGATTGAAGAATTCTAAAAGCAAGCAGAATAGAACTCAAACCCGAACTGTCACAATAGTCAACTTCGGATAGATCTATAATAAGTTTTTTAACATCTTCAGTATGCAGTAGAATTGTAAATTCACCTTTTACAAAGCCTGCAATTGAGGCATCAAACCGCTTTTCATTCAGTTTAAATATTGCGATGTTGCCAATTTTCTTTAATTCGTAGTTAAAATTTTCACTCATCTTTCAAATACAATAATTGATTATTTTGTACCTATAATCTACAAATTCAGCTAAATAAACCAAACATTATTAATCAAAACATCTGAAGATAATTCAAAAAACTCCTATATGAAGCTTCAGAACTAGCCTGTTTGTCTGTAATTTGAAGATTATAGTAGCTTTCCGAGAATTCTTTGGCAAAACTGACCTTCAATTTAGACTTTGCAATGTTGGTAACCGCACTGAATAAAACATCTTCCCGGCGGTTCAAATCAATTGCAATGTCAAACTCCATTCCATCAAGGTACTCAATTATTTTTTTCCCCGGTAAGTTAAATTTAGTTACTTGTTCAGGATTAAATGAGATGAACCTAAATTTTTCTTTTTGCGGGATCAGGCTTAATTTGTTGTTTGGCAGAAACAATGTTATAGACTTCTTTTTAGCTGATAAATATTTAAGAATTTCCAAGGAACACGAGAAATCATCATCCTGTTTTGGCATCACAATAAAAAAACTATGCGCATTTGAAATCACATTTGTATAAGGCAAAGGATTACTGTTTTTTTTAACATATCTTTGTCTTAATATAAAATGCGAAATTTTCTTTTTAATTTCTTCAAACATTTGAGATCATCCAATCATTTCTAAAAGCTGTTTTTCTGTAAGAACCTGAATGCCAAATTTTTGTGCCTGTTTCAATTTTGAACCCGGACTTTCACCGGCAATAACATAATTAGTATTTTTACTAACGGCAGAGACAACTTTCCCTCCGTTTGATTCAATTTTCTCCTTTGCTTCATCACGAGCCATTGATTCTAATGTACCTGTCAAAACAAAAGAATTGCCTTCTAATTTGCCCGAAATTTTTTTCTTCATCTCTGAAGAGAAACATAGACCGGCCTTTTTTAGTTTTTCAACTATTTTCCTGTTCTGAGAATCTGCAAAGAATCTTAAAATACTCTTGCTAATAGACGTTCCAATCTCATGGATAGTTTCAATTTCCTCTGCCGAAGCATTAACTAAATCATCAATTGACTGGAAGTGTTCAGCAAGTTTTTTTGCAGCACCGGCTCCAACATACCTAATTCCGAGCGCAAATAGAACTTTTTCAAATTTACGCTTTTTACTCTCTTCAATAGCCTCTAAAAGATTATCTACACTCTTTTCTCCGAGTCTGTCAATTTGAATAAGTTCTTCCCGTTTATCTTTTAACCGGAAAATATCTGAATAATCTTTTAAGAATCCGGAATCAACAAAAAGATTAATAAGCGCCTCTCCCAAACCTTCAATATCCATAGCACCGCGTGCAGCAAAGTGCCCGATCCTTCCTTTTACTTGCTGCATACAAAAATTATTCTCACAGTAAAGTGCAACTTCTCCTTCGGGTTTAAACAATTTTGATCCGCATACAGGGCATTTTGAAGGTGGTTTTACTTCAACTGATCCTTTTAAACGCTTTTTAGGATCAACAGATACAACTTTGGGGATTACATCTCCACCTTTTTCAATAACAACCCAATCCCCTTCCCTTATATCTTTTCTTTTTATTTCATCGATGTTGTGAAGTGTAGCTCTGCTGATTGTTGATCCGGAAAGAAAAACCGGTTCTAGTTCTGCAACAGGTGTAAGAGTACCGGTTCTTCCAACCTGCCATACAATTTTGTTAAGCCTTGTCTGTGCCTGCTTTGCCTTAAATTTAAATGCAACAGCCCAGCGGGGCGACTTAGCAATGCTGCCAAGAATCTTTTGTTGTTTTAATGAATTTACTTTAACAACAACACCATCAATTTCATAAGGAAGTTTATCACGTTTATCTTCCCATTCTCTACAAAAACTCAACACTTCATCAATATTTTTACAGAGTTTATAATTTTTATTTACTCTAAATCCCAATTCATTAATCAGCAGTAAATTGTCATATTGTGTTTTTAGGGCGATGTCTTCGGTAAAAAGAAAATACAAAAATATTTTTAGCGGACGTTTAGCAACTAATTGCGGGTCTTGAAGCTTCAAAGTTCCTGCAGAAGAATTGCGGGGATTTGCAAATGTTTTTTCTCCATTCAGCTCCCTTTCTTCATTTAGTTTCTTGAATTCCTCAAGTTCCATATATACTTCACCGCGGACTTCAAAATTCCTTAAACTATATTTTTGCAGAGGCTTTTTATTTATTGCAAGGGGAACCGCTTTTATAGTCTTAACATTATTAGTTACTTCTTCACCAACAGCGCCATCACCCCTCGTTGCAGCAACATTTAATTTACCATCAAAATAATGCAGACTAACTGAAAGCCCGTCAATTTTTAACTCACATACATATTCAACATTTTCTTCTTCGGGTAATCCTTCTTTAACTCTTCTATCAAAATCAATTAATTCGTTTTCATTATATGTGTTCGATAAACTTAGCATAGGAATGTTGTGTTGAACAGGCTTGAATTCTTTTGTAAGGTCAGAACCAACCCTCTGAGTAGGAGAATCTTTAGATATAAATTGCGGGTTTTCTTTTTCAAGCAGAATCAGTTCATTCAAAAGCTGATCATACATGTAATCACTAATTGATGGCTCAGCAAGAACATGGTAATTATAATCGTGCTCTCTAATTTGCTCTCTAAGCTTTTCAATTCTGTTTTGTGGGATTTTCATTCTTTTGCCGAGGCTGTATTGTGAAAAAACGTACGGCATCAGGAGAAATAGAGATGTTCCTGATCTCACCACTTTTACCAATATTTTCAACTTGTTTATTGTTGAAAAATATCTTCACTAGTCCTGCATTTCCAACAGTAACACTAAAGTTTTTTATAGATGCAAAATTCAAGTTAATATTAGGCTGAATAACACCCTGCTGAACAATTTTTCCATCAGAATAAACTTTTACCCATACTTTATCACTTGCCGTTAAACGAAGACGTAAACTGTCTGGTTTATTCTTAGCAGAAGGAGTATTAGGCTGGTCAAAACTTTGGCTATTATTGCTGGGCTCGGTTTCAAAACGTTGGGATGAATTATTAATGTTCTCTTTATCAGAGCCTTCTTTAACAATATCAGCAGAGGAATTGTTAATAAATGCAAAATAGAACACAATTAACGCCAATAAAAGCACAATGCCGCCAATAATAACGTTCATTTGTGAAAATGGGCCGGCTTTTGGAGTAGTCTCCTCATAAACCTCATTAGAAACAGTTTGTGTTTCTTCTTGCTGCTCAGCAAATTTCTTTATTACCGGTTCATTTACAATTTTTTCTTTTTCAACATGTTCTATTACACGATCAGCAATATTTTGCCCTGGTTTCCAATTCTTAGCTTCATCATATTTTATTAAGATGTCATTAGGATTTAAATCCAGAATTTGGCAATATTCTCTTAGGAATGCACGCATATAGATATCCGGAATGATATCAAAGTCGGCATTTTCAATAGCATTTAGAAATTTTGGATCAATTTTAGTTTTTACAGCAATTTGCTGAATCGAAATATCTTTTGCTGCACGAATAACTTTAAGTTCTTCGGCAAATTTTTTAAGTACATCTGATGCCATATATCTATCTAATTATGAGGAATTCTTTCCAACTTTGCCGCAAAGGAGCCATCAATTCCATGAATATGCGGCAAGATTTGTATACATCCATTCTCATCTGAAAAATCAGCAGAAAACGTATCACTACAGTTCACAAGTCTAAAATCCTGATTTTCCAATAAGAACTTATGGATAATCTCAAAATTTTCTTCGGGCTCTATTGTACATGTGCTGTATACTAGTACACCGTCTTTTTTTAGAAGAGATGCACCTTTTTTAAGTAACTCATATTGAATATTAGCAATTTTCCTAATATCCCCCAAGTCTCTTTTCCATTTTAAATCAGGCTTTTTAGTCAGTGTTCCCAAACCTGAACATGGGGTATCCACAAGTACTCTGTCAAAACCATTATTATCAGAAAATTCATTAGCATCAATTGTCAAAGTTTTAACATTTTTAACTTGTAGTCTATCCAGGTTTTTTCTTAGTATTTTCAGCCTGCTTTCATAACGGTCGATTGCAATTATTTCCCCTGAATTTTGCATTACATCTGCAATAAAGGCAGTTTTACCGCCGGGTGCGGCACATAAATCGAGAACACGCATACCTGGCTTAATATCCAGCAATTTAATTGGAATTCCAGTACTTTCATCCTGAACAGAAAAATACCCTTTGTGAAAATATTCCCAGTCGGTTATATTTGAAAGAACATTCATCCTAATGAATTCCGGCAAGTATTTACCTTCTGTAAACTTCAACTCGACACTATTGAGGAGGGAAATCATTTCTTCTTTTGAGGTTACAAGTGAATTTATTCGGATGATTAATGAAGGTTTAGAATTGTTTGCGATTAAAAGCTTTTCAGTTTCATCCTTGCCATAACGGTTTATCCATCTTTTTACCATCCAGCCGGGATGCGAATAGTAAGCGCTAAAATAGCCTATCAAATCCTCAGCGGGATCGGGATAACGAATTGAATCTTTACTTCTGATTATGTTTCTCAAAACAGCGTTGGTTAAATCAGCCGATTTTTGTCCTTGTAGCTTTTTAACAAACTCAACAGCTTCATTTACAGCAGCATATTCCGGAACTTTGTCAAGAAATAAAATTTGATAGAGTGCGACGCGCATAGCGTTTTTTACGTTTGGAATGCACTTTGAAAATTGACCTTTATAAAACCCATTTAAAATCCAGTCAATTCTTCCAAGCCATCGAGTAACACCATGAACAATTTCATAAAGCAGAGATTTATCTGGACCTGATAAATTTGAGTTTTTTATTTCAATATCAAGAAGTTTATCAAGATATGCATCGGTTCTATCTATACGATTGAGAATTTTAACTGCGCTGCCCCTAACCCCTTGGTATAGATTCATACCAAATGAATCGTTTATTATTTCCATATCAAACCACAGTTTTAGGTGCTTTATTCATTACACACCCCCTTTTTTGTAAAAATATATTTAAAAAGCAAAAGGGCTGTTTATACAGCCCTGCTGTTTAACATATTAAAAACATTAGGATTGTTTTGCCTCTTTCAATCCATATCTCTTCTTAAATCTTTCAACACGGCCAGTAGAATCAACCATTTTCTGTTTACCAGTGAAGAAAGGATGACAATTTGAACAAAGCTCAATTTTTATACTACTTACAGTTGACCGCGTTACAAATGTATTACCGCAAACACACGTAACTTCGCATCTTTTGTAATCCGGATGTATTCCATTTTTCATTTACAACAACTTCCTTGATTATTTTAATTTACAAATTTAGCTATGCCACATTAAAAAAACAAACAATAGATACAAAGATTAGTGCGTTTTTTGCACTTTCTTCAACGAATCCGCTTTTAATTGCTCTTTTTTTACAGAATCTACACGTGCGCGGTATTTATCAAGTGTCTTTTTATCCGGCCGCTCGGAAATAAAAAACCCGTTATCACCTGCTGGTTCACTTCCGCCATTTACAATATTACCGCGTTCCAAACCTTTTTGATTTGAATTTGCACCTGAAATATAGTCATCAACTTTAACAGACCTTGAATCATCAATTTGATTTAAAGGTCTTTCATTGGAAGAATGAGAAAGCTGTGGTATTGATATTGTATTTTGGGACGCTTGATTAGAATTCTTCGCATTTTCTTCTTTTTTAAATGGTGCAACTGAATTATCGGCTATTGCCTGATTTTCAATAATGCGCGGGGAATTTGAAGGAACATTGCGCTGATTTGATGATGGAAGAAAAATAAAAAATAATAGTACAATTGTAACCACAATAGCCGAAGGAGCAAAAAACTTCACAAAATTAAATTGTGACTTTTGATTCAAAGATTCTCCAAAATTTTTATTCTGAATTTTCGTCATCAAATTATACTCAAAATTTTCCGGCGCTTTTAATTTAGGAAGCTCTTTTAGATCTTTTATCAATTTGTATTGCTTTTGCTCATTTTCACTGTAAATTTTATTCATAGGCTACTCTCTATAAATGTGTTTTAGAAGTTTTTGTAATTGGATTCTTCCTCGATTTATTCTAGATTTTACTGTGCCTATTGCCAGCCCGGTAATCTCTGAGATTTCTTCATAAGATAAATCCTGTATGTCTCTCAATATCACAACTTCTCTATAAACTGGTTTCACTTTTAATAATGCTTTTTGAATTATCTCATTTTTGATCTGTCCGTCAGCGGTTCTATCCGGCGACAGGAACATTTTGTCTTCAATTTGCGGCGTTTTCTCATCATCATTATTATTAATTGAAAAAATATTTCTTCTTCTTCTTCTTTTCAACTCATTTTTAGCAAGGTTGCCTGCAATAGTATAAATCCAGGTTGAAAACTTAGCAAATGACCTATAAGAATCTTTATTCAAGTAAAATTTTATCATCGTATCCTGAACTATGTCGGTACACACATCTCTATCACCCACAAATCTATAAACAAAGTTCATTAACGGGTCTTTATAACGCTTAACCAAATACTCATAAGCCTCAAGAGTATTATTATCCTGGAATTCTTTAATAAGTTCTTCATCTGTCAACGCGGTTAAGGGCTTATTCAACTAATATTATACCTTATTTGGATAGAAATGTTTCAAAATTTTAATTTAATTTTAGCCATTCAAGAAAATAAAAGCAAGAGTTATAGTCAGTTCATAATATCAGACGTTATTTCCTGTCCTAGCATTTCTGCAATTAAAATCAGCAAAACAGTCTGCGGATTTGCAGACGTAGTTTTAGTAGCAAGATCTGCGTTCAAAAGTGCCCGGGAAGCATTTAAAAGACGCTCATCAGACATTAAATATGCTGCTTTTTTGCAATTAATATAGTATCCCCAACTTACTCCAGCCATTTTAGCTGCTTCATTATCATTTATTCTTGATTTTATTAATTCAGATATCTGTGCAACTGTTAATACAAATTTAGCCAGCATGTTAATTATCACAACAATTTCAACGCCAGCATCTAATAAATTATAGGCAATTTTAACAGCCCTTGGTTTATCACCTTTACCCACAGCATCTTGAAGATCAAAAATTGAATATTCTTTCGTGGGCGAGGCAATTTTTTTAATATCTTCGAATGTAACCTCACTCTTACCATGAAGGAAATCGACAAATTTTTCAAGTTGCGTCTCTAAAAGTGATTTATCCTCTCCAACAATTTCGACAAGCGACTGCGCATTATCATTTGTAAAATTGACTCCATATGCTTTTGCTTTCTTTATTATCCAATCAAATAATTCTTGTCCTTTAGCAACCCTGGCTTCAAAAAGAAACTTCTTGTCTAATAAAATTGAATATGGTTCCTTCCCTATATCAATAATTTTCCCATTTTGAATTATAATTAAAATTGTAAATTCCGGAAGATTGGAAAGATAGTTTGTCAACTCCTTTTTGTCATTGAATTTCTCAAAGTTTTTCAGAATTAATAATTTTTTCCCGCCTCCAAATGGAAAGGAATAGGCAAGGTCTAGAACCTGCCGCAAGTTTTGACTTTTCTCCGCATTAATCACTTCTTTATCAAAATCTGACAGAACAAGCGGTATTATAGTTTTTTCAATTGTTTCAACCGCTAGTTCAATAGTGTATTGATCCTCTCCACACAAAAAAAAGACAGGAAGAGATTTATCTTTTGAGAGATATTTAGAAATATCAGTTATGAAAGGAATTTCTTTTTTTGCCATATAATAAAGAATTATCCGGCTCTTTTTTCAATAATAACTTTTTGCATTACTACTTTTTCTAACGGTTTATCATTTTTGTCGGTTTTTACTTTGCCAATGTCATTAATCACGTTCATTCCGCTGGTTACAATGCCAAAAATAGTGTGCTTTCCATCTAACCAGGGCGTAGGAACAGTTGTAATAAAAAATTGACTTCCATTTGTATTGGGTCCTGCATTTGCCATCGAGACAACGCCGGGGTCATCGTGATGCAGAGTTGGTACAATTTCGTCCTCAAATGTTTTTCCGTAAATGCTTTCTCCGCCGGAACCTGTGCCGGTCGGATCTCCGCCTTGAATCATAAAATCTTTTATTACTCTGTGAAATATCAATCCATTGTAGTATCCTTTGGCTGCAAGCTGAACAAAATTTTGTACGGTTTTCGGAGTTTGTTTTGTAAAAAATTCTATGTCAAATGTTCCTATGTTTGTTTCAATAACTGCTGCTAATTTTTCCCCATCTTTTAAGTTCATAAGCTGATCCACAGTTGCTCCTTCTTCTGATGATTGAATTACCTTTGGTTTACATCCGGTAATTAATATTAATGCAATAATAAAAAGTGTTATAATATATTTTCTTGAATCCATAACATCCTCCTAAGGCAGAATAAGACCTTTTGCAATCAACACTAAAATCAAAGCACCAATTACTATCCTGTAGATAATGAAAATAAATGTAGTATTCGTCTTTAAGTAACGTAAAAGAAATCCAATGGTGGCATATCCAACAATAGCCGCGGCAATTGTTCCAATAGCCATATTTATCAGACCATGTTTATCAAGAAATTTAAGCGATTGGTAAAATTCAAGTAATCCGCTGGCAGCTACTGCGGGAATGCTTATCAAGAAAGAAAAACGCGCGGCAGTCTCTCTGTTAAATCCTAAAAATAATCCGGCAGTAATAGTAGTTCCGGATCTGGAAGACCCGGGTATTAAAGCCATTGCCTGTGCAATTCCAACAATTAAGGCATCATACCATTTCAAATTCTTCAATTCACGATTAAATCTTCCGGTTTTTTCTGCTGCAGCTAAAATAACTGCAAGGATAATCAGACTTGCAGCAATAACATATAAATTTTTTGTAAATACTCCTTCAATTTGATGTCTGAATGCTAGTCCAATTACTGCAACCGGAATTGTAGCAATAATTATAAACCATCCCATTTTTGAATTCAAATTTTGAGATGAAAAACTTTTTCTTTGTAATAGATTTTCATTAAAAAAGTCAATAATAATATTTAACAAATCCTTCCAGAAATAAATAATTACAGCCATCAGTGTTCCAAGCTGGATTACTGCAATAAATGCAGTCCAATGTTCAGGATTATCTAATGAAATTAAATTCATCAGTTTGCCTGCAACCGTCAAATGACCGGTGCTGCTTATTGGAAGAAATTCCGTTATTCCCTGGATGATTCCCAAAATAATTGCATCAAGTGTGTTCAAGTTTTTCTCCTAAAATGTGTATGTAACGCCAAGATAAATTCCAAAAGAGATTGAATTAATATTTAAATTCTCTCCAATTGAGTTATTAACAAGTTTACTACTGCCGTTGGATACTTCTCCCGGTGCATCATATCTTGCATCAAGGCCAATCAGGGCATAGAAATTTTTTGACAATTGTGTGTTACCCACAGCACAAAGAAGAAGACCAACACCTGAAGCGGTATAATTAGAACTCGAATAAACTTTTTCATTAAGTGAAACATATCTAAAGCCGATTCCTCCGCCAAATTTAAATTGGTAACCGGGGCCCGGTATAACATAATATGCCAATAAACTTGGACGATGGTGATTATACGAAATTTCGTAAGTGCCGGCAATTCCTACCGGTGTGGTGTATGAATCAATAAGAAGATCATATTGTAAACCTATCTCAAAATTTTCCTGAATTTTATAGTCAGCCTCTAATGAAAATGAAGCCGCACTTTTAAACGTTTGGAGCGAATTACCCTGGGAAGGATAATTAGAATTAATGTAATCCCTGAATGATGGAGCAGATCTGAAATCCAAACCCATTGCAGCATTAACAGACCATTGTGCACTTACCGTGTGAGAAAGTATGAACAAAAAAAACAGAATTAATAATTTTTTCATTTTTCACCCGGATTAATTTTAAACACTGAAAGAAAGGTCTCCTTAGAAAGACCATTCTTGTGTCTTTGATGGTTAATATAATATATTATTATTATTGTAGAGGCTACAAATGCAACTATCGAAATGAAATTAGTTAGTATTGCATATGCTGCACTCGACTCTTTATCAAATTTGTAAAGCTGTGTTAGTACAAGAATAGATATAGCATGATAAGAACCAACGCCTCCTGGTGTTGGAATCATTGCGCTGAATGAGCTTATTGTCATCACAATCCAGGCCATTTCAAATGAAACCTTGCCGGTCGATTCCATCCCAAGCATATAAAACCCTACCTGTGCATTGATTCCATAAATCAACATCATTACAACCGACCAGAAAATTATCATAGCAGCATTCTTTTTCCCTTTAATGCTGGCGAACCCATGAATTAGCGTATCGATAATATTTTTCAGCCGGTTCGAGTATTTTTCACTAAACTTTGAAAATAAATTTACTAGTTTGTTTCTAAATTTTTCTTTGAAGCGAATAATAAAAATTAAAAATACTGTAACCAAAAAAATAAATGTAAATCCGATTATAAGTGATGCTCTGAGCCAGACAATTTCATTGTAAAGATTTCCAGAATAGATGCTAACGCTTATCAGGGCGGCAAAAGCAAATGAAAACATGTCAATAATTCTTTCAACTACAATTGTACCTATGACTGTTGTACGGGATATTCCCTCCCACCTTCCTAAAAATAATCCACGGTAAACTTCTCCTAAACGCGGAATTACACAATTAACACCATACCCAACCATAACAGAACCAAAAAGATGATCTGAGGAAACATCTTTTTTCACAGATTCAAGCATTAATTTCCATCTTAAAGCTCTTACATAATGAGAGATAAAGAAAACAATTATGTAAAGAAAAATTGCAATAATTGATGAATGAGCTATTAAATAAAAAGAAGTATTTAAATCAACTCCTTTAAATGCAAATAGAAGAAACAATACAGTTAAAATTACGGGAAAAGAATACCCTACAACTTTAGCAAGTTCATTATTATGTTGCTTATCTGATATCAATAATCTGCATCCCTTTTGGCGGATAATAAATAAACTTCGAATCCGGTAAGTCTTGATTTAATTTTAAATCTGTAAACTGGAATAGATATCGTACATCACCCCTGTCGGTAACTTCTAATTTGCTTATCATTCCATCACGGTTAACCCAGATTTTTGCGTCATCAAAAGCCATGTCCTGGTCCTTGGGCGTTAATTCAAGTACACTTTCACCAGGGGCTGAAAGTTCATTCTTTAAAATTTTTATTTTACACAAAGGCGGATAATCAAAAATAAAACGTTCAAGTGAAAATGAAGTGGGATCGTCCGAAAAAGTACTTACTACTACCCTGTTAAATTTTTTGTCGCTGTTCCATATTGTTGTTCCATCAGAAACAATAACCTGGGTTTTCAATTCAACAAAGAATTTATTTTTCCTTTTATAAAAAAACTTGCCGGAAGTTTTTCCTGTACCCTGCCCCTGTAAGCTGTAATAAACCTGAGAATAATTTGCTGTAAAATTATCAATTGAATTAAATTTATTTTGAATCTTCTGTAACAGTTCCTTAGGCGCCTGGGCAATTGCCAAAGTAGAAACTAAAAAAACAGATAAAAACAATTTCGCTTTCATATTATAATGATCTTAGAATAGTTTCAAGTTGTTCTTCATTATCAACAATTACTTCTCTTGCCTTGCTTCCTTCCGATGGTCCTACAATTCCTGCCTGTTCTAACTGATCAACAATCCTAGCAGCACGAGAATAACCAAGTTTCAGTCTTCTCTGTAACAAAGAAACTGAGCCTTGCTGATGGCGTACAATTACTCGCGCTGCTTCTTCAAACATTGGATCAAGATCATTCAGAAAATTACCCATCGCTTCTTTCTTTTTATCATATAACGACGGAAGAAAATATCTTTTTGAGAATCCTTTTTGCAGATAAATAAAATTAGTAATTTTTTCAACTTCTTCTGTGGAGATAAAAGCATTTTGAATGCGAATAGGTTTTGGCATTCCTCCCGGTAAAAATAGCATGTCTCCTTGACCCAGCAACTGCTCTGCTCCATTCATATCCAATATTGTACGTGAATCAATTTTTGTAGCAACCTGGTAAGCTAGCCGGGCACTAAAGTTTGCCTTAATAACTCCCGTTATAACATTAACAGAAGGACGCTGAGTTGCAAGGATTAAATGAATACCCACAGCACGCGCCAATTGAGCAAGACGGGCCAATGGTTCTTCTACTTCCTTTCCTGAAGTAATCATCAAGTCTGCCAATTCATCAATTACTATTACTATATACGGAAGTTTATAAAATTTCATCTCGTCCGTGTCTTTTGGCCGTGATTTTGGAGTAGAAACTTTCTTGTTGAAATCAACAATATTGCGTACTCCGAGTTTTGCCAGTTTATCATACCGTTTTTCCATCTCGTATTCAACTGCTTTAAGCGCAAGTAATGCATTTGATGGATTGGTAATAATTTCTTCTTCAAGATCGGGAGAAACTGCCAGAAAATGTTTGCTCAGTTTTTTATAGAATGACAACTCGATTTTCTTAGGGTCAATAATAACAAATTTTACGTCAGATGGATGTTTTGAATAAATCAAACTATTCAATATCATGTTAATGCCAACACTTTTACCGGAACCGGTTGAACCGGCAATTAACATGTGAGGCATCTTTGCAAGATCAGCTATAAAAATATCACCGGCAATTGTTTTACCAAGAGCCATTGGCAGTTCATATTTGGATTCACCGATTTTTTTTAGAACAGAACTTGCTCTTACAATAGTTGCGTGGGCATTTGGTATTTCTACGCCAATTGCACTTTTGCCAGGTATTGGCGCTATAATTCTTATACCGCGTGCAGCTAGTGCCAGCGCTATATCATGCTCAAGGCTTACAATCCTGCTGATTTTTACACCTGGTGCGGGCACAATTTCATATAATGTCACAACTGGTCCGGGTGTTACGGTAATATCGTCTATCTGAATATCGAATAATGCTAATTTATCTTTCAGGAGTGCAGCATTTTTTTTCAGTTCACCTTCATTAACTTTTATTTCCTCGTCTCCAGGCGGAATAAGTAAATCTAATGTTGGATATTTATAATCAATTTGCTCTTCCCACTGGTCAGGCATTTCAGCTTCTGCATTCTTGTCAATCAGAGGAAAATCATCTTCATCATCTTTAAGCTTAACATCGGCTTTCCTCAACTTAACCGGCTCACTACTTTTTCCCAAAGATGGTAAAATAGTTTTTTCCGGTTGTTCTTTTTTTACGATCGTTATTTTTGTCTCAGGAATTTGTTCATCATTTTCCTCTTCTTTTTTGAACAACGATTTCAACCGGCTCTCATCGCGTAAATTTTTGATCTTGGCAAGATTATCATCTGTTTTATCTTCAACAGGCGCTTTAACTTTTATTCCGCTGTCTTCTTTAAAAAGCTTTTTAATAACATCCAGCAAATTGCTTAATTTGAAATCAAAAGCAATTATCACTGTAACAAGCATTGCAGTCAGGAGAAATATAATACTGCCAAGCCCCCCTAATAACCGGCTTATTATTGTTCCAAGAAAATCACCAATCTTTCCAGAAAAGCCATCATAATCTTTAAGAAGAGAAATTTCAGGTGTAAATCGAAGCATTCCAAAAAAAGTAGAGAGCAGAACTCCCATTATTAAAAGAAAATTGGAGATGTAAAGCGCAACCTTGTAATCTTTTTCTTTTCGCGTTATTGAGTAACCCCAGATAAAAATTATTGCAGGAAAAATAATCGAGAAATATCCAATTGTTGAGTGAATAAAAAAGAAAGAGACAAAGGCACCAAAAAGTCCAAGCCAATTATGGGTAGTTGCAGCTCTTTCTTTAAGCTGAGGGTTATCACTAAAAATATTCAATAGCTCTTGCGACTTGTAAGAAAAAGAAGATTCGTCATAACCTGAGAAAGAAAGAATACTCAAAAATATAAATAACGCAAAAACTACAAGCAGAATGCCAAGAAGCTTCTTTTTTTTCTCAGGAGAAATAACAAAAAAATTTTCTCCAAATGAAGTTGAATTCTCTTTTGATTTACTTTTCTTCCGCATCCTCAGAAATTTTAGTTTCATTATTGATATTATTCACTATCTCAGCATCATATTTTTTGATTGATCCCGAAACATAGTAAGGAATCAAATTAGATATTCCATAACCGGAACAAATTTTGAGATCATCAGCAAATCCGTTTTCAATAAGCAACTTACCATGTTCCGAATTTCTTAACATCTTTAGAATATTTTTTCCAAAAGATTTGTTTAAGTTCAAACTGGCTTTGCCTTCATCACTAATTTCAATTGTATTATCAAAATTCATCATTTCATTAATTAGTCTACCGGCACAAATTGCATCTTCCATATTAAAATTGCCGTTCGTACCCGCACAATTAATTTCAACATCTTTGTTCAGCAGACAAAGATGATTTGCAATTGCTGGTAAATTATTAAAACAGCATATATATTGAATTTCAGAAAATTTAGCTTTTACAATCGCTTTTGATCCATTAGTTGTATATAAAACAACAGATTTACCTGCTACAATTTCAGGTGTATATTCTAAAGGTGAATTTCCAAGAGTAAACCCTTCAATCATTTTTGTATTACGTTCACCGCCAAGAATTGTTTGACCCCCAAAAGTATTACCTGAAATTTTCATGGCAAAATCGACACTGTTAACAGGAATAACTTCACGGGCACCATTTACCAGTGCTGTAACAATTACAGTTGTTGCCCGCAAAACATCAATTGCTACTGACGTTTTGCCTGTGAAATACATGTCATCAAAATGATGATTCGTAAAATGTACATTTATTTTCATTTTAATCTTTTACAAATGGTAGTTTTGTTATTATTGCCGGTATTTCTTTGCCTCTGATCAGAAAATTTACTTTGCTGCCTTCCATTGCGTGTTTATAATCAACATATCCAAGTGCAATAGCTTTATCTAAAATCGGGCTAACAGTACCGCTGGTTATTGTTCCTACTATTTCACCATTAACCGAAATTGGATAACCATGGCGCGGGAATGCTTTTTCTTGTGAAAGCATCGGCACTAATTTCCGTTTTAATCCCTCTTCTTTAACTTTAAGAAGAACATCTTTTGCAATAAAATTTTCTTTCTTCAGCTTGGTAATCCAGCCAAGACCAGCCTCAAGTGTGTTTGTATTCTGATCAATATCATTCCCATAAAGACAAAAACCCATCTCTAGACGCAGGGAATCTCTTGCACCAAGTCCGACAGGCTGAATATCAAATTCCTTGCCTGAGTTGAAAAGCGCATCCCAAATTTTTTCAGCATCACTTTCTGATCCTTTAAAATAAATCTCATAACCAAGCTCTCCAGTATAGCCGGTACGCGAAAGCAAAGTATCAATCCCTGCTACTTTTGCAAAAAAGAAATGGTAGTATTCAAGATCTATTGTTTTATCACAAATTTTTTGTATAACTTCTTTTGATTTTGGACCCTGTACTGCCAGCAAAGAATATTCATCACTTTCGTCTGCTATTTCTACTCCAAAGATGTTATTCTCTTTCATCCAGTTATAATCTTTATCTTTATTTGAAGCATTTACAACAAGCATGAATTCATTTTTATCAATTCTATAAACTAAAAGATCATCGACAATTCCGCCATTGGGATAACACATTGCAGAATACTGAACCCTACCGTTTGTAAGCTGCGATGCATCATTTACTGTAATGTACTGAACAAAGTCCAGGGCTTTTTCGCCCCTTATAAAAATTTCACCCATGTGAGAAACATCAAAGACACCAACAGAATTGCGTACTGCTTTATGTTCAGCAATTATTGAAGAATATTGAACGGGCATATAGAAACCAACAAAGTCAACTAACTTAGCACCAAGTTTTTCATGAATTGAATAAAATTTTGTCTTTTTCATAATTATTTTTGATTAGATTTTTTCCAATCACTCAAGAATTTTTCAAGACCAATATCAGTGAGCGGGTGTTTAAATAATTTTTCTATTACTTCAAAAGGCATTGTTGCAACATGTGCGCCCATCATTGCAGCTTCAACCAAATGAAGAGGGTGGCGTACACTTGCAACTAGAACTTCAGTTTTATAATCATAATTTTTATATATCTGCAAAATCTGCTGGATTAGTGCCATTCCATCAATGCTTATATCGTCAAGACGCCCTACAAACGGACTTATATATGTTGCACCGGCTTTGGCAGCTAATAATGCCTGCGAAGGAGAAAAGCATAACGTAACATTTGTTTTGATTCCCTCCCCGCTGAGAGTTTTAACAGCTTTTATTCCTTCTTTAATAAGTGGCACTTTGACAACAATATTCTTGTGAATTTTTGCCAGTTCGTGTGCTTCTTTTAAGATGCCATCATATTCCGTAGAGACAACTTCCGCACTTACCGGGCCATCAACAATTTTAAGAATTTCATTTAACAGCTCTATAAAATTCCTACTCTCTTTGGCAACAAGAGAAGGATTTGTTGTTACACCATCCAATAAACCGTAGGATGCAGCTTCTTTAATTTGCTGAAGGTTTGCTGTGTCAATAAAGAATTTCATATAAACACCTTTCTCTTTCTCAAAGAAATTAATTATGGAAAGTTAAGAAAAAACAAATACAATTATTTGCACATTAATTTTGCTGTGATCTTATGCAAAATCGTGTGTAATTTCATTTCCCGTCTTTACAGAAATAAAATGAAAAATCTGAGGACTGATTTTCTCATCTTCAACAAGTTTGATCCGAATGAAATATTTGAGTTTGTATTTGAATAAAGGAGAGATTATTCCTTCTTTAAGCTTATCACCAAGCGAAGGATGGACTTTTAATACTAATGCAGAGCCATTTCCTTCTGTTCTATATCTCTTCAACCAATGTTCTATTTCATGCATTAAATTTGATTTTTTTGTTAAAAGCCCGGTGCCGCCGCAATAAGGGCAAGCATCATTCATGGATTGCATTATGTTTTCACGGATTCTTTCGCGGGTAATCTGCATCAAACCAAACTCAGTCATTGGAAGCATTGCAATTTTTGCACGGTCCTTCTTGAATTCTTTTTTCAACTCATCATAAATCTTTTTTCTATTTTTTTCATCTTCAAGATCAATGAAGTCAACAACAATTAATCCGCCAATATCGCGCAGGCGCAACTGGCGCACAATTTCTCTCGCTGCCTCAAGATCGGTCTTAAGAGAATTAAGCTCTTGTTCTTTCTTTGCTGCATAGCGTCCGCTGTTAACATCAATAACAACCATCGCCTCGGTATGCTCAATTACAATATGACCACCGCTGTGAAGAGAAACTTTTCTTCCCATTAATTCTTTTATTTGTTCATTTATTTTAAATGCCGCAAAGATTGGTTCATTGCCTTTATACAACTCTATTCTATCTAATAATGCAGGCTGTATGAATTGAACGTAATTGCGTATTTCCTTATATAATTTTTTTGAATCGACAAATACTTTTGAAACATCCGGCGTAAATAAATCACGAATAACACTAATTGTTGTGCTCAAATCTTTATAAAGAAGTGCCGGCGGCTCTTCTTTTTTTGCTTCTTCGTGCATATCCTCCCAAATTTTAACCAGGTAACGCAAATCACCAGACATTGCTTCTTCTGATTGATCTTTTGCTGCAGTCCGGATTATAAGACCACAATTTTGGGGAAGAATACCACGAGCGATTCTGCGCAATCTTTTGCGTTCTCTAAAATCATAAATCTTTTTAGATACTCCAATTTTATTATCAAGAGGAAGTAAGACGCAAAATCTGCCGGGAAGGGAAATGGATGATGTACATCTAACACCTTTATCTTTCACAGGCTCTTTAATAATCTGGATTAGGATCTCTTCTCCCTTATGAAGCTTCGGTATTTGACGCTCCCTGGGTTCAACCCTTTCCTTTAATTGCGGTTTGAGATCAATTGCTGCGGCATCTTCTGCTATAGGCTGTTGAACCGGTGGGATATTTTTATCATCCTTTATTTCATCTTCATTAGCATCTGAATCATCATCCTCAACAAGCAAATCCTGTAAAGCTTCAGTACGGTCTCCAATATCAGAGAAGTGAAGAAATGCGTCATGCTTTTGACCAATATCTATAAATGCTGCGCGAATGCCTGGTAATACTCTTGCAACCCTGCCAAGGTAAACATCGCCAACCATCCTTCTTTTTTCCGGATGGTCAACGAAAAAATCAACAAGATTTCCATCTTCTGTAATTGCAACATGATTCTGAGAAGTGGAAGATCCAATAATTATTTCTTTATTCATTTAAAACCTTTTTTGTTCTTATCCGAAAACCTCGGCACTTTCTTCCGCCAGCCAGAAAAGAACCTTCTTTTGAAATTTTTTATTTATTTCCGTTTGTTCATCAACGTTCAAATTTTTATTTAAAATATTTTCTGTATGCTCATCGATCAATTTGCGCAGATCATCCAGATTTTTAATAGAAAAGATTCTATCCAATAAAAAATTAATACTGCCATAAAATCTGAAATACCAGATTGAATGTTTTTTGGCTTTATCTAATGCAAGCAAATCACCGAATTCATTTTTCAAACTGTTGATTTGCTGCAAAATTGTATCCCGAACAATTAAAACATCGGGCATGCCGGGATCATTTCCTGTTTCCATTAACTTATTGAAACGTGAAAAAATAAACGGATTACCAAGTGCTCCGCGCGCTATCATTGCAGAATCGCACCCCGTTGTCTCAAGCATTTCTTTAATTTCTGCGGGTGTAAACATTGATCCATTTCCCACAACAGGAATTTTTACAGCCTGTTTCACTTTTTTTAGCCAGGTCCAATCCACCGGTGCATCATATCTATCAGCGCGCGTTCTTGCATGAACAAAAACTAATGAAGCGCCATTATCATCAACTGCCTTGGCAGTATCTAAAACATTTATACGTGATTTATCTTTACCCAATCTCAATTTAACAGAAACCGGAACACCGTTAGCATTATCAACTAGTTTACGAACCAGCTTACCAATTGCTTTCGGATCTTCCAGCAAGGAAGCGCCCATGTTTTTAGAACATACCTTATCAACAGGGCAGCCGCAGTTTAGATCGATTAAATCAGGTTTTTGTTTAGAAATTTCTTTGGCTGCTTCGCCAAGTATATTAGGGTTATTACCAAGTACCTGAACACCAATTGGTTTTTCTGAACGGTTAAATGAAAAATGCCGGAGTGTTTCAAAATTATTTCTTATTACGCCTTCTGCACTAACCATTTGAGTAAATGTTAACCCTGCCCCCAGGTCTCTACATATTTTTCTGAAAGAAGAGTCGGTTACTTCAGCCATTGGGGCTAAAAATAATTTATTTCCTATATCAAGATTTCCAACTTTCATACAAAAACTTTCTCAGCAGAGGTTTTACTCTGTCTTTTATTATTGTGCGGGTTAAAAATATAAATAATAACCCGCAGCTAAAAAATTACTGCTGAAAAGTTATTCAGCATTGGTTTCTGATGTCTCTTCAGCAGGCTGGCCTTCTTTCATTATAGCCTTTCTTGATAAAGATAATTTACCTCCTTCGATAGAAAGTAATTTAACCTTTATAATCTCACCTTCTTTGAGCACATCAGTAACTTTATTAATGCGTTTAGTATCAACTTGTGAAATATGAAGTAAACCTTGAACTCCCGGAATAATTTCAACAAAAGCTCCAAAATCAGTTATCTTCATAATTTTACCGGAATAAATTTTTCCTATTTCCGGTTCAGCAGTTAACCATTTTATATATTCTTTTGCTTCTTTGGCAAGTGCAGCATCCTGTCCTGCAATACTAACCGTTCCATCTTCTTCAATGTTTATTTCAACACTAAAATCTTTTTGCATTTTCTGAATAATTTTTCCGCCTGGCCCTATTACCGCTCCGATTTTATCGGTTGGAATCTTTGTAGTAAAAATTCGTGGTGCAAAATTGGAGATGTTTGGCCTTGCTTCTTTAATTGCTTCATTCATAATACCAAGTATATGAAGTCTTCCCTCTTTAGCTTGCGCTAATGCTTTTTCCATTATCTCGTATGAGATTCCCTGGATTTTAATATCCATCTGCAGCCCTGTAATTCCATTCTCGGAACCGGCAACCTTAAAATCCATATCGCCAAGATGATCTTCATTTCCAAGAATGTCTGTAAGGATTGCAAATTTATCGCCTTCTTTAACAAGTCCCATAGCAATCCCTGCTATTGCATTTTTAATTGCAATACCGCCATCCATAAGCGCAAGTGAACCGGCGCAGACAGTTGCCATTGATGATGACCCGTTAGATTCAAGAATGTCTGAATTAAGACGGACGATATATGGAAACTTATCTTCAGGAGGGATCATATTTTTAAGAGAACGCTCTGCTAAATTTCCATGACCGACCTCTCTTCTGCCAACACCTGAAAATCTACCAACTTCGCCAACACTGAACGGCGGGAAATTGTAGTGAAGCAGAAATCTCTTCTTATACTCTGTCTGAAGTCCATCTATAATCTGCTCATCACCTTTGGAGCCCAAAGTTAAAGTTGTCAAACTTTGAGTTTCACCACGCGTAAAAAGAGCAGAGCCATGAACACGCGGAAGAATTCCAAGTTCTATAGTAATTGGTCTTACCTGTTTAGTGTTTCTTCCGTCAAGGCGCAATCCCTCATCAAGGATTCTATTGCGCATTAAATCTTTTTCCATATCATGGAGAATTTCTTTAATGACAACTTCCTGTTCAGGATATTTTTCTGCTAACGCAGTAAGAACATCGACTTCTAACTCTTTGTTCTTTTCTGCCCTTTCTTCTTTTGCAAGAACAGAGGCAACTATAATTTTGAATTTTTCGAGCGCAAGAGCTTTGACGTCACTCAGAAGATTTTCATCTATTACTTTAGGTGTAACTTCCATCTTAGGTTTGCCGCAAAGCGCTTGTAATTCTTTTTGGACTTCCACTATTTTTTTAATTTCAGCATGAGCAAATTTCAAAGCGTCAAGCATATCATTTTCGCTTACTTCTTTTGACTCGCCTTCAACCATCATGATTGAGCTTTCCGTACCAGCGACAACTAATTCAATATCACTGGCTTCAAGTTCTTGAAACGTAGGATTAACGATAAATTTGCCATTGATTCTTCCAACCCTTACTTCCCCAATTGGTTCCAGGTAAGGAATGTTTGAAACAACAAGAGCAGCAGACGCAGCACAGGCGGCAATAACATCCGAGTCGTTTTCGTTATCAAACGAATAAACAAAAGCTGCCACTTGTGTGTCATTGCGGTATTGATCAGCAAACAATGGGCGGATGGGTCGATCAATTAAGCGCGAGCTCAAAACTTCTTTGTCGGTTGGTTTTCCTTCACGTTTAAAAAACCCACCTGGAATTTTTCCAGCAGCAAAAGATTTTTCCCTGTATTCAACACTAAGGGGGAAAAAATCTAATTCCTCGCGCAACCCCCCGGCAACAGCAGTAACAAGAACCATTGTATCACCATACCGTGCAACAACAGCCCCGTTTGCCTGTTTAGCAAGTTTCCCTGTTTCAAAAATTAATTTTTGTTTCCCAATTTGTACTTCTTTGGTATAAACCATTTATAAACTCCATTACTTTCTAATGTTCAATTCTTTAATTATACTGCGGTATCTCTCAATATTTTTATCGGCAAGATAATCCAGCAGCCTTCTTCTCTTTCCAACCATTTGCATCAGCCCGCGCCTTGATGAGTGATCCTTTTTATGTGCTTCAAAATGTTCAGTAAGACGGTTAATTCTTTCAGTAAGAAGAGCAACCTGAACTTCTGCAGTTCCGCTGTCTTTATCCCCTTTGCCGAATTTTTTAATGATTGTTAGTTTGTCATCTTTAGTTAATAACATTGTGTAACTCCTTTTTATTGTTCGATGTAATCCCAGAATTAACCAGGATTAATTATTTAAATTAAAATCTTATAACGAATTTATTATTCTTTGTGCAACATTTTTGTCATATTCAATTTGATGAATCAAAGCATCTCTTGATTCAAATTTCTTTTCATCACGCAGACGCTTTAGAAATTCAATTTTTAGTGTTCTTCCGTATATATCGCTGTTAAAATTTAATATATGTGTTTCAAGAACAAGTTCATGTTTATTTTCAAATGTCGGTCTATAACCAATATTCATGATTCCATAATATTTTTTATCATCAAGAAAGCAATCAACAACATAAACACCATTTGCAGGAAGAGCCTTTTTTTCTTCAAACAATTTAATATTAGCAGTCGGAAATCCAAGCACACGACCGCGTTGGGCGCCAAAAACAATTTCTCCGGAAATTGAGTATTTCCTCCCAAGCATACGGTTCGCTTTTTCAACATCTCCTTCTATTAATGCTCTTCTAACTTTTGTGCTGCTTATAATCTCGTCGTTTAAATTTTCCGGTGCAACGGCTGTAACATCAAAATTATTAAGCCTGCCCACATCACGAAGTTTTTGTTCATCACCCAAACGGTCTTTGCCAAATTTGTGGTCATGACCTATAACCATATGTGAAGCATTAATTTTCTGTACAATAAATTTACTTATGAATTCATCTGATGTCATTTGAGAAAATTCTTTTGTGAAATTGATTACAACCAGTAAATCGATGCCTTCTTTTTCAAAAATTACCTTTTTCTCATTTAATGGCGCCAGAACTTTCATGTCATAATTTTGAGAAAGAACAATCCGCGGATGCGGCTCAAACGTTACAACAACACTAGATCCGTTTGATGCCCGGGCTAATTCGTTAACCTTATTCAAAATTTTTATATGCCCAAGATGCAGACCATCAAAAGAACCAACGGTTACAACAGCATTTTTGTTATTTTTAATTTCTTCAGTTTCTGTAAAAACTTTCATTTCAATTTATTTCGGAACTAACAAGAGAAAATCTTTGAGCAAATTCCTTGAACTCATCAATTGTGAGGGCATCATCAACGTGCAAGTTGCCCACTTTTGTTCTTCTCAACGTTTTTAGATAAGCGCCGCAGCCAAGCTCAGCGCCAAAATCAAATGCAATTACTCTTATATAAGTTCCCTTTGAACATGTTATTTCAAAATGGATATTTGGTAAATCAATTTTTGTTATTTCAAAGTTTAATATAAAAACTTCCCTGGGTTTCCGTTCAACATCAACACCTTTACGGGCAAAATGATAAAGCGCTTTTCCGTTCTTCTTTATTGCAGAGTACATCGGCGGAATTTGATTTATACTGCCAATAAATTTATACCGTGTTTTTAGTACCTGCTCTTCTGTTACAAATTCACAACTTTTCTCCGAAATAAACTCAGTCTCTGCATCATAAGACGAAGTTGTTTTTCCAAGAGTGATAATTCCCGTATAAGTTTTTTCAAGGCACTGAATCTGTGAAATTTCCTTAGTCATCTTTCCGGTACAAACAATTACCAATCCCGTAGCATTGGGATCGAGAGTGCCTGTATGACCAACTTTAGCTGCACCAGTAGCTTTTCTAACTTTATACACACAATCAAATGAACTTTTACGAACTGATTTATCAATCAGAATAATTTCGCCAGCTTCGAAATCAGGTTCAATATCAGATATTGTCTTTTTCGTTATCATTTTCATGAATCTTTTTAAAAAGTCCTTCAATCTTTTCTACATAATCCATAGTATCATCAATAAAAAAATGAAGCTCCGGTACATAACGGATTTGTATTCTTCCAGCCAGCTGGGTTCTAATCCAGCCATTAAGATCATTTACTTTTTTGAGAACTGATTCTCTTTTCTCTTTATTAAATACAGATAAATAAACTTTTGTATGTTTTAAATCAGGACTAACAATTACATTAGTAACAGTAATTAAACTTAGACCAGGATCTTGAATTTTGTGAAGAAAAATCAAGCTAAGTTCTTCTTTTATAAGACTTGAAACTTTATCTATTCTATGCGACATTATTACTCAAGCTTCTTTCTAGTTTCAATCATTTTAAATGCTTCAATAACATCACCAACTTTAATGTCGTTAAAATTGGCAATGCTTAGTCCGCACTCATAACCTTTCTCCACTTCACGCACATCATCTTTAAATCTTTTTAAAGAACCAATATCACCTTCATAAACAGCAATGCCATCCCTGAAAAGACGCAGTTTGTTGCCGCGAGTAATTTTTCCTTCTTGAACAGAACAACCCGCAACCATACCAGCTTTTGGCACCTTGAAAGTTTCTCTAACTTCAAGAGTAGCAACAACCTCTTCAGAAACAACAGGCGATAATAATCCTTCAAGCGCAGATTTGACTTCGTTGATTGCATCGTAAATAACATTGTAAAGACGAATATCAACTTTTTCAGATTCAGCAAGTTTTCGTGCATTAGTATTAGGACGAACATGGAATCCAATAATAATCGCACCGGAAGCGGCAGCCAGAAGAACATCTCCTTCAGAAATTGCGCCAACGGCTTTATGTATTACACGTACAGAAACTTCCTGGTTGGACAGCTTCATTAAAGAATCAGATAAAGCTTCAATTGAACCGTCAACATCGCCTTTAACTATTATTGGAAGTTCTTTAACTCCACCAAAGCTTATCTGGCTTGCAATTTCATCAAGCGTAATATGGTGGATTTGCCGATGGTCCTGTTCACGCTTTAACTGCATTCGTTTCAAACTTATTTCGCGTGCGTCACGTTCCGAAGCTGCAACAGTAAAATTATCTCCTGCCTGCGGGGCGGATTCAAAACCAAGAACCAATACCGGTGTTGAAGGTTTAGCCTCAAAAACTTTTTTATTACGTTCATCGAACATTGCACGAACACGGCCATGAACAACACCAGCAATAAACGGATCGCCAATTTTCAAAGTTCCTTTTTGAACCAATACTGTTGCTGTAACACCTTTTCCTTTATCAAGCTGTGATTCAATAATTGTACCGCGTGCTTGCCTATCGGGATTAGCTTTCAATTCAAGCAATTCAGCTTCAAGGGCAATTTTTTCGAGTAGAACATCAACATTCTTACCAAGCTTAGCGGAAATTTCGACGCATTGATATTTTCCACCCCATTCTTCAACTAGAATATTTCTTTCAGCAAGCTGCTGTTTAATTTTTTCAATATTTGAATTTGGTTTATCAATTTTATTGATGGCAATTATGATTGGAACGCTTGCGGCCAAGGCATGGTTGATTGCTTCAATTGTTTGAGGCATAACCGCATCATCTGCAGCAACAATTAAAACAACAATATCAGTAACTTTTGCACCGCGTGCACGCATTGCAGTAAAAGCTTCGTGACCCGGTGTATCTAAGAAAGTTATTTGTTTACCATCTTCAAGAATTACTTTGTAAGCACCTATATGCTGTGTAATTCCACCAGCTTCACCGGCAACAACATTTGCGCGGCGGATGTAATCCAACAATGATGTTTTACCGTGATCAACGTGTCCCATAATGGTTACTACAGGGGGACGAAATTTTAGTGTTTCAGGTGCGTCCGGAACATCAGAATCAATTTCTGATTGATACTCTTCCTGGAGTTCAATTTCAAAACCAAATTCATCTGCAACCAGAGTAATTGTTTCAACATCCAACCGTTGATTTATAGAAACCATCAATCCAAGTGATATACATTTGGAAATTACATCGGCAACGGAAACACCCATTAAATTTGCAAGTTCATTCACAGCAATATATTCAGTAACAGTAATTTTTGATTTATCTAATTCTTTCTGCTGCAGGATTTGTTCCTGAATATCCTGTTTTTCTTTTCTTTTTCTTTTACGTGTGGAAGCCCTGTCTCCAACGGCAGATTCATCCATAGAAAGAAGAGTTCTTTTAATTGCATCTTCAACTTCGCGTTTGTCAATTTCCAGTCTTTTAATTTTTCTCTTCTTTTTAGCTACACCAACCTCTTCCGGACTATCACCAGTTCCAGGAACTTTCTTTTTTGTCTTAAGAATTTTCTTTTTCTTTTTGTCTTTCTTATCAGCTTCTGACTGGGTGGTTGCAGCAACAGGCTGTTTTTCAGTTTTAGATTGAGCAGATTCTTGAATAGCCTCACCCTTTTCAGCTTTCTCTTTCTTCTCTCTGAGATCCAGCTTTCCAACAATCGTTAAGCCTTTTTTCCGCGCGTCAAGGGCGATCTCTGTTTCAGTACGGTAAGATTTTGATTCTTCTGGTAATTCCTCAACAATTTCTATAGGCATTTCAACGGGAGAAGCCGGGACTTCAACAACAGGTTCATTAACTTTTTCTACAAGACCAGGAGATTCTTTAACGGCTGTTGTAGTTTCAACCGGTAATTCAACAACAATTTTTTCAATAGGTAGTTCTACCGGTTTTGTTTGAACTTCGGAAACTGCCTCTGGCTCATCATGTTCGCTTCTTTTTTTCTGGAAATCAGAAATTTTCTTGTAGTGTTTCTCAGCTTTTTCAATATCTTTTTTGAATGACGATTTGATATCTGCAATCATTTCGTCGGTAAGTAGCGACATGTGAGATTTTACATCGTAACCTTTCTTAGAAAGAAATTCTACTAAAGATTCCGTAGCAAGATTATACTCAGTAGCAAATTTGTAGAGGCGCAACTTTTTATCTTTTGCTTGTTCCGGCATTTTATAATTACCTGTATTTATGCGTTTTTATTCTTCTTCTTCAAACTGATTCTCAAGAATCTCAATTATTTGTTTTGCTTTATCTTCATCAATTCCTTCAATCTCCTTAAGCTTATCAATACCAGCGCCAAGAACTTCCAGGGCAGTATCCAACCTGTTATTAATTAATAGATCAACAACCTCTGATCCAAGCTCTTCACGCAGCTCAACAAGTTCAATATCTTCTTCATATTCTTCAAAAGGTTTTTCTTGCCGGATAACTTCAATTTCGTAACCGCTCAATTTAATTGCCAGGCGTATGTTTACACCGTTACGTCCAACAATCAAAGAAACCTGGTCACTATCTGCAGTTACAGTACATTTTTTTGTTTCTTCGTCAACTTCAATTTGTTTTAGCTTTGCAGGTGCTAGGCATCTTTGTATAAAAACAATCGGATCGTCAGAATAGTTTATGACATCAATATTTTCATTGTTCAATTCGCGTACTATTGCATGGATGCGAACACCCTTCATACCAACGCATGCTCCTACAGCATCAATTCTCGAGTCTGAAGATTCTACCGTTACTTTAGCTCTTTCACCGGGCTCCCGGGCAATTCCCTTTATCTCTATAACCCCGTCATAAATTTCAGGGATTTCGATCTCAAATAATCTTCGCAGGAATAAATTATCCCCTCTTGAAATTACAATTACAGGACCATTAGGTGTTTTCTTAACATCTTTAACAACAGCACGAATTGTATCACCTTTTCTATATTTTTCTCTTGGAATCTGTTCGTTCCGGGGCAGAATTAATTCATTTTTATTATGATTAACCAATACGTCATTTCTTCTAACCTGATAAATATCTCCGACAACAATCTCACCGAGCATTTCATTGTATTCATTGTAAATAATATCTTTTTCAATTTCGCGTATTTTCTGATTTAAACTTTGGCGGGCAAGATTTATTAATCTTCTTCCAAATTCTTTAAGTTCTATTTTTTCAACAAAGTCTTCACCAACTTCAAGTTCATCTGCATTTCCTTTTTCATTAACATCCTCAATGCTGATTTCCGTGCTAGGATCGTTCACCACGGCAACTATATTTCTTTCAAGGAAAATTTCTATATCGCCTTTATCCATATTAACCACGACATCATATTTTGCATCCAGACCAAATTTTTTCTTTACCATTATTCCAAAAATTTCTTCTATGATACCGCCAAGAACGTCTTTATCAAGACTTTTCTCGCGTACCATTTGGGCAAACGATTCTACTATCTCGGTGTTCATTTATTCATTCTCCGTGATTAAAAACTAATTAATACTTTTGCTTTAATAATGTTTTGAAAATTTATTTTAACTTCGAAATTCTTTTCTTCAAAGTACAGCTGATCGCCTTCAATTCTAAGCAGTTTTGCAATCAATTTTTTTGTTTCTTCCAACTCTATATACTCCAATTCAAACTTTCTTCCTATATGTTTGCTAAATTGAACAAGATACTTTAGCGGGCGTTCTACCCCGGGTGAGGAAACTTCCAGCCTGTAATTTTCTTCAATTAAATTATCCGCCAGGAATGCTTCGTTTATAGCCCGGCTAACATTCGAACAATCTGTAGTAGTAATTCCTTTTTCACCATCAATAAAAATCTCAAGAACACGCAAATGCTGATCGCCGCGGAAGATTATATCAATTAACAAAAACCCAAGTGAAGAAACAATTTCTTCAATTTTTATTTTAATTTGCAGTTTATCCATATTATAGAAATAAAAATCGCCCACTAGGGGCGAATAAGATGATCCAAAATTATACATAATATGCTGAAATTGCAAAAGGAATTATAATTTAATACTGAAACTCTTAAAATTAACCTTAATTGTTCTTTTTTGCGTTTTTTTCAACATTTCCGAAAAGCACGGTAAGATTGTCAGCTTCTTCTAAAAGAGAATGAATTTGATCCGGGTATTTGAAAGGCAATTCGTTCAATAGTTCGAGCCAATAAGCAGATTCATCAATTTCCTGTTCAACTTCCTGGATTTTTTTTATAAAATTGATTTTTGACTTGAATTTAATGGCGAGCCTATATTTAGCACCCGCTAAAGTAGCGGATTTCATTAATTGTTTTGAGATAATTTCCACCGTTGGATTATTAGGAAGGGCACTAACAAAATTAATTACATCCAATGCAAATTTTTTTGTCCTATTTTGAAGTTCTGATTTGATCATTATTATACCATCCAATTTAACTAATTAAAAGTAAACCTCATTTTATTTAATTTCAAATGAAGCACTTATAACAGCAGTAATTTCCTTCTCTATTGAAGTTGCGTCATTCATTCCAAGATCGGATATAACGTTAGAATTATGCGGGGTAATTTGAATTACACCCATCCGCGCACTTCTTAGTGTGCCAAGATTTCTTCCAGTAGCTTCAGCAATTTTAGCAGCGCGTTCCATTGCATTTTTAGATGCTGCAGCCTGCACTTCAATTTTCAGGTCATCTAATTTAGTATAGAGATATTCAGGCTGTTCAACATTAATATCTAATCCTTTTTCCACCAGGGAACTCAGAGAAAGAGAAAGCTCCTTTATTTTCGAGACATCCTGAGACTTAATTTCAAACCTCTGATTGTAAACATAACGGGCAACGTTTTGTGTAGGAGTTCCATTTGATGCAACTTCAAAAACCGGATAACCGTTAATTCCAAAAACTTCGATCTGCTCTTTAGCAAATCCTTTATCACTTAGAAATTTTAGGACAACCGGCATCTGCTGCTGAACAATTTGATAGGCAGATTTACGTTCCTGACCGGCAGCCTGTAGTGTTGCGCGCAAAATTCCAAGATCGGAAGTGGTTGCTTTCTTGGCAGAACCTGTAACAGTAATTGTCTGATCAGCATTCCTGGCAGATTTCCAAACTAGAGAGAAAATGATTACAGATAAAACCAGCGCACCGGCTAATACTGAAACAGGGATTAAATATTTAGATTTTTCATTCATTTTTACACCATTAACTTAACATCGTCGCAAAAATATAAATGAAATATCAATCTAATACCAGTCCTGAACTACTTGTTCTTGAATAATAGCCAGTTTCAAAATCTTTGTTTTGCCAAGATCGGACATATCAATATATACTATATAAACTCCGCTCGGGGCAAGAAATCTGTTTTCGTTCAGGAGGTCCCAATTTAAAAATTGATCTGAGGAATTTTTTTCAAGAGTACGTACAAGCTGACCTGCTAAATTAAAAATTCTAATTGTCGCTCTTTGCGGAAGATGAGTAAATGTTACTATTCTTTCATACTTACTTGTTTCATTCCTATTATAACCATAATAAGGATTTGGAAATACATTTATATTATCAACATCTTCCTTAGCAAGACTTTGATTTTGTACAACTCCAGCTATCTTGAATCGGTAGACATCTTTTTCCGTTAAAGAATTGGAAGCATTATCGTTTACTCTCAGAATGAATCCATCAGTAACAACGTAATTGTTATCACCAAGAAAATTGTTCTGTCCGCTTAATAACTTAAAACCGGTTTGCAGATTTGTAACAGAAAAAGTTTTAAAACCACTAGCATTTTGAATGGCAACTTCATAATCAGCGCTTAACAGTTTTGATGGATCTACAACAAAGGCAGTAACTATAGCTGTTGAATTTCCTGAAACATGTTGAGACGGTTGGATAATATCTCCATATTTATTTCCATAGCGGGCACCTGGCGGTGGTGTTTGAGGTTTAATCTTAATAATTTTAAACCCGCTTTCATACGTAACCGGGAAATATTGTGCTGCGTTGTAACTGTACTGAGATACTCCAAAAAAATAATCACTTCCATTATAGAGGGGTTCATTTCTTATATAATCTTTTGTTAAAGAAAAAAATCTTTGAATATCGGAATCCGCTCCAAATTGAACAATTTTGTGAACTAAAGACTGCGAAGCTGAATCATAAACCATGTCATAGATTTTTCCCACACCGTCAACTATGTCAAAAGTTGCTATTAATTTACCACCGTTCAATTTAGAATTAAAATTGGGAAACTGGTATACATTATAACCCTGGAATTTGTAAATGTAATTCCCTTTCTCAATGCTATTGATTTGGATTGAATTACTTCCCCAGTTAAGCACTACCTGGTTATCAAATCCGGTTGCTGCTGCCACCGGAATATTAAAATTCACCGATGGAGTAGTTTGATAATAAAGATTTTTAATATTAACTGAATAGGCTTTCATCAATGTTATAGCGTTTAAATAGTCAACCCCATATTCAGCTCCGCCGGCAACCTCTGCGAAAATAACCTCCTGTGTGTCTGAAGGAGCCATATTAAATGGACCGGAACACACCATTAATCTTTGGTCGAAAGGTCTACTCATGTCTGCATTCGGAAAGACTGCAATCTTTTGAATAAAACCAGTTCCGTTTACAGGATCACCCGAATAAGGAAATTTTGTAGTCCCATTACCCATTGAAACAGGAAGGGGTTGAGGCTTACCATCATTTAAGTTACCCTGCAAATAATTGTAAAGACTCAGTGTGCCGGAGTAACTTCCCCTAATTGGGTCTCCATAATCATCCAACTCAATCCGAAAAACGTCACTGAAAGCCGTCATAGGCAGATTTTTTTTGCCGTTTATCAACCGGTTTTTAAAATGTCCCTTATCATTTGCATTTCCGTTTACAACCGGACCCTGTATCAAACAAAATCCTACTGACGGTGGACTCAACGGTGTATAAACTGCATCAAAAGGTTCACTGTTGTACACATAACCCAAATTCAAAGTAGTATCACATCCTATATAATCATTTTGCGCATCACCAAGATCAGGATCAGACCAGATTCCAAGATACATATCCTTAAAATCTTTCTTACTTTTATTAATTATAAGGTAACGTTTGAAAATTGTATTACCAAAAGGTGCCTGATTTATGTTATAGCCCCAAACTGATACTTGTACCTCAATTCCAAACGGTAGTGAACCATACATATTTTTTGTTTGCACTGAATCCAAATCATTTGCAATATACCATAAAGTTTGATCTGCACCGGGAATGCCGGGAATGTCAATACCCAGATCATAAACACCGTTACTGTTTACATCTTCAAACGGTGCGCCATCATTAGCAGGCCATTCATTCCAATCCTTGTCATATTGAGCATAAATTTCCTGTTTGGATTTATTTTCATCATTGGCTTCCATGCTCAGATCGGCAGTTTTATAATCCCTTCTTACTCTAAAAACTCTTACACTTGTTGAATATGGGTCTTCAGCTGTACCATCATTTAATATTCTGCCTGGATTTAACCCCGAATAATATGTTGACCCACCAGTTCTTACCTGTCCGTCAACTTTACCGCCCCAGCATAATCCTGAGGAAAAAACTGCTGTTTTTTGAGTTCCTTTTGGAAATTCAAAACCTGAATTACCATTAGGAGCATTATCTGCCCAGCCGTTGTTACAAATGAAAGTAGAAATTTTGTTGATGTTAAATTTACTATAGCTTTGTGTTACTGAAAGCAGATTAGATTTTCCAGCGGATGATTTTTCTTTTCCCTTTGCATAGTACAGCTTAAAACCCAACATTATTATTAAGAAAATAATTGAATTGCATAATAATTTTTTAAGACCTAGAACTCTCATTTAGTCCCCTGAATTAATAAATAAATGTGGAAAGAATTATTAAAAGAAGCAATACAAAAGAAAGTATATTGTGGATTAGATCTTACGACTCAAATTTAGTTAGTATCTCATCACAGACGGCATAACCTTTAGGTGTAAATGAAAGCATTTCATTTACTTTTATAAGAAAACCTTCATTACAAAGATGATCCAAAAAAATTTTGTTTTTTCTCAGCCAGTTTTTGCCAAAACGCTGTATAAATTCGCTCATTTTAAGTCCATTACTGCGCAATGCAAGCATAATGTATTCATTCAGCATTTCATTTTCAGTTAGAATTTCATGAGAAGCAACCGCGCAGTTATTTTTTTCAACTGCCGAATTGTAAAAATTCAACGATGAAAAATTCCACCAGCGTTTGCCGTCAATAAACGAGTGGGCAGAAGTTCCAAATCCCAAATAATCCTTATAACGCCAGTATGCATTATTATGAATGCATTCAAAACCGGGATGTGAGAAATTTGAAACTTCATACTGGCTGAAATTATTTTTGGTCAGGTATTCAATTGTTTTCTCATATAGATCAGCGTCATAATCCTCATCCTGAATTTTAACTTTTCCGTCAAGTACCATTTTATTCAAGATAGTCCCATGTTCAAGTATCAAGCTGTACGTGGAAATATGTTTTATTGGAAGCTGTATTGCCTTTTCCAAATTTGACTGCCACATTTCTTTTGACTGTCCGGGCAGGTTAAATATTAAATCAATGCTGATATTTTCAAACCCGCTTTCAGCCGCATCATAAACAGTTTTAACTGCCGTTTGTGAATTGTGAATGCGTGTAAGAAAATTTAATTCATTATCATTAAAAGATTGAATGCCGATGCTTATCCTGTTTATACCTGCATTATTGAATTCAATTAATTTATTTTTATCAACAGTGCCCGGATTTGTTTCCATTGTTATTTCAGCATTTTCAACAACAAAAAATTTCTTTTTTACATACTCTATAATCTCCGAGATATATTGCGGTTCCATAAATGAGGGGGTCCCGCCTCCAAAAAAGATGGAAATTATTTTTCTACCGCTGGAATATTCTTGAGCATAATAATCAATCTCTTTTTTAAGCGCGGCAAGATAAGATGAGACATTTTTGTAAGATACTATAGAATAAAAATCGCAGTAAATGCATTTGTGATCACAGAAAGGTATATGTATGTAAATTGCAGTTTCTTTCAAAACGTGTTAATAAAAAAGGGGGCTAAACAGCCCCCTTTATCCTTTCGTAAAAATTATTTAAAAGCCAAAAGAAATTCCTGCGCTTGCAGTACTTGTTTTTGCAAATTTATAATCTGCATTAATGTTAATTATAGCAAGATTCAAATTAAAGCCGACTACGGCACCTGCAGTATTTTCTGCGTCCATTTTAAAAGTAATAGTGGATCCATTCGCAGTTGAATTTGTCTGATAAGTATAATTAACGCTTGTGCTTGAGGTTTCGGTAGTAATTCCTCCATATACTGTTAATATACTAACAGATTTGCTTACGTAGGCACCGATTTGCGAAGCATCTGTCTCTAAAATACTGCCAAGTTTAAGTTTCTGATAAAAATAACCAACACTAATATCAACCGGCAGAGGATTTGGGAACCAGACTCCAATATTATGAATTATACCAACACCCCAAAAAGTTAGTTTTCCCATGTCTTGAATATTAATTTCCGGTAGATATCTGACCGCTACATTTGTTCCGAAAACCGTTCCAACAGTAAGTTGTGCGGTTGCAGTAGGAACTGCCGGTAAATTTCCCATTAATCCTTTTGCCTCAGTATTAACCGTAGTTTGAGGAATTATGTACCCGGTATTTCCAATTGCCTGTGAAGGTAACAGAAGTTTCACATGATCGTCTTTGCTGCCTACAATTGTAGGGCCTGAGAAATTAACGTTAACCGGGTTATTTTGTAAAGCAGTTTTATATGAATTGTAATTTTGAGTTCCGGGTTGAAGTCCGGCTCCTTGCAGTACCAGGTCAATTAGACTATTACTTAAAATTACATTACCGCTCTGCGAAAACGTTTTCTTATCGTCTGAGAAAAAAGAGCCTGTTGCCGTAATCTTAAGATCAAGATGAAAGTCTAATTTTGTTGTAGAAGGAAATTGTGACACCCACCCTGAATTTAAGTTTGAACCGAATGAATTAATAACAGTTTTTAAATATGGCTTGGCTGCAACGTCCGCAAGACCTGACAAAGACGCATCAAGACTTTGAGCTTTTGTATATGAAGTGAAAATTAATCCAAAAACAATGATTATTGATAGAAGCTTTTTATTCATACCTTCCTCCGGGGAAATGGTTTATTATCTTAAATAAATTTAAACAACTAAAAATTCATCACAAAGGAAATAATAGAGACGCCAGATTGTTGTGCTTGAGAACAAACACTAATTTTTCTGCAATCCCATTAATTCACGGGCGCTTTTCAATGCTGATTCGGTAATATTTTCTCCGCTTAACAGTTTTGCAACCTCACTAATTTTTTCTTCCCCGTTTAATTTTCTAATAGAACTTACAATGCGTTCAGCAGATTTTTTCTTTTCAACAGCAAAATGATTATCAGATAAACCGGCAATCTGCGGCAGATGTGTTATAGCAATAATCTGGTGAAATGAAGCTAATGACTTCAGAACCATGCCCACTTTTTGCGCTATCCTTCCGCTTACACCTGTATCAATTTCATCAAAGATAAGAACCGGCAGACGGTCGGACTTTGCCAGAATAGATTTCAATGCAAGCATTATTCTTGAAACTTCTCCGCCTGAAGCAACTTTTACAAGAGGCTTGGGGTCTTCTCCCGCATTGGTAGAAATAAAAAATTCTACTACATCATACCCGCGGGCATTGGAAATATATTTTTTGTTATCAACAATGATAAAGTTTTCACTTCCGGCGCCAGCCTGTACATTTTCCACTTTTACTTCAAAGATTGAGTCTGCTATTCCAAGATATTTAAGAGCCTCTTCAACTTCCTTTTTAATTTTCTTTGATACAGTTTTTCTTTCCAGCGAAAGTTTTTTAGCAGCTACACCGCACTCTTTACGCGAGAGATCAATTTGATTTCCAAGTTCAGAAATTTTTTGAGAGAAATTTTCAGAAAGCGCAAATTCCTCACCTATTTTTTCGCGGTGGGCAAACACTGCTTTTAATGAACCGCCGTACTTTTTCTTCAACAAATTTATAGAATTTAAACGCTCACGCATTGAGTTCAATCTTTGAGGATCTAAATCCACTCTTTCCTTATAACTTCTTATAAAAGAAGATATATCATTCAGTATTGCAAGGGCAGATTCGCACTCACCCAGCTTTTCAAAGAATAATTTATCTATCTGAGAAAGTTCTGTCAGCTTGTTTTTTGTTTCCCCAAGCCTGTCCTGAATTGAATCTTCGCCATCGTAAAGACTTTCATAAATTTCATTTGCCGTTAAAAGCAGCCTTTCAGAGTTCTCAAGAATTTTCAATTCTTCTTCAAGCTTTTCGTCTTCATTTTCGAGAGGACCAACATTATCAATTTCTTTGATCTGGTATTCGTAAACTTCCCTTTTCTCTTTAAGCAGATTTTCTTTATCGGAAAGGTTTTTCAGTTCTTTCTGAAGCAGGTTCAGTTTTGAATAAGCTTCTCCATATTCAGAAAGTAATATTTCAAGATCTGCAAAAACGTCAAGCATCTCAATGTGAGTGTCGGTTCTTAGCAAAGACTGGTGTTCATGCTGCCCGTGAAGATCTACAAGCAGGTCTCCCGCTTCTTTAATTAAATTCAGAGTAACTGGACTATCGCATAAAAAGCATCGGCTGGTTCCTTTCAAGGAAATTTCCCTGCGGACAATCAGCTCGTCACTAAATTCTATTTCGTTATCGGTAAGCAGTTTCTGAATTTTTTTATTGCCGGCAACATCAAAGATTCCCTCTACAATAGATTTTTCCGAACCTTTGCGCACAACCTCCGTAGAGGCTCGCTCACCAAGCAGCAGACCCATTGCGTCAATCAATATTGATTTACCTGCGCCGGTTTCGCCAGTTATAATATTAAGTCCTTTACCGAACTCAATTTCAATATTTTCTATGAGTGCGTAATCTTTGATGAAAAGGGATTTTAGCATAGATTTTTCATTAATTCGTTCGCTAATATTGTGATTGAGTAATTAAGTATCAAGTAAAGAATGAAGAGGAAAGCATAAAAGGGGCTAATTTGATCCCGATTAAGTTTCATCCCGATTTCGTCCCGATCTTCGTTCCACTCAGTCCGGGCATTCGACCGGCAATAGCCGGGCTCAGCTTATCGGGATGCCGCTCATTTCATTCGCTTCGCATATAAAAAAAAACTGCATCCTGTACATTTGTTTTTAGTAGCAAGGATAGTCGGCCAACTTTTCTTTTATTAGAATAATATTCCAACTTTACAGTATAAATCCACCAAAATTCTTTAAAAAGACCTTAATTTGACATTCGCTCACTGCTTAGATATATTGCTTGCTCGAATAAATTATTATTGAAATAATTACAGACATTCACGATAGATTAAAGTTTATCCGTCTAAGTCGGATAAACTGAAAAACAAGTTTACATCGCGGGGTGGAGCAATTGGTAGCTCGTCGGGCTCATAACCCGAAGGTTCTAGGTTCAAGTCCTAGCCCCGCTACTAAAAAGAAGGTTCTTTTTGATTTTCAGAAAGAACCTTTTTTATTTTCCATTAGAGATATAATGAACTATTACGTATACATAATAAAAAGTATTGAAGGGTTTCATTACACTGGTCAGACTTCGGATTTGGAGAAAAGACTTTTTGAGCACAATCATCAACTTTCTCATTCTACCAAACACGGGCATAACTGGGAAATTATTTTTAAGGAAGAATACACAACACGTTCAGAGGCAATGAAAAGAGAGAAATGGTTAAAATCAGGTGCAGGTAGAAATTGGCTCGTAAGAAATTTACCTGGGTGGAGTCCGCCAAGGGCGGAGTAGCTCGTCGGGCTCATAACCCGAAGGTTCTAGGTTCAATCCGTTAGCTAACGGACTAGCCCTCCCCGACAAAAAACATCGGGACAAGAATGCCCGCAGAGCGGGACAGGCTGCTACTAAGAAAAAATCCTCAACTTTTAGTTGGGGATTTTTTATTTGTGGTGGTCTGAATAAGAATTGATTGCAAGCTGAGGAGTTCCGGCGAAAGTCGGAACGACGAAGTCCCGATAAGTGAAACGCAATCGGGACTGAGAATGGCGAAATCGAAACGAAGTCCCGCGACGAGTTTACGAGTCAGCGGGATCCTAGCCTTCCCGCAGAGCGGGATAAACTGCTACTAAAACTTAGAAGCCACCTTGACAGGTAGCTTCTAAGTTATATTCTTTAAGATTGCGTTGCAAATAATTTTTTATAAATTGAAGTTATTTGATACAACGCTGAATAGCATGCTTTACTTTTTCCCATATTCCAAGGATTATGAAATGCTATTTCCATATAAACTGATTTTGCTGCTTGTATCAACTCAGCTTCATTGAATTGTTTAGGAGCTTCAATAATCCATCCTTTTTTGGTTTTTCTTGCAAAAGCAGAGAGGGAAGCTAAAATAGGAAAGATAATACCATCTGGAACTTCTTCAATATTATTGCCTTCATCTCTCTTAATAGAACGTAATTTAGTCCCAGAAAATCCCTGATGGGTTTTCCATTTTTCATAAAGGTCTTGAGCTTGTGATGCAATATCTAAATAGAATTGATATAATTCCAAATATCTTGAATGATCAATGGCTTTGGGATCCTTTGCCTTTTCAAAAATTTCCTGAAAATCTTTCAGACATTTAGTTTTCATACTATAAGTGTACACTTTATTCATTTCGCCAGGCTTTAACCAAAGTTCCTCTGGTGCTAATGCAGCTATAACTTGCAAAAGTCTTTCTGTTTTTATGTAGTCTTCTGATAACTTTGTTTCAGATTTCTGTAGCTGGGAGCCTGGCTTTTTTACTTGCAAATATTTTTCAAGTTCATCAAGTTGGCCTAACCTTCCAGCTATAGATATGGTCATAACATCATTCTGAAAATTTCTTGCGATTGAAATTTCGGCAATTAGATCTTCATCATCAGTAACAATTATTTCAAATTTGATGTGAAAAGGGAAATGTTCGGCTTCGAACTTTTCTGACTTAAGAGAATCATAAAAATCTTTTATTACCCCTTGTGTTTGAGAACCATTAATAATGCTTGGTTTGTGTAGTAATACTTTTTTTTCTTTCTCGTCAATTTCACATCTTCTTGCTACTATTACGATTCCGCTATTCAAGGCAGAAAAGTTTTGGGGATTATTTCGAATAGTATCCTCAATTGCTTTGTGAACTTGAGTTGGCCGTCTTCTTTTTTTCCCTTCTGCTTCCAACATATAGTCTCTAACATTTTCGTCTGTTGGTAGACCAATTATATTTTTAGCCTCAGTTTGGCCTACATAAACTTTCCTGCTATTATCAAGATCCTCAGGAGAAGTTATGTTTCTAATTGAATGATAAGAAATGGAAAAAGTTTGATTGGGGTGATGCACTTTTGAAGTGTTCATTTTGAACTCCTTTGTTAACTGTTTAGGCCATCCATTTATTGCCGCCAGAAACTTTCTGAGGCTGAATGAACCAACTATTTAAAAATAATAAAATTTGAATTACTTTTCAAGTAACTTAATTACTTCTGTTTATACATACTGGGAGTGAAAGTTTGGCTTAAATTTCCATAATCTATCCGCCCGTTGTCATTGTTTTGTCTGTTGTCATTCTTTCAGTTTAAGTTTGTTTGATTTAAAATAAATGGGTAAGCTACAAAAAGTAAAAAAGAAAAAGTTATTACAATGAGTGGAAAAGTAAAGTCGGTTCTTATAATTCCTTTTAAGCTAAGCGTAGACCAACCAGTGAAGTTATATTCTATCTTATTAAACTAGAATACTAAATCAAAAACCAATCATCAAGCAATTCAAAGAAGCTAAAAGAAAATCTAATTTAAATGAAAAAAATCGTTTACATTTTTCACGTCATTCCATTGTTCCTGTCATAACTCGGGAAGTAGTTTCTCTATATATTATAAAAGAGTTATTGGGTCACGAGGATCTGTCTATGACTAAAATTTAAAGCAATTTCAATACAGTGGACTTAAAAAGTGCAATAATTCTTTAAAAGAATATTTAATATTTGATAATGAAGAAACTTTTTGTTTTTGGTGAATATTTAATAAATCCACTCTTTTCATAATAATTTAAATAATTGTCTAGGGTCTGTGTTGTAGAAATGCGTAGAACCCCACCATCATTTAATATTTTATTTTGCAGTTCATCGTATGAAAAACAATCTTTTTCAACGATAAAACTAACAACAGTATTTCGTGCAATTTCAAATTTTTTGCACATTTTCAACCTCTTTGTTTTATATCTAATTTATTTATAAAAATTGTATACAATTGTTCAATTATCATTTTTTGTAATTCTGTTGGTTCAAACTCTTCTTTATAATATACAAAGAATTGTACCGAATTATTTCTATCCAAAAATAAATAATCAGGGACCCCAGAAACTTCTCCAAATTTGTATTCTTTCCTTTCAAATCCATTGTCTTTTATGTCAATTAAAGACATGTTAAAATTAGCAATCTTTAGATTTGTTGGACGACAAAGTACTAATTTTCCAATTAATCGGAAATGTTCAAATATTTTCTCTGTCCATTCATCTATATTTTGATTCATAAACTCAACAACACATTTGCCAAGATCATTTACTTTTTTCGTAAAATCCATTTTCCCTAATGAGTCATTATCGAATTTTCCAGACAAAGATAAAGTTTTATAAAACAATTTTTGGTATTTATTTTGAGAAAGGTCATTGTTTTGAAGGATTTCGTATACTTTTTGACCTAATAGTTCTGAAAATGCAGAATATTCGTAATCTTTTTTCCAGAGACTTTTTATTTCCTTAGAATTAGTAAAGAATTCATTAAGAAGTATTTTTAAAACATTAAAGTCTTTTTTCCCTGCCGAGAGAATTAACTCTAGCATTTTCCCATTTAATAAAGTTACTAACCAAAAATCATTTAATTGTGCAAATTGATAAAATAGCTTTTCAATATCATCTTTATTTTCAGTTATTACATCCGTATATGATATTATTTCAAAGATCGTATTAACCATGTTTTCAAGGCTATATTGCCTTACTGATAAATTTATTCTCTTTTTACTTTTAAATTCTTCATGTAAAAGTAATTCAATGCATTTTTGTAAAATATAATCAAATCTTTTAACTTTATGATGATTGATCATGAATTTATATATTCTATAACGGTCAATGAATAGTTCTTGAATATCATTAATGGTTTGTAAGGAAGGGTAAAAGCAAAATTTATCAAGTTTCTCAGTTTCATTATCCTTTTCTTTGTCTCTTGTTGCAAGACAGAAAAGTTTAACTATTCTTTCTATATCTCCACTTTTATCAAATAAACCAGAAGCATGCCCATCTCTAATTGAGTATTCCATTTTATCAGCATCAAAATTGCCGTCTATTATTTCGAAAATTGATAATAATTTACTATCCACTCCTTTGAAAACTTCATCTAAAATATTTATGATAATTTGATATGTGAAGATTTCATAAATTTTTTGATTTTCATCTTGAGTATCACACGTATAGCTACAATATGTTAACAAAACCTTTATTAGTTTTTTCCCAACCGCTTCATGAATTTCTTTATTAGTGCTTTTGAAAAATTTATGGAATTTTTCAGTATAATCCTTTTCTTTTTGTGTTTTCTTCACTTTATTTGGTAAAGAATTACCATTTAGCTTATTGTATACTTCCGACAAAGCAAATTCGGTTAGGTGGCTAAAAGGAAGGTGTCCGAAGTCGTGTAAAAGAGCAAAAAGTCTTAATGATTGAAGTAACAATAAGTATGTAGAATGTAAACTAGTGTCTGTAAATAAATAATTATTGATTGTAGTATGATTGCAAAAGTTCCATCCCATAATATTATATAAATATTTCAGATAATCATCATTTTTTAATAAAGATTTTTGCACCTTACTTTTATTTATTTTTTTTAAATAATTTTCTTTTTCAACACCATGTACAATTGGTAAATCAGTACTGTTCACTATCAAATCAATAATATTTTTACATTGCTTTAAATACTTTTCTAATACATTTGGGTCCGCATTTGAAATGCCGTAATTAAATAAATTAGTTGCAATATTCATGACGCCAAGACTATGCGTAAATCTTGAAGTTTTATTTGAAGGGTAAACTAGATATGCACAAGAATTCTGAAGCACATGATGTAAGCGATTATATAATGGACTATCCAATACTTTTTCTTCAATATTAGAAAAAGTAGTATTTCCGTGTAGTGGATCTTTAATTAATTTTATTGCCATATGTAGGTGGCTATATTTTTGATGAGTTCTTTGTTAATAGAAAATTAATATTAACAAAATGATTTATTATTATAAAAAACAATTTTGTGGACGTTTATCCTCACATATTCCAATCAAGCAAACTACTTTCTTTAAATCGTTAAAGATTATATGATTGGCTGATCGAACAATTATGTTTATAGCAATTTTTATAAATTTAAATTCGAAAGTAATTGCTGAAATGAAATTGTAATTACTGACTTGGTGCCCCATAAATGAAATTACCCTTATATCATTTGCAACTTAAATGAATCGAATAAGATTGTCAAGAAATAATTTGTACTTCTTTCCCTATTATTTTGATCTAACCCTATCCGCTACTTGTTCAATTCTGCTTTATAGACCAGTCACTATGACATTTAATGAAGGTGATAATTAATAACTTACTAGCTTAGGATTTAGCATTCATAAAACCTATTAAAACAACCTCGCAAAATTGTATGTGTATTAAGAAATACTAATGCTAAATTGTTGATTGTCATACATTTAAGAATTACGCCTATCTCCTCTATGTAACCATTTTTCGCTGTTTAGTTTGTCATCAATTCATATAAATAGTTACATTATTTTATAGATTTTTTTAGATGTATTATTTAATATATTACTTAAATAATTCTTTATAAAATTTTGAAGAGATGTTACAATGGGAAAAGAAATTGAAAGAAAATTCTTAGTCAAGAATGATGATTGGAAAAACAGGGCTGAGGCATATACATATAAACAAGGATATCTATCTATCGAGGAAGCGAGAAATGTAAGAATCAGAATTATTGGGACTAAAGGTTTTCTAACACTCAAAGGAAAATCCATCGGTGCTGAAAGATTGGAATTTGAGTATGAGATTCCACTTGAAGATGCAAAAACTATCTTAGGAAAATTATGTATCCTACCATTGATTGAAAAAACTAGATATAAATTATGTGAGAATAATCTTCTGTGGGAGATTGATGTTTTTGAAGGAATTAACAAGGGATTAATTCTTGCTGAAGTTGAATTAACAAATGAAAACCAAAAATTTAAGAAGCCGGAATGGCTAGGGGAGGAAGTAACATACGATCCCAAATATTATAATTCAAATCTGGTGAACAAGTCGTGTTCATCATGGGACAAATAGTATTATTCTGATTCTGAAATTAAATATTCAACTTAGAAAAATAACTACTTGCCCGGCTTTGAATGGAACCACCCCTTGTCCGAACAATTCTCATTTGTCGAGGAATGGCCCTTACCTGAGGCAGGCTCAACAAAAAGTAAAATTATTTTTTATATAAAAATCCCTGCGAACCGAAATTCGATTTAAAGTAAAAGAAAAGAAAATGTTACTGATAATTTGAATCCCCATAAATGAAAACACCCTAGTTCTATAGCAACATAATTTAATCGGATAAGATTGTCAATAATATATTATAGGCCTATATTTCTTTTATTTCATTCCAGACTGTAAGTAAAATTTTCTATTTGAAATAATTTTCATCCTTCGATACAATAATGAAATGAATAACTGGTATCTATCTTTACATTAAACCTACCATTACTAAATACGGCGGACTTAGTTGTATCTTTTTCAAATTTGAATTTTAGATTAAATTCCCCGCTGATTATATTCGTCTTTACATCATAAGATTTTATTTCAATATAATTACCTGCATCATTTGTTAGCAGATATTTATTGAATGGAATGCACAGTCCTAAATCCCAATAACCTGTCATATCCTTGTTAATTTGGGTGTTGCCGCTCTGAGCAAGTTTAAATGTGAGCATAAGTGTATTTTTCAATCCTACTCCGGAACCCCTGGTAACAACTTCATTTTCAGTATAACCATTTTTGTTGGTCATTAAAGAAATTTTATAATCGTTTCCGTTATAAGTAAATGTCATCCAATTAGAGTTTGCTATTGGATTTATAGGTATAAGTTGCGGCTGTGGTTCAGGTAATGGTTCTGAAGATTTTTCACATCCTATCAATAAAGCAATCAACACCAGAATAATTATCCTTATTCTCAACGTATCTTTTCCTGTTTTATTCAAAATTTAATTTAATCGGATAAGATTGTCAATATTAATACAGGGGCAAGCGAATTACAGAATATTGATGTTTCTAATTAATTTAATTAGTTTTAACATTATAAGTGATGGACTATTCCATTACTGATGTTTTTCTTTCGAATAAAATCCATAGGCATTAAAATGCAGACATTGATGTATTTCTTTTCAATAAAGGTAACATTATGAAAAAACTTATTACACTATTATTTCTATTAATTGCAGCCTGTTCTTCAATACAAACTGGGAATAGTGGTTACCGGTCCAAAACATTTCAGGCAGATTATTCTATCGCATTTACAGCAATTGAAGATTTTTGTAAAGATAGTAATTTAAAAATAATTTCGGCTGACAAAGAGCATGGATTAATTAAAACTGATTATGTAGAGTTTGTATCAACTGCTAAAAACTCCAATGGCAACTTACGAAGCAAGATTAATTTTAATTTATCAAAAGTTGATGAAAATAAAACTAAAGTTACGATAACAATGATAGTCGAAAGGCAAAGCAATAGCTTATGGATGGAGACTACGATGGCTGAGGACTGGTCAATGCAGACATACAGAAATTTATGGTATACTATCGGCAGCAAATTAAAATAATTCTTTACCAGGTTATCCCGACAAAATAAAAGTTATAGAAGAATAGTACTCATCTATAATTAAAAAACTTTCATGTCCTTTTGAAAAACAATTCACGGGCATTCTTTATCCGTTCTCTATGACCCAAATATGGCCGGGCATAATTATCAAATTCTACAGTTGAAATTTTATTGATGAAATTTGGAACGTCATCCCATACGGATTGGGCTTTTTCTAAATCCGGACAAGATTCAAATGAACATTCCGCGCAACTATTCAATTCTTTATTGCGGCAGCAATTACGCGCTTTGCATCCAATACTTGAATGAAATATTTTTTCATCAGGTCCAAGACAACCGCCGCATGAAATGTGATCAGCAGTCTCATGCAAGTCATAAATTCTCTGCCATGCTTCTACCGTACGCTGCTGATGTTCAAATCCTTTTTCACGGCCAAAATACGCCGGGCATTCAGAACATAATACTCCGCAAGCAGACATCATAATAGCTCCGTGCTTTAATAAAAATTGTCAAGATTCATTAGCAAACAGATTTAAACCATGTTCAATTAGAAATATAACTATACTCATTTTAGTTTGAAGATATGCTTGATGCTTTTACCAATACATCCACCAAGTACGCCCAGCAATCCGCCCATAATGAAGCCGAGTACAATTAGATGTCCAAAGGCTCCGGCGAATGTTTCAAAAGCAAAATAAGCAGCCATACTTGGGGCGTTACTGTTTGATGCACGCGCTGCCCACTCAGTAACATTGAGTGGATCTGAGAGGATAAAGTGCATCCCGAATACTATAACTGTTAGAGCCATACAACAAGCAAATAAGCTGCTAATAAACCCGTTCCATATTCCAACTTTTATTCCGGTGACAAGACTGTCTTTCCGGAAAGCATGTACCGATGAAAATATCAAAATTGAAAAAGCTATAACAGCCCAGAAAATGTTGTCTATGATATCACGTGCAGGAAGAGGCGGGGCTATGAAATTGTTGATGCTGATTTCGATTGTCCATAATACGCCGAGGGCAATTCCAAAAATGATGATTCCATTTTTCATTAATAAATTTTCAGGCTTGCTGAACCGGCTGTTGTAAAGCCAAAGAGACATGCCAATGACAACCAAAATTAGAAGCCCAATGCCGGATTCGATAAGAGTAAATGAAGTATAGCTATAGCGCAGCGCAACAACTCCGGCGAGAAGCGCACCGATGAAAGAAATTATAATTAGCAAAATGTAGAGATTTGTTTTTCGTGAATTCATAGTAGGAACAATATTGTTCTTTTGCAACATAAATTTACCGGATAAGATTGTCAACATTTAATTTCCGGCAATATCTTCTCAACTAATATTTGGTTGAATAGATCGCGCTCTTCTGTATTTGGCAAATGAGAGGAATTCTCAAACCAATATAAAGTCTTATCAGGTGCTTTCAGAAAATCAAAATACTTGGCTGATAACAAGGACGGCACTTCGTAATCATGCCTTCCCAGCATAAACCATACAGGCACCTTCAGCTCCGGCACCTGCTCAAATAAATTTACATTTAATAATTCCGGGAATAATAATTCCAATGAATCGAATATTCCTCTAAAAAAGTTTATCCGGTCCAGAAAAGTATATTCTGTGGACAATACAAGATTCATTATAACATGACCGAATGCGCCAATTTTACTTCCATAATACTCACCGCCATACTTGCCAAGTATATGGCGTTGCGCTATAAATTTCTTACTCCACTCGCCTTGATACGGCGGACTACCCATATCAATTAACTTCTTTACAGATTTCACATCGTTGGCTAATTCAGCCTGCTGCAGTGTCCACTCATAAGAGATTTTTTCGCTTTCCATCACATTGGACATCTGACCAATACCAATATATGCGCTATACAATTCTGGTTTTTGAGAGACAGCAAGTATGCCAATAACACTGCCCCATGAATGCCCGGCAAGAATTATTTTGTTTTTATTGAACCGCTTCGCCAGGTATTCAGATAGTTCGTTTATATCAGAAACAAATTGATTGATATTCATTTTGCTTTTATCGTGTATAGCAGAAAATGATTTGCCGGCGCCGCGCTGATCCCAATTAACAACAGTGAAATATTTTTCAATTGGTTTAGTATTATTTTTCATCTGGGTCAACTGCGAAGTGCCTGGACCTCCATGTACAAACAGCAGGATAGGGTTATCAATATTTTCTGAACGGATCATAATCCATTGGAATGAATCACCGATTTTAATCTTCTTGAGTTCAGCAATACTTTTTTGCCCTTGCGCATCTCCCGCCTTTTTAATTTTCTGTGTATAGCCGGGCATTAATAGAACTACTAAGATTATCACAATAATGATTACTAAAACAATATACATCATTCACCTTTTTTCAATTTTTGTTTACATAGGTATAAATTGATATAACTGTTTATCTTAAATCTTTTTCTACCAAATAAACTCCATTACCCTTAAGAACAAGAAAGTGAAGACTATAGTTAGTATCAAAAATTATTTTACTACCTTTTATAAAAGCATCATACTGTTGTTCTTCTTTTTTCCCATTTATTACTACAAACCATTTGTCTTCCAATTTGGCGCCATAAGCAAAATGCCTGCTATCGGAACTGAAAATCATACTTACTCCAATACCATCAAATAGTTTTTCCTCTTTCCTATCTAATATAATTAATCTTTTATTTCCCATCTTAGCGCCATAGGCAACATGCTTGCTATCGGGACTGAAAACCGGGGCAGCCGAAGTACCATCATACTGTTTTTCCTCATTCCCATCTAATACAACAAACTCTTTATTTCCTGATTTAACACCATAAGCAACGCGCTTACTATCAGGACTGAAAATTGGAGTATCTTCCAAAATGGCGTCATACATTTTTTCCTCTTTTCCATCAACAACAACAAATTTTTTATCACCCAACACAACAGAATAAGCAAGATGTTTTCCATCAGCGCTGAAAATTGGAGAACCTTTCAAAATGGCGTCATACTGTTTTTCCTCTTTTCCGTCTACTACCACAAACCTTCTATCACCCAATCCAGCCGCATATGCCATATGTGCCCCATCGGGGCTGAAAACCGGAGAAGAAAAAATAATATCATACTGTTTTCCCTCTTTCCCATCTAATACAACAAACACTTTATCACCCAATTCTGCAGCATAAGCCAAATGTTTTCCATCAGAGCTAAAACTCAGAGCGCCTAAAATACCATCATACCATTTTTCTTCATTGCCATCAACAACAACGAACCATTTATTTTCAACTTTTGCACCATAAGCCAATCGATTGCCGGATGGACTAAAAATTGGGGTACCTGACAAAATGCCGTCATATTGTTTTTCCTCTTTTCCATCTACTACTACACACCTTCTATCGCCCAATCCAGCCGCATATGCCAAATGTTTACTATCCTTGCTAAACTGTGGAGCACAAAAAATACTATCATACTGTGTTTCTTCTTTCCCATCCACTACTATAAAATTTTTACCTCCAGCTGCAGCACCATACGCGAAACGCTTTCCATCTTCACTGAAATTTAGCGTGCCTTTTAAAATGCCATCAAACTGTTTTTCCTCTTTCCCATCAATTGTTACAAACATTTTATCTCCAGATTTTATAGCAAAAGCCACATGCCTGCTATCCGGGCTAACTTCAAAACTTAACCATGAATTGTCAACTGTTGCAATAAATTTTTCCGATGTTTTTGGTGAAAAAGAATTGATTTGATTCGTCACATCTTTTTCTTTGTTCTTTATTCCGGATAACTCATTATTCTTTTGATCATTTTCCGCAGTATTTATTTTATTTGGCGCTTCTTTTTTATTTGTTTTTAATTCTGTCTTATTATTTTGAACCGGTTCTTTTGTTTTGGTCTTATTTGTTCCTTCATTTTCATTAACCGCTAATTTAGATTTTACAATTAACTCAACCCTGTTGTTTTTTGCCCTGCCTTCGTAGAACTTATTATCTGCTATTGGATTAACTTCACCATAACCGACTGATGTCAACCGGCCGGCATCTATTCCTTTTGAGATAAGATAATCTTTAAAAATATCAGCCCTTTTTTTGGATATAGTTTGATTATAAGTATCCGCGCCGACATTATCTGTATAACCGCGAATCTCAGCATTCAAATTTGGATTTTTCAGTAATGTATCAACTACCTTAATTAGAAATGGATAAGCTTCCGGTGAAAATGCTGAATTATTTAATCCCAACCTGACATTAAATACTGTCCATTTAGTTACAGGCGTTTCAATAACCGGCAAAGGTTTTTCTACAACAGGTTCTTTCTTTGTTTCGTTTGCAGCATTTTTATTAATTATTTTTTCATTGGCTTTTTTAGGTTCTTTAGATGTGCCTGCAGAAGGTAAAGGTTTTTGGCGGTTTTCAGTTGGTTCTTTCCTATCAGCATTATCATTAAATCCGGATGATTTAGAAACTCCAGCAGGTAAATTAAATTTTATTAATGCATCTCCTTCTTTAGAAAATGTTTCTACATTAAAACCTAATCCTCCATAGTAGTAAAAAGAATTATAACCATATTTAACACCAGCCTGAAAATTCAAAGAACCCAGGTTAAAATTCAGATCCCCGCCTGCTTCAATATTTGTATTAAACCATTTTATTTTTTCATCATTCTGGTATTTATTTAGAATTTCTATGTTACCGGCATAAATTCTAAAATTTACATTTGATTGATCTTTCCCGGTTAAATAGATTGAACTATTATCAGTGGTTATTCCCAGTTTTTTCTCTTCGAAAGAGTCAGTAAGAGGCAGAACCATTCCAAGGCCAAAAGCATAGAAAGTGAAATAACTCGCATCCTTATTATTCGGGAAGTAGCGGTATCTAACAGCATTTGATGTTAAAGGAATTCCGTACATTGTTCCTATTCCATCTCCTATTTCACATTCAATAAATGTTTTATTCTTATCCTTTGCTGACGAAAAGTATTTAGCAGTAAAAATATTTGTAAAAGTATTTGAGGATTTTTTTTCATTAAAACTAAAAGCGGGATATTTATCCTTTACCTGTAGTGATTGAAGTTGAAGGCATTGCACCTTTTCGTTTTCCGGAAACGGGGATGATAATATACAAACTGCCGGATTGAGCATTTTATCCTCTGCAGCGTCAGATAATACTTTTGCAGTTATCCATTCGGCATATTTTCTTTTTGCTTCGAAAGAATGTGAAATTTCCACAACACTAGTTGAATCTAAGTATTTATATTGCTTGTGACGGAATTGACTATTTTTTATCAATTCTTCCATGTCCTCAGCCGTAATCCTGGTGGAGGCATCCATGCTTTTTTGACGGTATTCTTCTAAATATGTGATTGCATAAAGCAATAAATAATAATTGTAATTAAAATTTCTATCGGTTTTATAAATTCCGTTTTTATTTAATTGTTCTTCAGCATATTTCTTCAGAATGGTATCCTTTTCCAAATACAATTCAACAGATTGTTTATAACTATTTATTAAAAAATTATTTTTGACTCTGACTGCAAATTCATTTTGCATATTTTCCCAGTTTATGGCCAGATCTTTTTTGCGGTTAAAGAGAGAAACATAAAATTGTGATTCCAAAAACTTTTTAGTGCTTGTAGCCTCTTCCTGCGCAGATAATTTGGCAATTGATTCATTCCCAGTATTCTGATTTTCCTGTTCAGGTTTTTCAACCGCTGATTCTTTTGGAACATTTTGATCTTCCTGTACAGATTTTTCAACCTTTGATTCTTTGTTAACATTTTGCGGCGCCTGTGCTGGTTTTTCAATAGCATATCCCTTTGAAGTTTTACCCGGGGTAATATTTAATTCAATTACTTTCCTGATAAATTTTTCAGAAATATTCTGTATACAATTAAAAAAACAATACTTACATATTGATTCCAGATCCTGATGCGTAGTAAATGTTTTAACGCCGCTCAGAAAGCCGGAAGGAGTCATTTCCCCTCCATAAGAATATGTTTCGGCTTCATCAAAAATTAATCTTATCGAATGAGAAAATTCCTCTGTATATATACTTTTCCCGGTCCGGGCATCAATCATTTGAAATTCCACAGCCAAATCGTAATCATGGTAATAGAAATGCTTATCAATTAAAGATTCTAAAGCAAATGCAAAAGCTCCTGCTTCAGTTAAGTAACCATAGATCATTATTTCGGGATTGCTGAAAAGAAATAATCCACCAATAGCAGTGAGAAGCGGAAGTGTGAAGGTTCCAATTGTTACACCGCGGTCATAATTTATTTTAGTTACACGCCCCTGAACGATATAATCAACATCCTTCGCTTCAGACTTATTATCAAATGCATGAATATCTTCAAATGCCGATGTATTATATGCAACTGCCGCAAATAAATCCCTGAATTCATTATTGAACTTACCTGCGAATGAATAATTTGAAGGTTCATTTTTGAACGGCAAAATTCCTACTTTAATTTTACTCGTTTCAAATTGAGGATATTTATAAACCGGTAAGTTTGGCCCGCAACCGGTGAGGAAAAGAAATAATAAAACAGTAATAGATAGACAAAATGATCTGATTAATTTCACTTTAGTCTCACAATTAACAAGTTAGAATATGTTTTTGCCTTTATTCCGCAGGTTCATCAAATTTCATTCTGATAAACTATTGGCTGTATACATTTTGAAATTTATTTGAATGAGTATGAACATTTTTATTTTATATTCCTGTGAACCGAAATTCGAATTTATCAGCAGATTTATAGCCGCCTTGTCCGCCTTTTTTTTTGCGGACTATAGTTGAGAAAAGAAAAATATAATTATTGATTTGTGACCCCAAGATAGAAACTGTCCATGTTTGTTGGCAACTTAACCGAAACGTTTAAGATTGTCAATATTCATAAGATAGTTTCGTTTTTGAGTGTAATAACTCTTTAGAAATGTCAGTAATTCGACTCAATAGAAATGTCAGTAAAAATTAGTTTAGGTATCTCAAAAAAGAGGGATACTTGACATGGAAGGAATATTGACAATGAGCGCAAAAGAAGTAGACCGATTATAAACAATAAGTTAAATTAAATAATAAAATTTTCTTTTTTATTAGGGCTTAAATTTCAAAAAAAAAGGGTTTACATTAATAGTAAAATAGTGCATTTATTTTTCTCTGTGCGCTGTATCTCTAAATTGGATAGGATGGTTGCCTTAATGGCTAAAGTTTTGTAATATACTTTTTGGAAATAACTGAATTATAGTTTTTTTGATCTAATAAAATACTTTTAATGTAAGTTGGAACTAATTCAGAAATAATAATTTAAAACTTTGGTACGGGGAAATTTAGTGTGCTGCTAATAATTTAAATTGGGAAAATTTTTTTAATAATTATTGGAGTCTAACATGAAGGATAAGATCATAACTTCTTTTAAATCCTGTCATATTTTTGTTTTCTTTTTTGCACTATTATTATTATCATTCAGCACGCTAAGTGCGCAAACAGTAACAGCAGCTACAGGCGGCACGAACGTATCTCTCGATACACATTCATCTTCAGCTTCAGCTTCCTGGACAACACTTACTGGCTTAGTAGTAACAGAAGCTAGTGTTGGGCAGTTTACCGTTGGTAATTATACACTTATTCTACCGACAGGCTGGCAATTTGATATTACACAGACAGTTACGGTAGCAGCAAGCGCAGGCGGAGGTACATTTGCAGTTAGTAGTTCAACTTATACACCAACTGCAAGTACATTAACAATACATGTTTCTGCTGTTTCAACAGTTGCTGCAGGTACCCTGACATTTGGAAATTTAAAAGTGCAACCGTCAGGTACTACTGCACCTTCTACAGGTGACATGAGTTCAACTTTAAAGGGCTCTACTAGTTTTGGTAGTTTAAGTACAGTTGTTGGCGCTGCAAATGCAAATATCTCAACATTAACTCCAACAAGTTCAAGCATAATTGCTAATGGATCTTCTACCCGGGTATTAACAGTTACAGCAAAAGATCAATTTGGCAATAATTTAACTTCCGGTGGTCCTGTAGGAGTAATATCTAATTTATCAGGAACAGGTACAATTAGTGGGACTACTAATAACGGAAATGGAACTTATACTGCAACAGTAACATCTCCTACTTCAATTGGCAGTGGAATATTTATTGCTACGCTTGGTGGAAACCCGGTTAAGAGCAATACAGGCTCTCAAACACAGGCAACTGTTACTTATATAGCCGGTGCTGCAACAAAATTTATTGTTACAACAACTGGTCCTTATCCTGCAGGAACAAGTATTACAGCAACCGCACAACTTGCAGACGTTAACAATAATCCTATTAATACTTCAGGAATATCAGTTTATTGGAGTAAAACAGGAACAGGAGGTGCATTCACAGCTTCACCAACAAGTACTAATGGAAGCGGTATTGCGACTGCAACTTTTACAATGGCTAATACTATTGGAACTCCATATACAATAACTGCAGCAGATGATCCTACAACTCCGGTAAAGACAGGAACTTCAGCCACCTTCACGACTGTTGTTGGTGTCGGAAGTGCTTATAGAATTACTGCGGCTAATCCCACACCTACTGCAGGCTCAAATGATTTGTTAACAATATCAATTGTAGATCAACTTCAAAACGTAGTAGCGTATACAGGTACAAAAAGTATTACTTTTAGCGGTTTGGCGATTGCCCCTGACGGCGTATCAATACCAAGTGTAGCAGATAACAGCGGTTTACCGGTTAACTTTGGCACGGCAACAACAATACATTTTACAAACGGCGTTAGTGATGTTGGCGGCACTTTAACGGCATACAAAGCAGAGGGACCTGTTACTTTGACTGCAACTGATGGCGCTATTTCAACATCTTCTACAGGCGGTACAGGTGTTTCATTAACAGTTGGAAAAACAGCTTTTAGTAATGCAGTAACATCGGTAAGTGTATCCCAGGCTATAATAAATGTTGCCGGGACTTCAACTATAACATTACAGGCAAAAGATTCTTTTGGAAATAATATAACAACCGGTGGTGTTACAGTAGGTTTCACCAATACTACAGGTGCAGGAGTAAGTACAGGTACAATTACTCCCACAACAGATGTTGGAAATGGATCTTATACTGCAACATTTACAGGCACTGCCGCCGGTACGGCAACTACAATAAATGCCACTTACAATTCTACATCAATTACATCAACATTACCGACAATAACTGTTACATCTTCAACAGCAATTTCAGCTGCAACATCTACAGTTAGTGTGTCTTCTCCAACGGTAGTTTCCGGTTCGCTGGTAACGGTTACGTTGCAAGCAAAAAATGCGGCAGGCACTAATATAACCACAGGCGGCGCCGCAGTACTCTTCTCAAATATCGGTGGAACAAGTACAGGTACTTTCAGTACTGTAATAGATCATAGTGATGGAACATACACAACATTTTTTACAGGCGTATTAGCAGGAACTGCTACAACAATAAATGCGACAATCGGCGGCGTTAATGTAACTACTGCTATGCCAACAGTTACAGTTCTTACATCCGGCGCTATTTCGCCGGCAACTTCTACAGTTAGCGTATCTGCTGGAACAGTAGTTTCAGGTCTATCAGTTACGGTTACATTACAAGCAAAAAATTCTGCAGGTAATAATTTAACAACTTCAAGTGGTGCCGCAATACTTTTCTCCTATACGGGAGGAACAAGTACAGGTACTTTCAGTTCTGTGGTAGATCATAATGATGGGACGTATACTGCAACTTTTACAGGTGTATTATCGGGAACTGCTACAAGTATTAATGCCACAATTAATAGTAATGCAGTTTCAACTACATTGCCCACAGTTACAGTAACTCCGGCTGCAGTTGCTTACTTAAAAGCCACACCAGCCTCTACAACCATGTTAGCGGGGAATACTAATGAGATAACGCTTACGGCAAGGGATTTGAATGGAAACATTGTAACCTCATACGTTGGAAGTAAAACCATTACCTTCACAGGTTTGCAAACGGATGGTACAAATGTTGAAACTATAGAAGGTGCAACGATGATTACTCCACTTGCGGTTAGTTTCGCTGGTGGTGTTTCCGCATCAGGTGCAGTAACATTTCAGTCTTATGTTGCAAGAAGTGCTGCTTTAAATTTTTCTGATGGAACTTACACAACAACAGGTGATGCTTCTTATGCTGCAAATATTACAATAGTTAGCAGCGTCGGCGCTTTACAAAACTTTTTAGTTGAAGCATCCGGCGGAAGCATTATTGGTACACAGGTTGCCGGAACGCCAATTAATATCACTATAACCGCCAGGGATGCTAATAATATAATACTTACCAGTTTCACCGGGTCGGTTACTTTTTCAACAAACGCAGGTACAATAACACCACTTGTCTCTGCAGCCTTTGTGGGCGGAGTTTTAACAACCTCTGTAACAGTCACACAAGCCAGAACACTAGCTACTATAACAGTTACTAAAACTAGTGGATCTGGTGAGACGGGCACTAGCAGTGCTTTTACAGTTAACGCCGGACCAGTTGTTTATCTAACAGCTGTCCCTGTAAATGCATCAATGCTTGTAGGTCAAACAGACGGAATAATAATTACAGCCCGGGATTTAAATGGCAACGTTGCAACTTCATACGCAGGTAGTAAATCGATTACATTTACCGGTCTTGAAACAGCCGGTGGAGCTAATATTGAAACTATACAAGGTGTACAAATGGGAACACCTGTTTTAGTTAATTTCACAAATGGTATCTCTCAAGCAGGTTCATTAACATTTCAGGCATATGTTGTAAGAAGTGCTGTAATACATTTTACTGATGGAACACACAACACATGGTCGAGAGGTATATATGCAGATGCAGCAAATATTACAATTGTGAGTAGTGCAGGAGCTTTGCAGAACTTTTTAGTTGAAGCAGCAGCCGGTGGTGATATAGGCACACAGGTTGCAGGATCTCCAATCAGCATAAAAATAACGGCTAGAGATGTTAATAATATAACACTTACCGGTTTTACCGGTACGGTTAATTTTTCGACAAATGCCGGAACAATAACTCCAAGTGTCTCTTCAGCGTTTGCGAATGGAGTTTTAACAACCTCTGTTACAGTATCTCAAATAAGAACTCTTGCAACTATAACAGTTACAAAAACAAGTGGAGCTGGTGAAACAGGTACAAGCAATACTTTTACAGTTACTGCCGGACCAGTATCTTATTTGACAGCTACTCCTGCAAGTACAACAATGCTTGTAGGTCAAACAAATGAAATAACAATTACAGCCCGTGATTTGGGAGGCAACGTAGCAACTTCATATAGTGGAATAAAAACTATTTTATTTACAGGTTTGCAATCAGTTGGTGGAAATGCTGAAACAATTGAAGGTTCAGTAACATCCGATACTGTTACATTCACAGGTGGTGTATCAAGAGCAGGCGGATTAACATTTCAGGCATATGTTGCAAGAAATGCTGTATTAAATTTCAATGACGGTACATATTCAACAGCCGGAAGTAGTTCTTATGCTGCTAATATTACAATAGCATCCCTTATTCCAAGTGCACCGGTTGCAACCGCAGCTTCCGGTATTACAGATATAGCATTCAATGCAAACTGGGCAGTTTCTTCAGGTGCTACAGGATATTATCTGGATGTTGCAACGGATTCATTATTTACTATACCTGTTTCCGGGTTTATCAATAAGAGTGTTGGTAACGTAACCACATACCAGGTAATTGGTTTATCACCCAACACGAAATATTACTACCGTGTAAGGGCAAACAATTCAAACGGTACCAGCCCCAGTTCAAACGTAGTTTCTGTAACAACATTACTTTTAGCGCCGCTTGCACCTGTAGCAACTGCTGCAACAGGTGTAACAGATAGATCATTCAATGCAAATTGGAATGCTTCTATCGGAGCAACAGGATATTTCTTAGATGTTTATAAAGATTTATCATTTACAATTCCGGTATCAGGATATATAAGAATACCTGTTGGTAACGTAACAACTTACCCGGTTACAGGTTTGACGGCATTCACTATCTATTATTACAGGGTAAGAGCTTACAATTCTTTAGGAGAGAGTTCTAATTCAAATACAATAACAACTAACACTCTTGTTGGTATAGATAAATTTGGCGAGGAAATACCAACAACCTATAAGTTGTTGCAGAACTACCCAAATCCATTTAACCCATCAACATTAATTACATATGGACTACCTAAGGACGGCAATGTAACTATTATTGTTTATAACATAGTTGGAAGTGAAATAGCCACTCTTGTTAATGGTTATGAAAGCAGCGGTTATCATCAAGTTACTTTTAACGCCACTAATCTTGCCAGCGGAATGTATATCTATAAAATTAATGCCGGCGGAATGACAATAGCTAAAAAGATGTTATTAATGAAATAATAAATTATTCTGCAATAAAATAAAAGAAGCTGCCTCAAAAGGGCAGCTTTTTTTATTATTCAAGGTATGTGCTATTTCCATTTGCCCCAACAATTTTCTAAAATAAAAATCATTTGATACAAAGATATTTCTCAGGTAATTTCACATTTGTGAAATTTAGATTTATGGCATTTGTGAATTCATGTTTTTATCTTACACAAAAAAGGAGTTTAATATGAAAAAATGGCTTTGCTTAATTATGTTCTTTGTTACCGGTTTAATTGTATCTGCGCAGAACTTATCTGACTGCAATCAAGATATTGACGATAAACGCGGCAAAATGGCGCCATGGGAAAAAGGCGCTCATGAATCAGGCAAATACCGCAATGTGTTCCTGGAGGCAGGCTATAAGCAAGTTGATATTGACGCAAAGCTGGCTAAAGCTTATTACGATACATTTGAAGGACCCAGCAAAGTATACTTTGAAGTGGGCGACACAATGGCTTACGTCTCAGATTTGAAGAATCATGATGCTAGAACTGAAGGACTTTCTTATGGAATGATGGTAGCCGTTCAATTAAATAAAAAAGATGTATTTGACAGGCTTTGGAGATGGACAAAAAATACAATGCAGCATCATGGAGGCGCACGCGACGCATATTTTGCCTGGAGTGTTAAGCCTGAAACAGGCAAGCATAATTCAGAAGGTTCTGCATCTGATGGAGAATTATATTTTATTACTGACCTTTTATTTGCATCCAACCGGTGGGGTAATAAAACAAGTATAAATTATTATGCCGAAGCAAGAAGAATTCTTGATGCTATGTGGAAAAAAGATGGAACCGATGGCGTAATGAATGTAATAAATGTTGAGCAAAAGAAAATTACATTTACTCCGGATAAAGGCGGTTACACCTGGACAGATCCGTCATATTATTTACCCGCTTTTATGGAAATCTGGTCGGAATATGCTAAAGACGGTCACGAAAAATTTTATAAAGAGTGCGCCGATTCTGCCCGTGTTTTTTTACACCGTGCATGCGATTCACAAACGGGTCTTAATTCGGATGCGACCGACTTCATCGGTAAGCCAAGAGGATTCGGTAATAGACCAAACCCCGGTTCATTCCATTTTGATTCATGGCGTGTACCAATGAATATAGCTATGGATTATTCATGGTACGGTAAAGATAAAGAATGGCAAAAAGATTACAGTAAACGAATTCAGAATTTCCTGTTTTGTAAAGGCATAAATACTTTTGATGACCAGTTCAACTTAGATGGATCAAAACCGGCTTTTATTATGCCCGCTGGTGGATTTAGAAAACTGCGTCACTCATTAGGATTTGTTGCTACTTCTGCAGCTGCATCTATTATGGGCACACAGGCTAAAAGCTGGAAATTTGTTGATGCTGTCTGGAATGCAAAATTAGAACCTTACGAAGATGGTTATTTTGATCCTTATTATGATGGTTTGTTATACCTGTTTAGTTTAATGCATCTCAGCGGAAATTATAGAATCATTTTACCAGGTACGAAATAGATAGCTGATAAATAAAATTAGGGACAATCTGCACATACAAGGAATTTTAACAGGTTGTCCCTTAATTTATTTATGAGAAGGACTATACCCGAATTCGAAAACTATATCATTGCGGTCCATAATTAACATCAACATTCTCTGTCTGCTTGGCAGGACGTTTAAAGTTATTAAAGTTGTAGCTTACATTAAAACTTACTACAGGTATTTCAGATCTTACATACATTTCGCTGGTAAAATTATTTCCGGTAGTAAGAGCATCATAAGCAGAAGTTTTTAAAAGATTTCTTGCCTGAAGCGTCAAACTCAATTTTTTATCAAACAAATCCTGTCTTAATGTAACATTTAAAATGAACATTGCTTTTATCGCGGATTGCGGGTCAATCTGTTTGGACGCATAATAACCAAGCACCTGAATTCTTGAATCCTGCGAGAAGAACATCATTGCACTTAAACGTGCCGTCCATGTAAACTGACTCGATTCAACATTCATATTGTTTATTACACCGGTTGCGCTGTAATTAAATAGATTAATTGCAGGATCAAATCTTAAATATACAACTGGAGTAAAACTTGATGAAATTTCCGCTCCCAAAGTTTTGGATTGTTCAAAATTGCTCATAATTGTTATATACTTACCATTCTGATCAATGTTAATTGCCTGCAGTATTCCATCGGTTCTAAGCCTGTAATATGTCTGTACTGAAAGAAATGTTTTATCAATCATTTTTTGGTAATTCAATTCGTAAGAATCTATAAATTCCGGTTTGAGATCCGGATTCCCGTAAATTGAAGCTACTGAAGTATTCCAAAATGGATACGGATTCAACAGACCGTCATTAGGCCTGTTAATTCTTCTGCTGTAGCTTAATTGAATCTGGTGATCTGTAAATATTTTTGCTGATAAACTCGCGCTGGGGAAAAGATCAAATTTTTGGTATTTAAAATCTTTTCCCAAAGTTTTTTGCGTTAAAACCCTGTCGTTATATTCGCCTCTTAATCCAAGCTGGAAGTCTACGTCAGAGATTGAATTATTATATTTAATATATCCCGCGTAAATGTTATTTCTGAAATCATAATTATTTGTATACACAGGGTCATCAATCCATGCTAGTGAGTCCCAGCTATAATTTTTGTTAAGATTATCTATAGTTCTTGAATTAAGGTTAGCCTGCAAGCCTGATTCCAATTTGCTTTTTTCTCCATAAGTATGTGAATAATCTAATTTCATCCTGCCCTCACTTCTTGTAACTCCATTACTAAATGCAGCCATAGAAGGTGTTAAGCTGCGGTTCTGAAAATTAGGATCGGTTGGATATTCATCTGTATACTGATCAGTTGGATTGTTAACATTAGTGTAAAGAGCTTCAAAATTTAATTCATCGACCTTAGGAACCATCTTTAGATTATAGAAGAAAACAGCATTGTAATAATTTGCGTAAAGATTTACGCGGTTACTTATTATTGAATAGGAATTAATATTGCGGTCCAGCTTATTCATTAGCCAATCATAATCACGGTCAAACTCAACACGTCCTATATTTGCACTTAAAGAAATAGTGCTTTTATCATTTAAATCGTATTCAAAACCAAGCCTGCCGTCATACTGGTTCCTAGCATCTCTTTGTATCATATCCGCACCGCCGTCATAAATTCCTGTCTGCAGATTTGATAATACAGTCACATTCTGGTATGAATAACTTATATTTCTTTTTAGGTTCACATTCCCATTTAATCTAAATTCGCCCATGTTATTGTTTATTGTAAAATCTCCGCTGTATTTATCTTTGGAGCCAAGACTAGCGTTTGCCACACCGCTAAGGTTATAAACCGAGGATCTCTTAAGTTCAATATTAATAATACCGGCTGCACCTTCAGCATCAAACTTGGAAGAGGGATTTGTTATTATTTCAATTTTATCAATTGTGTTTGCGGCAATTTGTCTTAGTGCATCGTTGCCCTGCAAGATTCCCGGGCGTCCGTTAATTAGAACTGTAAAACTTGTACTTCCTCTCAAAGAAATATTTCCATCTGCGTCAACCCTTACAGAAGGCTGGTTTTGGAGCACGTCTAACGCCGTTCCGCCTGATGAGTTAATATCCTGGGATACATTAATAACTTTTTTATCGAGCTTGAATTCTTCCATCATTTTCTGCCCGGTCACTTGAGTCTCCTTCATTTCAATGTTCTGCTGCTCAAGCTTTATAGCGCCAATTGTCTTTTCCTGATCGCTCTGGCTTACTGTAATATTCTCAACTGTTTTCTTCTTGTAGCCTATATAAGTAACCACCAGGTAATATTTTCCTTCAGGAATATTAGGAAGAATGAACTCGCCATTGTTCCCCGTTACTGTTCCGGCTACAAGTGAAGAATCCTTAACCTGCTTTAACAAAACATTTGCATATTGTACCGGTTCGCTGCTTTTTGAATCTACTATTGTTCCTTTCAAGTGTCCCTTTGGAGCGTTATACTCCATAGCTGCGGAAATACCTGCTGTCAGTAGAAATAAAACCAACACACAAATTTTCTTATACATCTTATCTCCGGGTTAATGTTTTATGGAATTATCAATTTGGACGTAAAGGTTTTATTAAAAGTTACATGAAAGAAATATTAAAGAATGTAATAAATTGTAATAAAGTGTCATAGAGAAAGGAGTTAAAAAACTGAAGGAGTACCAAATTATATGATTCGTAAAGACGATGCGGTGCATCGTCTCTTTTTTTATTTCTTCGGCTGTCAGGGACCATTCCCTGACAGAAAAAAGCAGGGGTTTTTTTCAACAATAGTCGAGAACCTGTTTTTCTCCAATAATCAAAAACCGGTTCTTGACTGATTATTAATATTTATATAGATTCAACCCTCAGCAAACGTATGAGGGGTAAGAATGGGACTAAGAGGACGAAGTAATTTAGAAGGAGAACATTTCTTTTTTGTAACAACAACAGTTGTCAACTTCAATAACGTTTTCACGAATGATTTATATTGTGATATCCTAGTTAAGAATATCAAACATTACCAGGAAAGTTATAATTTCGAGATTATCGCATACTGCATAATGCCATCACATTTTCATTGGATAGTAAAAACTGATCCAGTCAGTGGAACAATCTCATCAATCATGAGAGACATTAAGAAGTACAGTGCATGGGATATTATGGATCAGTTAAAAAAGGAAGCATCTCCGTTAATTAAGAATTTTACTTGTTATATAAAAGAGTGTCAAAAACACCGGTTCTGGATGCCCAGGTTTGATGATGATGTAATTAGAGATCAAAAAATGTTATGGACAAAGATAAAGTACATTCATAACAATCCGGTCGAAGCTGGTATTGTAGGGAATCCGAAAGATTTTAAATATTCAAGTGCAAGAAATTATATCCTTAATGATCAATCAGTTTTGTATGTAGAGAAAAGCTGGGTGGGAATAGAAATAATATAATTCCGTCAGGGAATGGTCCCTGACGGCCAAGTCAATTTTAACACAGTCTCTTTATCGCGGGGACATAAAAACAAAAACACGGCCGGGCCCCGATTTCACCTAAAGGTTCATCGGGGTAAACTTTACAGAAGGGATGGCTATGCCAATCCCAAGGAGACAAAATTGTCTATATCGGTACTTCCATTTTGGCTAAAGCCATGTTTAAGGGAAGGTTGCGTATTCTCCGTCATAAATGACGGAGTTATTACAGTAACATAGCAGATTCTTATCAATCAAAATAAAATATGCAGTTTATCAAATCATGAAATCATTTTTTCAACAACCTTATAATTAACCCATTACTTTACTTTCTTTGAAACAACACTATCGTTCCATTTCCAATTTTTTATTTCCGGCATATCCTCACCGTATTTATTAATGTAGCTCTTATGATCCAGTAATTTATCACGTAAAGCTTGTTTTACATATGCAGCGCGCGCTCCTTTACCCGGTACACGGTCTATAACATCGTTTACTAAATGGAAGCGGTCGAGTTCATTCAACACTACCATATCGAATGGAGTTGTTGTTGTTCCTTCCTCTTTATACCCGCGCACATGTATATTTTTATGATTAGCTCTACGGTAAGTTAAACGGTGAATCAACCACGGGTAACCATGAAATGCGAAGATTACCGGCTTGTCTTCTGTGAATAACAAATTGAAATCGTTATCGCTCAAACCGTGCGGGTGTTCACTTCTCGGCTGCAGTGTCATTAAATCAACTACATTAATTACGCGGACTTTCAGATCTGGAAAATATTGTTTTAACAGATCAACAGCCGCCAAAGTCTCTAATGTAGGAGTATCGCCTGCACAAGCCATAATTACATCCGGATTACTTCCGTTATCATTGCTAGCCCATTCCCAAATTCCAAGACCGGCCGTACAATGTTTAATAGCGGAATCCATATCCAGCCATTGAAGCGCCGGCTGCTTGCCCGCTATAATAACGTTTACATAATTTTTACTGCGCATGCAGTGATCGGTAACCGATAACAAAGTATTTGCATCCGGCGGAAGATAAATACGAATAATATCCGCTTTCTTATTTGCAACATGATCTATGAATCCCGGATCCTGATGACTAAATCCGTTGTGATCCTGCCTCCAGACGTGCGAAGTAAGCAAATAATTTAATGATGCAATCGGACGGCGCCAAGGAATATGATCCGTAACCTTAAGCCATTTAGCGTGCTGGTTAAACATTGAATCAATAATATGAATGAAAGCTTCGTAACATGAAAACAATCCGTGCCTTCCGGTAAGTAAATAACCTTCAATCCAGCCCTGGCATAAATGTTCGCTCAGAACTTCTACAACCCTTCCGTCAAAAGAAATATGATCGTCGCCTTTTAATATTTCACCTATAAGAACTCTGTCTGTAATATCAAATAAAGCTGTTAAACGGTTCGATGCTGTTTCATCCGGCCCGAATATTCTTAAATTGCGGGCGTCCCAATTTAATTTCATAATGTCTCGGAGAAAATTTCCCATGATACGTGTTGCTTCGCTTTCTGTTGTACCAGGCTTAGGAACAGCAACCGCATAATCACGGAAGTCCGGCATCTTCAAATCGCGTAAAAGTAATCCGCCGTTCGCGCTTGGGTTAGCGCCCATTCTTTTTTCACCTTTAGGCGCAAGCTCCGCAAGTTCCGGTTTTAGTTTTCCATTCTTATCAAAAAGTTCAGCCGGTTTATAACTCTTCATCCATTTTTCCAGCAGCTTTAAATGCCCGGGTTTGGTAGAAAGTTCTGCAAGCGGAACCTGGTGTGAGCGGAATGTTCCTTCAACCTGAACTCCGTCAACCTTGTCTGGTCCGGTCCAGCCTTTTGGAGTAATAAAACAAATCATTGGCCAGACAGGACGTTTCTTCAACCCGTTAGTCCGAGCATCACGTTGAATCTCTTTAATCTCAGCGAAAATTTTATCGAGAGTTGACGCCATCAATTGATGCATCTTTTCCGGATCGTCACCTTCAACAAAATATGGTTTATAACCGTAACCCTTAAATAACTGTTCCAGCTCTTCCCTGTCAATACGGGCAAGTATTGTTGGATTGGAAATTTTATATCCGTTTAAATGTAGAATAGGAAGGACCGCTCCGTCATGAACGGGGTTAAGAAATTTGTTTGAATGCCAGCTAGTTGCAAGAGCGCCGGTTTCTGCCTCGCCGTCGCCAACAACGCATGCAACAATTAAATCGGGGTTATCGAACGCTGCGCCGTAAGCGTGAGCAAGAGAATAACCAAGTTCTCCGCCTTCATTAATTGAACCAGGTGTTTCCGGAGCTACATGACTTGGTATTCCGCCCGGAAATGAAAACTGTGTGAATAATTTTTTTAATCCGGCTTCATCCTGTGTTATGTTCGGATAAAATTCGCTGTAGGTTCCTTCAAGATAAGTGTTGGCTACCAATCCGGGTCCGCCGTGTCCAGGACCCGTTACGTAGATCATGCTAAGATTATTTTCATTTATGATGCGGTTAAGATGAACATAAATGAAATTTAAACCCGGCGTTGTACCCCAATGACCCAGCAGTCTCGGTTTAACGTGTTTTAATTGTAACGGCTCTTTAAGAAGAGGGTTATCGAATAAATAAATCTGCCCGACAGATAAATAGTTGGCTGCCCGCCAATAAGCGTGCATTTTCTTTAACATTTCTTTTGATAACGGTCCGTTCATATTTCCTCATAATTTTTTATTTAGAATAATAAAGATTTTATTTGCGTTTTGCCCTGTTTCAGTCCAACAATATCTATATAACGCTTAAAGTTAGGGGTTTGTTTCAAAAAAAAAGAGGAGACATGATGGAAAAAGTAGAATTATTCGTAGACCTGCCTGACGCTTGCTGCAATGCCGGTAGACAGGGGCGAAGGCTGTACATTGTCTTCTTTTTAATTACCAATACCTGAGACTACCCGGCGGATTATCTCTAATGTAGATTAATATTTAGGTGCTTAAAATTTGCGTTGAATTATTCTTCCAAATATTTATCTTAATATTAGTTTTAAAGTGGATTGTTTAGACTTATCAATTTTATAATATAGATAATGAACATAGGGAGAAAATTTAATTATTTAATTATTTCTTTATCCATTCTTCTTACACTTGCATCCTGTGATAAAGAGGTATTTACAGGAATACCCGATCCGGCGCCTTCTAAATATTACCAAATATATATTCAATCTAAGCCTAATAGTGCTTCAATTTACTTGAACTCAAAAAACATGGGGATTAAAACTCCTGATTCTTTAAAATGGATTCCGGAAGGCAATCAGTTAATCACTCTTAAATTGCCGTTATACCAGGATACAACTATCACTTTGAATTTAACAGGAGGAGGGACTAAAAATCTGTTTGTTGATTTTTCAATGAATTCAAAAAATGTGGGCAATTTAAATCTTGGTTCCGATCCTGTTGGAGCTGAATTATGGCTTAATGATACTCATTTGGATAAAAAAACACCCTGTGTAATAAGCCGCCTTGTACCGGGCGATTACAAAGTAAAACTGACATCACCATTACACCGGGCGGATAGCACCAATATAACAGTTCCCAGTTTTAAAACTACAGATCTTTTTATTACGCTTGAAGATACCAGCAAATGGGTTAGTTATAATACCCGCAATTCTCCAATGGTTAGTGATTATATATTTTCACTAGCCTGCGATAAAAACAACGTAGAGTGGATTGGAACAGCTAACGGACTAATGAGTCTATCGGGGAAAAAGTGGAATCTATATAAAACATCCAATTCAATTTTACAGAGCGATTTTATAAGCTGTATTGGTGTTGATAGTTCAAACAAAAAATGGATAGGCACATCTGCAGGATTATTTACTTATGACGGTACCACATGGCAGGATTATTCAAGCAATCTGCCCGACCCACATGTAACTGCAATCTTGTTCGATAAAGCCGGCAGCGTTTGGATCGGTACTTATGGCGGACTTGTAAAATTTTCTACCAGTACCTGGTCTGTTTATAATATAAACAACAGCGGACTTAAGGAAAATCTTGTAACATGTCTTACTGAGGATAATACAGGCAAAATTTGGATGGGAACGCCTCATAATTATATAAATATTTTTGACGGTAAAAACTGGAAGTATTATGATAACACAAACATCAACTCCAGGATAAATGGTGTTGGCAAAGATGCGCTTTTAATTCAGGCTATGGCAATGGATAGTAAAGGAATTATTTGGGTGAGTATGGTGGGTCCTACAGGCGGAGCTATTGTGCTAACTTTTGACGGCAGTACATGGAATATTATTACAGGCATGAGTTATTTTGGCGGGAGTTATCCATTGGCTATGTATTCTAAAGGTGATTTTTTAATCTTTGGTAATTATAACGGATTAAGTGTTCAGAATAATATCAAAAATAGTTTTTCGTATTTTAAAACCGCTAACTCCGCATTGCAGCTTTTCAGATTGCAGGCAGTTACAATGGATAACCAAAATAATATCTGGGTGGGATCATTTTTTTATGGAATCGGAAAATTCAAAAACGGGAATTTTTAGTTTTCACACAGCTTTATTTCATTGATTTAAAAAATTACAGTGGCGATGAGCTTGCCCAATGTTGTCATGGTTAATAGATATTAACCCCGCGATTTATCGCGGGGACATAATAGCAAAAACACGGATGGGCTTTAGCCCAAGGAGACAAAATTGTCTATATCGTTACTTCCATTTTGGCTAAAGCCTTGTATAAAGGAAGGTTTAGTATTCTCCATCATTAATGACGGAGTTATGACAGTTACATAACAGATTCTTTATTGCATAGAAATAAAAACAACGTTATAAATGGACTTAATAATAGAGCTGCCAAAAATTATTTTCCTAACCTGACAACATTTACCCGCCGGGTTGTCTCTACATAAAAAATAACCCCGCTTTAAAATAAAAAAAGCCCCGCTCTGTTATCCGTTAGCTAACGGAGACGGAACGGGACTCAAAGATCGAAATAATTATTAGCTGATTAATTTAACATCAGATGCCTGAAGGCCTTTTGCGCCCTGGGTTACTGAAAATTCAACTTTATCATTTTCTTCTAGAGATTTATAGCCATCACCAATAATTGACTTAAAATGTACAAATACATCTTCGCCGCTTGCTTGTTGAATGAAACCAAATCCTTTAGTACTGTTGAACCATTTTACTGATCCTTGTTTGCGCTCTGCCATAACAGATGCTCCTTTTTGTAATTGATTGTTAGTTTTTGACAGGGCTTGAAATCTACTGAAGGGATAGAACAAATTACGTCTACATCTACAATCACCCGGTTATTAGCCGGATTTTTACTTCTAAACTTACTGTCTTGCAAGAACAAACATACACTAACATTGTTCAGTAACCTAATTATCTTTAAATTATTATTTGATGTCAAGACAAGGCAGTCTTGCTTAGATATGTTCAAGTGAATTATTAATTAATAATAATTTGCTTACCCGGTTCTGCTGAATGAAGTTTTATGTGTCCATACTTTTCAAGTATTTGATAACCAAGCCAGTCTTTTGATTTATGATCACCGTGTACCAAAACAACACTTTTGGGATTTACCTGCTTCACTATTTCCAGCAGCCCCTCTCTTCTTGAATGAGACGAAAAATAAAATCTTTCAATTTCGCAATTAACTTTATGATATTCTCCAATTTCACTCAACTGAATAAGTTCTCCTTTTGCTGAAGCCATTACACGGTAACCCGGAGTATCAGTATCCATATATCCAACTCCAAAGATTCCGAATGATTCCTGGCGAAGCCAGAAATCGAGAAGTTTATATGATGTTGTTCCTTGCAGCATCATACCGCTGGAAGCCAGTACAATTCCCGGATTTTTCTTGAAAAAATTAAAATCTTCTATATCATAAATATTGTATTGAGGAATGTCGTGCAGTTCAAGTTCTATTCTATTTCTGCGGACAAGAAAGCGGTTATTATCATACACCCTAGAAATATCCTTTCCAATTCCGCCTGTATAAATAATCGATTCGGTAAGAGAGCCTGATTTCATTAAAGAAAAAATTGTTGAAAGGATTTCCTGGGTTTTTCCGAGTGCAAAAACCGGCACAAGTATGGAACCGCCATTGTGCAAAATTTTGTTTGCTTTCGCTTCAAAACGTTTTGCTTCACTTTGCCATACACCAATTTTCCCTGAATCGGTTCCTCCGTAAGTTGATTCTAATATTAATGTGTCAATATTTTTTATTTTACCCAGATCGGCTTCTATCATAATTGACTGCCCGCCGGTATTTATATCGCCGGTATAAAATATCTTTTGCCCGTTGTGTTCAATCAATATCCCGGCAGAACCAAGAATATGTCCTGCATCATAAAAAGAAAAATTGACAGGCAATTGAGAATTATGCCTGATTCCTTTAAGAGAAATTATTTCATTATATCCGGTTGCACGTATGCTTCGTACAAGCAAATCAATTTCCTCGTGTGTATAAATTTTGTATTCATCTTGCTGTTCAAAATTTTCAACTATAATATTTGCAGCGTTGTGAAGCGTAATTTCTGCAATTTCTTTTGTTTGAGGAGTTGAATAAATAATTGTGTGGGGAAACTGATGTATTAAAAACGGAAGCGAGCCAATATGATCCTGATGTGCATGACTTATAAAGGCAAAATCGAGGGGCAGATCATTAAGTAAATCAAATTTGGGAAGCGCATCTTTTCCTTTCTTGCGCGGGTGAATTCCACAATCTAAAAGGATTCCCGTTCCATTAATATTTAGATAAAAACAACTCGCACCAATCTCATCAGCCCCGCCAAGTGGTATTAAGCTGTTCATTTATATTACTTATAAAATTCATATACGTACTTTGTGTAGAAAGCAGGTTTGTCCTGGGTATCATACCTGATTTCCTCATTTTGCAGGCGGTTTGAATTATAATTGAAACAAACTCTAAACTGCCTGCTTCCGTCCGGAAGATATAATTTGTCTTCGAGAAGGTCGCCGTTTGTATTGTATGACATATATCTTTTCCACTGGTTATTAGCCATTTCAATCATGTTTCCGTTATTGTCATATTTATACTTAGTAACCACACTGCCGGAACCATTTTTTTTCTCTTCTATTACAAGTCTTCCGGATGCGTCATATGAAGCATTTATCTCTTCAGCAACCTTGGAATTTGCATCTTTGGATATAACTTTGTTTTTCAACCCGTTAACGTAACTAATTGTTTGAATCGCTGTTACTTGATTATCTTTAGATATGATTTTTGTTTCTATTAAATTTCCATCTGTATCGTAAGTAAAAAGCATTTTTGTAAAGCCGGGATTTTTTCCGTCATCAATTTTTCTTTCAATCTCATTTCCATTTTTATCAAAAACCGATTCACGTGTCGCTTTAGTCTTTTTTTGCGAATCAAACGTTGTTGAGGAGATCATATTTCCCATTGCATCATATGTATATGTAAATTTTGAATTTATAGCGCCCAAACTGCTGTACATAATATGTTCTTTGCATAAACCATTTGTTCCAAATGTAACTTTTTCAACAAGTGTTTTTTTATCCCATAGCTTTCCATCCCTTTTATAGAATGTAGCGTATTTATTTCTTGTTTTAACTTTTAGTTTGGCAGCTTTATCAAGCTCTTTTTGAGACTGGTCAGCAATTTCACCTTTATTCTTTAATTGACGTTTTGAAACTTGTGAAAATTCGCTGCCGGATGATATTATCAACACAAAAAATACTGCAAAAATCAAAAGTAGAATTGGATATTTTTTTTCATAAGCGGTTGGCAAAACTTCATTCATTGTCTTCTCCGATCAACATTAAAAGATTTATCTAATTAATTTTTTTTATATCAAACCGGGAAATGATATAAAGGTCATTCTTTTACAACACGGAAGTACTTTTTTGTTTCCTTTTTGATTTAGATTCTTCGTGATGTTTTTCCCTATAAAGCTGCCCAATTTCTGCACCAATAAGGAATAAACATGCAGAGTAGTACACCCAGAACAAAATTGCTACGATTAATACAAATGCACCGTAAATGGGACTTGTCTTTAGCATATTATTAATATAATAACCAAATAGAATTCTTGCCAGTTCCCACAATAATGCAGACCAGAATGCGCTTATTGCTACAACTCTCTTGCCAAGTTGTTCGTAAGGAAGCAGGTAATAGAGTACAAAAAACATAGCAAACATTATAAGGAAAGAAAGCATATAAGCCCCAACGTTCCAAAAAATGCTTGCTCTAAAAGATTGTATAAATTGGTAATTTATTAACAGTCCGCTAAAATAATTTAACGATGGGAATACAAACGTTGAGAGAGTAATTAAAAACAAAACAAGAATAACCATAAGTATATCACGTACTAACCCGAAGAAAAATCCTTCTTTCGATTTTACGTGAAATATCTGGTTCAGAATTGTTCTTACGCTTGTAAAAATCCAGGAAGAAGTTAAGAGTAAACCAAATGCGCCGATAACACCGGCTAATGTCCTTGATTCAATTACATCAGGCAGACGCGCAACAATTATACGCTTTACATAAGTTGCATATGCAGAGTAAGGAATTGCCTGGTCAATTGCCGTGTTAAATTGTGCTTCTATTGATGCCTGGTCGAAAATAATTCCCAGAAGTGAAAACACAAGAAGAATTAAGGGGATAACTCCTATAAAAAGAGAAAATGAAATTCCTGCACCGGAAAATAAAATATTATGGTCATCTATTCTTTTAAATAAGCCAAAAATATAATGTTTAACAAAATCTAAAAATTTCCTTATTGTGGGAAGCGAGATTACTGCTCCAAGTTTTTTAAATATTTTAAACCTTATCATTTATATGCCCGAAGAATGGTCCATTCTCTTGGATATTACTGTGTAATACATATTTATTAAATGCGAGAGTGAAAAATCATACTGATCATTTACACTAAGAGTGTTACCGCCTGTATTTCCAAGCAACATAAACGGAGTAAAACTTTTTGATATAATTTCTTCAAATTTTTCCTGGTTGTCCGGATTAACAGATACAATCACACGCGATTGACTTTCTGAAAAAAACGAGAAATCTTCTCTTGTTTTAATCGGCAACTTCACTTTGGCGCCAACCGGCTTTTCGTCATCCATAATACAACATTCGGCAAGTGAACATAAAATTCCACCGTCTGATACATCGTGAGCTGAATTAATTATATCACTCTCTATTAAATGAAGCAATAAAGTATGCAAATCTTTTTCAGTCTGCAGATCAATTTTCGGAATTTCTCCGGTTACAAGATTGTGAATAACTTTCATATACTCGCTGCCGCCAATTTCCTCGTAATCTTCTCCCAGTAGATAAATCAGGTCATCATCATTCTTGAACTGTGCTGTTGTAATATTCTCTAACTCTTCAATCAATCCAACCATGCCAATAACAGGTGTTGGATACACGGCAATATCAGGACTTTCATTATAAAAACTAACATTGCCTCCGGTAACCGGAGTGCTAAAATATTTACAAGCCTCTCCCATTCCTTCAATTGCCTTTTTAAATGTCCAGTACATTTCCGGTTTGTACGGATTACCAAAGTTTAAGCAATTTGTAATTGCAAGAGGAATTGCACCGGTACAAACTACATTTCTTGCCGCTTCAGCTACAGCTATCTTAGTTCCTTCTTTGGGATTAAGATAAACATATCTACCGTTGCAATCAGTTTTAACAGAAAGCGCCTTATTTGTGCCTTTAATAAAAATTACAGCAGCATCTGAACCGCCGGGGCCTACAATTGTATTTGTTCTAACCATAGAATCATATTGCTGATAGACCCAGCGTTTTGACGCAATATTAGGTGAAGAAAATACTTTTTCGAATGTCTCGCTGATACTATCCGGTTCAGGTAAATTTTTAAAATTAAATTTACGTGTTTCTTCCAAATACTTTGGTTCTTCAGCTTCGCGGATATAAACGGGTACGTTGCCACCAAGAGCAAGATCTACAGGATTTATTTCAGCTTTTCTTTCGCCATTATAATCAATTATTATTTTTTGATCATCTATAACTTCACCAACAATTGCACAGTGTAAATCCCATTTCTCAAAAATTTGTTTTACTTTTTCTTCGCAGCCTTGTTTTGCTACAACCAGCATTCTTTCCTGACTCTCAGAAAGCATAATTTCATAGGCACTCATGCCCTCTTCTCTAAGAGGCACTTTATTCAAATCGATGTGCATTCCGGATTCACCTTTTGCACTCATCTCCGATGTTGAACAGGAAATTCCGGCTGCACCCATATCCTGAATTCCAACTACTAAATCCTGTTTAATAATTTCAAGTGTGGCTTCTAAGAGTAATTTTTCTGTGAAGGGATCTCCTACCTGGACAGAGGGGCGTTTAGCTTCCGATTTTTCAGAAATTTCTTCAGATGCAAAAGTGGCTCCGTGGATTCCATCACGTCCTGTTGATGATCCAACTATCATTACCGGGTTACCTTTACCTTTAGCCACGGCTGATACAACTAGATTTGCATCAACAATTCCAACAGCCATTGCATTAACAAGGGGATTTCCTTTATAAGATTCATCAAAGTATACCTCTCCGGCAACAGTTGGCACTCCAAAACAATTTCCATAATCACCAATTCCTTTTACAATACCTTCAAATAAGAATCGTGTTCGCGCATCGCTAAGTGGACCAAAACGTAGAGAATTCAGGCAGGCTACCGGACGGGCGCCCATTGTAAATATATCTCTCAGAATTCCACCTACTCCGGTAGCAGCACCCTGGTATGGTTCAACTGCAGATGGATGATTATGACTCTCTATTTTAAATGCAACTGCAAGTCCATCTCCAATATCGACAAGACCAGCATTTTCTTCACCAGCACCAACAAGAAGTCTTCCGCCGCTGCGGGGCAAAGTTTTTAATAGTGCAATTGAATTTTTATAACTACAGTGTTCACTCCACATTACAGAAAAAATTCCAAGCTCGGTAAAAGTGGGGGTTCTGCCAAGCCGCTGACAAATCCAGCCGTACTCCTCCCCGGTTAATCCATGCTCCATTGCAAGGCTTAAATTGACTTCCGGTTCTAACATAATTTTTCAATATTTTTATTTGAACAAAGATAAGAATTTTTTCTGGCAGGATGGATAGCAAAATTGAAGTGAATTGAAACTTTTTTAAAATTTATAGCATATTTGCGATCTATTAAATATAGTTTATCTGTTATTAATTAACCCGACCCTGTGATAATATTAGGGCCAATAATTTAATGGGAAATGAATATTTATTTAATGGTTTTTTAGCCTGATTTTGCATAAAAATCTTCACCCTAATTAATTGCTACTAAAATTAAACCTTTCTATTTTTAGACCGTCTTATCATACAAGAGGACAAAGAATTGAGCGCTCAAATGAATCTTAATTTTAGTAATCACAAATACTGGATTGCCACAGGAATTACATTTTTAGCTGTGATTATTTTTTTATACCCCTATGGAATTTACAACAGCCTGACATATGAGACTACGAGAGAGGATGCAATTCATATTGCAAAAAACTTTCTTAAGGATCAGAGTATAAATATTAATGGATTTTACACTGAATCATTTACCGAGACTTACCAGGTTGAAAATAAATACTATCTTAAAGTTTTAGGATTGAATGAATATAAGAAGATTGCGCAGGATAAAAACTGGCCAACAAGAGGCTGGTTAATTTATTTCCATCAAAACCTTGGCAAAGAATTACCCCAAACTTCTTATTATGTTACAATCAGCCACGATGGACATATAATAGGTTTCGAAACTGATCTACCCAATACTCTTGAAATTGCTTCCGTTAAAGAGAACGAAGCTCTTTTAATGATGAAGAATTATTTAACTGAAAAAGCAAAATTAAACCTTGATAGTTTTACGCTTGTGCAAAGCAAGCAAGATAATCTTGGTAAACGTATTGATTATTACTTTAACTGGGAACAAAAGGTAACTTCTCCTGAAGGTAAGTGGAAAATTTCAGGCGCAGTGCAGGGAAACCTGGTAAGCTCTTTTTCTAGAAATTTTGAAGTGCCTGAGACAGAAAGAAAATATTTTGAAGCCGGTCAAATACTATTTGGAACAGGCTCGGTAATTTTTGTAATCATTTTGATGATTGTTGCTTTCTTCCTATTCATAAAAAAATACCACCAGGGAGAAGTTTGGTTTTCAATGGGACGTAATTTGTTCCTAATGTATTTTATTCTTTCCTTTCTTATGCTGGTAAATATTTGGCCGGGTATAGGTAGAGGCACATCCGTGGGCAATTTATCTTTCCTTAATGTTAAGATAATTATTTTTGCAATTAATGGATTGATTGTTTATTTCTTTATCAGCGTTCTTTTATTTGCATGCTGGGCTGTAGGGGAATCCTATGCTCGCAGTCTCTGGCCTGAAAAGCTGCAAGGAATTGACGGATTTGTTAAGGGACATATTACTTCTATTGCAACCGGAACATCCCTTATGAGAGGAATGGTTCTTGGTTTAGGGTTTGCTCTTGTGAATTGTATTGCCCCTTTGGTATTAAATACGCCAAATTCAGCAATGTTTGTCTTACAATCTAAACCTTTGCAAATGTATGGCGGATATTTTCCTGCCGTAGATACAATTTTAGATGCTTTCACCTCGGCGGCTTTATCCAGTATTGTAATTACTTTCTTTATAATAAATATTTCTTACCAGCGCTGGAAAAGAAAATGGATTTCCATTCTGCTTGCAGGATTGGTTACAATGCTTGCAACAGTTATTGCACAAACACCGCCATCACTTAATAATTTTGTGCTCGATTTGTTATCGTATTTCATTTTCGGCTGCATTGTTGGTTATGTATACTTCTTGTTTGATCTGTTGACAATAGGAAGTTTTCTTTTTCACTCAAGTTTGATGGCAAAAGCATTAGTCCTTTCTGCGGGAACAAATTCTTTTTACCATATCAATTTAGCGTTTATTGTAATTGCATTTTTAATTACTCCGGTTATTTATTTAATAAGCAGAATACGTAAGAAGGAATTTGTTATTGAAAATTATGGTCTGCCTTCTCATATACAGAGAATTTCCGAACGTGAGCGTTTGAAAAAGGAACTTGAAATTGCAGCTAAGGTTCAGCTAAGCCTGCTTCCAAAAGAAGAACCTAAAATTCCCGGTTATGATATTGCAGCCATTAGTATACCTGCAGTTGAAGCCGGTGGTGATTATTTTGATTTTGTTAAACTCAGCGGAGAGAAACTGGGTATTGCAATTGGTGACGTTTCCGGTAAAGGTGTTGGCGCAGCCATCTATATGACTCTTACAAAAGGAATTTTACAGGCACATGCAGAAGAAGATGTTTCTCCAAAAAATGTTCTTGGTAAAGTTAACCGTCTTCTTTACAAAACAATTGAAAAGAATTCTTTTGTAAGCATGTTTTATGCAATTCTTGATACAAAGCTAAGTACAATTCTATATTCGCGCGCAGGACATAACCCGGGCATTCTTTGCAGTCCTGTAAATGGAACAACAAAATTATTGTTAAGTAAAGGCATGGCACTAGGATTGGAAGAAGGACACATATTTACCGAGACACTTTTTGAAGAAAATATTTCTCTTAACCATGGTGATGTATTTGTTTTATACACTGACGGTTTTACCGAAGCAATGAATGAGAGAGAGGAACTTTACGGCGAAGAAAGACTGATTAAACTTATCGAGGAGAACAAAACGCTATCATCACGCGATCTGCTAAATCTTATTCTTAAAGAAGTAAGAAGATTTGTTGATAACTACCCTCAGCATGATGATATGACTTTGGTGATACTAAAGAGAATTTGAACCCCTCCCAGCCCTCCTCTTTGATAAAGGGGAGGATTTTTGATGAAGAAATGTTTTAAAACTTTTTATTTTTATAATCGAATTAACATTTAATCTCCTTCCCATTTGAAAAGGGACAACAATTTTAATCTCCCTCCCTTTCGCAAAGGGAGGGACGGGGTGGGTTCGGGGTGATGTAATGACAATACATTTTAACAAAAAAGAAATGCAAGCACGTCGAAGGCAGCTTCGCTCGAACATGACCTACTATGAAAAAATAATCTGGATATATCTTCGTAAGCGGCAAATGAAGGCAAGATTTCTTCGTCAATACTCAATTGATAACTATGTAATTGATTTTTACTGCTCAAAATTAAAATTAGCTATTGAAATAGACGGAGACATTCACGATCTACAAGATCAAAAAGAATACGACAAAAACCGTCAAGAATATCTGGAAAATTTTGGAGTAACCTTTATCAGGATAAAAAACGAGGAACTGCTTGGCAACCCAAACAAAGCTTTTGAAAAAATTGAGAACGAAGTTAACAGATTACAACAATTAGCAAAAACCTAATTGAGTTAAACATAGAACAGATAATTCGATAAATAAATAATAAGTTGACGATAGTAATTGTGAAAAAGATTTGAACCCCTCCCAACCCCAATGTTGTCAGGTTAGCAGCTTTGCATATTATTCTTATGAACTCAACCCCTATTTCCCCTTCTCTTATTAAGAGAAGGGGATGAGTTATTTTTGTTAACCTGACAGCATTGCTCCCTACCCTCCCCTTTAAAAATGGGGAGGGCTTCAAACTGCTAATTGATTGGTATCAATTTTTATTTTAAGTTGCATAAGTAACAAATGGAAACCCATAATGGGGAAACAAATTCTAAATATCTTTTCCTGTAAAAACTCTCGAAATAAAAGTCGTAAGACTTTATATATATAAATTTATTATTTCATTTTAAGGGGTCAATGACTGAAGTCCTGACGCCACGGAAAAAATATGATCTAAAAGGAGGAAGTATGTCTGGAATTGGCATTGGTTTTATGAAAGAGGCAATCGAAGAATCCAAAAAAAGCATTTCAGAAGATAAGCGCAATCATCCAAACGTAGGAGTAGTAGTAGTAGAAAATGACGAAATAATTGAGCGAGCACATCGAGGTGAAATAATTGGAGGACACGCAGAATTTGTAGCACTTAAGAAATTAGGCGACCGAAATTTAGATAATGCAACTGTGTATACTACTTTAGAACCATGTACTTATAGGAATCTTCCAAAGATTTCTTGTGCTGAAAGATTATCAAAAGCGAAAGTCGGTCATGTAGTAATTGGTATGCTTGATCCAAATCCAAGCATTTCTGGCAAAGGTGTTAGATTTTTAAGAAGATCAGGAATAAGAGTAAGTTTTTTTCCAGACGATCTAATGAAGGAGGTTGAACAAATTAATAAAACTTTTGATAATCAGTTTGAACAGATGAAACTTGCTGCTCAACACCAATCAATTAATGATGTTCAAATTATGTTAAATCAAATCTATACTGGAGTAAACACCAAATTATCATTAGAATATTTATATAGTTACCTTCATCGAACTACTGATGATCTTATAATAAAATTTGCAAGAAATACGATTGAATCAGTCAATAAAATTGATCCGATTGATTTTATAAGACCTATATCGTGGCTATTTGCTTTAGCAACAAAGCTTGGCTTCAGTTTGCAGAATGCATATTTCTCAAAATACACTACTATTTGCCCTTATTGTCTCAAAGAAATTTGTTCTTGTTATTTTACAGGCAAACAACCAGATGAAGTATTAGATCTTGCCACACGTACTAGAAAAGTGAGAGGTGCTAACGAAATAAAAAAAGAAATAACACGAAAATATGATCTAATAAAGGAGAGGAATGTGCTAGGACTTGATTATGCTACAACGCAGATCGCCGAGGTTTACCCAACTAATAAGTTTTTATGGAAAACGGCAGGCCCTTTAAATCATGTATTAAAATTGATTGAAGAATTAGCAGAAGTTCATGAGTCATTTTCAAAGTTTTTGAAAGGGCAAGATGCTAAAAATCGATATTTCGCTGAAGAACTATCTGATGTTTTGTCTTGGTTGATTAGTGCGTGGGATATAGTTTTTCCGAATAGATCGTTGGATGCTGAAATTTTAGAATACTATTCAAAAGGATGTCCTATTTGTGGAAACGAGAAGTGCTCTTGCCATGAGTATCAAGGAAGATCAACTAACATAGTTGACCTTGATAGCATAAATATGGTTGTTGACGAATTAATCAAATTATCCACATTTATTGATATTACAATTATAAAAGACATGATTACATCATTAAATGATGCAAAAAAAATCCAGAGCGATGGGATAATTCGACTTTGCATTCGAGAAATCTATTATCAAATTGAGTTATTGGAAAAGAACATAAAAACAACAAATCCACTTTACAAGGATATATTAAGGATAACACAAAATATTTCGGGTATAATTTATCCTATAATTGACCGTGATAATTTGTCAGTTTTTTATACCCCTAAAGCTTAGAGTCAACATTAAAGAATTTTGCCTGTCGTGTTCAACCAGCCACTCAACATGGGTAGCGTTTTCAGAGTGGCATTTGAGTAATTATAAAGTTGCGTTAACAAAATATAGTTACTCCTTAAGGTGGTTTATTTAAGAATTGCCTTGATAATAATTAGAAAATGGAATAATAAATGAAAGATTTTTTAAATTCAATCCCCGACAAAGTAAAAGCATTTTATCTATTGTGGTTTATTATTCACTTTTTTTTATGGGTATCCAATGGTGCACATTGGTTTCCGACTCAAAATTATCGCGAGTTGGAACCTTTGTGGCCAAGTAACTACGGTATTTATAGAGGAATTGATTCATATGATCTTTCAGATTTTCTATTCTATATCATTGTACCAATTATATTGTTTTATATTTATACATTATTGAAAAAAAAGATCATTAAATAGTTAACACTAGAATTTAGAATGTCTTGGTTTATTTTAATAGTAATATTATTCACAATTCTATATTTGGTTATAGAATTTTTGAAGAAAAAAAACAAACGGTTATTAGCTCAGAAATATTCATTTATCCAAACTATTTTTGTATTAATTACATTAGCTATCGCAGTTTATTCAATTGACTCGGCTAATAGTGGTACTGATAAGACTATCTCAGAGTTAAAAAATCTAGTGAATTCTACTGGAGATTTAAAAAACACTTTTGATCTAGTTAATAAAAAGATTTCATTAATTCCTGCATCATTTCAACAATTCAGTAATAGCATTGATACTCTAAATACTTTAACAAAAAATCAAAAAGATGAAATAGGTAAAAGAATAAATATCCTATCTCGATCGTCTGATTTATTAAATTCTAGTCTTTTAGAATATAAAAATGCTTTGGATCAGTATAGTAATAAATTGAGAAGTATCATCGCTGTTACGGATAGTCAATTGTTTGTTTTGAGAAAAGAACAAGAAATTATCAAAAAAGAATATAACAGAAAACCTAAGTTATGGATTCAACCACAGTCTTATATAACAAAAGACAGCATAATTACTATAACTGGAATATTGATACATAATGATGGTAATATAGAATCTGATTTGTATTCAATTACTTTCGAGTTACCAAAATATTTGTTCGTAAAACTTGAATCACCCTCTTCATCTTTATTAGAATCAAATAATGAAACGGTCATTTATCAAATCAATTTCATTAGTCAAAAATTATCTCCCAATACATCTACTATTTATAATGAGATTAAAATAAATTATAAAAATAAATTAGATATAAATTATTATCCGTTTATCAAGTATTCAATAAGACAAGGTAGTAAATATACGGATGAGATTTTTTCTGGAAATTTTAATTTCATTAAATATTTTAATTATGATGAATATTATAAATACTTGTTTGAGCATATGAATAAATCAAATGACGTTAAAAAATAAATACTTTTATTCTAAAAAGAGATTTAAAATATCTACGGTCTAATTATGTTTCACTTCTGTTGTTCCTAAAATATTATTTTTTAAAATAAATATTTATCGCCCGCTTTTGTCCTATGTACGGTTTTATTTCTCTTTCTAAAAGCTCGATAACCTGCTTTATTCTTTCTGTTCTTTTCTCTTTATTTTTTACCATTTCCACCTGACCGATACACGCATGCTTATTTGTATTGCTTAAACTGTTAAAAAATGTAAGAGCCTTTTTGTTTTTGTTTAATGCTTTCTTAAAATCTTCCGGTGGTTCAGTGTGGTCTTTTAACCTGTAGGCAGTTTCCCATTTGCCGTTTTTCTTGCCGTGCTCAATTAAGACAAGTCCGTATTCCGTCATGCGCCCTTCTTTTATTAATCTTTCCGCTTTCTCTGTATTTATTGCAGACCAGCCGCTTTTAGGATTCCTGGGTGTGAACCTTATCTTATAACTTTTTTCATCATTTGTTTTTCTTATACCGTCAATCCAGCCGAAGCACAAAGCTTCATCAACCGACTCCGGCCACGTTATAGTTGCCAATCCGGTCTCTTTTTTATAAAAACCTATCCATACTTCTTTTTCTTTTTTATGATTCTTTTCAAACCATTTGCGCAGGTTCGCGGGTTTCTTGAAAAATTTTATCTCCATTAAATTTCTTTCGTGTGTTAATTACCAAATGCAACTTAAAAAATTGAGTTCATTTAAGAAAGGCAAAGACACAATACCGCTCATCAGGTTATTTAAACGATATCAGCTTACCATGAATTGATTATTTACCAGGATAAGGCTGATAATCAGTTGGTACCAGGTCGGCATAACCTGTTATTGAACCCGGGTTTTGCTGAGCGGTAATAAGACTAAATGATATTAGTAAAATTCTAAGAAGCCGAGAAAGCATTTTATTTACCCCGCAAAATTTAGAGTTTTATAAAATTAATTACTTACTAACTCACGTTACGCTAAAACTGCATTTACGCCAATTGATTTTAAAACT